>NZ_JBICZE010000011.1:0-144688 GCF_043201735.1 Kitasatospora sp. NPDC048286
GCATCGGGATCACCTTCAACGGCCTCCACCAGGGCCAGAAGATCCAGGTCGGCAACCAGGTCTCGTTCTCGGTCACCTGGAAGAACAACGACGCCTCGGGCAGCCGAGCGGTCGCCCCGGTGGTCGCGACCCAGCAGTACGAGGGCGCGCAGTGCCAGCGGATGCTCTCGATGGCGCAGGGCACCCTGGAGCGCAAGGACGCCTCCGACTGGAAGGCCATGCCCTCGCTGAGCCAGGGCGGCGGCATGGACTACGCCGGAACCGGCAACGACGCGGCCTTCACCCTGGCCGCGGGCGAGAGCCGCACCGTCGAGTACCGGATGGTCCTCGACCCCGGAAACCAGCCGGGCCGACTGCTCGTCGAAGCCGACGCCGTCACACCGTCCACCTACCAGGTGCTCACCAAGGGCGTCGTGACCACCTCGGTCATCGACAGCCACCGCCCGGCCGTGGCCTCGGCCTCCAAGCCCTCCCCGCTCGTCATCGGCACAACCCCCACCGAGTTCACCTTCAAGGTCACCTCGCCCGACGGCCCCGGCCGCCTGCGCCCGGCCGTGTACCTGTCCCTGCCCGCCAGCGAGGGCCTGACCGGGCAGGACGTCACGGTCGAGGCCAAGGTCGGCAACGAGTGGAAGTCCTTCGAAGTGACCGAGGACTGCAACGGACGACTCGGCGTCGCACCGGCCCAACTGGACGGCGTGATGAACGGCAACCCGGTCACCTACACCTTCCGGGTCGGCCTCAAGCGGACCCCCACCGCGCCCGTCGGAATCGAGGTCGGCGGCGCCTCGGACGGCCACTACGGCGCCGTCACCACCCTGCACCCCACCGTCCGGAAGTGACACCCGCCGTCCGGAACTGACGCCGCAAGCCGCACTTGAAGCCGACGGCCCGGCCTCCCACTGCTCGGGAGGCCGGGCCCTTCACTGTGTCTCACCTGCCCGGGGCCACGGCTTCTGTGTGGCGGGTAGCTCGTCCGTGCTTCTCCCCGGCTACGGCACGCGGTGCGGGACGTAGCCGGCACCGGTGAACAGGTCGTTCCAGGACAGTCCGGCTCCAGCCAGCGCCCTCTGTCAGCGGCGATTCGTAGGCTCCCCACGTGAACATCAACGTCGATGACCTTTCCTGGCAGGCGCGCACCCTCGGCGGCGTCTCCCCGCGGCTGGTACAAACCTTCCTTGACTTGGGGCAGTTGGAGCTGCTGGTCCAGGCAGCCCGAGAGCGCGGGGACTGGCACTGCGCGAAAGCCGCGGCGCGGGAGCTGTGCGCGAGCGGGGAGTTCGAGCGGGCGCTGAACCTGCTGGACCCGTTCACGGACGTCGGTTGGAGGGCTGCGGAATGGGCCACCGCCGAGATCATGATCCAGCAGGGCCAGAGCGATGAAGCGCTCGCGATGGTGCGCCCCGATCCGGCCGAGCTGGGCGACGACCACGTGTGCGCCCGTTACGCGGAACTGCTGGCGAAGGCCGGGCGGACCGACGAGGCCGTCGACGTGCTCGTGCCCCATCTCGGGGGACTCTGGATCCAGTCGCACCTGGTCAAGGTGACCGAGGGGCAGGGGCGGGACGACCGGGTCCTGGACGTCCTCGCGCGGCTGGCGGAGGGCATGGAGAGCACGCCGGGCGCGAGGTACGCGGAGTGCGGCGAATCGTGCACCGCGGGCCGGACGGACCGGTGGCACGTACTGCTCCTGATCTCCCAGGTCCTGGAACGCACGGGGCGCACGGACGAGGCCGTCGAGATCCTGCGCACCGAGATGGCCTCGGGCCGGCGCCACCCCGTCAACTTCCCCGAGTACTACGCGGAACTCCTCGCCCGGCGGGGCCTGATCGAGGAGCTGGGAGCTCTCGCCGCCGCCGAGCCCTACTCCGCCGTCGACGTGTTCGCGAAGGCACTGGAGGACGCGGAGCGGGCGCCCGAAGCGGAGGCCATGCTGCGTGAAAGGATCGAGGCGCACGACCACCCGAAGGACCGCGCGGCGCTGATGCACCTTCTCGTCCGCCAGCGAAGGATCGACGAAGCCGTCGAGACCGGCCGGCCCACGTACGACTACTACGACTGCGGGAACCTCCTCCACTGGGCGCTGGACCTGCTCGTCAACGACGGCCGCCCCGGCCGGGCACTCGAACTCCTGGAAGATCTCACCGGTGCGTGGGCCGAGGGACACCCGGAGAGCGTCATCCAGCTGCGGCTGTGGCTGCTGGGTGAGGCGGGCCGCTGCACGGAAGGCATCGCGGAGGCCACCGCCCGCAACGAGCGGGAGCCCGGCGAGTGGGACACCGCGCTGGCACGACTGCTCGAACGGGCCGGCCGACCGGAGGAGGCCATCGCGCTCCTGCGCTCGTCCACCCACCGCCACGCCGCCTTCGACCTGGCCGACCTGCTGGCCAGGCACGGCCGTCCGACCGAAGCCCTCGCCGCCATCCCCACGACCACCGAGCAGCGTGCAGCAGCCGATCGGCGGGAGCGGGAGGCGGCGGAACAGCGGAAGCAGGACGAACTCTCGGCCGAGGCGGGCGAGTTCGCCCAGAACCCCCCGTTCTAGTCGTGCCGAGACAAGGGATCACGTAGGTGCTTCCAGGGCCTGGTGGATCCGGTCCCATGTGGCCGCACCTCAGGCCCGGAGGAGACGCTGCTGTCGGTGGTGCTCTTCCGAGGCGGCTGGGCCGACGTGGACTATCTCGCCAGGGTGGATGATGCTGGGGCGCTTCCGGCTTCGGGGATCGATTCGGCGGCGGTGTTCGGTGCCCGGCTCGATGAATGGGTGATCCGTGTGTTCGGTGAGCGGGCTGCGTGATGCAGGACTTCCTCGGTGCCAGAGGGGTGGTAGTCGGGGAAGGACCTTCTGATGTCAGCCGACGGCTGCCTGCTGTTCGGCTCAGGCCTGGGTGCTGGCGAGACGGTAAGGAGTCATTTCCGAGGGGCGGCCCGATGATGCGGGGCGGGATGCGCTCGGACCGGTGTTCTCGGATGCCGACTTCGAGGATCTCTGCCCAAGTGTCGGGCGCCGCCCGAGATATGGACGCGGCCCGACAGGTTGGTTCAGTGGATCGGACTCACCGACGCGGCGCGGCGTATGGTCGGCCGTGGCGCTCGCCCACGAGTGCCTTCAGCCCGGGGCCGAACCATGCGCAAACCGCACCAATCCCCCCAAGGAAGCGGTACGTTGGCGCTGCCGACCATAAGGAGAACCACCGACGTGACCGTTGATCAGGCAGCCCTCGGCAGCGCCGTGAAGGCCGTCGTCGCTGCCGCGCGCGACGATGATGTGGCTGCGTTGTACCAGGCCGTGATGCCGCCGACGGGCGTGGACACCCCTCCGCGCGAGGCCGCCCAGTGGTTCGGGATGCTCCTTGTCCATCTGGCCCTCACCGCCGCGAACGCTTCGAAGCTGGAGCAGGGCTGCTCCCGGGAGGCCGTGTCGGCGTGGATCAAGGAGACGCTGGGTCCTGCACCCACCCCGGCCCTGTTCCGTGCCGAGGATCCTGTCCGCATCGACCACGTCGAGGCGGTGAGCGCCGCGGCGGACTACTCCCGGTGCCATGAGTACGCCGTCGACCTGGTCCGGTTGGGCCTGGTCGAGCCGGACGCGGCACCGGACGAGCGGGGCGTCGATGCCCACTGCGCGGTGACGAACGACAAGAAGACGCGGATCATCGTGATGGCGATGCTCGGCCGCCTCGCCGCCGATTCCGGTCGGCGAGGCTGACGGCGCCGCTTCGGTGGTGGGCGGGCGCCGGGCCGCCGGTGTCAGTCCCCACCGACGGTTCGGGGGCTCCGTCAACGTCGACGAACACGCCGAAGGTCTCGATCGAGGTAACCACCCCGGAGCGTTCTTCGCCACGACGGAGTGTCGCCAGGAACTCCTTGAGCGCCGGGGAAGGAAGCGGATAGGTCACGGCTGTGACCCTATGCCACCCCTACTTCAGTGGGCGACCGGCTCGTTCCTGGTAGTTGTCGGCGGTCGCGGACGTTCGCGCCCTGCCGGATCGCGAGGTGGCCCAGGGCCGGGACGGCGCGTGCCTTCCCGACCCCGCCCCACGCCGCGATCCGGAGGCGTCGATGCCGGGCCCGAGTCAGACGACGGTGAGCGGTCCGCCCGCCAGGTACGCCGCCAGCGGGCCGGTCGTCCGGGGCCGTGCCGGCGGCCGTAGGGCCAGGTCGGTGGCGCGTCCGGCGAGGTGGCCGATCTCGTCGGCGCCGACGGAGCCGAGGTCGGCGAGGAGTTCCGTCGCGCGCGGGATCACCCGGTAGAGGGTGTCCTGCACGCTGTACCGGGTGAAGAGGGCGTCGGCGAGGATCGAGGTTTCCGCGGCGCCGTCGTCGATCCGGCGGGCGACGCCCTCCGCGGCCGCCATCGCGGCCTCGGTCTCCACCAGCAGTCGCACCCGCTCGGACTCCGGCACCCGGGTGTCGAGCAGCACCTGCTCGACCAGCGCGCTCGCGGCCCCCAGGCAACCGGCCGTCGTCAGCAGCTGGTACTGGGCGAGGCCCGTGGTCAGCGCGGCTTCGAGGTGTCCGTCCAGGGCGGAGGACCGCACCAGCAGTTCGGGCGGTACGCCGACACCGTCGAGGGTGACCCGCTCGTTGTCCGCCCCGCCCACGCTCAGGCCCTCGCTTTCGGCGGGCAGCAGCGCCACCGCCGTTTCCTCGCCCTTGCCGTCCGAGCGCGGGACGGTGACGGTGGCCATGAGCAGGTCCATCGAGGAGGCCAGGCCGCCCGGGCGCGCCGCGCCGCTGACTCGCACCAGGTCGGACTCCGCCGCGGCCGTCACCGCCGGGGAGAGGATCCCGGCGCCGGAGCGTTCCTCGGCGAACGCGAACGCCATGAGGCGATCGCTGGTGACCACACCCTCGACGAGCTGAGGCAGCATGCTGTCGCCGACGGAGGCCAAGGCGAGCAGGACGGCCAGCGAGAAGTGGTGCGCGGCGGTGGCCGAGGCCACGGACGGCATCCGGGCGCCGAGGGCGCGCTGCACTCGTAGGGCGTCCAACGCGGTGGCGCCCCGGCCCTGTTGCGAGGTCGGCGCCATCAGCGCGGCGCCGCCGCTCTCGCGGAAGAGCCGAATGCCGGGGCTGTTCGTGCCCTCCAACTCCATGAGCGGCACTGTCCGCAGGGTCTCGTCCAAGTCCGGCAGCAGCTTCGCCACCGCGGCGCGTTCCCGTTCCAGAAAGCGCATCTGATTCCCCATCTCCCCAAGTCGACGCTCCCGGACCCGCCCACGGCACCCAGGTGACGATCGGTGGTCGCCCCACCGCCCCGGAGCCGACCGGCCCCACCACGCAATCTATCCGTGCGGCGGCACGCGCACCGCCCACTCGCGCGACTTGACCGGTGGGAGCGTCATTCCGAACGTGCCGCATGCCCTCTGCCGGAGCCCGGGCCCGGGCCTGGGCGGACGGGCCGGCGCCCGGATGACTCCAGCGCGGGTCCGTCGCTGGTGGAGGCCCTTCGGCGGGAGGTTCGCGACACCCGTACCTGGGAGACGCAGTACCAGATCGTCATGGCTCTCGGGACGCGCGGCCACCGACCTGCGCTCGGTCCGAAGCCGCCGCCCCGGCCCTTTACAACGGAGCGTCCGTCTACTGGCGTGCAGGGGTCGAGAAGGCGGCGAACGCAGCGTCCAGCAGTTTGCCGAGGTCCTCTTGGCCGTCGCTCGCACCCCATTGCCCGAGGACGATCCACAGGATTTCGAGCGCCGCCGCTACGCGAACGGTGGCGATGACCGATGACCCGTCGGTCGAGGAGGTTGTCTTCTGCAGTCGGGCGACGATCTCTGGTCGCCATTCAGCCTGCTTCTCGCGGAGGCGTGCGCACAGGGCCGGGGTCTGCTCAATGAGGCCGAGGATCGTCACGAGTTCCTGAACGTCGCCCACGAGGAACCCCACGGCTGACTCCAGGGCGTTGCGCAGCCTGCTCCAGTCGTCCTGGTCGGCCCGCTCGGCATCGAGTGCGTCAGTGATGACGCCACCGACAGGGTCGAAGACGAACAGGACCACGTCTTCCTTGGTGCCGAAGTAGCGCAGGAAGGTGCTCCGCGACACTCCGGCGGCTTCGGAGAGGTCGGCGAAGGTGACCTGGTTGAAGCCGGTGAGGCAGAACCGGTTGAACGCGACGCGGGCCAGCTCTGCTCGCACCGCGTGGCGGCTGATCTCACGGGTACCGACTGGCGCTGCGCTCATGGGGGCGAGTGTACTCCGACACACTCGTTTGCTTCTTCGGATGCAGGTTTCTAATCTGATACTCAGTGTCAGTCGCGATGCTGAGATTCGCGACACTGTCCCCAGCCGGCGGCCCGGTCACGGACCGTCCCTTACCGCGATATGGAGCCACCTCATGAGCTACGAAGACCTTCCCGCCCTGACGATCGACGTCTCGGACGGGGTCGCGACGGTGACAATCGATCACCCGCCGCTCAATCTGATGGACGCGGTCCTCCTGCCGTCACTCCGGGCATTCGTCGCGCGTGTGCGGGACGACGCCGACGTCCGCGTCATCGTCTTCGAGAGCGCTGACCCGGAGTTCTTCGTTGCGCACGGTGACATGGCCTACCTCACCGACCCCGACGCGCTGCCTGCGGCCACTCGCGCTGCGATCGCGGCCGCGCCGGGCTCGACCGTCCCGGAAGGCCTGAACATCCTCCAGGCGATGAGCGAGGAGGTCCGCTCGCTGCCGCAGGTCACCATCGGCAAGCTGGCGGGCTTCGCGCGCGGCGCGGGCAACGAGTTCTTCATGTACCTGGACATGCGATTCGCGGCCATCGGCAAGTCGGGGCAGGGGCAGCCGGAGTCCTTGATGGGGATCCTCCCCGGAGGCGGCGGCACGGTGAACATGACGCGCCTGGCAGGAAGGGCCCGTGCGCTGGAGCTCATCCTCGGCGCCGAACTCGTGGGTGCGGAGCTCGCGGAACGGTACGGCCTGATCAACCGTGCCCTGCCCGCCGCAGAACTCGATTCCTTCGTCGACACCCTCGCCCGACGGATCGCCGGCCTCCGGCCGGAGGTGATCTCCATCACGAAGGCCGCGGTCGACGCGGTCGCGCCGCCGATTCCGCGTGCGGCGTACGCCGTTGAGAACGAGGGCCTGTTCGCGGCGTTCGGCGATGAGGTCACCGAGCTCGCCCACAAGCTGCTCGCCGCTGGCATCCAGACCCGCGAGGGCGAACGGGACCACGAGCGCATCGCCAACAGCATCTGAGCGCCCAAGCTTTTGCCACCCGTGCGCAGAGGCTCCGTGGGAAGAGGTCCTCGGCCATTGCCGGGGACGACGGCCGACCGACCATCGGTACCCCGTACGGAATCGAACAGCGCACCGTCCGCCTCAGTAGCGCCAGCGGGTGGCGGCGATGAGTTCGGCGTCCGTGCGCATCGCGAAGAGGTCGGCTTCCGCGCGTCGGACGGCCAGGACGGTTTCGTACAGTTCGGGGCCGAGTGACTGGCGCAGGACGGCGGACTTCTCGTAGGCGTCGATCGCCTCGGGCAGGGTCGCCGGGAGGCGTTCGGCGTCGTCGAGGGCGGCGGGGTCGGTCGGGGTCTCGGGCGGGAGGGGGAGGGCGGCGTCGAGGCCGGCGAGGCCGGCGGCCAGTGCGCCGCCGATCGCCAGGTAGGGGTTGGCGGCGGCGTCGAAGCACTTGAGCTCGGCGTTGGCCTGCCCGGCGGCGGAGCCGGTGATCAGGCGCAGCGCCGCCTCCCGGTTCTCCAGGCCCCAGCAGCGGTAGGCCCCGGCGAAGTGGGAGGGGACCAGCCGCAGGTAGGAGGCGGGGCTGGGGGCGCCGAGGGCGAGCAGGGCGGGCAGTTCGGCCAGGATGCCCGCGAGGAACTGTTCGGCTTCGGGGTGCAGCCCGTGGCGGCCGGGGCCGCCGTGTCCGAGGTTCCGGCCCTGTCGCCAGAGGCTGAGGTGCAGGTGGCCGCCGTTGCCGACCGAGCCCTCGGTGAACAGGGGCGCGTACGAGACCCGCAGGCCGCGCCGGGCGGAGACGGCCCGGATGGTGTGGCGCACCAGCATGGCGGTGTCGGCCGCCTCGACGGGCCCTTCGGCGGCGACCGAGACCTCGAACTGCCCGGCGGCGTACTCGGGGTGGAGCTGGGCGACGGCCAGCCCCTGGTCGGTGAGGGCGCGCAGTACGTCCCGCAGGTAGTCGGAGTGCTCGATGAAGCGGGTCATCCCGTACCCCGGCGCGGTCGTCGCGGGGGCTCCGGCGGCGTCGGCGACCACCCACTCGACCTCGATCCCGGCCCGCACCGAGAACCCGCGCCGCTCGACGGCCTCGGTGAGCCGGCGGGCGAAGCCGCGCTGGCAGCCGGGGTGCCGGGTGCCGTCCTGGGTGTAGCGGTCGGCCGGGGCCCAGGCCCAGCCGGGCTGGGCGGCGAGCGGGGTGAGCCGGTCGAGGTCGGGGACGAGCCGTAGGTCGCCCACCGGGCCGGTGCTCGACGGCGTGGTGGTGAAGGAGTCGTCCACCAGGGAGACGTCGAAGCAGGGTACGGCGCCGACACCGTGTTCGGCGGCGTGTTCGAGCTGGGTGAGCGGGACGGACTTCACCCGGGTGATCCCGGCGTTGTCGACCCAGCCGAACACCACCCCGTCGATTCCGTCGGCGGCGAGCTGGGTTCGGGCGGCCCGGGCCTGGGCGGCCCGCTCGGCTCGGGGGTGTGTGGTGGTCATGCGGTTCATGCTGGCGTTCGTGGCAGTGGGTGGGTGAGGGGTCGGCCTGGAATTCACCCGTTCGTGCAAGGCCGGGGTTGTGGGGTGACGCAGGACCTGGGAGGCGGACGTTCTTCGGCAGCGTCCGGCGGGGCCCGGTCGTCAATGTCGCGAGGGAGCAGCTTGATGCCGTTCGGGTGATTCCGCGCGCCGGGCGGTGGCTCAACGACGCTGCACCTGCCCGACGGTAGCGGGCGGGAGCTGGTGCGCGGCAGGTGCGGGCGCAGGCCCCGGAGGTCCGTAGAGTGCGGGGGATAGGGGGTCCAAGTCGGGCATCACAGCCGACCTTTGGACTCCCTCGTTTCATCTCATGGGTGCCAGCAAGCCCTTGACGTCAATCATCCAGTCGGACCGGGAGTTCACCCGTGAGGCCTCATAGCATCGACGTGCGCCAGATCGCCGAACCAGGCACAACAGCGGGCCGTGCAAGAGCCGGTCACCGCGCCCCGGCCGCCCCGGCCGCCGCGCCCGCAGTCACCGGCCCTCTCTCCGATGACCAGTACGACTGCACCGCGCTGCGCGCCGCACTGGCCGCAGCCACCGAGGACGTCATCATCTACGACCTCGACGGCGTCGGCCGCCAGTACGCCGCGCTCTGTGCCGAGCTGCCGGGTGTGGCCGTCCGGTTCGCGATGAAGGCCTGCCCGGTGGACGAGGTGCTCGGGTACCTCGCCGCGCTCGGCTCCGGCTTCGACGCGGCCAGCCCGCAGGAGATCGCCCAGGCGCTGCGCACCGGAGCGCCGGCCGGGCTGATCCACTACGGCAACACCGTCAAGTCCGACCGCAACATCGCCGAGGCCCACCGGCTGGGCGTGCGCGACTTCGCCACCGACTGTGTGGAGGACGTCGCGGCGATCGCCGAACACGCCCCCGGCGCACGGGTGTTCTGCCGGATCGCGACCAGCGGCGAGGGCGCGCTGTGGGGCCTGAGCCACAAGTTCGGCTGCTCACCCGAGGACGCCCCGCTGGTGCTCGACGCCGCCCGCACGGCCGGGCTGGTGCCCTCCGGCCTGTCGGTGCACGTCGGCTCCCAGCAGATGACGACCGAGGCCTGGGCCGCGGCGATCGACTCGCTGGCGGAAGTCCTGGAGGCGCTCGACCGGCGCGGTATCACCCCGACCCGGATCAACCTCGGCGGCGGTCTGCCCGCCCTCGGCGTCCTCGACCGGAGCGGGCGCCCGCTGGACCCGCCGCTGGACAAGATGTTCTCGGTGATCCGCGAGGGCATGGAGCGGCTGCGCGCCGTCAACGCCGGGCCGCTGGAGTTCGTCCTGGAGCCCGGGCGGCACCTGGTCGCCGACCACGGCGCGATCCGCGCCCAGGTGGCGCGGCTCACCTCCCGCCGCCGCCTCGACGGCACCCGGGAGGACTGGCTCTATCTGAGCTGCGGCAAGTTCAACGGCCTGTACGAGATGGACCAGTTGCAGTACCGGCTGGAGTTCCCCACCCACCCCGGCGGGCCGTTCGTCGACGCCGTACTGGCCGGCCCGACCTGCGACAGCGACGACGCGTACGCCCGGGAGGACGGCCTGGTGCGCGTCCCGCAGGCAGCCGCCTCCGGCGACCCGGTGTGGGTGCACTCCTGCGGCGCGTACGCCGCCGCGTACGCCACCCAGGGGTTCAACGGCTTCGTTCCGCTGCCGTACACCTGCGTCGGCGGCCCGGCTCAGAACGGAGAGGACGCATGACCGACACCCGGATCCGGCTGCTCGCGGAGGAGGACTGGGACGAGGTGGTCGCGCTGGAGGAGCGCGCCTACGCAGCCAGCGGCCTGTCCGAGGGGCGGGAGGCGCTCCGCTCCCGGCACCGCGCCTCGCCGGGTACCTGCTTCGTGCTGGAGCACGCGGGCCGCTTCGGCGGCTACCTGCTGGCCCTGCCGTACCCGCGGTTCCGCTGCCCGGACCTGAGCCTGTCCGAGGAAGGCGCCGTCCAGGGGAGCGACCGGGAGGGCAACCTGCACGCCCACGACCTGGTGATCGCCGAGCGGGCGCGCGGCCGGGGACTGGCCCACCGGCTGCTGCGGCATCTGGAGGAGATCGGGCGGGCGGCCCACTGCCGGACCCTCTCCCTGGTCGCCGTGCGTGGCTCGCAGGTGCTGTGGACCCCGTTGGGCTACCGCGCCCGGCCGGAGATCGGGCTGCCCGCGAGCTACGGCACCGAGGCGGTCTACATGGTGAAGCCGCTGGAACCCGCCGTCACCGATCCGAGGGCCGGGGTCTCACCTGGAGTCGACGTGGGGTGATCGCCGGCCCCGCCATGTCGGACGGCGGGCATTGGGGTGAACGGCCCGGGGGAGGATACTGGCAAGGATCGGTTTTCGACTGCCCTCGCGGAGGACCGATGCGCCAGGACGGACGGGTCGCGGACTCCCTGCTCGCGCTGCTGAGCCGGGACTGGCTGGGAGTGCCGGTCGCGGTGCTGGTGGTGGCAGCCGGCGGCCTGCTGGTCGGGACGGGGGCGGCCTGGGCGGTGGCGCTCGGTGGCCTGGTGATGGCCGTCGGTGTGCTGCTGGCGGCGGGAGCCGTGCGGCACCTGGTGCTGGTGGCCCGCGAGGCGCGGGGGAATCCGCCGCCAGGGCGGCTGGTGGACGTGGGCGGGCACCGGATGCACCTCCTCGCCGAGGGGGAGGCTGGGGGCGGGCCGACGGTGGTCTGGGTGCCCGGCGGGCACGCCCCGGGTGAGGACCTCCGGGAGCTGCACACGATGATGGCGGCGAGGGCCCGGTCGGTGCTGGTGGACCGCCTCGGGACGGGCTGGAGCGACGTCGGGCCGTTCCCGCGGACGACGGCGGTCGAGGCGCAGGAGCTTCCGGCGGCGCTGGAGGAGGCGGGGGAGCGGGCTCCCTTCGTGTTCGTCGGCCACTCCTTCGGCGGGCTGCTGGTCGCGAACGTGGCCAGGCGCCGGCCGGACCTGGTGGCCGGCCTCGTGCTGCTGGATCCGACGCCCCTGGAGGTCATCGCCTTCGCGCCGCCCAACCGGCAGCTCGCGGCGGTGCGCCGTGGCCTCCTGCGGACGGCGGTGCGGCAGCTGTTCGGCGCCCGCCGTGGCCCCGGGCCCCGGACCGGGCCGGGCTGCGCCGCCGCGTCGGTCTTCGCCGAGCTGACCCCGTCCGGGCTGGCGAGAGTGGGCTGGGAGACCGTGGTGTACGACGGTGACCTCGGGGACCTGCCGTTGGTGCTGGTGATACCGCGGGACCTCATCGGCGGTGAGGCGGTCCTGGCCGGGGCCCGGGACGCCGCCGAGGCCGAGCGGATCAGCCGCTTCTACCTCCGGAGCAGGACGCGGTACCTGGCGGCGTCGACGTCGTCCCGGCTGGTGCACACGCCGGCGGGGACGGGCCACGACTTCCCGCACGAGGCACCCGAGTTCGTGGTCGGCGTGGTCGAGGACCTGGTGCGGGAGCTGGGCGCGGTCAGCCCATGACCGTCCGGGCGGAGCCGGGCCGGACCGGGCGCAGGCGGGAGAAGGTGCCCAGGTCGACGACGTTGCCGGTGTGGTCGCAGCGGTGGCGGACCGGGGCGCGGTCGTGGTCGTGGCCGGACTCGACCGCGTCGATCAGGGCGGTCAGGTAGCGGCCCACCAGCGGGGCGTTCTTGAACTGGTTGCCGCTGGTGCCCATCGCGACGTAGTAGCCGGCCAGCGCGGTGCGGTCGTAGATCGGGGTCCAGTCGTCGGCGACGTCGTACACGCCCGCGATCCCGAGGGGCCGGTTGGGGACGCCGATCTCCGGGAAGCGGCGGGCCGCCCGGGTGACCTGGGTCCGGAAGCGGCGGGCGGTCGGGCGGGGGTCGGCGTCGTCGGGGTCGTCGATCCACTGCGGCGGGTCGCAGGCCGGCTCGGTGCCGCCGACCAGGAGCCGGCCGCCGGGGGCCGCTCGCAGGTAGGTGCCGAGGTCGAGGTCGGCGACCACCGGGCCGAAGCCGGGCGCGGCGACCTGGTGCACCTCCTCGCGCAGCGGCCGTACGCCGACGGTGAAGTCGTCGCCGACGCCGGCCAGCCGGTTGAGGCCGCCCGACCACGGGCCGGCGGCGTTGACCACGACCGGTGCGGCGATCCGGGTGCCGTCGGCCAGCCGGATGCCCACCACCCGGCCCGCAGCGCGGTCGACGGCCACCACGGTGTGGTGGAACAGGAAGCGCGCGCCCAGTGTGCCGGCCGCGTCCGCGAGGTTCTGGGCGGCGAGCTGCGGGTCGTCGACGAACCCGGCGTCCGGGGTGAAGAGCGCGCCGAGTTCACCGGAAGGCGCGTCGAAGAAGGCGTCGTCGTCCACGGGTTTCGGCGGCCAGTACCGGCCGGCGTCGATCCCGGGCAGGTGGCGGCGCAGCGCGTCGGCGTCCCACCGTTCGTACGGGACGCCGGCGCGGTCGAACAGGGCGGTGACGGCGGACGGGTCGGCGGCGGGGGAGTCGAGCAGGACGACGCCGGTGCGGTGGAAGGCGGCGAGCGGGCGGTGGCCGGTGAGCCGCAGGTGCTCCGGCCAGGACGTCCAGAGGTGCTGGGCCTCCCAGGCGGTGGCGACCCCGTCGAAGGTGGAATAGTTGAACCGGATGATCGCACTGGAGGCGCTGGTGGAGCCGTGGCCGGCGGCGCCCGCCTTGTCGACGACGGTCACCTGCCGTCCGGTGCGGGCGAGTTCGAGGGCGATGGCGGCGCCGATCACTCCGGCTCCGACCACCACGGCGTCCGCTGGGCGACTGGGCATCAGGACCTCCCGGAGGGCAGGCGGGGCACGGCGTCGAGCAGCGCCCGAGTGTAGGGGTGCCGCGGCGTGCGCAACAGGGCCTCGGTGGGGGCGGTTTCGACGATCCGGCCGTCCCGCATGACCGCCAGCACGTCGGAGACGTGGCAGACCGCGGGCAGGTTGTGGCCGATGAACAGCATGGACAGGCCGAGCCGCCGCTGGAGGTCGCGGATGGTGTTGAGGACGGCGGCCTGCACCGACACGTCCAGGGCCGAGGTGATCTCGTCGGCGATCAGCAGGCCGGGCTCGACGGCCAGGGCGCGGGCGACGGCGACCCGCTGGCGCTGGCCGCCGGACAGCTGCTGCGGCAGGCGGTCCGCGAACTCGCGGCCCAGGCCGACGAGTTCGAGCAGGGCGGGGACGCGCTCGGCCCGGGCCGACCGGTCGAGCCGGTGGAACGCGGTGGCCGCTTCGAGGAGCGTCCGGCGGACGGTCATCCTGGGGTCCAGAGCGGTGTCCGGGTCCTGGAGGACGATCTGGACCAGTCGGCCGAGCCGGCGCCGGTCGCCGACCGTCCGGACCCGGATCTCCCGGCCGTCGAGCAGGACCCGGCCGCCGTGCACGGGTGTGAGGCCGACGATCGCGCGGGCCAGGCTCGACTTCCCGGAGCCGGACTCGCCCACGAGCCCGAGCGTCGTGCCGGCCGGGATCTCCAGCGAGACCCCGTCGACGGCGGTGACGGGGCCGTACGGGCCGTGGTGGCGGACGGTGAGGTCGAGGACCTGAAGGGTGGTCATGGGGCGAGGACCTCCACCGGCACCGGGTTCCAGCACGCGACCCGGTGGTCCGCGTCGAGGTCTTCCAGTGGCGGGGCCTGTTCGGCGCAGTGGTCCCGGCGGCGTGGGCAGCGGGGCTCGAACGGGCAGCCCGGGGCGGGCGCCAGCGGGTCGGGCGGTGTGCCCTGCACCGTGGGCAGCGGCCGGTCGCGGTCCGCCGTGAGGTCCGGTACCGACGCGACCAGGGCCCGGGTGTAGGGGTGCCGGGCGCCGCCGGCGAGCCGGTCGGCGGGCAGCGACTCGACGACGGCCCCCGCGTACATCACCAGGACGCGGTCGCAGAACTCGCCGACCAGTGCGACGTCGTGGCTGATGAACAGGACGGCGGCGGAGGTCTCCCGGCGGATGTCGGAGAGCAGCCGGGTGATCTGCCGCTGCACGGTGACGTCCAGGGCGGTGGTCGGCTCGTCGGCGATGATCAGGCCCGGCCGCAGCATCAGCCCGGCGGCGATCATCACCCGCTGGCGCTGGCCGCCGGAGAGCTGGTGGGGGCGCGAGCGCAGCAGTTCGGGGGGAAGGCCGACCTTGCGCAGCGCGTCGGCGGCCTCCGACAGCGCCTGGGCGCGGCTCGCGCCACAGTGTGCCCGGACGGCCTCGGTGAGCTGGGTGGAGATCCGCAGGGACGGGTTGAGCGCGGAGGCCGGGTTCTGGAAGACCGTCGCCAGGCCGGTCGCGAGGTGGCGGTCGCGCTGCTTGGGCGTCATGGTGGCGAGGTCGGCGCCGAGCAGCCGGAGGGTCCGCCGGGTGACGCGGGCCCGTTCGGGGAGCAGGTCGGCGATGGCGAGCGCGGTGAGCGACTTGCCGGAGCCGGACTCGCCGACGAGCCCGACGATCTCGCCGGGGCGCAGGGAGAGGCTCACGTCGCGCACCGGTCGGATCACCCCGCCCGGGGTGGGGAGTTCGACGCTGAGGTCCTCGACCTGGAGCACCAAGCCGTCCTCGGCGGGCCCTCCCCCGGCCTTCGGCCGGGGGGACCCCCATGGGGCGGGCGGTGGCGCGGGGGCACGGGGTGCCGGGGTGCGCCGGGCGACGCCGCCGGCCAGGACCTCGCCGAGCAGCTGGAACGTCACCGCCGCGTAGAGGACGGCCAGACCGGGGGCGAGGGCGGGCAGCGGGTCGGCGTAGATCCGGTCGAGCCCCTGGTTGAGCAGCTGCCCCCAGTCGTAGTCGGGCGGTTGGACGCCCAGGCCGAGGAAGCTCAGCCCGGCGAGCGCGACGAGGGCGGTGCCCGCCGCCGTGGTGGTGGCCAGCAGCAGCGGTTCGGCGATGTTCGGCAGGACGTGCCGCCACAGCAGCCGGTGCCGGCGCAGGCCGAGCACCCGGGCCGCGGCCAGGTGGTCGGTGCCGGCGACGGCGGCGGAGAGCGTCTGGGCGAGCCGGGCGAAGCCGGGGACGCCGGCGACGGCGAGGGCGAGCACCGCTCCGGCGGCGCCCGCGCCGAACACGACCGCGAGGAACATCGCGACCAGCAGTGCGGGGAAGGCGAGCAGCAGGTTGATCAGCGCGGTGAGCAGCCGGCGGGCGCGGTGGCCGACCACGGCGGTGGCCGCGCCGAGCAGGATGCCGCCGGTGGCGCCGAGCAGGGTGGCGGCCAGGGCCAGCAGCAGGGAGGGCCGGGTGGCGGTCAGGACCCGGGCGAGCACGTCCCGGCCGAGGTTGTCGGTGCCGAACGGGTGGGCCGTGGAAGGGCCCTGGAGCACCGCGAAGGGGTCGGGACGGTCGGCCGCGGTGCCCCACAGGAGCGGTGCGACCAGTGCGAGGAGGAGCAGCGAGGCCAGCATGACCGCCGAGGTCCAGGCCATCGGTGAGCGGAGGTACCGGGTGGGAAGGGACATCTCAGCTCTCCCGGATCGTCGAACGCGGGTCCAGCACCGCCAGCAGCACGTCGACCAGGAGGCCGGAGAGCAGCACGGTGGAGCCCAGGATCAGCACCATCGCCTGGATCACCGGATAGTCCTGGCTGACCACGGACTGGGCCATCGCCGAGCCGATGCCGGGCCAGGCGAACACCTTCTCGACCAGGACGGTGCCGGCGATCATGGCGGGCAGCAGGCTCCCGGCGACGGTGAGCGCGGCGGTGGCCATGTTCGGCGCGGCGTGCCGCAGGTAGCGGCGGGCGGGGGACAGCCGTTTGCCGCGGGCGGTGCGCAGGTAGTCCTCGCCCAGCACCTTCAGCGCCTCCACCCGGACGATGCGCACCAGGACGGCCGTCGGCGCGAGGGCGAGCGCCAGGACCGGAAGCACGAAGGACTCGGCACCCGCCGCGCCGGCCACCGGCAGCAGCTGGAGGCCGACGGCCAGCAGCGCGGTGAGCCCGGCGGCCAGCACGAAGTCCGGCACCCCGGCCAGGCCGGCGGTGACCACGGTGAACGCCAGCTCGCTGCGCGGGCGCCGGCCGTCGCGGGTGCGGACCGCGGCGAGCAGCCCGCCGGGCAGGGCCACGGCGAGGGTGACCAGGAAGGCCAGGCCGGCGATCTCCAGGGTGGCCGGCAGCCGGGTGCGGACCAGCTCGGCGACCGGCGTGCCGGTGACCAGCGACGTTCCGAGGTCGCCGTGGGCGAGGCCGCCCAGGTAGTGCCGGAACTGGGTCGGGAACGGCGCGTCGAGGCCGAGTTGGTGTCGGCGCGCGGCGACCAGGGCGGGGGCGGCGTCGACCCCGAGGGCGGCGCGGACCGGGTCGCCGGGGACGAGGCGGATCATCGCGAAGGAGGCGGTGAGCACGATTCCGAGGGAGAGGACCAGCCGGGCGGTGCGGCGGCCGAGGAACGCCGTCCAGGGGTTTCGCAGCAGGCGGGGCAGGGACACGGTCGGCCTCCCGGTCACCGGTGGAGGCGGATGCTGGTGGGGACGAGCTGGCCGCCGAAGGTGGTGGTGAAGGTGGTGCTCCGGCCGTACACGGTGCTCCGGCCGTCGGCGATCGGCAGGGCGTCGGCCGAGCGGAAGAGCGCGGCGGCGGCCCGGTTCCAGGTGCCGCAGCCTTCGGTGTCCGGCTCCCGGAGGGCCTGGGCGACCAGGGCGTCGTACTCGGGGTTGGTGACGCCCGCGAAGTTCAGCCCCTGGGCGGGGGTGGGGCCCGAGAAGAACGGGATGAAGCCGACCGGCAGGGCGAAGCCCGGGGTGGTGCCGACCACGACGTCGAAGTCGCCGGTCTGGTACATGGCGTTGACGAGCGCGGGCAGGCTCTCGGTGACCAGCTTGACGTCCGCGCCGAGCGCCGTCCAGGTCCGGGCCATCAGCTCGGCGGCGGGCGGCAGGGTGGGGCCGAGGTCGGGGCTGGTGATCAGGCGCAGCCGCAGCGGCCGGCCGTCCCTGGCCAGCCGGCCGTCCGGCCCGCGGGCCCAGCCGGCGGCGCGCAGGGCCTCGGCGGCGTCCCGGGTGGGCAGGTTGGCGGCGGCGAGGTCGGCGTGGCAGACGGCGCCCTCGGCGCCGAAGTCGCCGGCCGGGTGGCCGGTGCCGCCGACGGCGACGTTGGCGAGGCCCTGGCGGTCGAGGGCGGACACCAGGGCGCGGCGCAGGGCCGGGTCGGCGAGGGGGCGGCCGGGGCGCTGGTTGAAGAAGGTCAGCCCGACCACCGTCGCCACGTCCTCGGCGGTCAGGCCGTGGCCGGTGAGCCGGGCGCGGTCAGGACCGTTCACGCTCGCGATGTCGATGCCGCCGGTGAGCAGCAGGTTCGCGGCGGTCGCCGCCTGGGGCACCACCGAGAGGACGATCCGGGCCGGCAGGCCGGGCGCCGCGGTGGTCGCCCCGGCCGGGCCCCAGGTGTAGCCCTCGCGGACGGTGAACTCGTACGGCCCGCCGGGGGAGTAGCGGGTGAGCACGTACGGGCCGGTGCCCCGGGTGGCACGGCCGAGCGACCGCGGATCGTCGAGCCCGGCGGGGCAGACGATCGGCAGCAGGCCGAGGGAGCGGGTGAGGAAGGGGAAGGGCGCGGTGGTGGTGGCCGACACCGTGCCGGCCCGGTCGTCCGCGCTCGCGGTGAACGGGACGTTCGGCAGGACGGTCTGGGCGCCGACGAGCTGCTTGGCCGGGTCGCTCGCGTACGTCAGCGCCCGGGCCACGGCGGAGGCGGTGAGGGGGGTGCCGTCGGAGCAGGTGACGTCCGGGCGGAGGGTGAAGGTGGCCGTGGTGGTGGAGGCCTGCCAGGAGGAGGCGAGGCCGGAGACCACGGTGCCGTCGGGGGCGAGGTTGACCAGCGAGTCGTAGGAGAAACGGGCCTGACCGGCCCCGAAGGTGGAGTACGGGTCGAAGCTCGGCGTCTCGCTGGACGCGGCGATCCGGGCGGTGCCGTGCTCTACGAGCGGAGTGCTCGTCGAGGACGGGGCGGCACCCCCGCAACCGGCCGTCGCGAGGGCCAGTGCGGCGGCGGTGAGGGAGCGGGCGGCCGACGGGGTGCGACGGGGCATGGGCGTCATGGTGCCACCGAGTTCTGCCGCTGGCGAGTCAACTCGCCTGCGCAGTAAGCGTGTTCGAATGTCGTGTGGTGATCGGGGTCAGGCGTGGCGGAGGCGGAGGGTGCCCCACTGGAAGCCCGCACCGGGACGGCACCCCTCGCCTCACCCGTTCGAGGGACACGGGGGCCGCTGTCCCGTGGACCGGGTGGCAGGGCGGCCCGGCACCGCCACACTGGCGGCATGAGCGTGAGGACGAACGAGCCGGGCCATCTGGCGGACCGCTACTGGGAGTTCCTGCTGGAACGCGAGCCGCTGCTGAGAGTCCGCCAGGGGCTCCCGGTCGAGACGCTGCCCCTGGCCTCGCCCGTGGAGGCCGAGGAGCGGGCGCGGTTCGCCGAGGAGGTGTTGGCCGGGGCACGGGCGCTCGACGGCGCGGAGCTGTCCGGCACGGATGCCGACACCGTCGGATTCCTCGCGGGGCTGGCCGAGCAGGAGGTGCGCGCCCAGCGCTGCTACTGGCTGACGCCCGCGGCCACGCCGTACCGGCTGTTCCCGCTGTCGCTGTAC
Source organism: Kitasatospora sp. NPDC048286 (assembly GCF_043201735.1). Taxonomy (NCBI): domain Bacteria; kingdom Bacillati; phylum Actinomycetota; class Actinomycetes; order Kitasatosporales; family Streptomycetaceae; genus Kitasatospora; species Kitasatospora sp. NPDC048286. The sequence continues at coordinate 19,177 of NZ_JBICZE010000011.1, forward strand.
GTCGACGCGGTGTTCCGCCCGTTCGCGTTCGCCGAACGGGCCGACTCCGAACGGTACGTGTCGCTGGTGCGCGAGCTGGCCCGGGTGGTCGGCTCGATCGCCGACCGGACGGCGGAACAGGCCGCCCGCGGCTTCCGGGTGCCCGCCCCGGCCCTGGCCGGAGCGCGCGCCACCCTCGTCGGCCTGCGGACCTCCGTGGCGCAGCGGGTGGAGGTGGACGACGGCCGGCTCGGCGGGCTGGGAGCGGCCGAGCGTGGGCACCTCCGGGACGGCGTACGGCGGCTGGTGGAGGCCGAGTTGGTGCCGGGCTTCGACCGGCTGCTCGCTCTCCTCGACGACCCGGACTACCTGCGCGAGGCGCCGCGGGGGGTCGGCTGGGCGCGGTACGAGGGCGGCGACGAGGCCTACCGGGACTTCGTCCGGACCCACAGCGGGGGCGGCACACCGCCCGAGCGCTTGCACGAGCTGGGCCGCGAGCAGTGCCTGGAACTCGCCGAGCGGATGCGGGAGGTGCGCGCGGCGCTGGGCTTCCACGGCTCGGAGGCCGAGTTCCACGAGCGGCTGCGCACCGAGCCCCGGCTGTACGCCCGGACCCCCGAGGAGGTCGAGGCCCGCTACCAGGGCTACCTCGACCGGCTCGCCCCGCTGCTGCCGCGCTGGTTCACGGTGCTGCCGGACGCGCCGTACGGGCTGGCGCGGCTGGATCCGGCGCTGGAGGTGGGGATGACCTTCGGGTACTACGAGCAGCCGACTCCGGCCGTGCCGGTCGGGCGCTACCGCTACAACGGGTCCGGCCTGGAGGGGCGCTCGCTGATCGGTGCGGCCTCCCTGATCCACCACGAGCTGGCTCCCGGGCACCACTTCCACCTCGCCCGGCAGGCGGAGAACCGCGCCCTGCCGCACCTGCGCCGGGAGGTGGCCGAGTTCGGCGCCTTCAACGAGGGCTGGGCCGAGTACGCGGCGGGCCTCGGCTGGGAGATGGGCCTCTACGACGACCCGTGGGACGCCTACGGGCGCCTCGCGCAGGAGCGGTTCACCGCGCAGCGCCTCGTCGTCGACACCGGGCTCAACCTCGGGACGATGGGCCTGGAGCAGGCCCGGGACTTCATGCGCGCCAACTCCACCGAGGCGGAGGGCCAGATCGCCTCGGACCTGCTGCGCTACGCGACGGACCTGCCCGGGCAGGCGCTCTCCTACCGGGCGGGCTACCTGGAGTTCGTCCGGCTGCGGGCCCGGACGGAGGCCGAGCTGGGCGCCGGGTTCGAGGTGCGGGCCTTCCACGAGGCGGTGCTGGGGGGCGGTGGGCTGCCGTTTCCGGCTCTGGGGCGGCGGGTGAAGCGGGAGGTCGGAAATGGGCATTGATCTGAAAAGCGGATCATTTGTTAATTCAATGGCTCTACATCTCACAATTTGTGGAAGGGGTGTCTTGTAAAGCACTCGCACGGGTGAATCTGCCGAGGATATTTGGTCCCGACGGGGCCAGCTCGACTACGGTGACGAAGGAGCGGGCGGTGGACCCCATCGACGAGGAATTCGGCCCAGCAGGGAAATCCGGCACGGGAATCGAGAATTCCGGACATGGGTGCTTCGGTCCGCTCTGTTGTGTGTGCTCCGGAGTCCGCCGTGCGCCCGGGGTCCCCCTGCTCATCCGTCTGCGTAGAGAGGTTGGAGCAACATGCCGCCCGTAGTACCGCCCTTCCTGGTCGGCCTCATCGTCGCGCCACTGGCCAAGCGCCTCCTCAAGCCGCTGGTGCGCGGCGTCGTCAAGACGTCCGTCGGAATCGTGATGGAGGTGAAGAAGGCGGCCCACGAGGCCGGGGAGAACATCCACGACCTCGCGGCCGAGGTGGCCGCTGACATGGTGGCCGCGCAGGTCGCGTCCGACGAGCACCACCACCGGGCCGCCGAGAGCTCCATGCCGAACGGCGAGAAGGAGGACGAGTCCGTCCACCGGGCCGAGCAGGAGGCTCGGGCCCCCAAGATCCGCGCGACCGCCGGCGCCGGCGCCAAGACGAACTGACGCCCCGCCGCGGGCCCGAGCCGCCGCCTGGGCGCATGTTCCGGCCGAACCCGGAGGATGCGTCCAAGCGGCGGGTCGGCCGTCGGCCCGAAGGCCGAACCGCATTCCCCTTCAGACTTCCCACTCCGTCGCAGTGCTCCGCCACGCCCAATGACGGCCCATCCGCGACCTCCGCAAACAGGTGATCGTACACATGCCATCTCTGCTGGGTGCCGCAGCCGGGAACCTCTCCGTGGATTCGGACGTGCGCCCGCGCTCGGTCGTCCCGGGGCGCCAGCGCTGGGACGTCAAGCCGGTCCTCGGCCGGCCCCGGACCGCCGAAATCCTCGCCGCCGCGCTGCGGCGCGTCCCCGGGATCACCGAGGCGCAGGCAAGCCCGATCACCGGTGGGGTCCTCGTCCGGTACGACGCGCGGGTACGCGCCGCGGACGTCGGCCGGATCATCCGCAGGGCGGTCGCCCTGGTCACCCAGGGGCCGGCCGCCACCCCGCCGCCGGCCCGGCCCGCCGCCGCGCCGGCCCCGCGCCCGGACCGTGGCCTCGTCACGCGCCCGGTCCTCGCCGTGGGCGGCGGAGTGGCGGCCGGCGTCGCGCTGATCCGCGGATCGGCGCTCAGCAAGCAGCTGGTGGCACTCGGCGGGGTCGCCGCCGCGACCGTGGCCGTCCTGCGGAAGGCCTGGCGCAGAACCGTCGACACGGCCGGCGAACCGGCCGGGCTCGCGGACGAACGCCATCCCCTGCTGGAGATCGTCGGACCGCACCGGCGGCGGCTCCTGCGCGCCTCCGCGCTCTCCGTCGCCTGCCAGTTCTCCGAGATGGCGCTCGCGACCTTCCTCGGCTGGACCGCCCTGGTCCTCATCAAGGGCGAGGCCGCACCGCTGGTCCACCTCGGCCTGACCACCACCTCCGCCCAACTCTGGGGCCTGGCCGGGCTGGTGGCCGTCGCCTGCGCCGCCGTCGCGGGCCTGTCCTACTCCTCGAACCTCCAGTGGCGCCAACTCGGCCAGGACATCGAGCACGACTGGCGCAGCCGCACCTACGAGCACGTGCAGCACCTCGAACTGCGGCACCTGGAGGGCGAACGGACCACCCGGATCGCCGGAGTGCTCACCGACGACGCCCGCCAGCTGGGCGCCTTCTTCGCCACCTCGGCCAGCGACGTGCTCCAGATGGGCACCAGCCTGGCCGTCCTGGTGCCGGTGTTCCTGCTGCTGGCACCGCAGATCGCCTGGATCGCCTTCCTGCCGATCCCGGTCATCGCCTGGCTGTCGCTCCGCTACCAGGAGAAGGTCACCGCCGACTACGCCGCCGCCGGCGAGGACCGGGCCAGGCTGCACAGCCAGCTGGTGAACACCCTGGAGGCCGGCGCCACCGTCAAGAGCTTCTGCACCGAGGACTACGAGGCCGAGCGCGTCGACCGGCTGAGCGCGCGGGCCCAGGACAGCACCCAGCAGACCGACCGGAGCACGATCCGGCACGCCGAGACCGTCCGGGTCTGCACGACCAGCTCGATGGCCGGCACCCTGCTGATCGGCGGCCGGTCGGTGCTCAACGGCAGCCTGCCGTTCGAGGTGTTCAGCCCGCTGATCGGGCTGCCCCAGATGGTGCTGCTGCGGATGAACCGGCTCGGCGGCATCGTCGACCAGTACCAGCGCACCCTCGCCGCCTACGACCGGGTGCACCGGCTGCGCGCCCTGCCCGTCGAGGCCGAGGGCACCGGCGACCCGCTCGACAGCGACAAGGTGCGCGGCGAGATCGTCCTCGACGACGTGACCTTCGCCTACCCCGGCCGGCCGCCGGTGCTGGAGGACCTCTCCCTGACCATCCCCGCCGGGCAGGTCACCGCCCTCGTCGGCGCCACCGGCTCCGGCAAGACCACGGTCGCCAAGCTGCTGATGCGCTTCCAGGACGCGGGGTCCGGCAGGGTGCTGCTCGACGGACAGGACGTCCGGGAGCTGCGGCGGCACGACCTGCGCCACGCCATCGGCTTCGTCGCCCAGGACCCGTTCCTCTTCGACGGCAGCATCGCCGACAACATCCGCTACGGCAGCTTCGGGGCCTCGGACGAGGCCGTGGCCCGGGCGGCCACCATGGCCGAGGCCCACACCTTCGTCGTGACGCTCCCGGACGGCTACGACACCCTGATCGGCGAACGCGGCGCCGCGCTCTCCGGCGGCCAGCGGCAGCGGATCGCCCTGGCCCGGGCGATCCTCAAGGACTCGCCGGTGGTGGTCCTCGACGAGGCCACCTCCGCCGTGGACAACGAGACCGAGGCCGCCATCCAGCGCACCCTGCGCAGCTTCGCGGCCGACCGGACCATGGTCGTCATCGCCCACCGGCTCTCCACCGTCCGCCACGCGGACCGGATCTACGTCATGGACAAGGGCGGCGTGGTGGCCGAACAGGGCACCCACGACGAACTCCTCGCCCTGCACGGGCTCTACGCATCCCTCTGGCAGCTCCAGGCCGGCGAACTCGCCGCCTGACCACAGCAGCAGCGCCCGCCCGCCGACCGCGTGACGCCACCGCGGTCGGCGGGGCCCGGCGCGCCCTGCCCCCATGCCTGCCCACACTCCTGGAGGTACCCCCATGTCCCGTCGCGACGGCGACGTCCTTCCGCTGACAGCGGCCCAGCGCGAGATCTGGCTCGCCGAGCAACGCTCCCGGACACCGATCCCGGGCTACCGCGTCGGCGAGTGCCTGGAGATCCACGGGCCGGTGGACCGGGAGCTCTTCGAGACCGCGCTGCGCCGGGTCGTCGACGAGGTCGACGCCCTGCACGTGACCTTCGTCGAGGACGGCGAGGGCCCGCGCCAGGTCCTCCGGGAGAGCTGGGACTGGGCGCCCGCGCACCTCGACCTCAGCGGGGAGCCGGACCCCCGCGCGGCGGCCGTGGCATGGATGGAGCGGGACCTGCTGCGCCCGCTGGACCTCGCCCGTGACCCACTGTTCGGCCACGCGCTGATCGAGGCGTCGCCGACGGAGTTCCTCTGGTACCTGAACTACCACCACGTCGTGCTGGACGCGATCAGCAGCTCCATGCTCAGGCAGCGGGTCGGCGAGGTGTACTCGGCGCTCGCCGAGGGCGGCGCCGTGCCGCCGAGCCCGTTCGGCTCGCTGCGGGACCTGGTCGACAGCGACGCCGCCTACCGCGCGTCCGCCGACTTCGCCGCCGACCGCGCCCACTGGACCGGGCGCTTCGCCGACCTCCCCACCCCGACCCGGCTCACCGACACCTCCGCCACCGACCCGCACCGCGCCCTCCGGCTGGCCGAGGAGCGGGAACTGCGCCGCCCGGACGCCCTGCGGGCGGCGGCCGGCCGTTCCGGCGTCCGGTGGTCCCGGCTGGTGATCGCGGCGACGGCGCTCTACGCCCACCGGCTGACCGGCGACCAGGACGTGGTGCTCGCCATGCCCGTCACCGCGCGTCGGGGCGCCGACCGCGACCTGACGGCGGTGCCGGGCACCATGTCCAACGTGGTGCCGCTGCGGCTGACGGTGCGACCGGACCTGCCGTGGCGCGAGCTCGTCGCCCAGGCGGCGCGGGAGGTCGAGACGGCCGTCGCGCACGAGCGCTACCGCAGCGAGGACCTGCTGCGCGACCTCGGCGCCCCCGGCAGCATCGGCACGGCGTTCCCGCTGATCGTCAACATCATGGCCTTCAACTCCCGGCCGAGCTTCGCCGGGCACCCCGCCGACGTGCACCACTTCGTGTCCGGGTCCACCACCGACCTCGCCGTCTGGGTGTTCGACTACCGGGACGGCAACCCGCCGCTGCTGCGGCTGCACGGCTCGCCGGAGGCGTACGGCGACGATGACCTCGCCGGCCACCAGGAGCGGCTGCTCACGCTGCTGGACACCCTCGCGGACTGCGACCCGGACGAGCCGGTGGGCCGGATCGAACTGCTCACCGCCGAGGAGCGGCGCGAACTGGCGGTGCTCAGCGCCGGGCCGGTCGCGCCGGCTCCGGCCACGAGCCTGCCGGAGCTGTTCCGCGAGCACGTGCGGGCGACCCCGGACCTGGTCGCGCTGGTCTGCGGCGACGTCTCGCTGACGTACGCGGAGCTGGACCGGCGGGCCAACCGGCTGGCGCACGCCCTGATCGAGCGGGGAGCCGGGCCGGAGCGGCGGGTGGCGGTGGCCCTGCCGCGCTCGGCGGAGCTGGTGGTGGCGATCCTCGCGGTGCTGAAGACCGGCGCGGCGTACGTCCCGGTCGACCCGGAGTACCCGACCGCCCGGATCGCCTACCTGCTCGACGACGCCCGGCCGGCCCTGCTGGTCACGGACTCCCGCAGCGAGGGGCGGCTTCCGGAGGCCGGGTCCGTCGACCGGCTGGTGCTGGACACCGCCGACCTGGACGGGCTGTCGGACACCGACCCGATGGTGGCCGTCGACCCGGACCACCCGGCGTACGTCATCTACACCTCCGGCTCCACCGGGCGGCCCAAGGGCGTGCTGCCGACCCACGGCGGCCTGCTCGACCTGCTCACCGACCTCCGCCAGACGCACCTCGCGCCGGTGCTCGAGGAGCGGCCGCGGCTGCGGGTGGCGCTGACCACCTCGGTGTCCTTCGACGCCTCCTGGAACCAGCTGCTCGCCCTGTTCGGGGGCCACGAGCTGCACGTCCTGGAGCACGCGACCTGGACCGACCCGGACGCCTTCGTCGCCTACTCCGCGCGGTGCGGGCTGGACTTCGTCGAGGCGACCCCGTCCTACCTCCAGGTGCTCGTCGAGCACGGGCTGCTGAGCGACCCGCGGCGGCGGCCGGCCGTGGTCGCGGCGGGCGGCGAGGCCGTACCGGAGCGGCTCTGGGAGCAGCTGCGGGCGGCGGAGGGGGCGCGCTGCCTCAACCTCTACGGACCGTCCGAGTGCACCGTCAACTCGGTGGTGGCACCGGTGGGTTCGAGCCCGAGCCCGGTGATCGGGCGGCCGGTCACCAACGCCCGGCTGCACGTGCTGGACAGCGCGTTGCGGCCGCTGCCCGCCGGCGCGGCGGGTGAGCTGTACATCGCGGGCGCGGGACTGGCGCGCGGTTACCTGAACCGGCCGGGGCTGACCGCCGGGCGCTTCGTCGCAGACCCGTTCGGGCCGAGCGGATCGCGCATGTACCGCACCGGGGACTTGGTGCGCTGGGACGCGGACGGGAACCTGGAGTTCCTCGGCCGCACGGACGACCAGGTGAAGGTCCGCGGCTTCCGGGTCGAACTCGGCGAGATCGAGGCCGTCCTTGCCGAGCACCCGCTGGTCGCCCGGGCCGCCGTGCTGGTGCGCGCCGAGGAGGAACCCCGGCTGGTCGCCTACGCCGTTCCGGAGCACGGAGCCGCGCCGACCGACACCGTCCTGCGCGACCACCTGCGGGACCGGCTGCCCCGGCACATGGTGCCGGCCGCGTACGTGCTGCTGGACGCGCTGCCGCTGACCCCGAACGGCAAGCTCGACCGCCGGGCCCTCCCCGCGCCCGAGCAGACCACCGCCGTCCGGGGCCGCGCTCCGCGCACCGCGACCGAGCACCTGCTCGCCGGGCTGTTCGCCGAGGTGCTCGGGGTGTCCGAACCCGGCTTGGACGACAGCTTCTTCGACCTCGGCGGGCACTCCCTGCTCGCCACCCGGCTGGTCGCCCGGGCCCGTTCGATCCTCGGCGTGGAACTGCGGCTCGGCGACCTGTTCGACGCGCCGACGGTGGCGGAACTGGCGGCGGCCGTGGACGTCGCGGGCCGGGCGCGCCCGGCGCTGCGGCGGCGCGAGAGGCCGGACACCGTACCGCTGTCCTACGCGCAGCGGCGGCTGTGGTTCCTGCACCGCATGGAACCCACCCAGAGCGCCACGTACAACATCCCGCTGGCCCTGCGGCTGTCCGGAAGCCTCGACCAGCGGGCCCTGGCGGCCGCCCTGGCGGACCTGGTCGAGCGGCACGAGAGCCTGCGCACCGTCTTCCCGGCGGCGGACGGCGTGCCGTGCCAGCGGGTGCTGGACCCGGACGAGGCCCGGCCGCGGCTGCGGGTGACCGAGACCGCCGAGCGCGAGCTGCCGGAGCGGCTGGCGGCGGCGGCCCGGTACGGCTTCGACCTCGCCGGGGAACCGCCGCTGCACGCCGAACTCTTCCGGACGGCGGCCGAGGAGCACGTGCTGCTGCTGGTGGTGCACCACATCGCCGGTGACGGCTGGTCGATGGGGCCGCTCTCGCGGGACCTGACGACCGCCTACGCGGCCCGCGCGGAGGGCGCCAAGCCGCAGTGGTCGCCGCTGCCCGTCCAGTACGCCGACTACGCCCTGTGGCAGCGCGAGCTGCTCGGCGACGGCGCCGACCCGGACAGCCTGCTGAACAGCCAACTCGCCCACTGGCGTGAACAGTTGGCGAACCTACCGGAGCAGGTCGAGCTGCCCTTCGACCGGCCCCGGCCGGCCGCGATGTCCTACCGGGGCGCCCACCTGCCGGTGCGGATCGACGCCGAGCTGCACCAGGGCCTGCGCGCGCTCGCCCGGGACGGCGGGGCCAGCCTCTTCATGGTGCTCCAGGCCGGGCTGGCCGCCCTGCTGGGCAAGCTCGGCGCGGGCACCGACGTCCCGATCGGCACCCCGATCGCCGGACGCACCGACGAGGCCGTGGACGACCTGGTCGGCTTCTTCGTCAACACCCTGGTGCTGCGCACCGACCTCTCCGGAGACCCGTCCTTCACCGAACTGCTCGGGCGGGTGCGCGCCGACGCCCTCGCCGCGTACATGCACCAGGACGTGCCGTTCGAGCACCTGGTGGAGGCGCTGAACCCGACCCGGACACTGGCGCACCACCCGCTGTTCCAGACCATGCTGGCCCTGCAGAACGCGCCGCTCGGCACCTTCGACCTGCCGGGGCTGCGGGTGGCCACCGACCTGGTCCACACCGGGACGGCCAAGTGCGACCTGACCTTCGTCCTGGCCGAACAGCCCGACGGGCTCGCGGGCGTCCTGGAGTACAGCACCGACCTCTTCGACGAGGCCACCGCCGCCGGGATCGTCGAGCGGTGGCTGCGACTGCTGCGCGCCGTGGCGGCCGACCCCGGCCGGCGGATCGGCCGGGTCGACGTGCTGTCCGCCGAGGAGCTCGGCGCGCTGCTCCCGGCCCGCACCGACCGGGGCACGCAGCCGCCGGAACTCGGCCTGACCGCGCTGTTCGAGCGGCAGGTGCGGGCGAACCCGGCCGCCGCCGCCCTCACGGACGGCGAAGTCACCCTGACCTACGGCGAGTTGAACGCCCGGGCGAACCGGCTCGCGCACGCCCTGATCGACCGGGGGGTGGGCCCGGAGCAGCTCGTCGCACTGGCCCTGCCGCGCTCGGCGGAGCAGGTCGTGGCGGTGCTCGCCGTGCTCAAGGCGGGCGGCGCGTACCTCCCGGTGGACCCGGACTACCCGGCCGCCCGGATCGCCTACCTGCTCCAGGACGGCCGGCCCGCGCTGCTGGTGACGACCGGCGCGGCCGGTGAGCTGCCGGGGGCGGACGGCGTGGACGGCGTGGACCGGCTGCCGCTGGACACCGCCGACCTGGCCGGACAGCCGGACACCGACCCGAAGGTCGCGGTCGACCCCGGCCAGGCGGCCTACGTCATCCACACCTCCGGCTCCACCGGCAACCCCAAGGGCGTCGTGGTCCCGCACCGGAACGTGGTGCGGCTGTTCGACACCACCCGGGAGCTGTTCGGCTTCTCCGCCGAGGACGTCTGGACGCTCTTCCACTCCTACGCCTTCGACTTCTCGGTGTGGGAGCTGTGGGGCCCGCTGCTGCACGGCGGCCGGCTGGTGGTCGTCGACCACGAGACCAGCCGCTCGCCCCACGCGTTCCTGGAACTCCTCGCCCGCGAGCGGGTGACGGTGCTCAACCAGACGCCCTCCGCCTTCTACCAGCTGATGCGGGCGGACCAGGAGGTGGGGCCCGAACTCGCCCTGCGCACCGTGGTGTTCGGCGGCGAGGCGCTGGAGCACGCCCGGCTGGCGAGCTGGTACGAGCGGCACCCGCAGGACGCGCCGCGGCTGGTCAACATGTACGGCATCACCGAGACCACCGTGCACGTCACCCACGCCGCCCTCGACGGCTCCGGCGCCGCCGCCGGGCAGATCGGCACGGCCCTGCCGGACCTGCGGACGTACGTGCTCGACGCCGGCCTGCGCCCGGTCGCCCCGGGCGTCGCGGGCGAGCTGTACGTCGCGGGCCCCGGCCTGGCCCGCGGCTACCTGAACCGGCCCGGCCTGACCGCCGGGCGGTTCCTCGCCGACCCCTTCGGGCCGGCCGGCTCCCGGATGTACCGCAGCGGCGACGTGGTGCGCCGCGCGGCGCACCACAGCCTGCGCTACGTCGGCCGGGCCGACCAGCAGGTCAAGGTCCGCGGCTTCCGCATCGAGCTCGGCGAGATCGAGGCGGCCCTCGCCGCGCACCCCGGCGTCGCCCAGGTCGCCGTGCTGGCCCGGCAGGACCGCGCCGACGACACCCGGCTGGTCGCCTACCTGGTGCCGGCCGCCGCGGCCGCGCCGCGCCCGGCCGAGCTGCGCGGGTACCTGGCCGAGCGGCTGCCGGAGTACCTGGTGCCGTCCGCGTTCGTCCCGCTGGACGCGCTGCCGCTGACCGCCAACGGCAAGCTCGACCGCCGCGCCCTGCCCGCCCCCGACCTCGCCCCGGCGGCCGCCTCCCGCGCGCCGCGCACCCCGCAGGAGCAGATCCTCTGCGAGCTGTTCGCCGAGGTCCTCGGCGTGGCGTCGGCCGGTGTCGAGGACGGCTTCTTCGACCTCGGCGGGCACTCGCTGCTGGCCACCCGCCTGGCCGCCCGGATCCGCGCGACGCTCGGCGTGGAGATGCCGCTGCGCACCCTGTTCGAGGCGCCGACCCCGGCCGGCCTGGCCGCCGCCCTGGTGGCGGCCGGACCGGCGCAGGCCGCCCTGGTGCGGCGCGAGCGCCCCGAGGCGATCCCGCTGTCGTTCGCCCAGCGGCGGCTGTGGTTCCTGCACCAGCTGGAGGGCGCCGGCGCGAACTACCACATCTCCCTCGCCTGGCGGCTGTCCGGGGCGCTGGACCGGCGGGCCCTGGAGGCCGCCGTGGCCGACGTGGTGGCCCGGCACGAGAGCCTGCGCACCGTCTTCCCGGCGGTGGACGGCGTGCCGCACCAGCGGGTGCTGGACGTCGCGGCGGCCCGCCCGCGGCTGCTGGTGAGCCCGACCACCGAGGCCGGGCTGCCGGCCGCGCTGGCGGCGGCGAAGGACCGCCCGTTCGACCTGGCGGTCGACGTGCCGCTGCGGGCCGGGCTGTTCGAGCTGGCACCGGACGACCACGTGTTCCAGCTGGTGCTCCACCACATCGCCGGTGACGGCTGGTCGCTGGGCCCGCTCGCGCAGGGCCTGACCGCCGCCTACGCGGTACGCCGCCGGGGCGAGGAGCCCCGCTGGGAGGAGCTGCCGGTCCAGTACGTCGACTACACCCTGTGGCAGCACGAGCTGTTGGGCGACGCCACCGACCAGGACAGTCCGTTCGCCCGCCAGTCGGCCTACTGGACCAGGCAGTTGGCGGAACTGCCGGAGCGGATCCAGCTGCCCACCGACCGGCCCCGCCCGGCGGTCTCCTCGCACCGGGGCGGTTCCGTGCCCGCCGGGCTGGACGCCGGGCTGCACCGCGGCCTGCGCGAGCTCGCCCGCGCGCACGGGACCAGTCTGTTCATGGTGCTCCAGGCCGGGCTGGCGGCGCTGCTGGGCAAGCTCGGCGCGGGCGAGGACATCCCGGTCGGCAGCCCGGTCGCCGGCCGGACCGACCAGGCGCAGGACGAGCTGGTCGGCTACTTCGTCAACACCCTGGTTTTCCGCACCGACACCTCGGGCGACCCGACCTTCGCCGAACTGCTGGGCCGGGTCCGGGACACCGCGCTGGCCGGGTACGCCCACCAGGACCTTCCGTTCGAGTACCTGGTCGAGCTCCTCAACCCGGCCCGGTCGCTGGCGCACCACCCGCTGTTCCAGGTCATGCTGGTGCTGCAGAACGCCCCCCGGGCCGACTTCTCGCCGCCCGGGCTGCGGGTCGAGGACGTGCCGTCGGCGTCGACCACCGCCAAGCTCGACCTGATCCTCACCATGTCCGAGCGGCACGCCGAGGACGGCACCCCCGAGGGGATCGACGGGTCCGTCGAGTACGCCGCCGACCTGTACGACCCGGCCGCCGTCGAGACGATGATCGGGCGGTGGGAGCGGCTGCTCCGCGACGCGGTCGCCGACCCGGGGCGGCGGCTCAGCCGGATCGGCCTGCTCACCGCCGAGGAGCACGACGAGCTCACGGCGCTGGGCACCGGCCCGGCGGCCCGGCCGTACACCGCGAGCCTGCCGGAGCTGTTCCGGGCCCAGGTGCGGGCGACCCCGGACGCCGTCGCGGTGGTGGCACCGGAGGCCTCGCTGACGTACGCGGAGCTGGACGCCCGGGCGAACCGGCTGGCGCACGCGCTGATCGCGCGCGGAGCGGGGCCGGAGCGGCTGGTGGCCGTGGCGCTGCCGAGGTCGGCCGAGCTGGTGGTGGCGATCCTCGCGGTGCTGAAGACCGGCGCCGCGTACCTCCCCGTCGATCCGGAGTACCCGGCCGCGCGGATCGGGCACATGCTCGACGACGCCCGGCCGGTTCTGGGGCTGACCGACGCCGCCCTCCGGGGCCGGCTGCCGGACGGCCCGGACGGTCCGGCCGGGTGGCTGGTGGTCGATGATCCGGAGACGGCCCGCCTGGTGGCGGGCGGCCCGGCGACGGACCCGGCGGTGGCCGTCGACCCGAACCACCCCGTGTACGTCATCTACACCTCCGGTTCCACCGGCAGGCCCAAGGGCGTGGTGGCGACGCACGGCGGCCTGGCCAACCTGTTCGCCGACCAGCGCCCGCTGGTCTTCCGGACGGGGGAGCGGATGCGGGTGGGGCTGACCACCTCCGTGTCCTTCGACGCCTCCTGCGACCAGCTGTTCGCCCTGTTCGCCGGCCACGAGCTGCACGTCCTGGACGAGGCGACCTGGACCGACCCGGACGCCTACCTCGAGTACGCCGCGCGGACCGGTCTTGCCACCGTCGGCGGAACCCCGTCCTACCTCCAGGTCCTCGTCGAGCGCGGGCTGTTGGACCACCCGCAGTGGCGCCCCTCGATGGTCGGCCTGGGCGGCGAGGCCGTTCCGGAGCGGCTGTGGGAGCGGCTGCGGGCGGCCGACGGGGTGTTCGCCCTGAACTACTACGGGCCGGCCGAGTGCACGGTGGACTCGGTGGCCGCGCCGCTGGAGTCGAGCCCGCGCCCGGTGATCGGCCGGCCGCTCGGCGGGGTCCGGCTGCACGTGCTCGACGCCGCGCTGCGGCCGGTGCCCCCGGGTGTGCCGGGCGAGCTGTACATCGCCGGAGCGGGGCTGGCGCGCGGCTACCTGAACCGGCCGGGGCTGACCGCGGGACGGTTCGTGGCGGACCCGTCCGGACCGGCAGGGTCCAGGATGTACCGCACCGGGGACCTGGTGCGCTGGGACGCGGACGGGAACCTGGAGTTCCTCGGCCGCACCGACGACCAGGTCAAGGTCCGCGGCTTCCGGATCGAACTCGGCGAGATCGAGGCGGCCCTGGCGGAACACCCGCAGGTCGCCCGGGCCGCCGTGATCGTCCGACAGGCCTGGGCGGAGGACCGGCGCCTGGTCGCCTACCCGGTGCCCGTCGCCGGGGCGGAACTCCAGCCGGAGGCGCTGCGGGCGCACCTGCGCGAGCGGCTGCCGGACTACATGGTCCCGGCCGCGTTCGTGTCCCTGGAGAGCCTGCCGCTGACGGTCAGCGGCAAGCTGGACCGGCGGGCCCTGCCCGAGCCCGTGTACACCGCGGCACGGGCCGGCCGGGCCCCGCGCACACCGCAGGAGCACGTCCTCGCCGAGCTGTTCGCCGAGGTGCTGGGCGTGGCAAGGGTCGGGGTCGACGAGGACTTCTTCGACCTCGGCGGGCACTCGCTGCTCGCGACCAGGCTGGTCGCCCGGGCGCGCGCGGCCCTCGGGGTGGAGCTGGAGCTGCGCACCCTGTTCGAGACCCCGACGGTGGCCGGGCTCGCCGCCGGGGTCGCCGGGGCCGGCCGGGCACGGGCCGCGCTGCGCCGCGCCGAGCGGCCCGGCACCGTCCCGCTGTCGTTCGCGCAGCAGCGGCTCTGGTTCCTGCACCAGCTGGAGGACGCCGGCTCGGTCTACAACATGCCGCTGGCGTGGCGGCTGTCCGGCGAGCTCGACCGGGCCGCCCTGCACGCGGCGCTCGGCGACGTCGTCGCCCGGCACGAGAGCCTGCGCACGGTCTACCCCCAGGCCGACGGGGTGCCCCACCAGCACGTGCTGGACGCCGCGGCCGTCCCGCCGCGGCTGCCCGTCACCCGGGTCGGCGAGGCGGAGCTGCCGGGGCGGCTGGCGGCCGTCGCGGCGCGGGGATTCGACCTCGCGGCCGAACCGCCGCTGCGCGCCGAGCTGTTCGCGGTGGCGGACAAGGCCGACGAGCACGTGCTGCTCCTGGTGATCCACCACATCGCCGGTGACGGCTGGTCGCTGGGCCCGCTGGCCGCCGACCTGGCCACCGCGTACGCGGCGCGCCGCCGGGGCGAGGAGCCGCGGTGGGCGCCGCTGCCCGTCCAGTACGCCGACTACACCCTGTGGCAGCGCGAGCTGCTCGGCGAGGCGGCCGACCGGGACAGCCTGTTCGCCGGTCAGCTGGACTACTGGACGCGGACGCTGGCGGACCTGCCGGAGCAGATCCGGCTCCCCGCCGACCGCCACCGCCCCGCGACCCCCTCCCACTCCGGCGGCCACCTGGCGGTCGAACTGGACGCGGAGCTGCACGCCGGGCTGGTCCGGGTGGGCCGGGAGCACGGCGCAAGCGTGTACATGGTGCTGCAGGCCGCCCTGGCCTCGCTGCTGGAGAAGCTCGGCGCGGGCACGGACATCCCGCTCGGCAGCCTGATCGCCGGCCGGACCGACCAGGCGCTGGACGATCTCGTCGGGTTCTTCGTCAACACCCTGGTGCTGCGGACCGACACCTCCGGCGACCCGACCTTCGCCGAGCTGCTGGGCCGGGTCCGGGAGGGCGCGCTCGGCGCGTACGCCCACCAGGACCTGCCGTTCGAGCAGGTCGTCGAGGCCCTCAACCCGTCCCGGTCGCTCGCCCGCCAGCCGCTGTTCCAGGTGCTGCTCGCGCTGCAGAACACGCCCCGCACCGAGTTCGCGCTGAGCGGCCTGACCGCCGGGATCGTTCCGGTGCGGACACCGACGACGATGTTCGACCTCGGCTTCCACCTGCTGGAGCGCGGCGGTACCGGCGGGCCGGCCGAGGGCGTCGTCGGGCGGGTCGAGTACCGCACCGACCTGTTCGACCACGCCACGGTGGAGGCGCTGGTCGCCCGGTGGCTGCGGCTGCTGGCGGCGGTGGTCGCCGAGCCGGACCGGCCGCTGAGCCGGATCGACGTGCTCACCGCCGAGGAGCGGCACGAGCTGCTGGTCGCGCGCAACGACACCGCCCGGCCGGTCCCCGCCACCACGCTGCCGGCCCTGTTCGAGGCGCGGGTCCTGGCCACCCCGGAGGCCGAGGCGGTGGTGTTCGAATCCACCGTGCTGACCTACCGCGAGCTGAACCGCCGGGCCAACCGCCTGGCGCACGCGCTGATCGCCCGCGGGGTCGGGCCGGAGCAGGTCGTCGCCCTGCGGCTGCCGCGCTCCGCCGAGCTGGTGGTCGCCGTCCTCGCGGTGCTGAAGACCGGTGCGGCGTACCTGCCGGTCGACCCGGACTACCCGGCCGCCCGCATCGCGTACATGCTGGAGGACGCGCGCCCGGCCGTGGTGCTCGACGACCTCGCCGCCGTCACCCCGGCCGGGGAGTGGCCGGAGCACGACCCGGCCGTCGCCGTGGACGCCCGGCACCCGGCCTACGTCATCTACACCTCCGGCTCCACCGGCCGGCCCAAGGCCGTGGTGATGCCCGCCGGCGGGCTGCTGAACCTGCTGGCCTGGCACCACGAGGCCGTCGGCGGCGAACCCGGCACCCGCACCGCGCAGTTCACCGCGATCAGCTTCGACGTCTCGGTGCAGGAGCTGCTCTCCGCGCTGCTGTACGGCAAGACCCTGGTGGTGCCGACCGAGGAGCAGCGCCGCAGCGCCGAGCTGTTCGCGCACTGGCTGGACCGGCACCGGGTGGGCGAGCTGTTCGCGCCCAACCTGGTGGTCGAGGCGCTGGCCGAGGCCGCCGAGGAGGCCGGGCTGGAGCTGCCGGACCTGCGGCTGGTCGCCCAGGCCGGCGAGGCGATGCGGCTCGGCGGTGCGGTGCGCCGCTTCCGGGCCCGCCGCCCGGGCCGGGTGCTGCACAACCACTACGGCCCCGCCGAGACCCATGTGATCACCGCCTACCCGCTGCCGGCCGACCCGGCGGACTGCCCGCTGCCGGTGCCGATCGGCCGGCCGATCGCCAACTGCCGGGTGTACGTGCTGGATTCGGCTCTGCGACCGGTCGCCCCAGGGGTGCTGGGAGAGCTTTACCTGGCGGGGGCGGGGCTGGCCCGCGGCTACCTGAACCGGTCGGGGCTGACGGCGAGCAGGTTCGTCGCCGACCCGTACGGCCCGGCGGGCGCGCTGATGTACCGCACCGGCGACCTGGCCCGCTGGCGCGCCGACAGGGAGCTGGAGTTCGCCGGCCGGGTGGACCACCAGGTGAAGGTGCGCGGCTTCCGGATCGAACCGGGCGAGATCGAGGCCGAGCTGACGGCCCACCCGGGCGTCGCCCAGGCGGCCGTGCTCGCCCGCGAGGACCGGCCGGGCGAGACCCGGATCGTCGCGTACGTCGTCCCCCCGGCCGGGGCCGGTGAGACGGCGGCGGAGCTGGCGGCGTACCTGCGCGAGCGGCTGCCCGACTACCTGGTGCCGTCCGCGATCGTGCTGCTGGACGCGCTGCCGCTGACGCCCAACGGCAAGCTGGACCGCGCCGCGCTGCCCGCGCCCGAGCCGACCGGCACGACCGGTGGCCGCGCGCCGCGCACCCCGCAGGAGCAGATCCTCTGCGGGCTGTTCGCCGAGGTACTGGGAGTGGCCCGGGTCGGGGTCGACGAGGACTTCTTCGACCTGGGCGGGCACTCCCTGCTCGCCACCCGGCTGGCCTCACGGGTTCGCGCCACCCTCGGGGTCGAGCTGGAGCTGCGCAGCCTGTTCCGGACCCCGACACCCGCCGGACTGGCGGCCGGGCTGCACGACGCCGGCACCGCACGGCAGGCCCTGGTGCCCCGGCCCCGCCGTGACCCGATGCCGCTGTCCTTCGCCCAGCGCCGGCTCTGGTTCCTCCAGCAGTTCGGCGCGCCGAGCGCCACCTACCACATGCCGCTCGCCCTGCGGCTGTCCGGCGACCTCGACCGGGCCGCCCTGAGCGCCGCGCTCGCGGACGTGGCGGCCCGGCACGAGACCCTGCGCACGGTCTTCCCGCACCTCGCCGGAGTCCCGTACCAGCGGGTGCTGGACGCCGCCGAGGCCGCCGTCCCGCTGACCGTGCGCGTGGCCGGGGAGGTGGAACTGCCCGCCCTGCTGCGCGAGGCTGCGGTGCGCGGTTTCGACCTCGCCTCGGAGGTGCCGCTGCGGGCGGAGCTGTTCGCGGTGGCGGACCGGACCGACGAGCACGTGCTGCTGCTGGTGATGCACCACATCGTCGGGGACGGCTGGTCCATGGGCCCGCTGGCCCGCGACCTGGCCGCCGCCTACACCGCCCGGCACGGTGGCGGGGCGCCGACCTGGCCGCCGCTGCCGGTGACGTACGGCGACTACACCCTGTGGCAGCACGAGATCCTGGGCGACGAGCAGGACGCCGACAGCGTGTTCGCCCGCCAGGTCGGCTACTGGCGCGAGGCGCTGGCGGGACTGCCCGAGCAGCTGCGGCTGCCCGCCGACCGGCCGCGCCCGGCCACCATGTCGTACGGCGGCGACCTGCTGGAACTCCGGATCGACGCCGAACTGCACACCGCGCTGGTGGGGTTGGCGCGCCGCTCGGGCACGACCCTGTTCATGGTGCTGCAGGCGGCGCTGGCGGCGCTGTACACCCGGCTGGGTGCGGGGACGGACATCCCGATCGGCAGCCCGATCGCAGGGCGTACCGACGAGGCGCTGGACGAGCTGGTCGGGTTCTTCATCAACACGCTGGTGCTGCGGACGGACACCAGCGGCGATCCGTCGTTCAGCGAACTGCTGGGTCGGGTGCGGGAGACGGCGCTGTCGGCCTACGCGCACCAGGACGTGCCGTTCGAGCACCTGGTCGAGGCGCTGAACCCGTCCCGCTCGCTGTCCCACCACCCGCTGTACCAGACCGGGCTGGTCGTGCAGAACGCGCCGGGCGGCGACTTCGACCTCCCCGGCCTGCGGGTCTCCGGGGTGACGGTGCTCACCGGGACCGCGCGGCTCGACCTGACCTTCGGATTCGCGGAGGAGCACGGGCCGGACGGCGCGCCGGCCGGGCTCAGCGGGGCGGTCGAGTACAGCACCGACCTGTTCGACCGCTCGACGGTCGAGGCGCTGGCCGCCCGGTGGACCAGGCTGCTGGCGGCCGTCGCCGCCGCCCCGGACCAGCCGATCGGCGCGATCGACCTGCTGTCCGCCGAGGAGCGGCGCGAACTGCTGCCCGCCGTCGACGGCGCGGCGGCCGCGGCGAGCCTGCCGGAGCTGTTCGCGGCGCAGGTCGCGGCGACGCCGGACGCGGTCGCGCTCGTCTGCGGGGACACAGAGTTGACGTACCGTCAGTTGGGCGTGCGGGCGAACCGGTTCGCGCATGCGCTGATCGCCCGCGGCGTCGGCCCGGAGCGGCTGGTGGCGGTGGCGCTGCCGCGCTCGGTGGAGTCGGTGGTGGCCGTCCTCGGTGTGCTGAAGGCCGGGGCGGCGTACCTGCCGGTGGATCCGGCGTACCCTGCCGCCCGGATCGCGTTCATGCTGGACGACGCCCGTCCGGCGCTGCTGGCCGACGACCCGGCGATGGTCTCGGGCGGGGACTGGCCGGACACTGACCCGGATGTCGTGGTGGACGTCCGGCATCCGGCGTACGTGATCTACACCTCGGGCTCGACCGGCCGTCCCAAGGGCGTGGTCGTGAGCCACAGCGGGGTGTCGGGCCTGGTGGCGGCGCAGACCGAGCGGCTCGGCGTGGCGCCGGGCAGCCGGGTGCTCCAGTTCGCCTCGCCCAGCTTCGACGCCTCCTTCTGGGACCTGTGCGGCGCCCTGCTGACCGGTGCCGCCCTCGTCCTGGCCCCGGCCGAGGCCCCGCTGGAGGCCCTGACGGACCACCGGCTGGACGTCACCCACGTCACCCTGCCGCCCTCGGCCCTGGCCGCGCTGCCGGAGGACGCGGTGACCGCGTCGACCCTGGTGGTGGCGGGCGAGGCCTGCCCGCCGGAGCTGGTCGCCCGCTGGGCGCCGGGCCGACGGATGATCAACGCGTACGGTCCGACGGAGACGACGGTGTGCGCCACGATGAGCGAGCCGCTGTCCCCGGGGGCGGGCGTGCCGCCGATCGGCGGGCCGGTCGCGGGCTTCCGGGCGTACGTGCTGGACGAGCGGCTGCGTCTCGTGCCGCCGGGAGTGGCGGGGGAGCTGTACGTCGCCAGCCCCGGGCTGGCGCGCGGCTACCTCAACCGGCCCGGTCTGACGGCCGGGCGGTTCGTCGCCTGCCCGTTCGGTGGGGACGGCGACCGCATGTACCGGACCGGCGACCTGGTGCGGCGCCGTGCCGGCGGGGAGCTGGAGTACGTCGGCCGGGCCGACGACCAGGTGAAGGTGCGCGGCTTCCGCGTCGAACTCGGTGAGGTCGAGGCCGCCCTGGCCGAGCACCCCGCCGTCGCCCGGGCCGCTGTCCTGGCCGGGGACGACCGGCTCGTCGGCTATGTGGCGGCCCGTCCCGGCGCGGCGGTCCGGCCGGCGGAGCTGGCGGCGCACCTGCGCGAGCGGCTGCCCGACTACCTGGTCCCGTCGGCGTTCGTGGTGCTGGACGCGCTGCCGGTGACGCCGAACGGGAAGCTGGACCGCGCCGCGCTCCCCGCGCCGAAGGCCGCGACCACGGAGGCGGGCCGGGCGCCGCGCACCCCGCAGGAGCAGATCCTGTGCGGCCTGTTCGCCGAGGTGCTCGGCGTGGCCGAGGTCGGGGTCGACGAGGACTTCTTCGACCTGGGCGGGCACTCCCTGCTCGCCACCCGGCTGGCCGCGCGGGTGCGCTCGGTGCTCGGCGTGGAACTGGGGCTGCGCGCGCTCTTCCAGGCGCCCACCGTGGCGGGCCTGGCCGGGGTGCTGGCCGGGGCGGGTCACGCCCGTCCGGCGCTGACGCCGCACGAGCGACCGGAGGCGGTGCCGCTGTCCTTCGCGCAGCGCCGGCTCTGGTTCCTGCACCGGATGGACGCCGCCGCCGCGACGTACCACATCCCGCTGGCGCTCCAGCTGACCGGGACGCTGGACCGGGCGGCGCTGGACCAGGCGCTGGCCGACGTGGTGGCCCGGCACGAGAGCCTGCGGACGGTCTTCCCGGAGATCGACGGCGTCCCCTGCCAGCGCGTCCTGGACCCGGCCGCGGCCCGCCCCCGGGCACGGCTGACCGAGGTGCCGGAGGCCGAACTCTTCGAGCGGCTGGCCGAGTTCGCCCGGAGGCCGTTCGAGCTGGCGGCGGAACCCCCGCTGCGGGCCGGGCTGTTCGCGCTCGCGGACAAGGCCGACGAGCACGTGCTGCTGCTGGTGATGCACCACATCGCCGGCGACGGCTGGTCCACCGGCCCGCTGGCCCGGGACCTGGCCGAGGCGTACGCGGCCCGCAGCCGGGGTGAGGAGCCGCAGTGGGCCCCGCTGCCGGTGCAGTACGCCGACTACACGCTGTGGCAGCGCGAGCTGCTCGGCGACGCCGCCGACCCGCGGAGCCGGTTCGCCGAGCAACTCGGCTACTGGAAGCGGCAGTTGTCCGGCCTCCCGGAGCTGCTCGCGCTGCCCACCGACCGGCCCCGGCCGGCCGTCGCCGGCTGGCACGGGGACCACGTCGGCCTGCGGCTCGACGCCGAACTGCACGCCGCCCTCACGGAGTTGGCGCGGCGCACCGGGACGAGTCTGTTCATGGTGCTGCAGGCGGCGCTGGCGGCGCTGTACACCCGGCTGGGTGCGGGGACGGACATCCCGATCGGCAGCCCGATCGCGGGTCGTACCGACGAGGCGCTGGACGAGCTGGTCGGGTTCTTCGTGAACACGTTGGTGCTGCGCACCGACACCAGCGGTGATCCGAGCTTCGCCGAGCTGCTGGGCCGGGTGCGGGAGACGGCGCTGTCGGCGTACGCGCACCAGGACGTGCCGTTCGAGCACCTGGTGGAGGTGCTGAACCCCGCCCGCTCGTTGTCCCACCACCCGCTGTTCCAGACGATCCTGGCCGTGCAGAACGCGCCGATGGGCCGGTTCTCGCTGCCCGGACTGGACGTCGCCACCTACGCGGTGGCCACCGGAACCGCCAAG
Source organism: Kitasatospora sp. NPDC048286 (assembly GCF_043201735.1). Classification (NCBI taxonomy): domain Bacteria; kingdom Bacillati; phylum Actinomycetota; class Actinomycetes; order Kitasatosporales; family Streptomycetaceae; genus Kitasatospora; species Kitasatospora sp. NPDC048286. Next base: position 40,669 of record NZ_JBICZE010000011.1, read on the forward strand.
TTCGACCTCGGGGTGAGCCTGGTCGAGCAGTTCGGCCCGGACGGGAGCCCCGCCGGGATCGTCGGCGCGGTCGAGTACGCCACCGACCTGTTCGACCGCTCGACGGTCGCCACCCTGGCCGCACGGTGGGCCAGGCTGCTGGAGGCGGTCACCGCCGACCCGGAACAGCCGATCGGGGGGATCGACCTTCTCGACGCCGACGAGCGGCACCGGCTGCTGGAGCGCGGCAACGCGACCGCCCGCGAGGTGGACGCCGTCCCGGTGCCGCGGGCCTTCGCCGCGCAGGTCGCGGCGACCCCGGACGCGGTCGCCCTCGTCCATGGCGAGATCGAGCTGACGTATCGCCAGTTGAACGCACGGGCGAACCGGTTCGCGCATGCGCTGATCGCGCGCGGCGTCAGCCCGGAGCGGCTGGTGGCGGTGGCGCTGCCGCGCTCGGTGGAGGCCGTGGTGGCCGTCCTGGGCGTGCTGAAGGCCGGGGCGGCGTACCTGCCGGTGGACCCGGCGTACCCTGCCGCCCGGATCGCGTTCATGCTGCACGACGCCCGTCCGGCGGTGCTCGTCGACGACCCCACGATGGTCTCGGACGGGGACTGGCCGGACACCGATCCGGAGGTCGCGCTCGACGTCCGGCACCCGGCGTACGTGATCTACACCTCGGGCTCGACCGGCCGCCCCAAGGGCGTCGTGGTCGGCCACGGCGGTGTGGCCAGCCTGGTGGCCGCCCAGATCGAGCGGTTCGCGATCGAGCCCGGCAGCCGGGTGCTCCAGTTCGCCTCGCCCAGCTTCGACGCCTCGGTGTCGGAGATCTTCACCGCCCTGCTGCGCGGCGCGGCCCTGGTGCTGCCCCCGGCGGCCGAGCCGGTGTCCGCGCTGACCGACCCGGGCCTGGCGGTCACCCACGTGACCGTGCCGCCGTCCGTCCTGGCCGCCCTGCCGGTGTGCTCGGTGGCGGTGTCCACGCTGGTGGTGGCCGGTGAGGCCTGCCCGCCGGAGCTGGTGGACCGCTGGGCGCCGGGCCGGCGGATGATCAACGCGTACGGTCCGACCGAGACGACCGTGTGCGCGACGATGAGCGACCCGCTGTCGCCGGCGTCCGGCGTGCCGCCGATCGGTCGTCCGATCACCAACGCCCGCGTCTACGTGCTGGACGAGCGGCTGCGGCCGGTGCCGCCGGGAGTGCCGGGGGAGCTGTACGTCGCGGGCGCCGGGCTGGCGCGTGGGTACCTGAACCGGCCCGGTCTGACGGCCGGACGGTTCGTCGCCTGCCCGTTCGATCCCTCGGGCGCCAGGATGTACCGCACCGGGGACGTGGTCCGCTTCCGTGCCGACAGCCAGCTGGAGTACCTCGGCCGGGCCGACGACCAGGTGAAGGTGCGCGGCTTCAGGGTCGAGCCCGGCGAGGTCGAGTCGGCCCTGGCCGAACACCCCGCCGTCGCCCGGGCCGCCGTCCTCGCCCAGGACGACCGGCTCATCGGCTACGTCGTCCCGCGCCAGGAACCCGCCCGCGACAGCGGCATCGAGGCCGACCACGTGGACGAGTGGCGGGGCATCTACGACGCCCTGCCCATCACCCCCGAGGAAGCCGCGTTCGGCCAGAACTTCGTCGGCTGGAACAGCAGTTACGACGCCGCCCCGATCCCCGTCGAGCAGATGCGGGAGTGGCGCGACGCAACCGTCTCCCGCATCCTGGCCCTGCGCCCCCGCCGGGTCCTGGAGGTCGGCGTCGGCACCGGGCTGCTGCTCTCCCGGATCGCCCCGCACTGTGAGACCTACTGGGCGACCGACTTCTCCGCCACCGCGATCGACGCGCTGGCCGCCCAGGTGGCGCGCCAACCGGACCTGGCCGAGCGCGTCGTGCTCCGGACCCGCCCGGCGCACGACACCGACGGGCTGCCGGCCGGGACGTTCGACACCATCGTGATCAACTCGGTGGTGCAGTACTTCCCGTCCGCCGAGTACCTCGCCGACGTGATCGGGAAGCTGACGGCGCTGCTCGCCCCTGGTGGCGCGCTGTTCATCGGCGACGTCCGCAACCTGCGGCTGCTGCGCCCGCTGGCCACGGCCGTCCAGCTGCACCGGGCCGGGGACGGCGCCGACCTCGCGGCCGTGCGCCGCGCGGTGGAGCAGGCCCTGCGGGTCGAGAAGGAACTCCTGGTCGACCCGGACTTCTTCACCTCTCTGCGGGAGCAGGGCACCGGTATCGGCGCGGTGGCCGTGGAGGTCAAGCGCGGCCGCCACCACAACGAACTGAGCCGCTACCGCTACGACGTGACGCTGCACAAGCGGCCCGCCGCACCCGTCCGGCCGCTGGACCTGGCCTGGGGCCGGGACGTCGCCGGCCTGGCGGAGCTGCGCGAACTGCTCGGGCGACCGGGCACCGGCCCGGTGCGCCTCACCGGGATCCCGAACCGCCGCGTCGCGCGCGAGGCCGAGCTGGCCCGGGCGGTGCGCGACGGCGACGGCACACTCGCCGGGCTGCTGGAGCGGCTGCACGGCCCGGACGGCGCCGACCTGCCCGACCCGGAGGACTTCCACGCCCTCGGTGGGGAGCTCGGCCGCCGGGTGGACCTCACCTGGTCGGCCGACGCGCCCGAAGCCCTCGACGCGCTCTTCACCGGCTCCACCGCCTCCACCGACGGGCCGGCGGACGCACCCGTCGAGGCCTACCGGCCGGTGCGCAGCGGCGGCACCGCGCTGTCCTCGCTGACCAACCGCCCGACCGGCAGCCGGGGCACCGGCGCCCTCATCGGCGAACTCCGCGACTGGCTGCGGGGCCGGCTGCCCGACTACCTGGTCCCCTCGGCGTTCGTGGCGCTGGACGCGCTGCCGCTGACCGCCAGCGGCAAGCTCGACCGCCGTGCCCTGCCCGCCCCCGACCTCGGCCCGGCCGTGGCCGGGCGGGCGCCGCGCACCCCGCAGGAACAGCTCCTCGCCGAGCTGTTCGCCGAGGTGCTCGGCCTGGCGCAGGTCGGGGTCGAGGACAGCTTCTTCGACCTGGGCGGCCACTCCCTGCTGGCGACCCGGCTGGCCTCCCGGGTCCGGGCGACCCTCGGCGCGGAACTGGAGGTCCGCACGCTCTTCGAGACCCCGACCGTGGCCGCCCTGGCGGCCCGCCTGGACGGCTCCGGAACGGCGCGGCCCGCGCTGACCGCCCAGTCCCGCCCCGAGCACGTGCCGCTGTCCTTCGCCCAGCGCCGGCTGTGGTTCCTGCACCGGATGGACGGGCCGAGCGCCACCTACAACATGCCGCTCGCGCTGCGCCTGACCGGCGAACTGGACCGGCCGGCCCTGCACGCCGCGCTCGCGGACGTGGTCGCCCGGCACGAGAGCCTGCGGACGGTCTTCCGCGAGACGGACGGCGTGCCGTACCAGGTCGTGCTGAGCGCCGCGGACGCATACCCGGAGCTGCCGTTGGTCGAGCTCGACGAGGGCCGGCTGGCCGAACGGCTGGCGCTGACGGCCCGGCGCGGCTTCGACCTGGCCGCGGAGCCGCCCCTGCGGGCGGAGTTGTACGCGCTCGCGCCCGACCGGCACGCGCTGCTGGTCGTGGTGCACCACATCGCCGCCGACGGCTGGTCGATGGGCCCGCTCTCCGCCGACCTGGCCGCCGCCTACGCGGCCCGCTGCCGGGGCGAGGAGCCGCGGTGGGCCCCGCTGGCGGTGCAGTACGCCGACTACACCGGCTGGCAGCGCGACCTGCTCGGCGACGCCGCCGACCCGGACAGCCTGTTTGCCCGGCAACTAGCCTACTGGAAGGACGAGTTGACGGGAATGCCGGAGCAGCTCCAGCTGCCCGCCGACCGGCCCCGCCCGCCGGTGGCCTCCCAGCTGGGCGACCGGGTCGCGGTCCGGCTGGACGCCGAACTGCACCAGGCCCTGCGGGACCTCGCCACCGAGCGCGGCGCCAGCATGTTCATGGTGCTCCAGGCCGGCCTCGCCGCGCTGCTCACCCGGCTCGGCGCCGGCACCGACATCCCGATCGGCAGCCCGATCGCCGGCCGCACCGACCAGGCACTGGACGAGCTCGTCGGCTTCTTCGTCAACACCCTGGTGCTGCGCACCGACACCGGCGGCGACCCCGGATTCGCCGAACTGCTCGGCCGGGTGCGGCAGAAGGCGCTCACCGCGTACGACCACCAGGACGTGCCGTTCGAGTACCTGGTCGAGGTGGTCAACCCGGCGCGGTCGCTGGCCCGCCACCCGCTGTTCCAGGTCATGCTGGCCCTGCAGAACGCGCCGCTGGGCGAGTTCGCGCTGCCGGGGCTGGAGACCGGCCACCTGGAGGCGCCGACCGGGACCTCCAGGGTCGACCTGACCTTCAGTCTGGCCGAGCAGTTCGGCCCGGACGGTGCCCCCGACGGCCTGGTCGGCGCGGTGGAGTACGCCACCGACCTGTTCGACGCGCCCACCGTGGAGCTGCTGTTCGACCGCCTGGCCCGGCTGCTGCGTACCGCGGTCGCCGACCCGGACCGGCCGATCGGCCGGATCGACCTCCTCTCCGGGGCGGAACGCCACCGGCTGCTGCACGGGTTCAACGACACGGCCGCCGAGCTGCCCCGGGCCGCGGTGCCGGAGTTGTTCGCCCGCCAGGTGCGGGCCACCCCGGACGCGGTGGCCGTCGTCGCGGCCGGCACCGAGCTGACCTACCGGGAGCTCGACCGGCGCTCCAGCCGGCTCGCCCGGGCACTGGTCCGCCGGGGCGTCCGGCCGGAAGCACCCGTCGCGGTGCTGATGGAACGCTCGGCGGACCTGGTCACGGCCATCCTGGCGATCGTCAGGGCGGGCGGCGCCTACGTGCCGCTGGACTCGCGCTTCCCGGCGTCCCGGATCGAGCTGATCCTGCGGGAGAGCGGCGCGGCCCTGGTGCTCACCGAGGAGGTGCTGGCTGCCCTCGTGGACGCCGAACCCGACCCGTCCGACGTCGAAGTCACGTGTGAGCCACAGCAGTTGGCGTACATCATGTACACCTCAGGATCGACCGGGCGGCCGAAGGGCGTGGCCGTCACCCACCGCGACGTGGTCGGCCACGCGCTGACCCCCGAATGGCGCGGCGGCGGACACGAGCGGGTGCTGATGCACTCCCCGACGGCCTTCGACCTCTCGACCTACGAGCTGTGGGTGCCACTCCTCAACGGCGGCCGGATCGTGGTCGCACCGCCCGAGCAGCTCGACCTCGACCTGCTCCAGCACACCATCGGCACCCACGGGGTGACCGGACTGTGGCTCACCGCCGGACTCTTCCGGCTGGTCGCCGAGGAGCGCCCCGGCCTGCTCGCCGGGGTGCGCGAGGTGTGGACCGGGGGCGACGTGGTCTCCCCGGCTGCCGCCGCCCGGGTGCTGGAGGCCTGCCCCGGCATCGAGGTGGTCAACGGTTACGGCCCCACCGAGGCCACCACCCTGGCCACCTGCCACCCGGTCCGCGACCTGCCCGAGCAGGCCGCCTCCGTGCCGATCGGCGGCCCGATGGCCAACATGCGCGCCTACGTGCTCGACGACCACCTGCGGCCGCTGCCCGCGGGGATGGTCGGCGAGCTGTACCTCGCGGGGGTCGGCGTCGCCCGCGGCTACCACGGCCGGCCCGGCCTCACCGCGGAGCGCTTCACCGCCGACCCGTACGGGCCGTCCGGGAGCCGGATGTACCGCACCGGCGACCTGGCCTGGTGGCGGCCATGGGGGTCCCCCCGGCCGGTGGGGGCACCTCCCAGCCTCCCCCAGCCTTCGGCCGGGGGGACCCCCATGGCTGGGGGCGCTGGGGGAGGCACCCTGGAGTTCGCGGGACGCGCCGACCACCAGGTCAAGCTGCGCGGTCTGCGGATCGAGCCCGGCGAGATCGAGGCCGTCCTGGCGGGCTGCCCGGGCGTCGCCCAGGCGGCCGTGGTCGCCCGCGAGGACCGGCCGGGTGACAAGCGGCTGGTCGCCTACCTGGTGCCCGCCGCCGAGGGCGCGCCCGAGGCGGTCGAGCTGTCCGGCCGGCTGCGCCGCGAACTGCCCGACTACATGGTGCCGGCGGCGTTCGTCACCGTGGACGCGCTGCCGCTGACCGCCAACGGCAAGCTCGACCGGGCCGCACTGCCCGCCCCCGAGTACGGGACGTCGGACGCCGGCCGCGGCCCCCGGACGCCGCAGGAGCAGCTGCTGTGCGGCCTGTTCGCCGAGGTCCTCGGCCGGGAGCTGGTGTCCATCGACGACAACTTCTTCGACCTGGGCGGGCACTCGCTGCTGGCCGCCCGGCTGGCCTCCCGGGTCCGCGAGACCCTCGGCCTGGAGCTGGGGCTGCGCATGCTGTTCGAGGCGCCGACCGTGGCCGGGCTCACCGAGCGCCTGGTCATGAACGATCCCGACGACGCGCTGGACGTGGTGCTGCCGCTGCGTTCGACCGGGACGGGCACGCCGCTGTTCTGCGTCCACCCCGGCGGCGGCATCAGCTGGTCGTACAGCGGGCTGCTGAACCACGTCGGCCCGCAGCACCCGGTCTACGCGATCCAGGCGCGCGGCCTCGGCCGGCCCGAACCGCTGCCGACCTCCTACGAGGAGATGGCGGCCGACTACGCCGACCACATCCGGAAGATCCAGCCGGAGGGCCCGTACCTGCTGCTCGGCTGGTCCGCCGGCGGGCTGATCGCCCACGCGCTCGCCTGCGAGCTGCAGTCGCGCGGCGAGCGGACCGCGCTGCTGGCGATCCTCGACGCCTACCCGGTGAAGGACGTGAAGTTCGAGGAGGTGCCGGTGCCCACCGAGCGGGACGTGCTCGTCGGGGTGCTCGACGTCGACCCGGACGAGCTGGGCGACCGGGAGATCACCTACGCGGAGGTCGCCGAGGTGCTGAACCGGCGGGGCAGCGCGCTGGCCGGCCTGACCGAGCGGCAGGTCGAGGTGGTCGTCCAGATCATGATCAACAACGCGAAGCTGGCGGTCGACTTCGTCCCCGGGACGTTCGACGGGGACCTGCTGCTCTTCAACTCCACGATCGACCGGAGCGCCGAGGACAACGCCGGGCCGGGGATCTGGCAGCCCTACGTCACCGGCCGGATCGAATCGCACGAGGTCACCACCCGGCACAACCGGATGACCCAACCCGGCTCGCTGGCCCAGATCGGACCGGTCCTGGCCGCCAGGATCGCCGACGTCACCGGCGACACCACCGTTTCCCACCACCAGGAGGACTGACCCATGACCAACCCCTTCGACGACCAGGACGGCACCTTCCTCGTGCTCGTCAACGACGAGAACCAGCACTCGCTGTGGCCGCAGTTCGCGGACGTCCCGGCCGGCTGGACCGTCGCCCACGGCCCCGACACCCACGCGGCCTGCCTGGAGTACGTCGAGAAGTCCTGGACCGACATGCGGCCCAGGAGCCTGGCCGAGGCCATGGACGCCCGGCGGTAGCCGACGTGACCACCACCGACACCATGGACGGGGGCCGCGACACCGCGGGCCCCGCCCGGCCCCGCCACCCCGCCGAGCCCGCAGACCTGGCTGAGCCCCGTGACCTGGCCGAGCCCCGCGACCTCGCCGCGGACCTGCTCACCCCCGAGGCCCGCCGCGACCCGTACCCGTTCTACGCCCGGATGCGCAGCGAGAGCCCGGTCCACCGCAGCGCCCAGGGCATCTGGTACCTCACCCGGTACGCCGACGTCGAGGCGGCGCTGACCGACCCGCGGCTGTCCAACGACCGGGACCGGATGACCCGCGCCTACGTCGCCCTCGGCGGCGACCTGAAGGCCTTCAGCCGGCTCACCGACCGGCTCGGCCGGGTGATGTCCAACACCGACCCGCCGGACCACGCCCGGCTGCGCAAGCTCGCCAACCGGGCCTTCACCGCCCGGCGCGTCGAGGCCCTGCGCGACGGCGTCCAGCGGATCGTCGACCAGCTGATCGACCGGGCCGTCCAGGCCGGGCCGGCCATGGACCTGATCGAGGCCGTCGCCGCCCCGCTGCCGATGGCCGTCGTCTGCCGGCTCTTCGGCATCCCGGACGAGGACCTCCCGCAGGTCAAGACCTGGTTCAGCCGCTTCGGCCGGCTGAGCGAGGACCTCGACAAGTCCGAGGAGGCGATCGACCAGTACGAGGAGTACCTCGCCCGCCTCATCCGGAGCCGCCGGGCCGACCCGGGCGACGACCTGATCAGCGCCCTGGTCGCCACCCAGGAGCAGGACGACCGGCTCACCGACTCCGAACTGCTGTCCACCTGCTTCGTGCTGATCACCGCCGGCGACGAGACCACCACCCAGCTGATCGGCAACGGCATGCTGGCCCTGCTGCGCCACCCCGACCAGCTGGCCCGGCTGCGCGCGGACCCGGGGCTGATCCGCGGCGCCGTCGAGGAACTGGCCCGCTACGACACGGTGACCCAGGCGATCGTCCGGGTCGTCGCGCAGGACCTGGAGATCGGCGGGCGGACGCTGCGCGAGGGCGAGCTGGTCTACCTGTTCCTCGGCGCGACCAACCGGGACCCCGAGCGCTTCGAGGACCCCGACCGGCTCGACCTGACCCGACCCGACAACCGCCACCTCAGCTTCGGCCACGGCCCGCACTTCTGCCTCGGCGGCCCGCTGGCCAAGCTCCAGGCGGAGGTGGCCGTCGGCACCCTGGTGCGCCGGCTGCCCGGGCTGCGGCTGGCCGACGGGGCGGCGCTGGAGTGGCGGCCCAACCCGCTGCAGCGGCGGCTGAGCGCCCTCCCGGTCAGCTACTGACCCATGACGACCACTGGCCCATGACGACGACGAAGGAGAACCCGACCATGGCCCGAGAGTTCGAGGTCCGCAAGGAACAGGACCTGCCCGCGACCCCCGAACAGGTCTGGGCCGCGGTCGCCACCGGAGCCGGCAACCTCGGCTGGCTGTACCCGATGGAGATCGAGCCGCGCGTCGGCGGAAAGGTCACCCGGGCCGAGAGCACCGTCGTGGCGTGGGAGCCGACGAGCCACTTCGCCGTCCGGGCGACCCTGGGCGACGAGTTCTCCAACACCCTCAGCTACCGGATCGAGCCGGCCGACGGCGGAACGAGCCACCTGCGGATGGGGATCCACTGGGTGCACCAGGGCGTCTGGGACGAGATCTGGGACCGGAAGGCGGACGCGGCCGAGAAGCACGTCCACTTCTACCAGCACAGCCTCGCCGAGTACCTGCGGCACTTCGCCGGCCGCCCCGCCGTCTACGTCAAGGCCATGCGCCCCGAACCCACCGCCGACCCGGCCGACTTCGCCGCCCTGCGCCGACGCCTCGGCCTCGCCGAGGACGCGGCCGTCGGCGACCGGCTCGCCCTCCACGTCCCCGGCCGGGACGGCGGCCCGGAGGAGGTGGTCGTGGACTGGCTCAGCCCCGACTTCGTCGGGCTGCGCGGCCCGGACACGCTCTACCGCTTCTTCAACGGCAGCACCTGGAACACGCCGATCTGGCTGGCCCACCACGTGTTCGCCGAGAACACCGACGAGCAGCGGGCCACCGAGGCGTGGACCGCCTGGCTCAACGACACCCAAGCCTAGGACCCCCGATGCGGACCTCCACCGAAACCCTGCTCTACGCCGCCGAACTCGTCGAGGAGAACGGCACCTACACCCTCGTCGTCCAGGACGTGCGGCGGGACACCGTCCAGACCGTCCCGGTCCCCAAGTCCATGGTCGACAAGCTCCCGACCTTCCTGTCGGCGCTCGCCGCCAAGCTCAACCCCGCACCCTCGCGCGGCCGCTGGTAGGTCCGGGACAGCCGGGTGCCGGGTCGTCTCCCGCCGGGGACGACCCGGCACCCGGTCCCGCGTCCTGCGGCCGGTTCACCACCCGGCCGGCGCCCCCGGGGCGGCGGCACCGGCCGGGGTTCCGCGCGAGGAGAGGAGCTCCGCGACCGGATCGGCACTGCCCGAGGCGCTCAGCTCCTGCACCAGCTCGCAGTTCCGGGCGACCCTGTCGGAGACCCACTTGCGCAGCCACGCGGACAGCCGGGGGAGCGGCAGGTCGGACGGGGCCAGCCCGGCGAGCACGCACCCGGTGGCCGCCGCCCCGCCGACGTTGACGACCACGTCCGGCAGGACGGTGTGGCCGGCCTCGCGCAGCAGCCGGCGGGCCGGAGCGGTGCAGCTCATGTTCCCGCCCTCGACCACCAGACGGGCCCGCACCGCCGGCACCGCCTCCTCGTCGACCGCGGCGGCGGACGCCGCCAGCACCAGCACGTCGGCGTCGACGTGCAGCCACGCCTGCCCGGGCCCGTGGACCGTGACCTGCCCGGGCAGTCGGCTCCGGTCGATCGTGCCGTCGCTGCTGGTGAGCGCGGTGAGTTCGGCGACGGGCAGTCCGCGCTGGTCCTCGACGGTGCCCCGGACGTCGGCCACGGCCACTACCCGGTGGCCGTGGGCGGCCAGGTGAGCGGCCACCGAGCGCCCGACGGTGCCGAAGCCCTGGATCGCGACGCGCTGCGGGGTCCGCGCACCGGAGGCCCGGAGGGCGCCGAGCACCGCGACGGCCACGCCGAACCCGGTGATGTCGGCCATGTGGTCCCACAGTTCGGCCCAGTCCACGGTGAGGCGGGTGGTGCCGGGGCGGCGGGTGACGTCGTACCCGGCGGCCTCGAAGGCCAGCTGCCGGTCGGCGTAGGTGGTGCCCTGGTCGCACCCCAGGTACACCCCGCCGTGCAGCAGCGGGGCCGCGGCGCGGCCGAACCCCCGCATCACCGCCCGCCGCTCGACGGTGGCGCCCGGATCGGGGGCGATGCCGGCCTTGGCGCCACCGATGGGCAGGTCGACCAGTGCCAGCTTGTGGGTCATCGCCCTGGCGAGCCGGGCCAGTTCCCGCTCGGTCACCCCCTCGGTCATCCTGGTGCCGCCCATGGCCAGGCCGTCGACCACGGAGTCGACGACGACCCAGCCCCGGGCCCGGCACTCCGCGAGATCCAGGGCGGTGGAGAGCATGGGCCCGGTCGCCGGGCGCGCAGCGTGCGGTGCGGTCGTCCGGTTCACCGCGCACCGCCCTCCGGGACGGACCGCAGGCGCAGGCTGCGCGGGCGCATGTCGGTCCACACGCGTTCGATGTGCGCGAGGCACTCGTCCTTCGCACCCCGGACGCCGACCTCGTGCCAGCCCGCCGGCGACTCCCGGTCGGCGGACCAGATCGAGTACTGCTCCTCGTCGTTGACGACGACCTTCCACTGCTCGGATGCTTCGCTGGTCATGCCGTTACCTCCAGGTGTCGGTGGTCGGGGGTGCCGCCGGGCGGCGGCCGGGTGGAGCCGGTTCGCGGTCGGTGTCGAGGCGGGCGTCGAGGCCGTCCAGCCATCGCGGCAGGCTGGCCGCGCGCAGCAGGCCCGTCCCGACGAGCACACCGGCGAAGCCCTCCCCGAGCAGACGGGCGGCGTCGTCGGGGCCCTGGATGGCCCCGGCGCTCACCGGGCACCGGGTGCCGCTGCGCAGCACCGCGGGCAGCAGCGAGGAGCTTCGCCCGAGGTCGCCCGCGCCGCGTTCGCGGGTGGCGATGTCCTTGTTGTTCACCGCGACCACGCACTCCTCGGCGCGTGGCACGCGACTGATCTCCTCCTCGGTGGTGACCTCGACGAACGGTGTCAGGCCCAGGCGCAGGCCGAGGTCGACCAGACGGCCCAGGGTGGCGCGCGGCAGCAGCGCGGCGGTGAGCAGGACCGCGGACGCGCCGATCTCGCGGGCCTGGTGCAGTTGGTCCCGGCGGGTGATGAAGTCCTTCTGCAGCACGGGCAGGTCCGTCGCTGCCACGACCTCGCGCAGCAGGTCCGGGGTGCCGCCGAACCACCGCCCGGTCACCACGGACAGGCAGGGTGCGCCGACGTCCTGGTAGTCGGCGACCAGACGGGCGGCCGACCTGTCACCGAACAGGTCGTGCCCGGTGGCGTCCTGGCGTTTGAGCTCCATGATCACCGGTCGGCGGGCGTCCAGCAGCGCCTCGATGAACTCGGCCGTCATCCCGCCGCCCCGGTGTCGTCCGCCATCCGCCAGGCGCGCCGTACGGCCGTGACCCGGTCGGTGCTCAGCCGTCCGTCGGGGCCCCTGGCCGCCGTGTCCACGTCGATGCCGAGGAACAGGGGGTGGTCCAGCACCGCCCGGTAGTCCTCCCGGTTGTCGGCCGAGATGCCGCCGGCCAGCAGGAAGGGCCGCGAGAGGCGGTCCGCGACCTCGACGACGGCCTCGCAGCCGGCCGGTTGCCCGGTACTGCCGATCCGGCCGTCCCCGGCTACGGCGTCCAGCAGGAAGAGGTCCGTTCCCGCCCGCTCGTACGCCGGGATCAGGGACCGCTCCGCGCGGGTGTCCGCACCGAGGTGCAGCACCTTGACCACGTCGAGGTCCGTGCTGCGCTTCAGCGCGCGGACCAGGCCCGGCGGCTGGTAGCCGTGCAGTTGGACCCACCGCACCCGGGCCGCGGCCGTCGCCGTGCGCAGTGCCTCGGCGTCGGCGAGGAAGGTCACGAGGACCGGACGCAGTCGCGCCGTCCGGTGCACCAGGTCTGCCAGCACCATCAGTTGACGGGACGTCAGGTCAGCTCGACCCTCGGGGACGCCGTGCCACAGGCCGACGAGGTCGACTCCGGCGCGGTCGAGGGAGGCCACGTCCTCCGCCGAGGTGGCTCCGCAGATCTTGACCAGCATCAGGTGCCGAGCCCCAGCATGGCGGCGATGCGGTTGCGCTGGATCTCCGAGGTGCCCGAGTAGATCGGGCCGGCGACCGCGTCGCGCACGTCCTTCTCCAGTCCGTACTCGGTCAGGTATCCGCTGCCGCCGAAGACCTGCACGGCGGCCAGCGCGGAGGAGAGGTTGCTCTCGCTGGCGAGGAGCTTGCAGGCGGCGATGTCCCTCGTGACGTTCTCGCCCGCCGTCAGCCGGACCGCCGTGTCGTAGAGCCATTTCCGCGCGGTGTCCAGGCCGATCCCCATGTCCACGATCCGGTGGGAGACCGACTGGTACGAGCCGATCGGCCGGCCGAACTGGACGCGTTCCCTGGCGTACTCGACGCAGCGGTCGAGCCGGTACCGCATCTGCCCGGCGGTGATGACGAAGGAGCAGAGGATCTCCCACTTCATCACGTGGTCCAGGACCAGGAACCCGGATCCGACCCGGCCGATCACCGCGGACGCGGGGATCCTGCAGTCGTCGAAGTGCAGTTCGCCCAGCGGCGCGGTCCGCAGCCCCATGGTGGCGACGGGGGGCCCGACGACGAGCCCCGGGGTGTCCCGCTCCACGAGGAAGGCGGTGATGCCGAGTGGGCCGCCGTCCGGGTGGGTGCGCGCGTAGACCACGAACACGTCGGCCACCGGGCCGTTGGTGACGAAGGACTTGCCGCCGCGCAGCACGAAGCCGTCGTCCTCGCGGGTGGCCGTGGTCGTCATCGCCAGCGCGTCGGATCCGCTCCCGGGCTCGCTGATCGCGTGGGCCCCGATCGTCTCTCCCGAGCAGATCCCCGGCAGGTGGCGCGCCCTGAGCTCCGGCGAGCCGAACCGCTGCAGCGGGACTCCGACGCTGACCAGGTGGGTGGCGACCGAGAAGTTCAGCCCGCCGTCACGGCACCCGGTGCCGAGCTGTTCGAGCACGTACATGGTGGTGAGCAGGTCCTGGCCCAGCCCGCCCCACTGCTCGTCGAACGGCAGGCCGAGGATGCCCGACCGCTGGATCAGTCTCCACTTGTCCCATGGGAAGGTGCCCTGCGCGTCCGCTTCGAGATGGCCCGAGCTGAGGTCCTCGCACCAGCGGCCGATTCCCTCGCCCAGGGCGATCTGGTCGGCGTTCCACCTGATCATTCGTCAGCCCCGTCAGTACTCGGAGAACTCGGCCGAGTCCAGGTTGTGGCGTTCGTCGCCGCGCAGCGCGGGCGAGAACACGCACACCAGGCGGAGGTCCTCGTCCTGGCTCGCGATCAGGAAGTGGGCGTCGTGCCGGTCGAGCGCGTACAGCGTGCCCGGCTCGATCGGGTGGGACGTGCCGTCGGCGTCCACGACCTCACCCTTTCCCTCGATGCAGTAGCAGGCCTCCAGGTGGCGGCGGTACTCCAGCCTGGACCTGGTGCCGGCGCGGACGACGGTGTCCGTGACCGTGTAGCCCAGACCGTCGGAATCGAGGAGGAACCTGCGGCTGAGCCCGTTGCCCCAGTCCACGGACGTCACCTCGTCAAGGCGTCGGACGATCATCTGATGTACCTCCTAGTAGGGTGCTGAATACGGTGAAAGGGTGTGTGCGAAGGTGTGGAACTCCTCGACCACGTCGGCCCCTTCGGAGAGGGCCCGCTCGATCCGGGCGACCCCGGCGCTGCCCACGACCGCGGCGTCGGCACCGAGACCGTGCAGCAGGGCGATGTCCGCCCTGGAGCGGACGCCGAAGCCGACGGCGATCGGCACGGCGGTCGTCCTCGCGGCGGTCGTCCTCCGCAGTGCGGCCAGGGTGGCGGCGAGCTCCCGGTGGTCGGCCGTGAGGCCGCCGCCGCTGCGGCCGTAGTGCGCCACCAGGTACAGGTACGCGGTGGCGCACTCGGCGGCCGCGGCCTTCACCGCGGCCGCCGAGGTGGGGTAGCAGGTGGCGACCATGGGCATCCCCGCCTGCCGCACGGCTTCGAGGCAGTCGGCCCGCAGCCGTGGTGGCAGGCCGTGGACCATCAGCCCGTCGACGCCCGAGTCGGCGACCCGCCGGACGAAGCTGGGCACGGTCAGGCCTCTGACCGTATGGCTCCAGTCGGCCAGCAGCGCCACCTTCAGGTGGCGCAGCCGGGGCAGGATCCCGCCGAGGAAGTCGAGCACCTCGTCGAGTCCGACGCCTTCCGCCAGGGCCCGCTGGGCCGATCGGCGGATGACGGGCCCGTCGGTGACCGAGTCGGGAAAGGGCACCGCCAGCTCCAGGCAGTCCACGCGGCAGTCGTCGAGCATCCGCATGACGTCGGCCAGCACGGGCAGCGGGGGGTCTCCGGCGTTGAGGAACACCGCCAGGCCGGGCTGGTCCGGTGGCCGGCGGGCGAAGAACGCGCTCACCGCGCACGCGCCGTGGCCACCGCGCGGCGCGCCGGGTGCGCGCGCAGGCGGTCGACGAGGTCGCGTGCGGCGCCGCTGCGCAGGGCGTCGTCGGCCGCCCTGATCGCCTCCGGCCACTCGGCGACCAGCCCGCTCGCGACGGCGAGTGCGGCGGCGTTCAGGCGGACGGTCCGCGTCGCGGGGCCCGTCCGCTCTCCGGAGAGCACGCCGAGGAAGTGGTCGACCACGTCCTCTCCCGCCGCGGCCGGCCGCAGTCCGGCGATCGCGCCGGTCCCGGTCCCGGGAGCCCCGGCCCGCAGGCTGAACCCGTCGGTGCCGTCATTGGCGAGGACGACGTTGTCGACGGAGTCGACGAGCTCGTCGATGCCCAGCTCGTTGGAGCAGAGCCAGATCCTCCGGCCGGCGACGGTTGCGGCGACCTCGCCCAGGGCCGGCAGCAGCGAACGGTCCGAGACGCCGACGATCTGGGCGCAGACCGGCACCGCGGCGAGGAAGGGGCCGACGGAGTTGACGAACCCGCCGATCATCCGCAGGTCCATCGGCACGATGCTGCGGGCCAGCAGCGCGACCTCCCGCGGGTAGACGAAGTTCCCGGGGAAGGCGATGCCGAAGCGTTCCAGCAGGTCGTCGGTCTGTTCGTACGAGGTGGTCGTCGCGATGCCGAGACGGTCGAGCAGGTCGTGGGAGCCGCAGGTGCTCGTGTAGGCGCGGGATCCGGTCTTGACGACGCGGACACCCATGGTGGCGGCGACGAACGCCGCCGCGGTGGAGATGTTGAACGTGGCCGGCCCGCCTCCGGTGCCGACGATGTTGGCGGTGCCGTCCGGCCGCGCCGTGCCGTCCGGCCGCGCGGCGACGGCCGACCGCCCGGTTACGGCCGGCCGTCGCTCGTCCAGCGAGCGGAGCATCGCGACCAGCGTGTCCCCGTCGGGCATCAGGGTGGACAGCGAGGACAGCAGCGCCACCGTCTCGCCGGACCGGAGGGCGCCGTCGCGCAGCCGGTCCCAGAAGGACCCCCACATCTCCTGGTCGACGGTGCGGTCCCGGTCGATCAGCGCTCGCAGCACCTCGTGCATGACTAGTGGGATTCCGTCCGGTGCCGCTGGGCCTGTTCGATGAACCCGCTGATCGAGCCGACGGAGCGGAAGCTGTCCGGGTCGAGGTCGAACTCCTCGACGTGCAGGTCGAAGCGGTCCTCGAGCCAGGCGATCGTCTTGAGCAGGCCGAGGCTGTCGATGACCCCGCCGTCCACGAGGTCGTAGTCGGCGTCCAGCTCGTTCGCGTCGACGTCCGGCAGGAACTCCTCGATGATGAACTGCGTGACTACCGCGGCGTGTTTCACGTGGCCGTTCCTTCGTTCGGCTGGGACGGGGGGCAGGCGCGCTCGATGGGCGCGCGGTCGATCTTTCCGGTGGACGTCCTGGGCAGCGGGTCGTCCACGATCAGCAGGGTCGAGGGGACCGCGGTGAGCGGAAGTCGTCGTGCGCAGTGCCGGCGCAGCGCCAGCGAGTTCAGCGGGCTGTCCGGGGCGCGGCGGACCACGCCGCGCAGCAGGCGGCCGGCCACCGGGTCGGGCACGGCCACCACGGCCGCCTCGACGACGTCGGGGTGGTCGAGCAGTACCTGTTCGACCTCGTGGGTGTTGACCCGCACGCCGCGGACCTTGACCTGGTGGTCGTTGCGGCCTTCCAGGGTGATGCGGCCGTCCCGGTCACTCCGTACGAGGTCGCCGCTGCGGAAGTAGCGCCGGGTCCGCCCTTCGTGGTGGTGGGTCGCGAACCTGTCCGCGTCCTGTTCCCGGTCCAGGTAGCCGTCGGTCTGGAACGGCGTCGCGACGTGGAGCTCTCCGCGTCCCGGCCCGGTCACGATCGCGCCGTCGGCATCGACGATGACCGCGTGGACCCCGGGCAGCGGGCGCCCGATCGGCACCGGGCCGTCCGTCGGCTCGGCGCCGTCGACCTCGTGCAGGAAGCTGTCGTTGGTCTCGGTGCAGCCGTAGACGTTGTAGAACCGCGCGCCGGTGAACAGGCGCGGAAGCTCGGCCAGGCAGCGGGCGGGCATGCTGTCGCCGGTGAAGAGGACGTGCTCGACCGTGTCGAGCCGGCGGCCGCTCTGCGCGGTCGCGTCGACCAGCAGCCGGTAGAACATCGGTACCGCCTGGACGATTCGGACCGCGTGGCGGGACACGAGGTCCAGCAGGTGGCCCGGTTGGGTGGCCCGGGCCGGATCGACCAGGACGACGCGGCCGCCGTGCCTGAGCGTGGCCCAGATGTCCAGCAGGCACAGGTCGAAGGTGAGCGGGGCGTGGTTGAGGACCGTCGTTCCCCGGCGGATGCCGAAGCGCTCGCCGGCCCAGTCGGTGAAGCGGTCCACCGCCCCCGTGCTCAGCGGCACGATCTTCGGCCGCCCGGTGGAACCGGAGGTGGTGAACATGAAGGAGACGTCGCCGGGCTCGGTGCGGTGCGGCGCCCTCGGTTCCACCGGCCGGTCCGGGGCACCCGGCCCGGGTCCGGGCGCCCCGGGGCCCTCCGGCGACAGGACGTGCCGGATCCCGGCCTGTTCGACCAGCGCGCGGGACGTTCTCCCGTCCGGCGTGGGCGCCGGCAGCAGCAGGAAGCGCCGCCCTTCCAGCAGGCAGGCGAGCACCAGGGCGATCGTCGCGGGCGACTTGGCGGCCACGATGCCGATCGGCTCGTCCCGGCCCGTGGCGAGCCGGGCGATCCGCAGACGCTCCCGCTCCGCCAGCCGGTGGAGTTCACGGTAGGTCGTCTCTTCTCCGCGCCACACCAAGGCCGGATCACCGGGGTGGGTGGCGGCGTGCGAGACGAATGAACCCACCAGGCTCTGTTTCCGTTTCACGAATTCTCCGAGTTCATGCGACGGGGGCGGGTTCATGGACAACGGATGAGTTCACGCAATGGGTTCACCGATCTCGTTCGGAACATTCGAGGCCCGGCAGAAAAGGGGCCCGTCGGGCCGCCGCCTTGGCGACAGAAGAATTATCACGGGGGCGCCCGTCCATGGAAGTGGGGGCGCCGGCGGTCGCATGACGGCACGTCAGTCCGCATACCCGGGCCTGGCGCGCGAATGCTAGACGTCGAGCGTGTTCGATCTGGATAAGGATTCCGGTGGGCTGGCGTAAATATTGTCCTGATGCCCGAATCCCTCGTTCCGATCTTGCGGAGTGAGACGGGAGCTGCCTAGTATCCGCCGTACTGTTCGCGAAGTAGCGAATCGGCAAAGGGATTTCCGGGGCGCCGAAGCGTTCCCGATCGCCGTGAAAGGTGGATCCGTCATGCCTGGCCCCGATCAGCGTGCGCACGCTCCGACTCCGCTGTCCTTCGCCCAGCAGCGGCTGTGGTTCCTCGACCGGCTGCGGCCGGGGCGGCCGGACCACAACGTCCCGACCGCGGTCCGCCTGCGCGGCCGGCTGGACGAGGGGGCGCTGACCCGGGCGTTGACCGAAATCGTGCGGCGCCACGAGGTGTTGCGCGGCAGGATCGTCGACTCCGGGGACGGCCCGTGCCATGTCACGGAGCCGGTCGAGACCTTCGTGCCGGCGATCACCGATCTGACGCACCTCCCGGCGGAGCGGGCCTGGCGGCGGGCCCGGGGGCTGGTGGCCGCCGACACGGCGACCCCGTTCGACCTCGGGACCGCTCCGATGCTGCGGGCCCGGCTGATCCGCGTCGCCCCCGACGACCATCTGCTGGTCCTGGTGATCCATCACATCGCCTGTGACGGCTGGTCGTTGTCGGTGCTGTGGCAGGAGTTCTCCGCCGGGTACGGCGCCGCCGTGCACGGCCGGCCGGCCGCCCTGGCGGAGCTGCCCGTCCAGTACGCCGACTTCGCCGCATGGCAGCGGAGCCACCAGGACGGAACGGCGCTGCGGGACCAACTCTCCTACTGGCGCGAACACCTGGCCGAGCTGAGCCCGTCGGCGCTCCCGACGGACCGAACCCGACCCGCCGTGTGGTCGGGCCGGGGCGACCAGGTCGAGATCGAGATCTCCGCAGGGCTCACCGACCGGATCCGCGCACTGGGGCGCGCCCACGAGGTGACGCCGTTCATGACGCTGCTGGCCGCCTTCCAGGTCCTGCTCGCGCGCTGCACGGGACAGGACGACGTGACGGTGGGGACGCCGATCTCCGGACGGACCCGGATCGAGGTGGAGCCGCTGGTCGGCTTCTTCGTCAACACGCTCGTCCTGCGCACCGACCTGTCGGGCGACCCGGACTTCACCGACGTGCTCGCCCGGGTACGGCGGTGCGCGGTGGAGGCCTACGCCCACCAGGACGTCCCCTTCGAACGGCTGGTGCAGGAGCTGCGGCCCGAACGCGATCTCGGCCGGCACCCGCTGGTCACCGTCATGTTCCAGCTGGAGGATCCGCCCGCGCTCCCGTCCGGCCTGCCGGGACTCGACGTGAGCGACCATCCGATACCGAACGTCGTGGCGAAGTTCGACGTCGAGGTCTCCCTGACGGACCTCGGCGACCGCTTCGCCGGCGTCATCCGTTACGCCGCCGACCTCTTCGACCACGACACGGTGCGACAGCTCTGCGAGGGCTTCAGGGCGCTGCTCGACCATCTCGCCGACAGTCCCGAACGACCGGTGTCGGCGTGGGAGACCCCGCCCGCCCTCCGGGTGAGCCGTCCCGCCCCCGCCACCCCCACCGGGCGGCCCGCGGCCCCGCGGCCCGAGGCCGACCGGGCCGGCGCTCCCGCCACCGGGACCGAAACCGAGACCGAGCTGCTCGTGCTGGAGACCTGGGCCGAGGTGCTCGGTGTGACCCCGGACGGCGTGCACAGCGACTTCTTCGAGCTGGGCGGCCATTCGCTCCTCGCGTCGAAGGTCATGTCCCGACTCGGCCGGGCACTCGACCTCGAACTGCCGGTCGTCCTGCTGTTCCACCACCCGACCGTCGCCGAACTCGCCGACGGCATCGACGCCGCCCTGCTGGCGGACCTCGGCGCCGCCGTCGAAGCGGAACCGCTTCCCGCCGGAAAGGCCCGTCACCCGTGAAGGCACAGCACAGCCGACCCGAGCCCGGCCGGCCGACCGGTTCCACGCCGGCCGCCGCACGGGCCCTGCTCGACCAGCGCGTCCGCGCGGCCCGGAACAGGGCCGCCGGGGGCGAACCCGAGGCCACGATCCCACCCCGCCCGGAGGGTGCGCGGGTGACGTCGTTCACCCAGGAACGCATGTGGCTGGTCGAGCGGCTGTCCGACGGACCCGCAATGTACAACGTCCACGAGGTCTTCCGGCTGCGCGGCCCGCTGGACGTGGCCGCCCTCGGCCACGGCTTCACCGAGCTGGTGCGGCGCCACGAAGTCCTGCGCACCGCCTTCCCCGAGCAGGACGGGCGCCCCAGCCCCTCGCTCCAGCCGGCCCGGCCGGTCGACCTCCCCGTCACGGACCTGCGGACCGAGCCCCCGGAACTCCGGACGCGGCTGGCCCTCGATCTCGTCCGATCCGAGATCCTGCGCCCGTTCGACCTGGCCACCGCCCCGCTGCTGCGGGCGTCACTGCTGCGGGTCGACGAGGACGAACACGTCCTGGTGGTGGTGGTCCACCACATCGCGGTCGACGGCTGGTCGATGCCGCTGCTGTGGGACGACCTGGCGGAGGCGTACCGGAGCCGGCTGGAAGGCCGCGAGCCCGAGCTGCCCCCCTTGCGGATCCAGTACGCGGACTTCGCCCACTGGCAGCGGGCCCGGCTCTCCGGGGACCACCTCCAGCGCCAACTGGACTACTGGAGCGCACAGCTGTCCGGGCTCCCGCCGCTGGACCTGCCCACCGACCGCAGGCGCGGACCGGTCCGCGCGGGCCGGGGCGAGCGCATCGGCTTCACGGTGCCCGAGGAACTGGCCGGGCGGTTGCGGCTGTTGGGCCGGCGGCACGGCGCGACGATGTTCATGACGCTGCTCGCCGCGTTCCAGGCCCTGCTCGCCCGCTACAGCGGGCAGTCCGACGTGGCGGTCGGCACGCCGGTCGCGGGCCGGACCCGTCCCGAACTCGACCCGCTCGTGGGCTCGTTCATCAACACCCTGGTCATCCGCACCGACCTCGCGGACGACCCGAGCTTCGCCGAACTGCTCGACCGGGTCCGCCGGACCGCCGTGGACGCCTACGCGCACCAGGACCTGCCGTTCGAACGGCTGGTGCAGGAGCTGCGCCCGGCGCGCGGTCTCGACCGCAATCCGCTGTTCCAGGTGATGTTCGCCGGCCTGTCCGACCCGACCGACTCCCTCCGGCTGGCGGGGACGGAGAGCGAACGGATCGACGTCGACAACGGCACGGCCAAGGTCGACCTCAGCCTGGTGGTGACCGACGGGCCGGCCGGCACGACCGGGACGGTGGCCTTCGACACCGATCTGTTCGACCGCGCGAGCGTGGAGCGTCTGGTCGGCCACTACCTCCGGTTGCTGGACGCCGCGTCCGGCGACCCCGACCGTCCCGTCTCGCGGCTGGACCTGCTCACCGAGGCCGAGCGCGAAGCGCTGCTGGTGGCCGCCAACGCCACCGAAGAACCCTTCCCCAGGGACCTCTGCGTGCACGAGCTGGTCGAGGAGCAGGCCAGGCTGGCCCCCGACGCGGTGGCCGTCCGCTGCGGCGCCGAGCGCCTGACCTACCGGGAACTCGACCGCCGGGCCAACCGGTTGGCCCGGCACCTGCGAGCCCGCGGAGCCCGGCCGGAACGCCTGGTCGGCGTGTGCCTGCCGCGTTCGGCGGACCTGGTCGTGGCCCTGCTGGCCGTCCTCAAGTCGGGCGCCGCCTACCTGCCACTGGACCCGTACCTCCCGGCGCAGCGCATGGCGTTCATGCTCGCCGACGCCGAAGTGCCGCTGCTGCTCACCCGGCGCTCCCTGGCCGACCGGCTGCCGCGGCACGACGCCACGACGGTGTGGATGGACGCCGAGGCCGGGCACGTCGCGGCCCTGCCCGAGGACCGGCTGCCACCGCTCGCGGTGCCCGCCAACCTGGCGTACTCGATCTACACCTCCGGTTCGACCGGCCGCCCCAAGGCCGTGCTGGTCCCGCACGAGGGCGTGGTCAACTACCTGGTGGTCCGCGGCCGGCAGCTGGACCTCGGCGGGGACGACGTCGTCGCCTCGGTGGCCTCGATCTCCTTCGACGTCATCGTCCCCCAGGTGCTCATGCCCCTGGCCTGGGGCGCGAGCGTGGTGATCGCCCCGTCGGAGGTCGCGGTCGACGGCCCGCGCCTGACGGAGATGCTGCGCGAGTTCGGCGTCACCACGCTCATGGCCACACCGGCGACCTGGCTCCTGCTGCTGGACGGCGGATGGCGGGGCGGCCGGTTCCAGGCGATCTGCGTGGGCGAACCGCTCCAGCCCGCCCTGGCCCGGCGGCTCCTCGACCGGGTCTCCACGCTGTGGAACGGCTACGGCCCCACCGAGGCGTCCGTCGGCTGTGTCACCCGGCGCGTCGACGCCGAACGCGACCTGGCCCGGCCCGGAGGGTCCGTGCCGATCGGCCGGCCGCTCGGCAACCTGCGGATCCACCTGCTGGACTCCGCCGGCGCCCCGGTGCCCGTCGGCGTCCCGGGGGAGATCCACATCGGCGGGGTCGGCGTCACCCGCGGGTACGCCAACCGGCCCGGGCTGACCGCCGAGCGTTTCGTGCCCGATCCGTTCGGCGCCGACGGCGGCCGGCTGTACCGGACCGGCGACCTGGCGCGGTACCTGCCGGACGGCAGCCTCGTCTTCCTCGGCCGCACCGACGAGCAGGTGAAGATCCGCGGATACCGGATCGAGTTGGGCGAGGTCGAGGCCGCGCTGTGCGCCCAGCCCGGCGTCGCCAGGGCCGTGGTGACGGTGCGCGGCGGCGGGACGGACGCCGAACTGGCCGGCTACCTGGTGTGGCAGGACCAGCCCGGTGACCCGGCGCTCCTGCGGCGTTCCCTGCGCGAGACCCTGCCCGAGTTCATGGTGCCCACCACGCTGACCGCACTCGACCGGATCCCGTTGACCACCAACGGCAAGGTGGACCGCGGGGCCCTGCCCGCACCCGACCGCCACGGCCGCGAGACGGGCGCGCTACCGCCGCGGGACCTGCTGGAACTCCTGATGACCGGCATCTGGGAGCGCGTGCTGGGCACCTCGCGGGTGGGCGTCCGGGACGACTTCTTCGCGCTGGGCGGGCATTCCCTCAGGGCGGTCGAGCTCGTGGAGACGATCCGGCGGGAGTGGGGGGTCACCGTGCCGCTGAACACGGTGTTCCGCCACCCCACCGTCGAGGGCCTGTGCGCGGAGGTGCCCGACGCCTCGCGGGCCCTGCGCCGGCTCGTCGTTCCGCTGGCCGAAGGAGACCGCCGCCGGGCGCCGCTGATCCTGGTGCACCCGCAGAGCGGCGACGTGTGCTCCCTCCTCCACCTGAGCGGACGGCTCGCCGGCGGCCGGCCCGTCCACGCTCTGGAAGCCGTCGGCTACAACACCGACGAGCCGCCCCTGGCCACCGTCGAGGAACAGGCGCGGCGCTACCTGCGGGAGCTGCGGTCCGAACTGCCCGACGGCCCGTACCTGCTGGCCGGCTGGTCCTTCGGCGGGCTGGTCGCCTTCGAGATGGCCCGCCTGCTGGAGGAACAGGGGAACCCCCCGGGATTCCTCGGGATCATCGACGCCGCAGCGCCCGCGTCCACCGGTGGATCCACCGACGGGCCCGACCACGAACTCGACGAGCAGGACGCCCTCGCCCTGCTGCTCCACGACGCGCACGCCCGCGAGCGCCTTCCCCAGCGGGCGCGCACCGAACAACTGCGCCGCATGGCACGGGTCCTCACCACCAACGGCGCCGCCGCCCGACGCTACCGGTCGACGGCACGGCTGCGGACACCGATCCACCTGTTCACCAGTACCGGGACCAACCCCGCGCTCGCCGGCCCGGTCGTGGTCCCCGCCCATTGGCGGGAACGCACCCACGGGGCGCTGACCGTGGTCGAGGCCCCGGGCAACCACCACGACATGCTGTCGCCGCCCCACGTCGTGCCCCTCGCCGACGCGCTGTCGGCCATCCTGGAGGAGCTCGGATGAGCGACGCACACGAGCTGCCGCTGTCGTCGGCGCAGTCCGGCATCTGGTTCGCCCACCACCTGCGCCCCGGGAGCCCCGCGTACAACACCGGCGAGTACGTGGACATCCCCGGACCGATCGACGCGGAGCTGTTCGAGAAGGCCGTGCGGCGCGTGGTGGACGAGACCGAGTCACTGCGCGTCCGCCTCATCGACGGTGCCGAGGGCCCCCGGCAGGTCGTCACCCCGTCGCCCGACTGGACGATGGACCACGTCGACCTCACGGCGGCACCGGATCCGCTGCGGGCGGCCGAGCAGTGGATGCGCGCCGACCTGTCCACCCCGGTCGCGCTCACCCGGGGCCCGCTGTTCCGCCAGGCCCTGTTCGCCATCGCGCCGGACCGCTTCCTCTGGTACCAGCGCGTCCACCACATCGCGGTCGACGGCTTCAGCATGTCGCTCATCGCGCGCCGCGTCGCCAGGACCTACACCGTACTGGTCCGGGGCAGCGGCGGGGCAGGACCGGCCTTCGGGCCGCTGAGCCTCCTGCTGGCGCACGACGCCGGCTACCACGCGTCGGAACAGCCCGGACAGGACCGGGCGTTCTGGTCGGCCCGGCTGGCCGGCCGGCCGGATCCGGTCAGCCTCGCCAGCCGCTCGGCGGCCGCCTCGGACGGCTTCCTGCGCCGTACCGGCACCCTCGACGCGCCCACCGTGGCCGCGCTGCGGCGGGCCGCCCGACCCGCGGGCGCGAGCTGGCCCGCCGCCTTCACCGCGACGGCCGCCGCGTACCTCCACCGCCTCACCGGCGAACGGGACATCGTGCTCAGCATGCCGGTGACCGGGCGCACCGGCTCCGCCGCGCCGGCCGTCCCCGGCATGGTGGCGAACGTGGTGCCGCTGCGGCTGCGCGTGCACCCGGAACAGGGCCTGTCCGCACTCGCGCGACAGGTGGCCGAGGAGATCGCCGCCCAGCGCCCGCACCAGCGCCACCGCAGCGAGGACCTGCGCAGGGAGCTGGACCCGGCCCGGTCGGAACGGGTCCTGTTCGGGCCCGTCGTCAACATCATGTCCTTCTACTACCACCTGGACTTCGCGGGCGTCCGGGCCACCGTGCACAACCTGTCCAACGGACCGGTCGAGGACCTCTCGTTCTCCGTCTACGACCGCTCCGACGGCACCGCGCCCCGACTCGACGTCGACGCCAACCCCGCGCTCTACTCCGAGGCCGAACTCACCGCCCACCAGCGGCGGTTCCCGCGGTTCCTCGACGCGGTGGCCACCGACCCGGACCGGCCGATCGGCCGGCCCGACCTCCTCACCCCCGAGGAACGGCACCGCACCGTCGTGGCCGCCAACCGCACCACGCGTCCGCTCCCGCACCCGACGGTGCCGCTCGCCTTCGCGGCCGAGGCCGGGCGCACACCCGACGCCACCGCCGTGGTGTGCGGGGAAACCACCCTGACCTACGCGGAGTTGAACGCCCGGGCCAACCGGCTGGCCCACCGGCTCATCGCCCTGGGCGTCCGCTGCGACAGCCCGGTGGCCGTGCTCATGGAACGCTCCGTCGACGTGGTGGTGTCGGTCCTGGCGGTCGGCAAGGCCGGCGGCGCCTACGTGCCGCTGGACACCCGGGCCCCGGCGGCCCGCCTGCGCCGCGTCCTGGCGGACACCGGGGCGGCGGTGCTGCTCACCCACCGGGCCACCCAGGGCCACGAACTGGCCCACGGCACCCCGGGGGTCGTCGTCGACGCCGACCCCGGCCTCGCCGACGAGCCCGCCACCGACCCCGTCGTATCGCTGCGCCCGGACCACCTGGCGTGCGTCCTGTACACCTCCGGGTCCACGGGCACGCCGAAGGGCGTGGCCCTGAGCCACCGCAACGTCGTCAGCCTGACCGCGCAACACTGCTGGCGGGACGAGGACGGCCCGCGCGTGCTCGCACACTCCCCGCACGCCTTCGACGCCTCGACCTACGAGTGGTGGGTGCCGCTGCTCAACGGGGGCCGGGTGATCGTGGCCCCGCCCGGCGAGCTGGCGCTCTCGGACCTCCACCGGCTCATCGTCGATCACCGGGTCGGCGCGCTGTGGCTGACGGCCGGGCTGTTCCGGGTGTTCGCCGAGGAGTCCCCCGGCACGCTGGCCGGGGTCGGCCAGGTGTGGACCGGCGGTGACATCGTGCCGGCCGACGCGGTACGGCGCGTCCTGGCACGGTGCCCGGACTCCGTGGTGGTCGCCGGGTACGGCCCGACCGAGGCCACGACGTTCACCACGCGCAGGGTGCTGCGCCCCGGTCAGGCCGTGCCCGACGTCGTCCCCCTCGGCCGGCCGATGGACAACAGGCGGGTGTACGTCCTGGACCGGGCACTGTCCCCGGTGCCGCCGGGAGTGGCGGGCATGCTGTACGTTGCCGGCGCCGGCGTGGCGCGCGGGTACCTGGGCGACCCCCGCCGGACGGCCGAGCAGTTCGTGCCGTGCCCGTTCGGCGACCCGGGCGAGCGGATGTACCGCACGGGCGACGTGGTCCGCTGGAACGCCGAGGGGGAGCTGGAGTTCCTCGGCCGCGCGGACGAGCAGGTCAAGCTCCACGGCTTCCGCATCGAGTTGGGCGAGATCGAGGCGGTCCTGGCCGGGCACCCCGCCGTCGCCCAGGCGACCGTGGTCGCGGGCCCGGGCGGCTCGTCCGGCAGGCGGCTGATCGGCTACGTCGTCCCGGCCGGGGGCGCGCGGCTCGACGCGGCGTCGGTGCGGGAGCACGCCTCCGAGGTGCTGCCGGACTACATGGTGCCCTCGGCGATCGTCACGCTCGACGCCTTTCCCCTGACGCCGAGGGGGAAGATCGACCGGGCCGCGCTGCCCGTCCCGGACCCCGCCCCGGCACCGTCCGGGCCCGGACCGCGGACGCCGGCGGAGCGGACGATGTGCGAGCTGTTCGCCGAGGTGCTCGGCCTGCCCGCGGTGGGAGCCGACGACGGCTTCTTCGACCGGGGCGGCAACTCCCTGCTCGCGACCCGGCTGGTCAACCGGGTGCGGGTGAGGTTCGGCCGTGAACTCACCCTCGGCGCCCTGTTCCAGGCACCCACGCCGGCGCGCCTGGTCGAAGCGCTCGACGAAGCCCCGGACGCCGCGGCCGTACCGGCGCTCTCACCACGTGACACGACTCCGACACCTCTGATGACACCTCAGACACCTCTGACACCTCTCTGACCCCGATCATCTGACAGCGATCACAGGAAGCACCTCGGCATGGTCCACACCCTCTCCCATCCCGACGAAACGCCGGCACCACCGGAAACACCGGTGGTCGCGGCAACCCCGACCGCCCCGGCCGACCCGGTGACCCCGGCGCTTGGGGTGTCCCAGGTCCACCGGTACTACCAGCTCGTCGACGCCGGGGACGTGCCCGCGCTGGTCGCCCTGTTCGCCCCGGACGCCCGCTACCACCGCCCCGGGTACGAACCCATGGTCGGGCACGCCGAACTGGAACGCTTCTACCGAGACCAGCGGGTGATCCGCACCGGCGTGCACACCCTGGCCACCGTCGTCACGACCGACGACGAGGTGGCGGTGCACGGCCTGTTCCGCGGCGTGCTGCACGACGGCGGTGAGGTCGAACTGCGGTTCGCGGACTTCTTCCGGATGACCCCGCAGGGCCGCATCGCCTCGCGGCACACCTTCTTCCACGTGCCGGCGGTCTGAGCCGGTGGCCACACCCGGTGACACCACACACCCCGTGCCGCGCACCGGCCACCGGGACGACCACCCACCGGACAGCGCCGGCAGCGGCCACCACGGCGCCGGCCCGCGCGGCAGCTCGTCCAACCCCGACGGGGACACCCCAGCACAGGAAAGCGGGAAGCAGTTGACCAAGACGCTCCTCACCTCCGACAACCCGGCGTTCGTCGGCAGCGGACGGCCACCCTTCGACGCACGGGCCATCCACGAGCTGGTCGCCGAACAGGCGGAGCGGGCCCCGCACGCGCCCGCCGTCACCTGCGACGGACAGACCCTGACCTACCGGCAGCTCCACGACCGCGCCCACCGGCTCGCCACGCGACTGCGAGCGGCCGGACTGGCGCAGGAGGACGTCGTGGGCGTGCTGGTGCCGCGCTCGCCGGAGCTGGTCGTGGCCCTGCTCGCCGTCCTCATCGCGGGCGGCGCCTACCTCGGACTCGAACCGGACGACCCGGCCGGCCGCCACGCGCTGCTGCTCGAGGACGCCGGCGCGCGCATGGTGATCACGGAAGAGGCCCTGGGGGAGCACCTGCTGGGCACCGTCGTCACGGTGACGGAGGAGCGCCCGATCCAGGAGCAGCCGGCCACCGGGCCGGCGGCTCCCGCCCGCCCCGGCGACCCGGACCGGCTCGCCTACGTCAGCTACACCTCGGGCTCCACCGGCGAGCCCAAGGGCGTCGGCGTGCCCCACCGGGCGATCGACCGGCTCGTCCGGGGCGCGGACTGGATGGACGTCCGTCCCGAGGACGTCTTCTTCCACCTCGCGCCGGTCGCGTTCGACGCCTCCACGTTCGAGATCTGGGCCCCCCTCGTCAACGGCTGCCGACTGGTGCTCTTCCCCCCGGTCGCCATCACACTGGAGCACGTGGCACGCGTCGTCCGTGCCGAGCGCGTCACGGTCCTGCTGCTGACCACCGGGCTCTTCCACCAGATGGCGAGCTCCCACCCGGAGGCGTTCGCCGACGTGCGGCACGTCCTCACCGGGGGCGACGTGGCCTCGCCGAGCCACGTCCGGCACCTGCTGGCCCGCCACCCGGAGCTGCTCTTCACCAACGGCTACGGACCGACCGAGAACACCACGTACACGACCTGCTGGACCAGCAGCACCCTCCCGGAACTGCGGAGCGTGCCGATCGGCCGCCCGATCAGCGGCACCAGGGTCGCCGTGCTCGACGACGACCTCACGCCGGTGCCCGCCGGCGAGTGCGGCGAACTGTACGTGGCCGGGGCGGGCCTGGCCCGCGGCTACCTGGGCCGCCCGGCCGCGACCGCCGAACGGTTCCTGCCGGATCCCTTCGGGACCGAACCGGGCGCCCGGATGTACCGGACCGGAGACCTCGTGCGATGGCTGCCGGACGGCACGCTGGAGTTCGTCGGACGCGCGGACGACCAGGTCAAGGTCCAGGGCTACCGTGCCGAGCCGCGCGCCGTCGAGGTCGAGCTGGAACGGCTCGCCGAGGTGCGGCACGCCGTCGTGCTGCCGCAGCCCGATCCTGCGGGCGGCACCCGGCTGCTGGCCTACGTCGTGCCCGCGGAACCCGCTCCGGCGAGTACCGCCGACCTCGGTCGGCGGCTGCGCCGTGAACTGCGGGACAGGCTGCCGGACTACCTGATCCCCTGGGCGATCCTCGTCCGTCCCGAACTGCCGCTGAACCGCAACGGCAAGATCGACCGCGCGGCCCTGCCCACCGCCACCCGGGTACCGCGCAACGTGGCCAACGAGTTCGTCCCGCCCCTCACCGAGGTGCAGACGCGACTGGCCGAGCTGTGGGGCGACGTCCTCGGCGTCGAACCGGTCGGCGTCGGCGACGACTTCTTCGACCTCGGCGGACACTCCCTGCTGGCCACCGACCTCCTGGTCGCCACCCAGCGCGAGTTCGGCGTGGACCTCCCCGCGCAGACCCTGTACCTGTCGCCGACCGTCGCCGAACTGGCGACGGCCCTCACCGCCCGGATCCGGCCGGCGGACGACCCGGACGGCTCGGACGGCCCGACAGAAAGCCCGGCCGACGCGGCGGTGGGCCCGGACGACGGGACGGTGGGCCCGGACGGCGCGGCGGGGGAGGAGCGGCACCGATGACGACGCTTCCCCCGACCACGCGGTGCCCGGTCCTCGCCCCGCAGCCGGTCGACCTGATCGACCCCGACCTCCACCACTCGGGCGGGGCCCACGAGGTGTGGCGACGGCTGCGCCGCCACGCCCCGGTGAGCTGGCAGCCGGTCGGCGACATCGGCTACTGGTCGATCGTCGGCCACGCCGAGGCCGGCCGGGTCCTGCGCGACCACGACACGTTCACCTCCGAACAGGGCACCCTGCTCAACCTCCTCGGCCAGGGCGACCCCGCCGGCGGCCGGCAGATGGCCGCGACCGACCCGCCCCGGCACTCGCACCTGCGCGGCCCGCTGCAGCAGGCGCTGTCGATCAAGACGGTGGAGAACGACCGGGAGGCCATCCGCCGGGTCGTCGTCGAACTGCTCCGGCCGCTGGCCGACGGCGGCCCGTACGACTTCGCCGCCGCCATGGCCGGCCTGCCGATGGCCGTGATCGGCACCATGATGGCGCTACCGGAGCAGGACTGGCCGCGGCTCGTCCGGCTCGCCCACGCCTGCATCGCCGCCGACGACCCCGAGTTCCAGCTCGCCGACGGACCACGGGCCACCCTCGTGACCGCCCACCGTGAACTGTTCGCCTACTTCCAGGACACCGTCACCGCGCGGAGGCGCGCACCGGGTGACGACCTGATCAGCGTGCTGCTCACCATGGAACTGGACGGACGCCGACTGTCGCCGGGCGAGATCGTGTCCAACTGCTACAGCCTGCTCCTCGGTGCGACCGTCACCACCGCCCAGCCACCGATCGCGGCGATGGTCGAACTGGCCGGGACCGCGGTCCTGGACGACTGGGCAGCACACCCGGAGCTGCTCCACAGCGGCGTGGAGGAGGCCCTGCGATGGGCTTCGCCCACCCAGCACTTCATGCGCCACGCCACCCGCGACGTCGAGATCCGGGGCATGCCGATCCCCGCCGGGGACGCGGTCGTCGTGTGGCTGGGGTCGGCCAACCGCGACGAGACCGTGTTCGCCGACCCGGACACCTTCGACATCCGACGGCGGCCCAACAAGCACATCGCGTTCGGCGTCGGCGCGCACTACTGCATCGGACACACCGTCGCACGGGTGGCCCTGCGGATCCTGTTCGCCGAACTGCTCGGCCGGTTCACCGACTTCGAACTCGCCGGGACGCCGCGGCGCATGCGCTCGAACGTCATCGCGGGCTTCACACACCTGCCGATCACCGCGCGGACCCGATAGGCGCCGCTCCTCGCCGCCGCCCTCACCCTTGCCGGCATCACCGCAGCCGAACCCGAGAAGAAACCCCCACCCGGAAGGTCATCAGTGGACGCTCCGACGGCCCCCATCCGCAACAAGTGGTTCATCCGCGAGCCGTCGCCGGTGGCACCGGCACGGGTGTTCTGCCTGCCGTACTCGGGGTGCGGGGCGAGCATGTACCGCCGGTGGCCGTCATCGGTCGACGGCGTCGAGCTCTGCCCCGTGCAGCTGCCGGGCCGGGAGAACCGGATGCGCGAGCCCGCCCACACCACCTACGAGGCGATGGCCGACGACCTCTGCGAAGCGCTGCGCCCCTACCTGGACCGTCCCTACGCCCTGTTCGGGCACTGCGGCTCCGCGTTGGCGGCGTACGAGACCGCCGTACGGCTGGTCGAAAGGGGCTGCCCCGCCCCGACCCAGGTGTTCGTCTCCGCCGAGGTCGCACCGCAGGACGGCCCCTACGGCCGCTTCCTCGGCATGGACGACGACGAGCTGGCCGCCGAACTGCGCGGGCTCGTCGCGGAACTGGGCGGCACCCTGGAACCGAGCCTGCTCGCCCTCTACCTCGGCGTCCTGCGGAACGACGTCGACATGAACAAGCGCTACCACGTGGCCGAGCCGCTCCGGCTGCCCTGCCCGATCACCGCCATCGGCTGGACCGAGGACACGGGCATCCCGCCGTCGCTGATGACCGGCTGGTCGGCCTGCGGCGAAGCGTCCTTCGAACTCCTGGAGGGAGGCCACTACCGCTTCATCGAGGCGCCGGCGGAACTGCTGGCGCTCCTGGTCGCGGATCTGACTCCCGGCCCGCCCCACACCCCGTGACACCGCCGATCGGGCGGCCGCAGCCGCGGCCGCCCGATCAGTGGTCGGCCGGATCAGTACGGCG
Source organism: Kitasatospora sp. NPDC048286 (assembly GCF_043201735.1). Taxonomy (NCBI): domain Bacteria; kingdom Bacillati; phylum Actinomycetota; class Actinomycetes; order Kitasatosporales; family Streptomycetaceae; genus Kitasatospora; species Kitasatospora sp. NPDC048286. The sequence goes on from NZ_JBICZE010000011.1 coordinate 72,617, forward strand.
GCGGTCATCCGCCGAAGCCGGACAGGCCGTTCGGCCGTCGTTTCAGAGACGTGGCGTCCAGCCGGGTGGGGTGAGCGCGGTGTCGGTCACGATCCGCGTGACCGTGGTGTCGAGGCTGCTGTCCTGCCCGATGACCCGTTCGAGGCCCCCGGGCAGGAGGTCGTGCGCCCGGTACCAGCCGGCCATCTGGTCGGGGGAGACCTCGGCGGCCAGCGGGCGGGTGGCGTGCCGGCGCACGGTCTCGTCGAACTCGACGTCCAGGTAGTACAGGAAGCTGCGCCCCCGGTGGTCGGTGGCGAGCCCGGCCGGCAACGAACCTCGCCCTGGCCTGCCGCTTCGACCGCTCGGCTCCTTCGACTACTCGGGGACGAGCACCGCGACGCCGGTGACCCGGTCGGCGGCGAGGTCCGCGAGGGCGGTGTCCGCCTGTCGCAGGGGGTAGCGGGTCACGTGGACGGCCGGGCGGGTGCGGGCCGCTTCCGCGAGGAAGGCCCGCCCGTCGGCGCGGGTGTTGGCGGTGACGCTGCGCAGGGTGCGTTCCTGGAAGAGGTGCCGCTGGTAGTCGAGTCGCGGGATGTCGGTGAGGTGGATGCCCGCGACGGCGAGCGTGCCGCCGCGGTCCAGGGCGGCGAGGGCGGCGGGCACGAGTTCGCCGGCCGGGGCGAAGAGGATGGCCGCGTCCAGTGGTTCCGGGGGCGGGTCGTAGGAGTCGCCGGCGAAACCGGCGCCGAGGTCCAGGGCGAGTCGCCGGGCGGGTGCGGCGCGGGTGAACACGGCGACCCGGGCGCCCCGGGCGAGGGCGATCTGGGCGGTCAGGTGCGCGGACGCGCCGAAGCCGTAGATGCCGAGCAGTCCGCCGGTGGGCAGTTCGGCGCGTTCCAGGGCGCGGTAGCCGATGATCCCGGCGCACAGCAGCGGGGCCAGTTCGTCAGCGGGCGGGCCCTCGGGCAGCCGGTAGGCGTAGCGGGCGTCGGCGGTGAGGTGCCGGGCGTAGCCGCCGGGCCGGTCCCAGCCGGTGTAGCGGGAGTCGGGGCAGAGGTTCTCCCGCCCGCTGCGGCAGTAGCCGCACCGGCCGCAGGTCCCGGCCAGCCAGGCCACCCCGGCCCGGTCCCCGACGGCGAACCCCTCGGCTCCGGCACCGACCGCCAGCACGCGGCCGACCACCTCGTGTCCGGGGGTGCACCGCGCCGTCCTGGGGGAGAGGTCCCCCTCCGCGAGGTGCAGGTCGGTGCGGCACACCCCGCAGGCCTCCACCTCCACCAGGATCTCCTGCGGCCCGGGCGGCTCCAGCGGCCGCCGCTCCCACACCAGTGGTCCCGGCCCAGGCCCGCCGACCGGCCCCGGGCGGTCCACCGCCCAGGCGTCGGTCTCCGTGGGGAGGGGTTCCGTCGTGCTCATCGCCGTCTCCTGCCGCTCGGCCCGTGACGTCGGACGTCCGCGTTCAAGTCTGCTGCGTGATCACGCGTTCGGCGCTGCGCCCGACGGGCCCGGCCCGTTCGGCGCGAACCCGGCCGACCGGCCGGGGCCGGCGGGGTCGGCGGGGTCGACCCGGGCCCGGCTGGCCAGGAGGTCGGCGAAGGCCACGGTGAGCGGGTCCGGGCGGGTGCGGGTGTAGGCGGTCAGGGTGCGCAGGATCGGGGGAGCCGGGCGCAGCAGGGCGCCCTCGAAGTGGGCCGGGACGATGTTGGCGGGCACCAGGGCGGGGCCGAGCCCGGCCGCGGCGAGCAGCGGCGCGGCGGAGGTCTGCTCCGCGCGGATCGCCGCCCGGGGGCGGAAGCCGGCCCGGGCGCAGACCTGGTCCAGGAGGTCGGCGAGGCCGTTGTCGGGGGCGTAGTGGACCCAGTCGCGGTCGGCGAGTTCGGTCAGTTCGACCGTGCCGGTGGGGCGGTCGGCCAGTGGGTCCTCGGCGGGCAGCACGATGGTGAACTCCTCGACGCCGAGCTCCCGGATCGGCCCCTCCCAGCCGGTCGGCGCGGGCCCGATGGCGAGGTCGGCGCGGCCCGCGAGCATGGCCTCCTGGAGCCGGTCGGTGTGGGCGTACTCGCGCAGCCGGATCCGCACGCCGGGGTGGCGGCGGTGCCAGTCCCGGAGCACCGGCGGCAGGATGCCGAGGCTGACCGAGTAGACGACGGCGACCTCCAGTTCGCCCTCCTCCAGGCCGGACGTCCGGCGGGCCGCCGTGTGCAGGCGCTCGGCCTCGGCCAGCGCGGCGCGGGCGTGCGGCAGGACCGCCCGGCCCATCGGGGTGAGCCGTACGGAGCGCGGCAGCCGTTCCAGCAGCGGGCCGCCGAGGGAGCCCTCCAGGGCGCGGATCTGGTGGGAGAGCGCGGGCTGGGTGACGTGCAGTTGTTCGGCCGCCCGGGTGAACGATCCGGTGTCGACCACGGTGGTCAGGTACTCGAGCTGCCTGAGTGTCGGCGTTGCCATGAGCGGATTTTATCGCTGGGGTAGAAAACAAGCCTTGGACTCATCACGGGCGGCCGGGAGAGGGTCGTGGTGTGGCCGCCGCGGGAAGCAGCGGGCGGCCTGATTCCCCGACGATCCCCAGGAGTTCCCCATGTCCGTTTCCGCCTCCGCACCCGGCACCACGTCGCTCCCGGCCTCGCTCCCGGCCTCGCTCCCGGCCTCGCTCCAGGACCGACGGCTCGTCGTGGTCGGCGCCGGCTCCCGTACCGGGCGGGCCCTGGCCAGGGCCGCCTCGGCGGCCGGCGCCTCCCTGGTGCTGGCGGGCCCGGACCCGCGCAAGCTGGAGTGGACGGCCGGCGAGCTGACCGGACCGTCCGAGGTGATAGCCCTCGACCTCGCCGACGAGCGGTCGATCGCCGACTTCGCCGCCCGGGCCGGCCGCTTCGACCACCTGGTCTCGACTGCCGCGATGCCCGCCAACGGTCCGCTGCGGGAGCTCGAGGCGGCCGACGTGCAGCGGGCGTTCGCGGCGAAGGTGATCGGCCCCCTGCTGCTGGCCAAGCACCTGGTCGGGCAGGTCGCCGAGAGCGGCTCGTTCACCTTCTTCTCCGGCGTGGCCGCGTGGCGCCCGGCACCGGCGCGCACGGTGATGGCCACCACCAACGGCGCGCTGGCCTTCCTGGTGCGGGCGCTGGCGGTCGAGATCGCGCCGGTCCGGGTCAACGCGGTCTCCCCCGGCATCGTCGACACCGGCTCCTGGGACGGCCTGGGCGCCGACAAGGAGGCGTTCCTGCGCGGGGTCGCCGAGCGCAACCCGGCCCGGCGCGTCGGCACCCCGGAGGACCTGGTCAAGGCGGTCTTCTACGCCATCGACAACCCGTACGTCACCGGCACGGTGCTGCACGTCGACGGCGGCGGCCGGCTTGCCTGAGCCGCGGCCGCGGCGTCTTCTTCCCCTTTCTCCCCCCCCGGCGCGCCCGGCCCCCGGGCGTGCCCACCCCGATCCGAGGAGCTGTTCCCATGCGCCGCCCGCGCACCCTCATCCGTACCGCCGCCGTCCTGGCGGCCGTGGCCGCCCTGGCGGGCGGCACCGCAGCGGCCGCCCCCGCTCACGACAGCGGTCGCCACGACTCCGCCCACGACTGGCCGCAGCGACTGATCGACCGTTCGCCCGGTCTCGTCCAGCCGAAGGCGCTCACCGCGGACCGCTCGGTCGGCGCCCGGCGAGCGGCCCAGGAGGTCCACCTGGCCCAGCAGTTGTACACCTTCTGGAACACCGGGCAGCAGCGCTACCTGGACGCGGCGGTCAGCCCGCAGTTCCGCGACAACACCCTGCCGCCGGGCCGTCCTCAGGGCCCCGCCGGGCCGCTGTTCGCCTCGAGGAACTTCCGTGCCGCGGTGCCGGACCTGACCTGCGAGCTGTCCGACCTCCTGGTCGCCGGCGACAAGATCACCGCCCGGCTGGTCTTCCGGGGCCACTTCACCGGCACCTTCGACGGCGTGCGGGGCCAGGGCCAGCGCGTCGAGTTCAACGCCATCGACATCCAGCACGTCGGTACCGACCGGATCACCGAGGACTGGCACATCGAGGACAACGCGACGCTGCTGGCCCAACTGGGCGTCCACGCCTGACGGCTCGCGGCAGCCGGACGCGTACGCCGGGCGGATCGTCAGGCCGGGCTGCCGTGGCCGCCGCCGCCCGGGGTGCGGATCTCCAGGGCGTCCCCGGTGGCGAGTTCGGCGCTTCCGCAGCCGGGCAGCTCCTCGACCGTGCCGTCGGCGCGCAGGACCCGGTTGTCGCCGAGGGCGCCGGGGGAGCCGCCGTCGAGGCCGTACGGGGGGACGCGGCGGTGGCTGGTGAGCAGGCTGACGGTCATGGGTTCGCGGAAGCGCAGCCGGCGCAGCGCGCCGTTGCCGCCGTGGTGGCGCCCGGTGCCGCCGCTACCGGGGCGGACGGCGAACTCCTCGACCAGGACCGGCAGTCGCCACTCCAGGACCTCGGGGTCGGTGAGGCGGGAGTTGGTCATGTGGGTCTGGACGGCGTCCGCCCCGTCGAAGTCCGGGCCGGCGCCGGAGCCGGAGGCGATGGTCTCGTAGTACTGGTGCTCCGCGTTGCCGAAGCTCAGGTTGTTCATCGTGCCGGAGCCCTCCGCCTGCACGCCGAGTGCGGCGTAGAGGGCGCCGACGATGGCCTGGGAGGTCTCCACGTTCCCGGCGGCGACGGGGGCGGGGTACTCGGGGGCGAGCATGGAGCCGGGCGGCACGACGATCCGCAGGGGGCGCAGGCAGCCGTCGTTGAGCGGGATGTCGTCGGCGACGAGGGTGCGGAAGACGTACAGGACCGCGGCGGTGACGACGGCGGAGGGCGCGTTGAGGTTGCCGTCGAGCTGGGGGGAGGTGCCGGTGAAGTCGATGACGGCGCTGCGTTCCCGGCGGTCGACGCGCACCGAGACGGCGATCACCGCGCCCGAGTCGGTCTCGTAGCGGTACGTGCCGTCGGTGAGGCCCTCGACGGCGCGGCGCACCGCCTGTTCGGCGTTGTCCTGGACGTGCCGCATGTAGGCCTGCACGACGTCGAGTCCGAAGTGGTCGATCATCGCGTTGACCTCGTCGACGCCCTTGCGGTTGGCGGCGATCTGGGCGCGCAGGTCGGCGAGGTTGGTGTCCGGGTCGCGGGACGGGTACGGCGCCTCGGTGAGCAGCCGGACGGTCTCCTCCTCGCGCAGCCGCCCGTCCACCACCAGCGGCCAGTTGTCGAAGAGCACGCCCTCCTGGTGGATCTCGCGGCTGTCGGCCGGCATCGAGCCGGGGGCGGTGCCGCCGATCTCGGCGTGGTGGCCGCGGGAGGCGACGAAGAACAGCACGTCCTTCCCGTCCGGGTCGAAGACCGGGGTGACCACGGTGATGTCGGGCAGGTGGGTGCCGCCGTGGTACGGGTCGTTGACGGCGTAGGCGTCGCCCGGGCGCATCCGCGGGCCCTGCCGGCGGAGCACCTCCTTGACGGTGGTGCCCATCGAGCCGAGGTGGACGGGGATGTGCGGGGCGTTGGCGACGAGGTTGCCGTCCGGGTCGAAGAGCGCACAGGAGAAGTCGAGCCGCTCCTTGATGTTGACCGACTGGGCGGTGGACTCCAGTCGGGCGCCCATCTGTTGGGCGATCGCCATGAAGAGGTTGTTGAAGACCTCCAGCAGCACCGGGTCGGCGGCGGTCGGCACGACCTCCTCGGCGGTGGCGCCGACCTGCTCGACCAGCAGGTGCCCGGCGGCGGTGACGGTGGCCTTCCAGCCGGCGTCCACCACGGTGGTGGCGTTGGCCTCGGCGATCACGGCCGGGCCTGCGACGGTGTCGTCCGCGCGCATCGACTCCCGCTCCAGCAGCGGGACCTGGCTCCACCGGCCGCCGGTGTGCAGGCGGACGGCGGCGGGCTCGGCGGTAGTGCCGGCGGGCTCCGCCGCGGTACCGGTGGGCTCGGCCGCGGCGCCGGCGGGGGAGAGGGCGTCGAGTGCGGGCTGCTCGGTCAGGCCGGTGCCCTCCACGGCGAGGGCCTCGACCACGAGCGGGCGGTCCATCAGGAAGGAGTAGGTGGCCCGGTGCCGCTCCTCGAACTCGGCCCGCATGCCGGCCGGTTCGCCCAGCGGGACTCCGATCGTGGTGTCGGTGCCCTGGTAGCGCAGCCGGGCCCGGTGGGTCAGCCGGATCCGGTTCCGCGGGACGCCCTGGTCGAGCAGCTCGCCCGTGGCCGTCTGCGCGAGTTCGTCGGCGAGAGCCCGTACCGCGGCCATCTCCTCCTCGGCGAGCGGCCGTTCGACGGCCTGCTCGCGCAGGACGGTGGTGTCGGCCAGGCCGATGCCGAGGGCCGACAGCACCCCGGCCATCGGCGGCACCAGCACGGTGCGGATGCCCAGCGCCTCGGCCACCGGGCAGGCGACCTGGCCTCCCGCGCCGCCGAAGGTGGTCAGGGCGTAGCGGGTGACGTCGTGGCCCTGCTGGACGGAGATCCGCTTGATCGCGTTGGCGATGTCGCCCACCGCGATCCGCAGGAAGCCCTCGGCCGTCTCCTCCGCCGAGAGGCCGCCGATCTCGTCGGCCAGTTCGGCGAACCGGCGCCGGGTCAGGTCGGTGTCGAGCGGCTGGTCGCCGTCCGGCCCGAAGACGCGCGGGAAGTGCCCAGCCTGGATGCGGCCGAGCAGCAGGTTGGCGTCGGTGACGGTCAGCGGCCCGCCGCCCCGGTAGCAGGCCGGCCCCGGGTCGGCGCCGGCCGAGTCCGGTCCGACCCGCAGGCGTTCGCCGTCGAAGCGCAGCACCGAGCCGCCGCCCGCCGCCACGGTGTGGATCGCCAGCATCGGCGCCCGCAGCCGGACTCCGGCGACCCGGGTGGTCACCACCCGCTCGTACTCGCCCGCGAAGTGCGACACGTCGGTGGAGGTGCCGCCCATGTCGAAGCCGATCACCCGGTCGCGGCCCGCCAGTTCGGACATCCGCACCATGCCGACGATGCCGCCCGCCGGGCCGGAGAGGATCGCGTCCTTGCCCCGGAAGTGCCCGGCCTCGGCGAGGCCGCCGTTGGACTGCATGAACATCAGCCGGACACCGGCGAGTTCCTCCGCGACCTGGCGGACGTAGCGGCGCAGGCCCGGGTCGAGGTAGGCGTCGACCACGGCGGTGTCCCCGCGCGGCACCACCTTCATCAGCGGGCTCGCCTCGCTGGACAGCGACACCTGGTCGAAGCCGAGCCGCTCGGCGAGCCGGCCGATCTCCCGTTCGTGGGCGGGGTACAGACAGCTGTGCAGGCAGACCACCGCGACCGAGCGGATGCCGTCGTCCAGGCAGCCGCGCAGGTCCTCGGCGAGCCGGTCGAGGTCCGGCGGGCGCAGCACCTCGCCGTCGGCGGTGATCCGTTCGTCCACCTCGACGACCCGGGCGTAGAGCGGCTCGGGCAGGACGATCTCGCGGGCGAAGATCTGCGGCCGGTTCTGGTAGCCGATCCGCAGCGCGTCCGCGAAGCCGCGGGTGACGCACAGCGCGGTCGGCTCGCCGGTGCGCTCCAGCAGGGCGTTGGTGGCCACCGTGGTGCCCATCCGGACGGAGTCGACGTGCGCTCCGAGGTCGGCGTCGGGCGGCAGCAGGGCCCGGATCCCGGCGACGGCCGGGTCGCGGTAGCGGGCCGGGTCGTGCGAGAGCAGCTTGCGGGTCAGCAGTCGGCCGTCCGGTGCCAGCGCGACCACGTCGGTGAAGGTCCCGCCCCGGTCCACCCAGAACTGCCAGCCCCTGGCTGCCATGACCGGCTCCCTCCGCCCTGCCGCGTGGCGTTCCGCGCGTGGCGTCCGTATGCGCGTGGTGGTGCGCGCACGAGTGGCCCCGCGCACGAGTATCCGACCGGGCGAACGACCCGGGCAAACGGAACATACTGGGCGGGAGGGTCGACTCCTGGAGGCGGCGATGACGGCCACGACGGTGGGGGTGCTGCGCGAGACCGTGCCCGGTGAGCGCCGGGTGGCCCTGGTGCCCGACCTCGTCCCGGCCGTCGGGCGACTCGGCGTGACCGTCCTGGTCGAGCCCGGAGCCGGTGCACCGGCCGGCCACCAGGACGCGGAGTTCCGCGCCGCGGACGCCACCGTCACCGGGCGCGCCGGGCTGCTGCGCCGTGCCGACGTCCTGCTCGGCATCCACCCGCCGAACCTCGACCCGACGCGCGAGCTGCGGCCCGGGCAGGTGCTGGCCGCGCTGCTGCGGCCGCAGCGGATCCCGTACCTGGTCCGGCAGTGGGCGGACCGCGGGGTGACGGCGATCGGCCTGGACCTGGCGCCCGACCTGCCCGCCGCCTACCCGCTGGACGCCGGGGCCTCCCAGGCCAGGGTGGCCGGGTACCGGGCGGTGCTGCTCGCCGCCGGGCATCTGGACCGCTGCCTGCCGCCCTGGGGCACGACGGACGGCCTGTTCGACCCGGTCCGGGTGCTCGTGGTCGGCGCGGGCCCGGCGGGTCTCCAGGCGATCGACACCGCCCGCCGCCTCGGCGCCCCGGTCGACGCCGTCGAACCGCGCCCCCGCGAGCGCGCCGCGGCCGCGGCCCTGGGCGCCCGGCTGTCGGACCCGCCCGGGCTGCGCCCGGTGGCGGACGAGGGGGAGCTGGGGGAGCCGCTCGACCGGGACCGTTCGGCCTGGTCGGCGGGGCTGGCCGAGGCCGTCCTGCGGTACGACCTCGTGGTGACGGCCCTCGCCCCGCCGGGCCGGCCGCCGCCCGTCCTGCTGCACGGGGCGACGGTGGCACGGCTGCGGCGCGGCTCGGTGCTGGTGGACCTCGCGGCCGGCCCGGAGGGCGGCAACGTCGAGGGCGTCCTGCCGGGCACGACGACGGCGGCTGGGGGCGGGGTCACGGTGATCGGCGCGGAGGACCTCGCGGCGCAGGCGCCCGGGACGGCCTCGCGGGCGTACGCCCACAACGTGCTCGCGCTGCTCGACCGGCTGACGCACACCGGCTCGCCGGGCGCGGACCCCGTTCTCGGCCCGATGCTGGTGACCGACCGGGGCGCCGTACGGCACGAACCCACCGCCCGGCTGCTGATGGCGGCGACCGCCGTCGCCGGTCTTCCCTGAGGGGTTCAGACGGCGTGCGAGAACAGCCCGGCGTGCCGGGCGATCGCCCCGGCGCGGTCGGCACACTGCTGGTAGCAGCAGGACAGCAGCACGAGGTCGGTGACATCGACCGGATCGCCGCCCTGCTCGCCGAGCAGCAGCTCGTACAGCAGCCGTTGCCGCTGCCCGAGCTCGTGCAGCCGCGTCAGCAGGTCCGCGATGTCCCCGGCCGAGCCCGACTCCAGGGCGTCGGCGGAGCGGGCGACCAGGTCCAGCGCCGCGTCGGCGATCCCGATCAGGGGCGCTCGCAACCGTTCGTCGAACGGCTCCCGCTCCTGGCGGGCCCAGGCCGCCTCCAGCAGCCGCAGAGCCAGCCGCCCGAGGGCCTCCACCTCGCATCCCACGTGGACGCCCACCACGATCGCGGCCCGGCCGTCGGGCGTCACGGCGGCGTCCTCCTCGACCCGGGTGAGCAGTTCCGCCAGGGCCTTCTCCGCGGCGGTGATCCCGGCGCCGCCGTCGGCCGGGTCCGTGAGTACGGCCGTCGCGCCGCCCAGCGCGGTGTTCGCCAGCCGTACCAGGCCGGCCAGCTCGCCGACCAGGGCGCGGCGCCCGGTCCCTCCGACGTCAGACATCCCGTCGTCTCCTGTCCTCCACTCTCCTCGACCAGTCTCCCTCCGGTGCCGCGAGGGCGCCTCGGTGCGGGATCAGAGCAGACTCGCGCCCCAGGCTCGGGCGCGGTCGAGTTCGCCGGTGCGCAGCGGCCCGTCGGTGTCCTCCACGATGAAGCCCTCGGGTTCGACGACCACGTCGTAGCGGTGGTGGGAGAGCCGGTGGGCGATGCCCTTGGCCGCGCCTCCGGCCCGGGACGTGTCGACCCGGGTGTCGAACGCGGCGGCGTAAGTGCCGGACTCGGTCTCCGGAAGGTCGTGGAACCAGGCCCGCAGGCCCGGACCCTCGACCGTCTCCCGCGCCTCGGCCGCCTTCTCCTCAGCACCCTCCTTGTGTCCCTCGGCCGTGGCGGCCACCCTGCGGCTGAGCCCGGAGGACATGCCGCGCAGGTGGGTCGGGCCGCCGACCACCAGCAGGTCCGCGGTCCGGGTGATGTCGGTGTGGGCCTCGGCCACCGGGAGGCAGTCGACGGCCGCCCCGGGATCTGCCTGGTGCACGCCCTCGGCGATCGCCTCGGCGATCTCCCGGGTGTTGCCGTACATGCTCTCGTACACGATCACGGTGTGCATGGTCTCCACCTTCCGTCCTCTTCAGTCTCGCGCCTGAACTCCGCTGCCGAGGTGGGCCGTTCGGCCGGACCTGTCGGCAGGACGGGCACGTCCGCGCGGACGGGCGGCGGACGGGCGGCGGCGCGGCCACCCGGGCCCACAGCGGTACCCGTCGGTCGGCGGCGACCTCGTCGCGGCCGTGCTCGGCGAGCCGTCGGGCGGCCTCGGCGCCGGTCGGCCCACGCGTGCGCGGATCGACGGTGACGGTCACGGGGGCGGCCCGTCAGTCGGCGAACAGGTGCGGGTTCGGCGGGATGCGTTCCGGGGCGGCGGGCTCGTGGGCGAAGTGGTGGATCCGGGCGTCCGGCCCGGGGAAGTACTCGGTGACCCGGTCGTCGTCGGACCAGCGGACGTCGTACGGCGGGCTGCCGTCCGGGTGGTGCAGGCCGACGATCTCGCCGTCCCTGCGGGCCGCGCCCGGCCGGGTGCCCTGGACGATGATGCGGTCTCCCACGGTGGCTTTCATGCCCGTCTCCCTGGCTCGGTGCGGGGCCCGGGCCCGTGGCCCCGGCCGTCCGTACTTCCATGGCACCACCGAACGGGGGTTTCGGCAGGGGTCGGACGGGTCCCGCCTCGGGGACCACAGCCCCGAGCCCGGGGGCCCGGGGGCCCGGGCGAGCAGGGCCGTCAGGCCCTCGGCGGCGGGCGGCGGGCCCGGGAGACTGATCGGCGAGATCGTCGGCCCGTACCGACGAGACAGAGCCGTTCCGGCACCGAGGAGACGCGTCATGTCCGCCGCAGCCGCCACGCGCAGGCGTCCCGCCTCGCACACGACCCTGCGCGGGCACGTGCGCCGGGCCGCCGGCCGGGACCACAACCCGCTCTGCCGGCCGGTCGACCGTGCGTACAGCCGCCTGGTGGCGTCGGCGGTCCTGACGGCGCTCGCCTCCTTCGTCCTGGCGGCGGTGGCGGCCCTGCTCGTCCACCACGTGGAGACGGCCGACGCGCGGGACACCGCCCGCGACCGGCACGTCGTCACCGCCGTGACGACGGGCCCGGCCGAGTCGGTCGACCCGCGGGCGGGCCGCGTGCGGGAGCAGGCCCCGGCCCGCTGGACGTACCCGGTGGGGCCGGGAGCCGGCCACGTCTCCGTGCCGGCGGGCACGCCGGCCGGGACGGCCGTGGCGGTCGGGCTGAACGGCGCCGGACAGCCGGTCGACGCGCCCCGGTCGGGCGAACTGATCGTCGCGGAGGCCGTCCTGGTGGGCCTGGGCACGGTCCTGGTGCTCGCGCTCGTCGCGGACGGCTGCTTCGCGCTGCGCCGACGCCGGTTGGACCGTCGGGCCGAGCGGGACTGGGAGTCCGCCTGGGAGCAGGTGGAGCCGCGCTGGTCCGGGCGGCGGTGACCGGGCCCGCTGCCGAGGGTTCCGTCGCGCAGAGCTTCCGAGGGCTCCGTCACTCAGAGGTGGCTCCGTCGCTCAGGGGTGGCTCCGTCGCTCAGAGGTGGAAGAGCCTCGTCTCGCCGGGCCGGACCGTCGCCGTGCTGCCGCGCAGGCGGATGCGGACCGGCTCCTGACGGTCCTGGTGCAGGCTGACCGTGACGGTGCGGCGGTCGACGGCGACGGTGAGGCCCCAGTGGCCCCGGTAGCGCAGGTCCAGCTCCAGCCGGCCGAGGGCGGAGGGCAGCCGGGGGTCCAGCCAGAGGGCGTCCTCGCGGACCTCCAGGCCGGTGTAGCAGCGCTGCAGCAGGTCCACGGCGCCCGCCATGGCGCCCAGGTGGACGCCCTCGGCGGTGGTGCCGTGCTGGCTGTCCCTGAGGTCGGCGACCAGGGCGTCGCGGAAGTGGCGCCAGGAGGCGCGGCGGTCGCAGCGGGTGAGCACCCAGGCGTGTACCACCGAGCTGAGGGTCGAGCCGTGGACGGTGCGCCGCAGGTAGTAGTCGGTGGTGCGGCGCAGCAGTTCGTGGCCGGCGGGGTGGCCGAGGCGGCGCAGCAGGTCGCGGACCTCGCGGGCGGAGAACAGGTACCAGAGCATCAGCGCGTCGGCCTGCTTGGAGGCCTTGTAGCGGTTGACGGTGTCGCCCTCGGCCTCCATGATCCGGTCGAGTCGGCGCAGGTCCGGGTAGCGGCGCCGGTAGGCGGGCCAGTCGAGTTCGGCGAGGCGCTCGTAGCCGTCGAACTGGCTCAGGACGCCGTCGTGGAACGGGACGTGCAGGTGTCGGCCGACCTCCTGCCAGCGGTCCAGCTCGGCGGCGTCGAGCGCCAGGCGTTCGCGCAGCTCGTCGCGGCGGTAGCCGGGCAGGACGTCCAGGGCGTCCTGGGCGCGGGCCAGCACCCAGGAGGCCAGGACGTTGGTGTACGCGTTGTCGTCCAGGCCCGGCCGGGTCTCCCAGGGGTAGGCGTCGTGGTACTCGTCGGGGCCGAGCACCCCGCGGATGGACCAGTGCCCTCGGGTCGGGTCGTGGACGGCCGTGGAGGACCAGAACCGGGCGATCTCCAGCAGCGTCTCGGCGCCGGCGGTGGCGAGGAAGTCCCGGTCCCCGGTGGACTGGTAGTACTGCCAGATGTTGTACGCGACGGCGGAGCCGACGTGCCGCTGGAGATGACTGTGGTCGGGCAGCCAGCGGCCGGACAGCGGGTTGAGGTGCCGCTGCTGGGACTCCTCCCGGCCGTCGCGGGCGCTCTGCCACGGGTAGACCGCGCCGCGCACCCCGAGGGCCCGGGCCTGGCGGCGGGCCGCGTCGAGGCGGCGGTGGCGGTAGCGGAGCACGGCGCGGGCGAGTTCCGGGAAACGGAGGTTGAGCAGCCGCAGGACGAACAGCTCGTCCCAGAAGACGTGCCCCCGGTACGCCTCCCCGTGCAGCCCCCGGGCCGGGATGCCGACGTCCAGGTCGACGGAGTGCTCCGAGTAGGTCTGGAGCAGGTGGAACAGGTTCAGGTGCAGCGGGCCGGCCCCGTCGAAGTCCGCCTCGATCCGGCAGCGGCGCCACAACTCCGCCCAGCGCAGGGCGTGTTCGGCGAGTAACTGGTCGAACTCCCCGGCCTCGGCGGCGAGCAGCCGGGAGGCGAGCAGCGGGGTCTCGACGGCCCGGTCGCGGGAGGTGTGCACGGCCACGGTCTTCGTCACGGTGACGGGGCGGTCGGGGGCGGCCTCCATGGTGAGGAGGCGGGCCACCCACCCGTCGCGGACCTCGGCCGTCGAGGTGTGCTCCCGGTCGGCCTCGGTCCGGGCGCACAGGGCGATCCGCAGGGGCGAGTTCGCCGTGTCGGCCTCGAGCCGCAGCAGACCGCTCTCGTCCACCCCCTGACCTGCAGGGACGAGGTGGCGCCCGGCCAGTCCCCGGTAGCGGGCGACCCCGGCGTTGGCGACGCGGCCGTCCAGGCCCGAGCGGACCTCGAACGGGCCCGACCAGTTCTCCGGGGTGAGGGTGCTCTCCAGTGCCAGCAGGTGCGGCCGGGCCTGGCTGGCCAGGCGGCGCTGCACGAGGCGGGTCCGCCGCCCCTGCCCGTCGACCACCAGGGCGGTGCGGGTCAGCAGCCCCCGGCGCAGGTCCAGCTCCAGGGTCTGCTCGGCGGGCGGGCCGGCGAACCACGCGCCGCCGGCCGGGCGGAAGGTCAGCGGCAGCCAGTTCGGGCAGTTGACCAGGTCCTCGTTGGCCACCACGTGTCCGGCGACCGCCGACTCCGCACGGTCGTAGCAGCCCGCCAGGTACGTCCCCGGGTAGTGCACCCCGTCGGCGGCCGACTCCGGCGCGGCGCCCCGGCTGACCAGGTAGCCGTTGCCGACCGCGCACAGCGCCTCGCGCAGGCCCTCCTCGGCCGGGTCGAAGCCCCGGTAGCGGAGGGTCCACGGGTCCGGCATATCGGGATACCCCGTGGGTGGGTCTGCTGCCACGACCTGACCTCCGTGCCGACCGGCCTGCCTTCCAGTCTGTGCACGGCGCTGCCGGGCCGCCGCCCGACCGGCCCGTGCCGGTCGGCCCTTCCATCGGCCGGGGTGGGCGTGGAGCCTGGGAGACGGAGACAGGAGGCGTGCCATGTCCACCGTCCACCCGCTCGGCGGCGCCGAGGCCCTGCTGGCCGACGGTACGACCGTCGAACTCCGGCCGCTGCGGCCGGACGACCACCCGGCGGTGCTCGACCTGCACACCGCCGGGATGTCCGAGGAGAGCCGCCGGCTGCGGTTCTTCGGCGTCAGCCGCAACGCGCCGCGGCAGGCCGCCGACCGGCTGTGCGGGCCGCCGCGCACCGACCTGCTGGCGCTCGGCGCCTGGGTGGGGGAGGAACTGCTCGGAGAAGCGGACTGCGAGCTGCTCGACGACCCGCCCGAGACGGCCGAACTGGCCCTCGCGGTGGCCGACCGCTGGCACCACCGGGGCGTCGCCACCCTCCTGCTGGAGCACCTGGTGCACGCCGCCCGGGCCGCCGGCGTCCGCTTCTTCGAGGCCGACACCCTGGGCGGCAACCACGCCGTCCACCAGGTCTTCGCGGACCTCGGCCTGCCCGTCGAGCGCCGGTACGCGCAGGGCGAGGTCAGGGTCCGGGTGCCGCTGGACGAGGGCGACGAGCGCTACCGCTCGGCAGTGGACGAACGCGGGCGCACCGCCGACCTGGCCAGCCTCGCCGCGCTGCTGCGCCCGGCCTCGGTCGCGGTGGTCGGGGTGTCCCGCCGGGAGGGCTCGGTCGGCCGGACCGTCTTCGGGAAGATCCGGCGGGGCGGCTTCGCCGGTGCGGTGTGGGCGGTCAACCCGCACGCCGGCGAGATCGACGGCGAGACCTCGTACCCGTCCGTCCGCGCGCTGCCCGCCGTGCCGGACCTCGCCGTGCTGGCCGTGCCCGCCGGCGCCGTCCCCGGGGCGGCCGAGGAGTGCGGCGCCGCCGGGGTGAGGGCCCTGGTGGTGCTCACCTCCGGGCTGGGCGCCGAGGAGGCCCGCGGGCTGATGCGGGCCTGCCGCCGGCACAGCATGCGGCTGGTCGGACCGAACAGCCTCGGCATGGCGCAGACCGACCCCGCCGTCCGGCTGAACGCCGAGTTCGGCGGCGCCTTCCCGCGGCCCGGCAGCGCCGGGGTCGCCGTGCAGAGCGGCGGCGTGGGGATCGCCCTGCTGTCGCGGCTGGCCTGGCTGGGCATCGGTGTGTCGAGCTTCGTGTCGCTCGGCGACAAGTACGACGTCAGCGGCAACGACCTGCTCCGGTGGTGGGAGGCCGACGGCCGCACCGACCTCGCGCTGCTCCACCTGGAGTCCTTCGGCAACCCGCGGGCCTTCGCCCGCACCGCCCGCCGGGTGACCAGGAGCGTCCCGGTCCTGACCGTCGACGCCGGACGCTCCACCGCCGGCCGCCGGGGCGCCGCCTCGCACACCGCGGCCGCCGCCACCCCGACCGTTACCCGGGAGGCGCTGTTCCGGCAGGCGGGCATCACGGCCACCCGCAGCATCGACGAACTCGTCGAGGCGGCCGCGCTGCTGCGCTCCCAGCCGCTGCCGGCCCCGCGCGGCGCGGTCGCCGTGGTCTCGAACGCCGGCGGCATCGGCATCCTCGCCGCGGACGCCTGCGCCGAGGCCGGCCTGGAACTGCCGGAACTCCCGCCGGAACTGGGCGAGCTGCTGCCTCCCGGCGCCTCCGTCCGCAACCCGGTGGACACCACGGCTGCCATCGGGCCGAACGAACTCACCTTCTTCCTGCGGGCGTTGGAACGCGAGGAGGCCGTCGACGCGATCCTGGTGTGCCTGGTGCCGACGGCGCTGGGCAGCACCCCCGCCCAGGACCCGGTGCGCGCCCTGCTGGAGGGCCCGGCCCGGCGCCGCGTCCCGATCGCCGCCGTGCTCCTCGACCAGCAGGTGCCCGTGCGCTACCGCACCTGCGCCGACGGCGGCATGCTGCCCGCGTACTCGGACTCCGTCGCCGCCGCCCGGGCCCTCGGCCACGCCCGGGACCGCGCCCGCCGGCTCGCCGAAGCCCCGTCCCCGCCCGCCGACGCCCCGGACTGCGACCGCCGTGCCGCCCGCAGCCTGATCGACGGCCACCTCACCGCCCACCCCGACGGCGGCTGGCTCGACCCGCTGTCCACCGCCGACCTGCTGGCGGCGTACGGACTGCCGCTGACCACCACGGTGTGGGCCCGCGACGAGCACACGGCGGTCACCGCCGCGCGCGGGCTGCGCCGGTTCGGGCACGAGCACGAGGTGGCCCTGAAGGCCTACTGGCCCGGGCAGCTGCACAAGAGCGCGCTCGGCGCCGTCCGCACCGGGCTCGGCACCGACGGCGAAGTACGCGACGCCTACCGCGAGTTCGCCGAGCGGTTCGGTCCGCAACTGGCCGGAGCGGTGGTCCAGCCGATGGCCGCGCCCGGTGTCGAGCTGCTCGCGGGCATCGTCCAGGACCGGGTCTTCGGGCCGCTGGTGGTGCTCGGGGCGGGCGGCACCGCCGCGGACGTCCTGGCCGACCGGTCCGCCCGACTCGCCCCGCTGAGCGAACGCGACCTGACCACCATGGTCGACGAGCTGCGCAGCGCGCCCCTGCTGTCGGGCCACGCCGGGGCGCCCGCCGTCGACCTCACGGCGGTCCGCTCCGTCCTGGCCCGGCTCTCCCGCCTCGCCGACGACTTCCCGGAACTCGTCGAGGCCGACGTCAACCCCGTGATCCTGCGCCCCGACGGCGCCGTCTGCGTGGACGCCCGGGTGCGCCTGGAACGCCGTCCGTCCTTCGACCCCTACCTGCGCAGGCTGCGCCGCCCGGCGGCCGCCGAAGCGGAGTGAGCCCGGCGGCGGGTCAGTTCTCCATGTCGACGTCGAATACCGGCCTGATCTGTCCTTTTTCTGCTGCTTGGCTGGAAAAGCATCATTCACACGATATGCCGCCATCACGACGGACAGCCGGAATATCCCAGCGATCCAGTCGGCCGTAATTCGCTCCTGCTTCACGGGTCCTGGCTTCCGGCGAGCGCCATTGACTTCTTGTTGATCGATCGCGGACGATCAGCCGCCGCCGCCGCCGTCAACAACAACGAGGACCTCGCCGTCTGGGCCTGCACCTCCACCACCGCCCAGTGGAGCCCGCCCTCGACAGCGGCGTGTGGAACACCGCCCCGGGAACGGGGTGAGGGCCCGTGTCGCGCGGTTGCGCGGCCGGGCCCTCGTGGGTCACTCCGGTGGTCCCTGTCCGGCTCCCGGGGTGTGGGGGAAGCCGATGGGTCGGCTTAGTACCAGTGGTGGGACTGCCAGAAGTTCCAGGCGGCGTTGGGGCTGCCGTAGCGGGTGTTCATGTAGTCCAGTGCCCACTTGATCTGGGTGGTGGGGTTGGTCTTCCAGTCCGCACCCGCGGAGGCCATCTTGGAGGCCGGCAGGGCCTGGCCCAGTCCGTAGGAGCCCGAGCTCGGGTTGGTCGCGGTCACGTTCCAGCCCGACTCGTGGGAGATGATCTGGCTGAACGAGGCCAGCTGGTCCGCCGGCACGATCTGGGCGGCGAGGGCCTGCGGGGAGGCGTCGGCGGCCGAGGCGACCGTGGGGACCACGGCGGCACCCAGGGCGGTCAGGCCGGCGGCGCCGGCGAGGATCGCGGCAGAGGTGCGCATACGGAGCTTGAAAGCGGGCATGTAGAGCAGGACCTCAATCGGGTTGGGCCGGTGTCACGCCCCGCCCCGACCGTGGCCGGACAGGGGCCGAACGGTCGCGGGGTGTGACTCGGCGGTTAGCCGCATCCGGCGGGACAGGAGCCGGTGTGGCTGGCGACGAATGCCAAGTTGCCAGACCGCAACGGGCCCCGCCAAGACCCCCTCGCTACGACCCGCCGTCGTAGCGAGGAGGGCGGCTCCGATTCGAAGGAGGGGCCACGCCGGGCGCGCCACCCCCTTCCGACCTGCGCAGACACTACCCACCCCCCAGCGAAAAGCGGGCAAAACGGACATTCCTAGCCGTCGTCGTGCCCCGCAACCGCATGTGAGCGCACTCACCGTTTGAACCCCGACGGCATCACCACCCGACCCGCCCCCGTCGCGCTGAGTCACCGCCGACCGGCCATCACTGAGACCGCGGTCACACCCCGGCGACGCCCCCCGGCTCAGGCGAGGTCGGTGGCGGGCAGCGCCTGGAGGTTCCGGAAGTACTGCACGTACAGGTTCAGACCCGCTGCCGCGCCGTTCTCGAAGCAGAACAGGGTCTGGGCCGCGCCCGCCCCGTCGCCGGTCAGCCCGTAGTGCCGCACCCGCCGGACGCGCCGGACGCGCGTCGGCGGCAGCGGGGTGGGCCTGGCCTCGGCGCACGGGGATCACCGCCTCCGGAGGGGGTCGGGTCCCCCTCGCAGTAGGAGATGTACGGCCGGGTGGCGCGGCGGCGTCCGGGGCCGGACGCTCCCGTCCCTGCCCCGCCCGCCCCTTCCGGTGATCCGCCCGGGCTGAGCGCCGGTCACCCACACGGCCGCACGCCGCATGCGGCGGTGTCGGCGCCCGAGTGAACTGGCCGGGTACGGCCCGCCCCGGGACGCCTTCCGAACGATGCGCCCCCGCACGGCCGACCAGGCCGTACCGGAGGAGGACCGATGAGTTCCACGGACGCGCCCCCACCTGGTCCCGGAGACGACGCCGGCCCCGCCACCCGGGAGCGCGGCGGGGCGGTGGCCGGCCGGCTGGCCACCGCCCCGCTGATGTCCTGGATCACGCTCGCCCTGATGACCACCAGCTCGGTGGCCAGCCTGCGTTCCGCCCCGACCATGGCGGTGTACGGGCTGGCCTGCGTCTTCCTCTACCTCGTCCCGGCGCTGGTGTTCCTGCTGCCGACCGCGCTGGTCTCCGCCGAGCTGGCCTCCGGCTGGGAGGGCGGCGTCTACCGCTGGGTCTCGGAGGGGCTGTCGAAGCCGCTGGGCTTCCTGGCCGTCTGGTGCCAGTTCGCGATGACGATCTTCTACTACCCGTCGCTGCTGGCGTACGTGGCCTCCACCATCGCGTACGTGGTGAACCCGCGGCTGGCCGGCAACGGCCCGTACACCGCGGTCGTGATCATGGTGCTGTACTGGACCGGCGTCTGGGTCTCCTCGCGCGGGACGAAGGCGGTGGCCGGGCTCTCCTCGACGGGCCTGGTGATCGGCACCCTGATTCCCGGCACCCTGCTGGTCGTGCTCGGCCTCGTCTTCCTCGGGCAGGGCAACTCCTCCGCCGCCCCGATGGACGCCGCGCACCTGTTCCCGGAGTGGACCGGGCTGGCCAGCCTGGTGCTGATCGTCAACAACTTCCTCAGCTACTCCGGCATGGAGATGAACGCGGTGCACGTCTCCTCGCTGCGCAACCCGGCCCGGGAGTTCCCGCGGTCGATGTTCACCGCCTCCGCGATGGTGCTGGCGATCTTCATCCTGCCGGCGCTGGCGATCAGCTGGGTGGTGCCGTCCAGCGAACTGAGCCTCACCGCAGGGGTGATGCAGGCCTTCGACGCCTTCTTCCAGTACTTCGGCATCGGCTGGCTCACCCCGGTCATCGCGGTGGCGCTGATCACCGCCTCGCTCGGCGGCATGCTGACCTGGCTGGCCGGGCCCTCCAAGGGCCTGCTGATGATCTCCCGCCAGGAGGGTTACCTGCCGCCGTTCCTGCAGCGGCTCAACCGGGAGGGCGTCCAGCAGAACCTGCTGGTCGCCCAGGGCGTGGTCACCACCGTCATCGCCCTGCTGTATGCGCTGATCCCCAACGTCTCCAGCGCCTACTGGATCTTCTCGGTGATCACCACCCAGGTGTACCTGATCGTCTACCTGCTGATGTTCACCGCGGCGATCCGGCTGCGCCGCACCCAGCCGGACCACCCGCGCGGCTATCGGGCCCCGGCTCTGGTGCCGATCTGCGTGATCGGCCTGCTCTCCTCGGCCGCCGCGATGGCGATCGGCTTCGTGCCGTCCTCGCAGTTCGGCAGCGGCAGCGTCTGGACGTACGTCGAGATCGTCGGCGGCGGCCTGCTGCTCGGCCTGGTCACCCCCGCCCTCTTCCTGCGGCTGCGCAAGCCGAGCTGGCGCTCGCCCGAGGCCGAGGCCGAGCTGGCCGCCCAGGAGGCGCACGAACGGCGCGGAACGGAAGGGGACGCGTGATGGCCAGGAGTCCGATGGCCTCCCGGCACCGCTGGATCTACCTCGGTTCGGTCGCCCTGCTGGTCGCGATGCTGATCACCGGCCTGCTGTCGTTCGCCCAGCTGCACGGCACCGACCGGGCCGCCGAGAAGGCGAAGCAGCTCTCGGCCAAGTTGAGTGCGGCCGGCTACCCGGTGCCCACCCGGGACCAGATCGTCCACACCCTGGGCGAGGACGGCGGCGCGGTCTGCGCCGACCCGGCGGGCGCGCTCAACCAGGCGCAGTGGACGTACGGGATGTCCAACGGCGCCGACGGGCCCGGCCAGCGCCCGGTGCTGTCCGACCGCGAGGTGGTGCGGGCCGAGGCGATCGTGCTGTCGGTGTACTGCCCGGACCGCCTCGCCGCCGTCCAGGACCGGATCGACGACCTCGACCTGCGCGACACCGTCCGCGAGTAGGAGCCCCGGATGCCCCAGACACCCCAGACACCCCGGACACCCCAGGCGCCTCAGACGTTCCAGATGTCTCAGGCGACCGGCGAACTCGCCCGCCGGATCGACGAGTTGATGCCCAGGGCGCAGGCCGACCTGGCCGAGCTGGTGGCCATCCCGTCCGTCGCCGACCCCCGGCAGTACCCGCCGGAGAAGTGCCGGGAGGCCGCCGAGTGGGTCGCCGCCGCCTTCGCCGGGGTCGGCCTGCGCGACGTCCACCTGGCGGAGACCCCGGACGGCAGCCACGCCGTGCTCGGCCACCGCCCGCCCCCGCCCGGCGCCCCGACCGTCCTGCTCTACAGCCACTACGACGTCCAGCCCCCGCTCGACGCAGCCGCCTGGGCCTCCGAGCCGTTTCGGCTCACCGAGCGCGACGGCCGCTGGTACGGGCGCGGCACCGCCGACTGCAAGGGCAACATCGTCATGCACCTCACCGCGCTGCGGGCGCTCGGCGACGACGTCCCGGTCGGACTCAAGCTGGCGGTCGAGGGCTCCGAGGAGCAGGGCACCGGCGGCCTGGAACAGTACGTGCCCCCGCACGCCGACGAGTTGCACGCGGACGCCCTGCTGATCTGCGACACCGGCAACGCCGCCGTCGGCGTTCCCACCGTCACCACCTCGCTGCGCGGGGTCGTCAACGTCGTGGTCGGCGTCGAGGCGCTCCGGGGCGACGTGCACTCCGGCATGTTCGGCGGCCCCGCCCCGGACGCTCTGGCCGCGCTGATCCGGATGCTGGACTCGCTGCGCGACGCCGACGGCGGCACCCGGATCGACGGCCTGGACTGCACCGGCACCTGGAGCGGCGCCGGCTACGACGAGGGCACCTTCCGGACCGACGCCGGGGTGCTGGACGATGTCCGGCTCACCGGTTCCGGCACCGTCGCCGACCGGCTCTGGTCCCGTCCCGCCGTCACCGTCCTCGGTATCGACTGCCCTCCGGTGGTCGGCTCCGTCGCCGCCGTCCCGGCCGCCGCCCGGGCCCGGGTGAGCTTGCGGGTGCCGCCCGGCACCGACGCCCGCACCGCCCAGGAGGCCCTGGTCGCGCACCTGGAGGCGGCCGCGCCCTGGGGCGTCCGGGTGTCGGTGGAGCGGGAGAGCGCCGGCGCACCGTTCCGGGCCGACACTGGCGGGCCCGCGTACGCCGCGCTCGACCAGGCCATGCGGGAGGTCTACGGCAAGCCGATGTCCTTCCTCGGCCAGGGCGGTTCGATCCCGCTGTGCAACGTCCTCGCCACCACCTTCCCGGAGTCGGAGATCGTGCTGATGGGCGTTGAGGAGCCGCGCTGCCTGATCCACGCGCCGAACGAGAGCGTCGATCCGGAGGAGATCCGGCGGATGGCCCACGTCGAGGCGCTGTTCCTCCGGTACTTCGCCGACAGCCGCTCATCGGGCCGGAGACCGCGCTGACCGTCGCGTTGTCGGTCGGCGGTAGCGGTCGGCGCCCGGGGTCGGTGGCGGCCAGTTCCCGCCCGTCGGCGCCTTCTGGTCGCTGACCGCCTACGACGCCGACAGCTACCTCATCGACAATCCCCCCCTCAACCGGACCAACTGGTTGCCCATCCCCGCCGACGGCGCCTTCTCCCTCACCATGCGGCTGTACGCCCCCGACTCCTCGGCCGTCGACGGGACCTGGCAGCCCCCGGCCCTGCAGCCCGCCGACTGACCGGTCCCGGCCCCGAGCCGAGCCGGCGCGCGGGCATGTGGCAGATTTGCCCGTGCCCGCGCGCCCGCACGGGCGTGGTCCGAGACGACGAGGAAGCCGATGACCAGAGTCCCCGAGGACGTCGACACCCCGGACATCGTGGTCGAGCTGGACGTGCTCCGGCGCAACGTCGACCGCATGGCGGCCGGGCTGCGGGCCAAGGGCCTGCGGCTGCGCCCGCACGCCAAGACCCACAAGATGCCGGAGATCGCCGAGTTGCAGCTCGCCGCGGGGGCCGTCGGGCTGACGGTGGCGACCATCGGGGAAGCCGAGGTCTTCGCCGAGCACGGCGCCACCGACCTCTTCATCGCCTATCCGCTCTGGATCGGCCCCCGTCAGGCGGAACGGCTGCGGCGGCTCGCCGCCGGGGCCAGGATCGCGATCGGAGCGGACTCCGCGGAAGCCGTCGGGGCAGCCGGTCGGCAGCTGGGCGACGCGGCCGGTGACATCGAGGTCCTGGTGGAGATCGACAGCGGCCACCACCGCAGCGGTGTCCTCCCGGCCGCGGCCGTGGCGGTGGCCCGCGCGGCCGCCGCCGCCGGGTTCCGGGTCGGGGGAGTGTTCACGTTCCCGGGCCACGGCTACGCGCCGGACATGCCCGAGCAGGCGGCGCGGGAGGAGGAGCAGGCCCTCGGGCGGGCCGCCGAACTGCTCACCGCCGCGGGATTCGACGTCACCCGGGTGAGCGGCGGATCCACCCCCACCGCGGAGCTGGCGGGAACCTCGGCGATCACCGAAGTACGGCCGGGCGTCTACGTGTTCGGTGACGCCCAGCAGCTCGAACTCGGACGGTGCGCGATCGAGGACATCGCGCTGACGGTCGCGGCGACCGTCGTCAGCCGTCACGAAGGAGACGGCACCGCACCCCGGCGGATCGTCCTGGACGCGGGCAGCAAGGTCCTCGGCGGCGACCGGCCCGCGTGGGCCACGGGCTTCGGCCGGCTCATGGACGAGCCCGACGCCCGCATCACGGCCCTGTCCGAGCACCACGCCACCGTGGTCTGGCCCGACGGCGGCGACCTGCCCGCCCTCGGCGAGCGGCTGCGGGTGATCCCCAACCACGTCTGCGTGGCGGTCAACCTCGTCGACGACGTCGCGGTCGTCAGCGGCGGCGAGGTCGTGGGCCGCTGGCGCGTCGCCGCACGGGGCCGGAACTCCTAGGGCGTGTCTGACAATTCCCGTCGCACGCCTGGCGCGAATTGTCAGACACGCCCTGGAAGCCCGGCCCCGGCTCAGATCGGCAGGTCCCAGCCCGGGCCGTCCTCCGTACCGATCCACACCCGTTGCCCGGCAGGTGAGACCGTGATCCCGAAGCCCCGCTGGTGCGGCTCGCCGGCCTGCTGCCAGAGGTGTACGGCCTCCTCGACGCGGTCCCACAGCCGCAGTGGGCCCCGCTGGGTGACGGTCCAGCCCCCGCCGGGACGGGGTGTGGTGCGGGCCTGGGAACCGGTGGCGACGTCGGAGAGGATCTGGGTCGCGCCGCTGCCCATGCGTTCGGCGGAGGGCGCGGCGAGCTGGGCGACCCAGCTGCCGGTCCAGGTGTCGATGACGGCCGGGTCGATCAGGCTCGGCCGTTCGTCGCCGGGCAGCATGGCGACGGACGAGCGGGGCGGGCGGTCGTGCGGGCGGGCGATCATGAAGCTGGTGTAGCCGGGCAGGAACCGGCCGGCGGCTTCGCCCGGGCCGGTCACGGTGAGCTCCGCCAGGCCCGAGGCGTAGCTCCAGCCGGACAGGGTGACCAGGATGCGCCCGCCCGGCTTCACCTGGTGGAGCCAGGGCATCGGCAGGTAGCGGACCGAGCAGGTGGCGATCAGTCGGTCGTAGGCGCCGCCGTCCGGGTCGCCGCGCAGCCCGTCGCCGACGAGGAGGCGGGGCGCGTGGCCGGCCGTCCGCAGGGCGGCGGCGGCGCGTTCGGCGACCTCGGGGTCGTACTCGATGCTGGTGAGGTTGGCGTCCCCGAGCCGGTGTGCGCCGAGGGCGGTCGAGTAGCCGGTCCCGGTGCCGATCTCGAGGACGCGGTGTCCGGTGTCCGTTCCGAGCCGCTGCCACATTCCGAGGACGAGGGAGGGCAGGGTGGAGGAGGACGACGGGGCGCCGACCACCGGTTGCCCGCCCGCGTCGTCCGCTCCGGTGCGACCGTCGAGTTGGGTGACGAGCGTCTGGTCGGTGTAGATCCCCTCCAGCCAGCCGGGGTCTCCCCGCCGCACCACCCGGTAGCCGGTCGGGTTGCTGCCTTCGACCGGGAGGAAGTACGCCCCGGCGAAGACCTCGCGGGGAACCGCTTCGGCCGCCTTGATCCATGCCGGGTCGGACAGCGCGCCGTTCTCGGCGAGGCCGGCCGCCAGGGCGGCGCGCAGCTCTTCGGACGTGCTCATGCGTCAGGGCCTCTCAGTAGCTCGTCGGCGAGGGCGTGGGCGATGCCGTCGGTGGTCCCGGGCGGTTGCCATGCCCACTGGCCGTTGGGGTTGCATTCGAGGAAGGACCAGCCGCCGTCACTCGTCACGGCGAAGTCGAACGCCCCGAACACCAGTCGGAAGTGGCCGAGGTAGCGGACCACGGACCTCGCGACCGGCTCGGGTACGGCGATCGGTGTGCAGGTCATCAGGTCCTGCCGGCGGCGCCAGTCGAGGTCCGGGCTGTCGATCCGCACGCCGAACAGCCGGTCGCCGACGGCGGTCACCCGGACGTCGAACGCCTTGGGAACCCGGGCCTGGAACATGTGCGGGCAGGCCCGGACCGCGTCCGTGATCTCCTGCGACCCGACCTCCCGCACCCACACGGCCCGCGGCTCACCGTCGACGGAGTACGGGGTGTTCCACACGGGCTTGTAGACCGCCCCGGTCGGCCGGCGCGCCACGAAGTCCCGTGCTTCCTGCGGGTCGTTCGTGATCAGGGTGTCCGGGACGGCGAATCCGAAGCGCTGCGCGGCGGAGAGCTGCGCGGGCTTGTGCTCCGCGGCGCGGTTGGCCCACGGGTGGTTGACGTAGTGCGCTCCGGGAAGGGAGGCGAGGATGCCGCCCGCGCCCCACACGGTCTGCGAGGCCGCGAAGCGGCGTTCCTGGCCGTCGAGGTCGACCGGCCCCTCGTACGGGGAGGCCCTGCGCACCCACACGGCCCCCACCTCGGTGAGGTCGAGCGTGCGGCTCCGGGTGCGCAGGGTGCCCCGCTGGTCGCCCGTACGGAACGAGGCGGTCAGCGAGGCGCCCGTGTGCAGGTCGGTGCCGGGGTC
This sequence comes from Kitasatospora sp. NPDC048286, assembly GCF_043201735.1. Lineage (NCBI taxonomy): Bacteria > Bacillati > Actinomycetota > Actinomycetes > Kitasatosporales > Streptomycetaceae > Kitasatospora > Kitasatospora sp. NPDC048286. The sequence continues at coordinate 98,278 of NZ_JBICZE010000011.1, forward strand.
GAGACGGACCACGGTGGCGCGGCGGTGCGCGAGGATGCGCAGGACCACGTCCGCGGTGACGTCACACGGGTTGGTCAGCACCAGCACCGGCCGGCGGCGGCGATGTGTCAACTGCCGCTCTGGTCCTGGTCGTAGGACTCGGTGCTGTCGGCGTCGGTCGAACCGCCCGGCCCGGCCCCGTCGCCGGGGCGGGTGGTGGTCGGAGTGAGCCCGCTGGTGCTGGTGCCGTGGGAACCCAGTTCCACCGTTCGGCCGTTCTCGTCCACGACGACCGCGATCTGCGTCTCGGGGTCGATCACGGGCGTGAGCGCCGGGAGCGTGGCAGTGGTGGCCGCGTACGGCCTCATCCTGCCGATGCCCCACGGTACGGGCGTCTGCGTCATGCATCCTCCTCGTATCGATGGTGCCGGTTCACTGGCCCATCACTTTGCCGATCCGCGGGGGTGCTTTCAAGTCCGCTCCGGAGGACGGAATATGCCAGGTTGACGGGGCCGGCACTGCCCCTCACCACGGTCAGCTGATCCCCGGTTGTCGCGGAGGCGGGGGTGCCCCCACCATCACGGTGGCCGCGGTCAGCGCCGGCACGGCCGCGCAGGACGCCACCTGCGTCGTACGCCATCGGCGGATCTTCTCGTTCCGGAGGACCTCGGTGGCCCGCCCCGATGCCCGGGGTGCCGGGCGGGGTGATGCCCACCGGCCGGCGTGGGCGTGCCCGCCGAAGGGCAGGGTGCAACGGGGGCCATCGGTCCCTGGCGACGAGCCCGGCCGCGGAGAACGCTGGAAGTACGAGCGGAACCGGTCCGGCTCCGCCCCGGCCAAGCCCTCCGAGAGGAGCGACCGCCGCCATGAAAGCGCTCACCTACCACGGACCAGGCCGCCGTACCTGGGGCGACGTCCCCGACCCGACCGTCCGCGACCCGGAGGACGCCGTCGTCCGGGTGGACGCGGTGACCATCTGCGGCACCGACCTGCACATCCTCAAGGGCGACGTCCCCGAGGTCGGGCCTGGCCGCGTCCTCGGCCACGAGGCCCTCGGCACCGTCACCGAGACCGGCCCCGGCGTGCGCACCGTCGCGGCCGGCGACCGCGTGCTGATCTCCTGCGTCTCCGCCTGCGGCCGGTGCGCCTACTGCCGGGCCGCGAGCTACGGGCAGTGCACCGGCGGTGGCGGCTGGATCCTCGGCCACCTCGTCGACGGCTGCCAGGCCGAGTACGTCCGCACCCCCTTCGCGGACACCTCCCTGCACAGGCTTCCCGAAGGCGTCCGAGACGAGGACGCCCTGCTGCTCGCCGACATCCTGCCCACCTCCTACGAGGTCGGCGTCCGCAACGGCCGCGTCGGCCCCGGCGACACCGTCGCGATCGTCGGCGCCGGACCGGTCGGCCTCGCCGCCGTCCTGACCGCGCGGCTCTACAGCCCCGCCCGCGTCATCGCCGTCGACCTCACCCGAAGCCGCCTCGCCGCCGCCGAGCGCTTCGGCGCCGACACCGTCCTCACCTCCGCCGAGGCCACCCCCGACGCCGTCCGCAAGCTCAGCCGCGACGGGCTCGGCGTGGACGTCGCCATCGAGGCGGTCGGCATGCCCGAGACCTTCGAACTGTGCACCCACCTGGTGCGCCCCGGCGGCCGGGTCGCCAACGTCGGCGTGCACGGGCAGCCGGCGGTGCTGCACCTGGAGGAGCTCTGGATCCGCGACGTCACCATCACCACCGGCCTGGTCGACACCAGCAGCACCCCGATGCTGCTCGACATGCTGGCCGTCGGCCGGCTCGACACCGGCGGGCTGGTCACCCACCGCTTCGGCCTCGACGAGATGCAGGAGGCGTACGACGTCTTCGCCGACGCGGCCGACACCGGCGCCCTCAAGGTCGCGCTGTTCCGGACGTGATCGCCATGTACGCAGGAGTCGCCGGCACCACCGACCGTCCCGACCCGGCCGACATCGCCACCCGGATCGACCGGCGGCGTGAGCAACTCGGCCTGAGCGAGGGAATGCTGGCCCACCGGGCCGCGATGTCGCCCGCCTATCTGAGACAACTGCTCTGCTCGGGGCCCGAGTTCGACCCGCCCGGGTTCGTCCGGATCACCGCCGTGCTCGGCATGACCTGGCCCGAGCTGCTGTCCGGTCGGCGTCCGGACGCCCCGCCGGGCCAGGCCGACGCCGCCCCGCGCGCCGGGCTCCGCCGCCTCACCGAGCCGCAGTGCTGGGAACTGCTCGGCGCCCGGGGCATCGGCCGGATCGGCCTGCCCGGCTCGTCGGCGCCCGTCGTGCTCCCGGTCAACTACGTGGTGGACGCCCGGACGATCGCCTACCGCACCGCTCCCCGGGGGGCGGCCGCTCCCGACGAGGGGGCGCCCGTCTCCTTCGAGGTCGACCACATCGACGAACACCGCCGCCAGGGCTGGAGCGTCCTCGTCCTCGGCGAGGCCCACCACGTCGACACCCCGGAGGAGGAGCAGCACCTCTCCGCCCTCCCGGGCGCCACCCCCTGGGCCGGCGGCCCCCGCCCGCTGTGGGTGCGCGTCCGCCCGGCGGGCGTCACCGGCCGCCGCGTCCAGGCGGGGTGACCCTTCGCCGCGGCGACCGGGCCGCCGCGCGCGGCGGAGGGATCCACCGGAGCAGCGCCTACGCCCGGCGGAAGCGCTCCACTCCAGCGTTTCGGATCACCGGAGTGCCGTGCCCGTCGGTCAGTCGATGCCCTCGACGATGCGGAAGTCGCGCTCGACACCGTCGGAGAGGACCACCAGCGCCTTCTGGTAAGCCTCGCTCTCGTATGCCGCGACGGCCTGTTCGAAGCTGTCGAACTCGATCAGAACGACGCGTTGCGTGTTTCCGGCTTCGTGGGCGACGAGTCGACCACCACGGGACAGGACCCGCCCGCCCCCGGCTCGGACGGCCGGACGGGCCAGCTTGTCGTAGGCAGTCAGCCTCTCGGGGTCGGAAATGGTGCGGTAGACACTGACCCAGTAGCCCTTGGCCATGGAAACCTCCTGTGTTCGGCCGGACATGTCCGACTTCGAATCGACGCTCGGATCGCTCGATCCCGGCGGCGGAGCCGTCCGGCACCGCCCTGCGGGTGGTGATGTCGTCCTCGGCGCGGAGAGATACATAAAGCATTCATATAAATATCGTATGCTTCGCGCATGAGCCGTCAAGACGCCACTCGTGGCGCTTCCACTGCGATCGGGTCGGCCCTCTACGGGCTGGCCACCAGGGCTGTGAGACGCCTTCCGCGCGACATGAGCATCACGTCCGCCGCCACCCTGGCCACCCTGCACAGGACCGGCCCGCGACGCATCACGGATCTGGCCGAGAGCGAGGGTGTCACCCAGCCCGCGATGACCGTGCTGGTCCGGGTGATGGAGGAGTCCGGACTGGTCGAGCGGAGGGGCGACGCGTCCGACAAGCGGGTCACGCTGGTGTGTCTGACCGAGGCCGGCGCGTCGTACGTCCAGGCGCGGCGCCAGGCGGGCGCCGACGCGTTCGCGCGGCTGATCGACGAACTCGCCGACGACGAGGTCGAGGCCCTGGTGGCGGCGCTTCCGGCGCTGGCACACCTGGCAGAAATCGAAAGCCGGGACCGCGAAGGGCCGAAGCGGTGACGGGGCGCACCCCGGAGCGCTCCGAGGTGCGGCTGCTGGTCCCCGCCCTGATGTTCATCGCCCTGGTCGTGGCGGCGGTCGCCAGCCTCGGGGCACCGCTGATCACCAGCGTGGCGACCACGTTCCACGTCTCGCTCGACAGCGCGCAGTGGACGCTGACCGTCGCACTGCTGAGCGGAGCCGTCGCCACGCCCGTCCTCGGCCGACTCGGAGCCGGCCCGCACCGACGGGCCACGATCCTCGCCACGCTGGCGATCGTCGTCGTCGGCAGTGCGCTGACCGTGCTGCCACTGCCGTTCGCGGGGCTGCTCATCGGCAGGGCGGCCCAAGGCGTCGGGCTCGGTCTGACGGCGCTGATGATGGGCGTGGCCCGGGACCACCTTCCCGAGGAGCGCAGCACGGCGACGATCGCCCTGATCTCGGTGGTCTCGATCATCGGCGCCGGCGTCGGCTACCCGCTCACCGCACTGCTCGCCGAGATCGGCGGCGTACGGGCCGCCTACGGCTTCGGTCTGTTCGTCACCGCCGTCGCCTTCCTGACCGCGTGGCGCTCCATACCCGCGGCTCCCGAAGGCCGCTCCGCTCACGTGACCGTGACGGGCGCGCTCGTCCTCGCGGGTGGACTGTTCCTCGTCCTGTTCCTGGCCGGCCAGCGGAGCCTGTGGAGCCGTCACCTCGCCGTGGCGGTGATCCTCGCCGTCGTCGCGGTGCTCCTGCTGTGCGTCTGGACAGCCTCCGAGCTGCGCGGCAAGACGCCCCTGGTCGATATCCGGGCGGTACGGCACCCGGCGGTCGCCGGAGCGAACATCGCCATGTTCGTCGGCGGTAGCGGCATGTACCTCCTGCTGACGCTCATCACGCGGTACGCGCAGACGCCGCACAGCGCCGGCTACGGCTTCGGGCTGACCACCTTCGTCGCCGGGCTGGTCCTCGTCCCGTTCTCGGTGCTGGGGTTCGTCGCCGGCAAACTCACGCCCCGGGTTCGGACGCTGATCGACGCACCCCTGCTCCTGGCCGGCAGCGCCGTCATCGTCGGCGGCGGGTTCGTCCTCTTCGCCACGGCCCGGTCGAACCTGGCCGAACTGCTCGTCGCGATGGGCGTGCTGGGCTTCGGCGTCGGCAGCTTCTCGGCCGCCATGCCCGGCGTCATCCTGGCCGTCACGCCCAAGAGCGAGACGTCGAGCGCGATGAGCTTCAACTACGTCGTCCGCAGCGTCGGGTACTCCCTGGGCAGCGCGATGGGCGGCCTGGTCCTGGCCACCGGCACCGACACCGGTCATCTCTTCCCGAACGACCACGCCTACACCACCGCAGCGCTGGTCGGCATCGCCGCGATGGCGGTCACCGCCCTGACCGCCACCGCTCTCGCCCGCCGACGCCCGCCCGAGACCAACCCCACCGCGGCCACGGCCGGCGTGCCGAGTCAGGGCCGGTCGAGCCGATGACCGGCTCGCCGGAAGGGCGGCGGCCCCGTCGCCCTGGTCGGCGCCGAGGAGACTGGACACCGCCCGCGGCGGTGAGCGCCCCCGGGCGGGGGCCTCGCGTACGGGCGGATCGGCCCCGAAGGCCGAGGCACCCCGAAGGCCGAGAGCACCGCGAGGGCGGAGAGCACCCCGAAGGCCGAGGGCACCGCGAGGGCCACCGGCGGGAAGAAGAGCACCTCGCGCTCCCGCAGCGGGGGCGGGAAGCCGGCCGCGAAGAAGCGGGTCTCCGCCGGCGACGAGGACCTGAAGCAGCTCACCAAGGCCGAGCTCTACGAGAGGGCCACGCGGTTGGACATCCCGCACCGTTCGACGATGAACCGCGACGAACTCCAGAAGGTGGTCGAGAAGGCCTCCGGTGGACGCCGGCTGCGCATCGCGTCGTGAATCGGCTGGTCATGGCTTGGCTGGTCGTGAATCGGCTGGTCATGGATCGGATGTACGGCGGAGCCACGGGCCAGGTGAGGATCCTCCTGATCCGGGCAGACGCCCTCGTGGGACGCCCGCGGTGTCGCGGGCCGTCCCAGCCGGTCACCGGACCGGCGTCCGGCGGCCCGAGCGCTGCCCCGACCCACACCGCCAGGGTCGAAAGCGCTCGAAGCAGCCGATCGACCTGGAAGGAAGCCGCCCATGGCCACACGGATCGCCTACCGGCGGATCTACGAGGAAGCCTCGCCCCAGGACGGGCAGCGCGTGCTCGTCGACCGGGTCTGGCCGCGCGGGATGAAGAAGGAGGACGCCGACCTGGACGAGTGGCTGCGCGACGTCGCCCCGTCGACCGAGCTGCGCCGCTGGTACGGCCACGAGCCGAGCCGGTTCCCCGAGTTCCGCCGCCGCTACCTGGCCGAACTGCGGGATGCGCGACACCACGAAGCGGCCGGGCACCTGCGCGACCTCGCCGCCCACGACAAGCTCACGCTGCTGACCGCCACCAAGGACGCGGACCACAGCCAGGCCGCCGTGCTCGCCGAATGGCTGGCCCGGCGGAGACACTGACCGCCACGGACACCGAGTCCTGCCACGCCCGCGAACCCTGACCACCGGCGCGGGCCCGCCGGCGTCCACGCGGCCACGTGCACTGTCCCGGTCGGCCCGGATTGCGCCCGCCGCCGGGACCGGCCACCGAGGAAGGCCGGGCCCGGCCACCGAGGAAGGAGGCCTCGGCCTTGATCACCGAACTCGCCCTGGAACGCACGGAGTTCACTTGCGGCCACCGCCGGCGCCAGTGGAGCACCGGCTACGACATCCGGCACTACCACCACGACGACGGGCGGGAGTGGGAGTACTCCTCCCGGGACGGCACGCCGGCGGACCCGCCGTACACCCCCGAGGGCGCGCCGCCCCGCCCGGAGCGCGGACGCCCACCCGCGGTCGCCCGAGCGGGGAGCCGTCCGACGGGAGGGGCGCGAGGCGATGGCTGAGCTGACCGTCGAGGGCGGTGACCTGGTGCTCCGGCTCTCCTGGTGGGAGCGGCTGGTGACCGGGACCGCGCCGGTCCGGGTGCCGCTGACGGCGGTCGAGGACGTGGCGGTCCTCCGGGACCCGTGGCGGGTGTTCCGCGGCTTCAGGGAGCGGGGACTGCTGATTCCCGACACGCTGTGCCTGGGAGTCTGGCGGCATCCCGGCGGGCGGGACTTCCTCGCGCTGCGCACGCGTGCCGGCGGCGTCGTCCAGGTCGACCTGCGCCGGCCCTCGCCGTTCGCCCGGATCGCCGTCCGGTCTCCGCGGGCCCCGCAGACGGCGGCCTCGGTACGCGCGGCGGCGCGCCTGACGGCGCCGACGCCTTCGTGGACGAGGGCACCGTCGTCGCCGGAACCTCCGAAGACGATGCCCCTCATGGACCGGTTCGCCACCGGCTGGTCGACGTACAGGAGATGAACCCGCTCGGCGAACTCTCCTGGCCGGTCCCCGTCCGGGGGCCTGCCCGCTCGGCTACTGCTCGGGTGCGGCTACCGCGCGGAGTCGGCCCGGGACACCAGGCCGTCGATCAGCGCTGCCAGGGCCGGGCGCAGTTCGGCGCAGTGGGCGCCCGGGCCCAGGTAGGGGGCTGCGGTGCGGGAGAGCACCAGGGCGGGGAGGGTCCGCGAGTCGGCGGCGGCGAGCGCGGCGGTCCGCTGACTGGGCTCGCGCGGGCGGCTGACGGGGTGTTCGGAGAGGAGTTCCCCGACCAGGAGCTGCCAGCAGGAGCGGTGGGCGGCTGCCGCCTGCGGGGGCCGGAGCCCGGCGGCCATCAGGTCGGCCAGGCAGGCGTCGGTGAAGGGCAGGGCCCGCTCGGAAGCGAGTTCACCGCGGATGAGGACGTGCAGGACCCAGACGTGCCCGGCGAGGAAGTCGTGGGCGTCGAGGAGCCGGTGGAGAAGCCTGGCGGTGGGGGAGTCACCCGGGACGTCCACGGGCATCCCGTCGGCGATCTCGTCGAGGACGGCGAGCAGAAGGCTGTCGCGGTCGGCGACGTGCCGGTACAGCGAGGCGGCGGCGGTGTCGAGTTCGGTGGCCACGGCCCGCATGGTGAGCGCGTCGATGCCGTCCCGCTCGATGAGTCGGCGCGCGGCGGCGACGACGGCGTCCGTGGTCAGTCCCGGACGCGGGCGCCGGGGGCCGTAGCGGCCGCGGTCGATCGTCGTTCCTCGTTCTGCCATCTCGTCATCCTGCCACGCCGCCGGACCGGCCTTCACCTGCGGGGCTTGCGAGACCAATAAAGTAAGGCTTACCTTACGCGAACACTGTTCGCATCTGGAGGTGGCCGTGCCCGGATCAACCGTTCCCGCATCGTCGACGACCGCGCCCGGGAGGTGCTCCGGGGCCGGGAGGCGCTCCGGAGCCGCCCCGGACGGCCCCGGCCGTCCCGGTCCGCGCCCCGGCCGCTCCGGTCCCCGCGCCGGCCGCTCCGATCCCCGCGCCGGCCTGGTGCTCGCCACGGCGAGCCTGTGCCAACTGGTCGTGACGCTCGACGCGAGCATCGTGAACATCGCCCTGCCCGCGATGGGCCGCGCCCTGGGATTCGCCGACAGCGCCCTGCCCTGGGTCGTCAACGCCTACGCGCTCGCCTTCGGCGGACTGCTGCTCCTGGGCGGCCGGGTGGCCGACCTGGTGGGACACCGCCGCGCGCTGCTGGCCGGTCTGGCACTGTTCGGGCTCGCCTCCGTGCTCGGCGGATTCGCGCAGACCCCCGCGCAGCTGATCGCCGCCAGGGCCGGGCAGGGCGTGGCCGCCGCGCTCCTCGCGCCCATCAGCCTCACCCTCATCATGGTCACCTTCGCCGAGGGGACGGCCAGGGCCAGGGCCCTGGGCGTCTGGTCGATGGTGACGGCGGCGGGCAGCGCGCTGGGCGTCCTGCTCGGCGGCGTGCTCACGGACCTGCTCGACTGGCGGTGGGTGTTCTTCGTCAACGTCCCGCTGGTGCTGGTGGCCGGCGTCCTGGCCGTCCGTTCGGTCGCCACCGTCCGGCCGGCGCGCACGGGCAGGCTCGACCTGGTCGGTGCGGTGCTCGGGACCGGGGCGATGTGCGCACTGGTCTACGGGCTGATGGAGACCGACCGGCACCCGTGGACCTCGGCACGGACCCTGGCCACCCTCGGGGCCGCCGCGCTCGTCGGCATCGCGTTCCTCTGCTGGGAGGCCCGCTTCGCCTCCGCGCCGATCGTCCGGCTCGGTGTGCTGAGGGCCCGGACGGCATGGACCGCGAGCGTGATCGTCACCCTGCTCGGGGCGGCGATGCTGGTGGGCTTCTACTTCTGCTCGCTGCACCTCCAGAATGTCCTGCACTACGGCCCGCTCGCGGCCGGTGCGGCCTTCCTGCCGTTCTGCGCGGGCGTGATGGCCGGCAGCATGGCGGCCGGCCGCATTGGTGCCCGCTTCGGGGCGCGGGCCACGCTCACCGCCGGACTGCTGCTGGCGGGCCTCGGAATGCTCTGGTTCAGCGGACTCGGCGTCGACTCCGGCTACCTGAGCGCGTTCGTGGGCCCGTGCGTGGTCACCAGCACCGGCGTCGGGATCTGCATGGTCGCCAACACGGCGATGGGCACCTCGGGCGTGGCCCCGCACGAGGCCGGACTGGTCAGCGGGCTGCTCAACGCCGGGCGCCAGTGCGGCGGCAGCATCGGCCTGGCCGTGCTCTCCTCGCTCGCGGTGGCCGCGACCCGCAGCGTGGCACGTGAGGGACACGAGCCGCTGGAGGCGCTCGCGGCCGGCTACGACCGTGCGTTCGTCGTCACGGCCGGGCTGTTGGCGGTGGCGGCCCTGCTCGCGGTGCTGTTCGTTCCCGGCCCGGCCCCGAAGCCCGGTCCGGCGCCGACGCCCGCCCCGCGAGCCTGACGGCACGCACCTCCTCGGGGGCGGACCAGGCTGACGTGATGGGTGAGTGATGGGCGAAATGTGGCCCTGCACCATTGCCGGCGGCGGAGCTTCGGTGGGGCCGCGCCCGTCACCGCTGTGTTCGACGTGAACAACTGACGCGGTCTCCCCGCCGGCATTGCCGAAGCGACGGGACATCACCAGGGCTGCCGCCTACGCGGCGGACTCGGGGCGCTCCAGCTGACGGGCAGAGTGATGGGTGACTTGCTCGGTGACCCGTCCTCCCAGATGGGCTGGCAGCCTTCGGCCAGGCGCAGGTCGGGGAGCCGGTCGAACAGCGCCTCCAGGCACACGGTCATCTGGGCCCGTGCCAGGTGGGAGCCGATGCAGTTGTGCGCTCCGCGGCCGAAGGTGAGGTGCGGGTTGTCCGCGCGGCACAGGTCGAGCCGGTCGCCGTCGGCGAACACACTTCCGTCGCGGTTGGCGGAGGCGAGTACGGGCAGCACGGCGTCGCCGGCGCGGATCGTCCGGCCGTGCAGCTCGATGTCCTCGACGGCCTGGAGGACGACGACGCCGTTCATCACCGGTACATAGCGCAGCAGTTCCTCCACCGCACCGGGCATGAGGTCGCGGTTGTCGCGCAGACGTGCGTACTCGCCGGGCACGGTCAGCAGGGTCAGCACGGCGTCGGCCAGGAACATGGTGCTCGTGCGGTATCCGGCGACCAGCATGGAGAGCCCGAAGCTCACCGCGCTCTCATGGTCCAGCGTGCCGTGCTCGCACTCGCGGACCAGTTCGGTGAGCACGTCGTCATCGGGCTCACGCCGCTTCCCGTCGAGCAGCGAGGTGATGTACGCGCGCAATCGGGAGGTGGCCTCGCGGCCCTCCTCCAGGGTGAGCAGGGCCCCGAGCGCGGCGTCCGCCTTGGGCAGGAAGTACCGGCTGTCGTCGTAGGGGATGCCCACCAGGTCGCACATCACCATGACGGGAAAGGGCTCCAGGAACCGGACGACCAGGTCGCCGGGCTGGTCGCCGCCGACGAACGCATCGAGCAACCGGTCGGCCGACTGCCGGAGGTTCGGCAGCCTGCTCCGGATGGACCGGACGCTGAACGGCTCGCTCAACGCCCTGCGCAGGGCGGCGTGCCGGGGGCCTTCCAGTTCCATCATCGTGATCAGGCCCGGCTCGTCACCGGGGGCCCGACCGGGGCGGGGCGGCCAGTCGTTGATGGTCGGCCGGATCAGCCGGGAGTCGGCGATCAGTTCCTTGACGTCGTCGTACCGGGTGGCGTACCAGGCGGTGGCACCGATCGGCAGCCGGACCTTCGCCAGCGGGCACTCCTGGCGCAGCCGGCCGTACTCCTCGGGTGGCCCCATCGTGCCCGGCGGCGGGAGGGGCAGGTCGATGACGGGCACGTCGACGACAGGTTCCGGCGTGGTGTTCACGGCTGGACCTCCCCTTCTCGTGTGCGACCGGGCGCGGGCGCCCGGTCGACTGGGCCCGACCGGGTGCGAGGGGCCTGCGGGCCGGTTCACCAGCTGACCGGGAGCGTCAGTGGTGACTTGGTGACGGACTGGTCGTCCCAGAGGGGTTCGCGCCCGTCGGCCGGGCGCAGCCGGGGGAAGCGGTCGAACAACGCCTCCAGTCCGACGGTCAGTTCGGCGCGTGCCAGGTGGGCGCCGACGCAGTTGTGGGCTCCCCGGCCGAAGGTGAGGTGCGGGTTGTCCGCGCGGCACGGGTCGAACCGGGCGGCGTCGGCGAACACACTCCCGTCACGGTTGGCGGAGGCCAGTACGGGGATGACGGCGTCGCCCTCGCGGATGCTCTGCCCGCCTGCCTCGATGTCCTCGGTGGCCAGCAGCAACACGGTGCCGTTCATCACCGGCATGTAACGCAGCATCTCCTCCACCGCCACGGGTATGAGGTCGCGGTGGTCGCGCAGGCGGGCCCACAGCTCTGGCCTCTCCAACAGGGTGTGCACCGAGTCGGCCAGGAAGAAGCCGCTGATGCCGAACCCGACGGTGAGCATGGACAGCCCGAAGGCCGTCACCTCGTCATGGGTCAGCGCTCCGCCGTCGCACTGGCCGACCAACCGGGTCAGGACGTCGTCACCGGGTCGGCTCCGCTTCCGTGCGATCAGCTCGGCCGTGTACTCGCGCAGCAGGCCGGTGACCCTGTTCGCCTCCTCGGAGGTCACCATGCCGTCGAGGGCCGCGTCCAGCACCGGAAGGAACCAGTCCCGGTCCTGGTAGGGGATGCCCACCAGGTCGCACAGCACGAGCAGCGGGAACGGTTCGGTGAATCCGGCGACCAGGTCGCCGGGGTGACCGTCCGCCTCGACCTCCTCCAGCAGGTGCTCGGCGAGTTCACGGATGCGCGCCAGCCGGTCCCGGACGGCTCGGAAGCTGAACGCCGAAGCCATGGCCCTGCGCAGCGCCACGTGCCGGGGGCCGTCCAGTTCCGCCATGGTGATCAGGCGCGGCCCGCCGTCCGCGGCCTGCCCGGGGCGGGGCGGCCAGTCGTTGATGCTCGGCCGGATCAGCCGGGGGTCCGCGAGCAGCTCCCGGACGTCCTCGTACCGGGTGGCGTACCAGGCGGTGGCGTCCATCGGTAGCCCGACCCTGGCCATGCGGCGGCTTTCGCGTAGCCGTGCGCACTCCTCGGGCGGCCCCATGGTGCCCGGCGGCGGGAGCGGGAACTCCAGTACGTCCGGCTCGGGGCCGGGTACCGGCGCACTGGTCGGCTGTGAGGTCATGCTCGCTCCTCTTCCGAGGGTGCGGCTCGCGAGGGTGCTGCGGTCACGGGCGCTCGATGTAGCCGGTGGCGTAGAAGTACTCCAGGTAGCGGTCCAGCAGCTCCGCGTCGACCGGAGGGCAGTGCAGGCCCGCGGCGGCCAGGTCGCGCTCGACGTTGGCCCGTCCGACGGTCGGGAAGGTGCCCTCGAAGTACATCTCCTTGACGGACATGTCCGCCTGCTTGCAGCGGTCCACACACAGGGAGACGAACGGGGCCGTGGGGCTCGTGGGGTGCTGCGCGACATGGCGGACGAGTTCGCCCACCCACTCCTCGTAGGGGAGCCGGCTGATCCGGTGACCACCCGCGTCCATCCGGTCGAGCATGTCGTGCAGGCTCGCCGCGCGGGGATTGGTCAGGTGGTAGGTCCGGCGGGTGGTGCGGTGCCCCGTGGCGATGTGCACCACCGCGTCGGCGAGGTAGTCCACCGGAACGAAGTCCAGCGGCAGCGGGATGTCGGGGGCCAGCCCGGTCTCGCTGATCGTCTTGAACAGCGAGCAGATCGCGGTGTCGGTGTTGCAGGCGCCGGTGTGCCGGTCGCCGGTGATCTCGTACGGCCGGTAGACCGCCACCGGCAGGCCTTGGTCCGCGGCGTTGCGCAGCACCTCTTCGGCGACCCACTTGCTCTCGGCGTAGCCCATGGTGAGCCGGTCGGCGTGGTCGAGCGGCAGGTCCTCGTCGACGTGCCGTACACCGGCGGTTCCGAAGCCGGCCAGCACCGCGATGGTGGAGAGGAAGTGCAGCGGTACACCGCGCCCGGCCGCCAGCCGGACGATCTCCCTGGTGCCTTCCACGTTGGTGCGGCGCAGCGCCTCGTACGGGTAGAGGAAGTTGACCTGCGCGGCCGCGTGGATCACCAGGTCGAGGGTGTCGGCGAGCTCGTCGGCGCGGCCTGGTTCCAGACCGAGGCCGGGCTCGGCGAGGTCGGCGGGGAAGCACACGACGCGGTCGGCGGCTTCGACGGTGGCGAGGTCGAAGCGGGCCGAGGTCAGCGCCACCTTCTGCCGGGCGTGGGCACCGTCCCGGCTTCGAACCGGACAGTGCACCCGGGCATCGGTGCGGCGCAGCAGCGCGGCCAGCAGGAACGCGCCGACGAAGCCGGAGGCGCCGGTGAGCAGCACCTCCCCGGGGTGCCGCCAGTCGGGGGCCGATCCGCGTTGCGCCGGCAGGGTGAAGCCCAGTTGTGCTTCGGCGCGGAAGTCCACCGGTCCCGTGTCGGCGCTCGCCTTGCCGGGCCGGTCCCTGATGGCAACGACGGCGGCGGTGAAGTCCTCCAGCGCGGGGGATCGCAGCAGGCTGTGGACCAGGGTGCGGCCGTGCCGGGCGTCGAGGTCGAAGGCGGTCAGCGTACGGGTGACGGCCTCGGCTGCGAGCAGGGAGTCGCCGCCGATGGCGAAGAAGCTGTCGCCCGGTGCCGGGTGCACGCCCAGTACCACCTGCCACACCTGCGCCACTGTGTCCTGCGGACCACCGGGCCCGGGGCCGTCCGCCGCTGCCGGGGTGGCGGCGGTTTCGGTCGCCGCCGGCCTGCGCAGCCGGTGACGGTCGACCTTGCCTCCGGCGGTGACCGGGAACTGTGCGAGTTCGACCAGCCGCGCGGGTACCGCGGCGGCGGGCAGCCAGGTGGCGAGGGAGTTGTGGATGCGGTCCAGGGGCAGCGCCTGGCCGGGGCGAGCCGGTGTCACGTACCCGATCAGTGCGTCGCCGTCCCGTTCGACGACGGCCTCGCCCACCGCGTCGTCCGCCCGCAGCCGGGTCTCTATCTCCTCCGGTTCGATGCGGTGCCCGCGCAGTTTGATCTGCCTGTCGATCCGGGCCCGGTACTCCAGTGCGCCGTCCGCGCGCCGGAGTACCCGGTCGCCCGTGCGGTAGAGGCGTGTACCGGGCTCGACGGGGTTGTCGACGAAGCGCTCCGCGGTCAGCTCGGGGTCGCCGAGGTATCCCAGTGCGAGCCCGTCTCCGCCGACGAGGAGTTCGCCTTCCTCGCCGGTGCCGGCGGGGGTGCCGTCCGCACGCAGTACCTGGCAGGTGGAGTTCTCCAGCGGGCGGCCGATCGGCACGGCCGTCACCTCGGGCGGCAGGTCGTGTACCAGGTGTGCGGTGGAGACGACGGTGTTCTCGGTCGGGCCGTAGAAGTTGACCACGGCGGTGCCCGGGCAGGCCGCCAGTACCGCGCGGGCCAGCTCCGGGTCCATCGCCTCACCGCCGGCCGAGGCGAACCGCAGGGACCGCAGTGCCGACGGCATGGTGCGGGCGACGAGGTGGAACACCCCGGTGGTCAGATAGGCGACGGCGACGTGTTCCGAGCGCAGCAGTGACTCCAGGGCGGCCGGTGACAGCAGTTCCTCCTGGGAGGCGATCACGATGCAGGCGCCGGCGAGCAGCGCGGGCCAGATCTCGATCGTGGAGGCGTCCGAGGAGAGGCCGTAGGCGTGCAGCACCCGCTCACCGGGCCGAGGTCGCTGGCCGACCAGGTCGGAGACCGCCAGCCGCACGACTCCGCGGTGCGGGATCGCCACCGGTTTGGGGCGGCCGGTCGAGCCGGAGGTGAACATCACATAGGCGCAGTCGGTGGGCCGTACCCGGGGCCGCGGTACGGCGGCCCCGGGTACGGCCGGTGCCGGGCCGCCCAGTTCGACACGGGTGCGCACGCGCCGGATGCGGCGGGCGCTGCCGGGCAGCATGACGACGGTGTGCACCCCCGCGTCCTCAGCCATCGCCTGCAGCCGTGCCGGCGGTAAGGCGTCGTCGAGCGGGACGTACGCCGCGCCGGTCTTGAGGATTCCCAGGAAGGCGACCAGCGCTTCCGGGCACCGTACCCCGCACACTCCGACCATGTCGCCGTGCCGCACACCGGAGTCGTGCAGCCGGGTGGCCAGCGCGTCGGATCGGATCCTCAGCTCGCCGTAGCTGATGTCGCGGCCGTGCTGTGTGCAGGCGGTGGCCTGCGGGCCGTGTGCCGCCCGGGCGTCGAACAGCTCGTGGAGACAGCGGTCGCGCGGATAGCCCGCCTTCCCGGCGTCCTGGTCCACCGCCTGGTGCGCTGTCGCGCGGGTGTTCATCGGAATGTCCCGCTCTCTGCTGCATGTCCGGGTGGCACGAGCAGCTAATGCTCGAACTCCTCGGCGAAGGCCGCGAAGTCGGCGGTCCGCCATCTTTCGGGCCTCATGCGGATGAGGAGGTTGTCGGCCAGTTGCCGGCGGTTGGCCGCCAGGTACGCCGTCGCCGTGTCCGGGTCCAGGTACCGGTGGGCCAGTTCCTCGTGTTCGGCCGGCGGGACCGGGTCCTCGACGGCCACCACGGGCCCCTCCACGCTGACGTACCGGTACGGTGGCGTCTCGTTCTGCGTGCACAGGCTGAACCGGCCCGCCCCGCGGATGAGCCGGGCCTTCAGCGTTTCCCGCCCGGTCTGGACCGTCACCAGCCCGCCGGGCCGGTAGGAGTACCAGACCGGGAGCAGTAACGGCCCACCGCCGTCGCGTGGATCGTCCACCCCCAGGATCCCCACGTGCACTCCGGCGAGGAATTCCTCCCGGTCTTCGACCGACATCCTGAGATCCACTGGTACCGCCTCGATTCGGCAGGGGCCGACAGAAAACGCGTCCGGTGTCGACGGTGTTGATCGTGGTGCGGAGGACGAGCCGACGGAGTCACCTCCGACCGGCCGGCGCGCGACCGCCGCAGGTCCGTGCGGCACCGCAGCCGCCCTCGGCCGGTGCACGCGGCCTTCGGGAACCCGGCGGCTCGGCCGCCCCGGCCCCTCTCCCAGACTTCCACCACACCCGGGTGGCTCGCATCCGGGCGGGCTGCCGGACGGGCCACTGCGAACACGGGGCCCGCCAGCGCGTGGGCTACCGGGGCGCTCCCCGCCGGAAAGCAGAATGAGAGGTCCTGTCAGCGCCGGCCGTCAGGTGGTTCACCGGGAGAAGGAGGAGGCGAATGAGGGCGGCCATCCGAGCCGAGGGCCTGGTGAAGACCTTCGGCGACGTACGGGCCCTGGACGGGGTCGATCTGGACGTGCCGGAGGGGACGGTACTGGGCCTGCTCGGCCCCAACGGCTCGGGCAAGAGCACCACGGTACGGGTGCTCACCACTTTGCTGCGGCCCGACGCCGGCAGCGCTTACGTGGCGGGCGTGGACGTGCTCAGGCACCCGGCCCGGGTTCGCAGTCTGATGGGTCTGTGCGGCCAGTACGCGGCGGTCGACGAGTACCTCACCGGCCGGGAGAACCTCCAGATGGTCGGCCGGCTCTACCAGATGCGGACCAGGGCCGCCAAGGCGCGCGCCCGGGAGCTGCTGGAGTGGTTCAACCTCGCCGAGGCGGCCGACCGGCTGGCCAGGACCTACTCCGGCGGCATGCGCCGCCGGCTCGACCTGGCGGCGGCGCTGGTGGTGCGACCCCCGGTGATGTTCCTCGACGAACCCACCACCGGTCTGGACCCGCGCAACCGGCTGGCGCTGTGGGAGGTCATCGAGATGCTGGTGGCGGAGGGCACCACCCTGCTGCTCACCACCCAGCACCTGGAGGAGGCCGACCGACTCGCTCACGACATCGCCGTGGTCGACCGCGGCCGGGTGATCGCACGCGGCTCCGCCGACGACCTCAAGGCCAGGATCGGCGGCGAACGGGTGGAAGTGGTGGTCCACCAGCGCGAGCTGATCGGTGCGGCCGTCGCGGCGCTCACCCCGTACGGCAAGGGCCGGCCCAGTGTGGAGCAGCACACCCGGCGGATCGCCGTGCCGGTGGACGGGGGTGCCCGGGTACTCGCCGACGTCATCCGCGAGCTGGACGGGCGGGGCATCCTCATCGACGACATCGGCCTGCGCAGGCCCACCCTCGACGACGTCTTCCTCTTCCTCACCGGCCACACAGCCGGGGAGACCGTCCCTGGCAAGGAGGCCTGACCGTGGTCGACACCGTGATGAGGGGACAAGCGATCCCGCACCCGCGCGGCGGAGTCGTCCAGATGGCACGCGATTCCTGGGTGATCGCCCAGCGGAACCTTCGCCGGATGACCCGGATCCCCGAGATCGTGATCCTCGGGCTGCTGCAGCCGGTGATGTTCGTGCTGCTCTTCTCGTACGTGCTGGGCGGCGCAATCAACGTACCGGGCGGCGGCTACCACGAGTTCCTGATGGCCGGGATCTTCGCCCAGACGGTCACCTTCGCGGTGGAGGGGGCCTCCGCCGGCATCGCGGAGGACATGACCAAGGGCCTGATGGACCGCTTCCGCTCGCTGCCCATGACACGCTCGGCGGTGCTCGCCGGGCGGACTCTGGCCGATCTGGCGCAGAGCGCCTTCACCCTGCTGGTGCTGGCGATCGTGGCGATGCTGGTGGGCTGGGGGGCGCACCGCGGGGTGCTCCGGGCACTGGGTGCCTTCCTGCTGCTGCTCGCGCTGGGCTACGCCTTCTCCTGGATCGGGGCGCTGATCGGTCTGTCGGTGCGCAGCCCGGAGGCCGCCAGTTCGGCCGGCCTGATCTGGCTTTTCCCGCTCACGTTTCTCTCCAACGCCTTCGTACCGGTGGACACCATGCCGAAGTGGCTGCAGACGATCGCCTACTGGAACCCGTTCAGCGCCACCGTCCAGGCCTGCCGGAACCTGTTCGGCAACCCCGGGGCCGACGGCGCGCGCGTCTGGCCGATGCAGCATCCGATCGTGGCGTCCGCGCTCTGGTCACTGCTGATCACGGTGCTGTTCTCCTGGCTGGCGGTACGCAAGTACCGCAACGCGACCGACTGACCGGGCTGCCGCCCCTCCGGCGAGCCCGTTCTCGACGACCATCGCCGGTGCGGCGGTCGCGAGTTGGAGCCCGGCAGCGAGGGCGCCGCCGCCCGTGAGCAGGGCGAGCGCGGTGAGTGGGCGGCGAGGCGCCGGGGCGGTGCGCCTGAGCGCAAACGCACAAGTTCCTCCACAAGTCGACAGAATCGAACAGGACCGTGCGCATCAGAGTCTTAGTCCTCTCCCCGCACCTGCGGGTAAGAGCACCGCGGCGGAGCGCGGGGCCTGGATCATCTTCGAGGACGAAGCCGAGCAGTCGATGACTCCGCCGCGCGCCGGAACCTGGGGCCGAATCGGCCAGACCCCGGTCGTGAGGGTGAGAGCCCGGGGCTCCGGGCGGGTATCGATGGCGCCGGTCCCGCTCCTTCACCGGCCGTGACCCGGCAGCCGGCCTCGCCCCGGACCTGGTGCGGCGCGACTTCACCGCCGTCGCGCCGGACCGGCTGTGGGTGGCCGACATCTCGCTGGTCCCGACCGGCGAGGGGCCGTGGTGGCCGGCCACGACCCGCGACGCCTTCTTCCGCCGGATCGTGGGCTGGCACACCTCCGAACGGGCGGATGCCGACCTCGTGCTCACCGCGCTGGAGTACGCCCTGCACGGCCTGCACGCCCTGCACGGCCGGCTGGTCCACCACAGCCGGCTGGTCCACCACAGCGGCCACGGGTGTCGCTGTGGATGTGGTTGTGCGCGGTCCCGTTCAGGTCGGGGTCCTCGGCCCGGTCTGAGCGCACGGCACCCTCTGTGTCCGGCGGCCGGTGCCCGCCCCTGTGCCCGCTTCGGTGTCCGTGTCGGGTGCCGGCGCCGGTTCCCGCCGGTCCCCGTGCCTGCCCTTCTGTCCCCGGTGCCGGTGCCGGCGCCTGCCCCCTGTGTCCGGCGCGCCGGTGTCCGGTGTTCGGGGGAGGTGTTCACCCCGCCGTGTGCGGGTGGTCCGCGGGTGGCGGGGTGAGGGTGGTGGCCGGGTGTGGGTGGGGGTGGGTGTGGTCAGTTGAAGACGAGGATGTCGGTGCGCATCGGGAGGGGGCTGTTCCAGCCGATGTTGATCTTGAAGGTGACGACGCCGTTGCCGGGGGCGATGCTCGAGACCTGGAACGGCGCGGCACCGACGAACCGGTTGCCGTTGGCGTCGATCTCCGAGGCCGTGATGACGACGGTGGAGTTGATCCCGATGACGTTCCACGAGATCTGCAGGTTGAACGTCCCGTTGCCCGGGCTCCAGAACACCCAGCCCCGCCACACGGCGCCGACGTTGCCGCCGATGTCGGCGAGGCGCTGCTCCGTGTCGGTGGACTGCAGGGCGCCGGTGATCTGCGGGACCTGGGAGGCGGTGGGTTCGGCTGCGGCCATGACGGCCCTCCTTGTGCCGGGAGGGCTCCCATGAGCCCTCCGGATACCCAGAGTGTCCGCCCGTGTTCGTAGTGTCACAATCACTCGTGAGGGTGAACGCCCGGCGTGTCACCGCACCACCCGCCTGCCCGCGCTCCCGGGCCGCACGCCACCCGGCGCGCACCCCGCCCCTCCCGCCCGCACGCCCGCCCATTCGCCCGTCCGCCGCCGTGGCCCTGCCTGCCGACCGCGCCCCGGGCGCCTGTCCTCCCGTCAGCCCGTCGCCGCCGTGCCCCGCCGACCCGCCCGCCTGTCCGTCAGGCCTGCCGAGGGTCGCTGCGCCCCGTCCTGCCTGGGCGCGCCGCCGCTTGCCCGGGCCGGGGGCGGGGCTGACGGCGGTGTGTGGAGGTGTCGGCGGACCCCGCTCGTCCGCTTGGTGTCTCGTTCACTGCTGTGCCTGGCTCACCTGGCCTGCCGCGCGTTGCTGCGCCCCGTCTGTCTGTCCGCCTGTCTGCCTGGCGTCCTGCGTGCCGCTGCGCCCCGGCCGCCCTGGGTGCGTCACCGCTTGCCTGTGGTGGGGGTGCGTCTGGTGGCGGTGTGCGGGAGGTGTCGGCGGACTCCGTCTGCTGTCTGGTCCCGGTCGGGCCGGCGCGTCGCGTCGTCGCGGGTTGGCTTGGGTCCGGCCTGTCAGGGGGTTTGTGGTGGGGGTCCGGTTCGGGTGGTGTCTTCGTTGGTGGTCGGGGCGGGGTCCTGTGCGTGTGTCGGCGTGCGGTGTGCCGGGGTTCGTGGGGAGGGGGGTGGTCGCGTTTTGTCGGGTGGGGCCGGTTTGTTGTGGTTCCGTTCGGGCGGTGCGGCGGTACTGGGTCGGTCCCGGGGTTCGGTGCGGTGTCGTGCTGTCGGGGTGTGTCGCGGTCCTCGTCCTCGTCGGCGGCGGGGGTTGCCGTCGTCTGCTGTGCTGTGGGTGATGTGTGTGTCAGGTGCCCGTGTCCGGGCCCTGTCGGCCCCAGGCCCCGGCTGTCGGTGTCCGGGGTCGGGTCGTTGGCCGGCGTTGTCCTGGGTGGCGTCCACGGGGGGTCTGTCCGGTCCGGCTTGTCCGGCCGGTCCGTGTTCCGTTCTCGCTCCGTCCTGCGGGGGGTGCTGTGTCGTCGGGGTCTGTCTTGACACCTCGGGTCGTATCCAGAATATTAGATACGTCCCGAGGGTCGGGGTGGTGGCCGGTCGCCGGAAGGGGCGTGTGTGGTGGATCTGGATCCGCTGGCCGTGCACAAGGCGCTTGCCAATCCGGCGCGTGCGGAGTTCCTGCGCTGGCTCAGGACGCCCGAACGCTATTTCGACGAGGCGTACTACCGTGAGCGCGGTGTCGGTTTCCATATCGGGGTGTGTGTCACCGACTTCTGTGAGCGTTCCGGGCTGGCCCAGTCGGTGGTCTCCGGGTATCTGCAGATCCTGCGTGAGGCAGGGCTGCTGGTGTCCGAGCGTGTCGGCAAGTGGACGTTCTACCGGCGCAACGAGGAGACCATCGCCGCTTTCGCCGCGTACGTGCGCGACGAACTCTGACACCCCCTCGCACCACCCCCGGCACGCCATTCCCCTGTGTTATCGACTCCCGCGCCCCTTCGTGCCACCCGCTCGCGCATCACCTCCCTTGCGTCACCCGCTCTCGCCGCCGACTCCCGCGCCGTCTCCTTGCGTCACCCGCTCCCGCACTGCTTCCTCGCGCCGTCCCCTCCCGTATCACCCGTTCCTGCACTGTCTCCTCTCCTGGTGGGGGGTGCCCGTTCGGCGTCCCCAGTTTCTTCTTTCGTTCATGTATCCAGTTATCTAGATTTGTGTATCTGTTGGAGGTTGTTGTCGTGCCCCGTACCGCTCCTGCCCGTACCGCTTTGGCCGTGCCCGTCCTGGCTTTGGGTGTGTTCGGCATCATCACGACCGAGATGGGTGTCGTCGGGGTCCTGCCCGCCATGGCCCGGCGCCTGCAGGTGGCTCCCGCCACCGCGGGTTGGCTGGTCGGCGTGTTCGCGCTCACCGTCGCCGTCACCGGTCCCGCCGGTGTGCTCCTTGCTTCCCGTCTGCGCCGCAAGACCGTCCTGGCGGCGGCACTTGCCGTCTTCGCCGCCTCCAATGCGCTCTACGCGCTCAGTGACTCCTTCCCGCTCGTCCTCGCTTTCCGGGTCCTGCCCGCCCTGTTCCATCCGGTCTTCTTCGCTCTCGCTCTCACTGCCGCCACCCGCCTGGCCCCGCCCGGCCGCAGTGCCCGTGCCGCGACCACCGTCTTCGCCGGCGTCAGCGCCGGCTTCGCGTTCGGCGTTCCCCTCACCTCCTACCTCGCCGACCACCTCGGCCTGCCCGCCGCGTTCTGGAGCACCGCCGCTCTCGACCTCCTCGCCTGCGCCGCCGTCCTTACCTGTTTCCCCGACCTGCCCGAGACCCAGCACCCCACCTACCGAGGACAGTTGGGCATCCTGCGCCGCCCCCGCCTGTGGCTGGCCGTCGCCGCTGTCACCCTCCTGTTCGCCGCGATGTTCAGCGGCTACGGCTACATCGCCGAATACCTCGAACACGTCACCGGTCTCGACACCTCCCTCACCGGCCCCGCCCTGATGGCCTTCGGTGTCGTCATGACCGCCGGCAACCCCGTCTACGGCCGCCTGCTGGAACGCCACCCGCTGCGCACCGTCACCGCCTACCCGCTCCTGTGTCTGGCCCTCTACCTCCTGGTCGACGCCGCCGGCCCCCACCGCGCTCCCATGCTCGCCACCGTCCTGCTCTGGGGCGCCGTCCACTGCGGCGGCCTCGCCGTCGCCCAGTCCTGGCTCGCCCGCGACGCCACCGACGCCCCCGAGTTCGGCAACAGCCTCTTCATCTCCTTCTCCAACCTCGGCATCACCCTCGGCACCGCCCTCGGCGGAACCGTCGTCACCACCGCCGGCCCCCGCCACCTGCCCCTGGTCGGCGCCGCCCTGGCCGCCGCCGCCCTCGCCACCGTCCTCCTGCGCCGCCGCCTCGGCCCCGGCCACCCCCGCCCGCACGAGACCCGCCCGCGGCAGGACACCCCGCACGAGACCCGCCCCGCCCCCACCCCCTGACCCACCCCGGCCCCGACCCTGCCTCACCCCCCGGCCGGCACGGTGGCCGAGAGCAGTCCGCGCGTCCCGGCCCGGACGGTGACGCGGCCACGGACGGCAGCGCCGCCGACCCCCTCCGACACCCCGACCACCCCCAGCCACAGGAAGCGGAAACACACCCCGGCCCCGGCCCCGGAAGCACGCCCCCGCCCCGCGCCGCGTCCTGCCCCGCGCGCGGGGCCATGACACGCGCGCCGCCCGGTCCGCAGCCGCTGAAGGCCGGCCAGCCGGCGGTGACGCCACGACCGGTGGCGGCGGCGCCTGCGGGAGTGGCCGGTCGAAGACCGGGATGGTGCCACGCATCGGCAGCGGGCTATTCCGGCCCGTCCGCAGCAGGGCCCCCGGCCCGGGGCCCCCGTGCCGCGCCCCCCGTCCCGCACCCCCCGTCCCGCACCCCCGGTGCTGCGCACCCCGTGCTGCGCACCCCGTGCTGCGCACCCCGTGCTGCGCACCCCGTGCTGCGCACCCCGTGCTGCGCACCCCGTGCTGCGCCCCGCCGCCTGTCCGGGCGTGGGGGCGTGGCGTGTACGGGTGTCCGGGGGCTGGGGGCGGCCGGTCGTAGGGGTTTGGGTGGTGGTGTGGGTGGCGGTCCGGCCGGCCTTTGTCGACCTCTGCCGGTACCCGAGCGCGCCAGCCGGATCCGGCAGCCGGGGCGGGGCCCGTCCCGTCCCGGTTGCCTGCCGGCTTTGTCTCGTTTCCTTCTCGAGCCCGGGGACGGCGTGGGGGTGTGGGGGAGGCGGTGGCGGTTGGTCCGGTGGTGGGGGCCCGGGCGGTGGCGGTGGCGTTCTCGGGGGAGTTGACTCCTGTCAGTGGCCAAACCGTTGTCGGGTGCGGCCCCGTCCGGATGGGGCCGCGCTGCCGCCTGCCCGCGCCACCGTTCACGGCCCGCGCCACTGCCTGCCTGTGCCTGATTCCTGCTGCCGGGGTGCTTCTGTGTTTCTTCGTCGAGCGTGTGGGTGGTTTCGGTCCGGGTTCGGTCTTCTTGGTGGGGCGTGGGGGTGTCTGGTTGTGTCGGTGAGGGGAGTGGGTTGCGGGTGGTTGTGGTGCAGGCTTCGTCTTCTTCGTGGTCGCGGCGTGTTGCTGCCGGGTGTGGCCTTGCTTCCTTCGCCGGTGTTCCTGGGGCTGCGGAGGCGTTGGTGATTCTGTTGCCGGATGCCGCGGACACGGCGGTGACTCGGCGGACGGCTGAGGCTGTGGCCGGGGTGGGGGCGGTGGCCGTGGTGCGGCTGGTTGCTCTCGCGGTTGCCGGGGCCGATGACGGCCGTGCCGACTGGATGTGGGTCGGGGTGCGCGACGCGCTCGCGGGATCGGACGGTGTGGGGGGCGTCCTGGCGGCCCGTGGGCGGCTTGCCCGGGATTCGCATGGCGGTTGTCTGTCGGGGAGCGGCGGAGGTTTCGGCGTGGGCCGGGGACACGTGGTGGTGATGTGGGCCGAACGGCCGTGGGCTGGTTCGGGCGACGGCCTTCCCAGGGGCGCCGGGGTTCGTGGAAGGGGGCCGTCGCGCAGGAGGGAGGGCAGGACACCGATGCGTTGGCGGGCGGTGCCGGTCTGCCGTACGCGCCCACTCGGCCCGCCGTACCCGGACCCGCCCGGGCCCCGGGCCCTGGTCCCCGCCCGGCCCCCGGCCTGCCGGGGCCCCTGCCCGGTCCCTGGCCTGCCGTACGCGCCCACCCGGCCTCCACCTGGACCCGCCCGGTCCCCGGCCCGCCGCACGCCCGCGCCGGTCCCCGGCCTGCCGCACGCCCGCGCCGGTCCCCGGCCTGCCGCACGCCCGCGCCGGTCCCCGGCCCGCCGTACCCGGTCCCCGGCCCGCCGTACCCGGTCCCCGGTCCGCCGTACCCGGCCTCCACCTGGACCCGCCCGGTCCCCGGCCTGCCGCACGCGGCCTGCCGGGGCCCCGGGCGATGCTGACGATACGTCAACTTCCGTGCAGCCGTTGCCTGAAGTCCCTTGTTCCGACGGTTGTCGAAGTTTGACAGGTGGGGTGTGTCCGGGTTGGCTGGGCGTGGATCCGCGTCGCCGGTCGTACGTACCAGGGGGAGGGGCTCGTCATGCCCAGGACTGTTGTCTTCGAGAGCGTCGGGGGGCCGGAGGTGCTGGCCGTGTGTGAGTGTGTCCTGCCCGAGCCCGGGCCCGGTGAGTTGCGTCTGCGTGTCGCCGCGATCGGTCTCAACCGTGCCGAGGCCCTCTTCCGTGCCGGTACCTACCTGGAGCAGCCGCGCCTGCCCGCCACCCTCGGCTACGAGGCCTCGGGCACGGTGGAGGCCGTCGGCGAGGGTGTCACCGCCTTCGTGCCCGGCCAGCGCGTCGACACGGTGCCCGCGTTCTCCCAGAACGACTACGGCGTCTACGGCACCCACGTCCTGGTTCCCGCCCGTGCCGCCGTCCCCCACCCCGAACACCTCACGCCCGTCCAGGGCGCCGCCGTGTGGATGCCCTACCTCACCGCCTACGGCGCGCTCGCCGAGGACGGCCACCTGCGCCCGGGCGACCACGTGTTGATCACCGCCGCCGCCTCCGGCGTGGGCCTGGCCGCCATCCGTACCGCCCGCCGCCTGGGAGTCCACCCCATCGCCACCACCCGCACCCGCGCCAAGGCCCGGCACCTGCTGGACGCCGGCGCCGCCGCTGTCGTCGTCACCGGCGAGGAAGACCTCCTCGCCCGCGTCGAGGCCGTGACCGCCGGACGCGGTGTGCGCACCGTCTTCGACCCCGTCGCCGGACCCGGCGTCCTCGCCCTCGCGCGAACCCTCGCCCCCGGCGGACGCCTGATCGTCTACGGCCGCCTCGACCCGCGCGACACCCCGCTGCCCGGCCAGGACACCTTCGCCCCCGTCACCAGCCGCTTCTTCAGCATGCACGAGGTGACCCGCGACGACGAACGCCTGCGCCGTGCCCACGCGTTCGTCACCGCGGGCCTGGCCGACGGCTCGTTCACCCCCGTCATCGACCGCGTCTTCGAGGGCCTGGACGCCGTCGCCGAAGCCCACCGTCACCTCGAATCCGGCACCCGGATCGGCAAGATCGTCCTCACCGTCCGCGACTGACCCGCCCTCACGCCCCCTCCCGGGGCCCGGGTCGCTCTCACGCCCCCGGGGCCCGGGTCGCTCCCGAGGCCTGGCGTGCTTCCGCGTCCGCGGCGGCCACCACCGCCGACAGCAGGCCGGGGAAGCGCCGTTCCAACTCCTCGGCGCGCAGCGCGTTCATCTTGGTGGTGCCCACGTAGTACTGGCGCAGTACGCCCGCCTGGCGCAGCACGCTGAAGTGGTGGCTGGAGGTCGAACGTCCCACCGGCAGGTCGAAGGAGCCGCAGCTGAGGTCGGCTCCGGAGTGCGCGAGTGTGCGCACCACCGTCCTGCGGGCCGGATCAGCGAGTGCCTCCAGCACCTGCTGGACGCTCACGTCCTCCACACCAGGGTGCACGAT
Organism: Kitasatospora sp. NPDC048286; assembly: GCF_043201735.1. NCBI lineage: Bacteria > Bacillati > Actinomycetota > Actinomycetes > Kitasatosporales > Streptomycetaceae > Kitasatospora > Kitasatospora sp. NPDC048286. The sequence continues at coordinate 124,108 of NZ_JBICZE010000011.1, forward strand.
CACCCGCGCCGCCACGCGTGCCCGTCCCACACCCACCACCCCTTCCCAACACTCGACCCCCGTCCGTTCGATGGTCAAAGACCGCGCGGTGCGCGCGACTTCACGCACATGACGCTACCAGGGCCGATCGCCTGGCCCTCCCGGTGTTCGGTCCGGTGGGTGAAGTCGCCCGCCCCCGCCGTGGCATCCGCGAGCGCGCCCCCGCCCCGCGGTGGGGGCGTGCGACCCGCCGCGAACGACCCGCCGCGAACGACCCGCTGCGAACGGGGACGGGCAGGGCAGGGGAGGGGAGGGGCAGGGTGAGGTGAGGTGGCCCTGCGGTTTTCGGGTGCCGGGGGGAATCCCGTGCCGCCCGGGGTGGTTGCCGTCGAGAGCCCGCGTGTGCGGCGGGCCCATCGACGTACGGTCACGGGAGGGCGCGCGGATGAGGATCGGTGACATCGAGGTTCTGGCGGTCATGGACGGAACGGGCACCGAGAGGGCCGCCGACATCCTCACCCGTCCCGGCGTCGACGATCCGTGGGCCTGCCACCGCCACCACCTCGGACCCGACGGTACCCTCACCCTGCCGCTCGGCGCCTTCCTGGTGCGCGGTGGTGAGCGTACGGTGCTGGTCGACGCCGGGGTCGGCCCGCACGACGACGGCCGTTACCGCGGGGGCGCCCTGCTGGACTCGCTCGCCGCCCACGGCACCGCCCCCGGCGACGTGACCGATGTCGTCTTCACCCACCTCCACTTCGATCACGTCGGCTGGGCCAGCGTCGAGGGCCGGCCCGTCTTCCCCAACGCCGTCTACCGCGCCCACCGCGCCGACTGGCAGCACTTCGTCACCGGTGACGCCGCGACCCCCGAAGCCGTCGCCAAACTCAGCCCCGTCGAGGGCCGGTTGGAGCTGTTCGACACCGACTTCACCCTCGCTCCCGGTATCGATGCTCTCCACCTGCCCGGCCACACCCCGGGTACCACCGTCTACGTGCTGTCCGGTGGCGGGCGCCGGGCCCTGCTGCTCGGGGACGTCGTGCACTCCGTCGTCCAGTTCGGTGAACGGGACTGGCAGGTCGTCTGGGACGTCGACCCTGCCGCCGCCTCGGCGGTGCGCAACCGCATCGCCGACCGGGCGGCCGACACCGACGACCTCCTCGTCGCCGCCCACCTGCCCGGTATGCGCTTCGGCCGCATCCTCGCCGCCGACGGCCACCGCCGCTTCGTCGCCGCCTGAACCCCCGGCCCCGTCGCGCCCTCGGCACCGCCCCACCCCGCTCACGTGCCGTCCCGTCCCCGGCCCGGCGCCGTCGCGGCCTCGGCACCGTCCGCCCCCGGCCCGGCCCCGCCCGCTGTGACTGGTCGAGATAGTTGTCACTGAGGGCAGCAGCCGGCCTGGGGTTTTGGGCAGTTGCGGTCGCTGTAGTTGTCACTGTCTGGTCGTTCTAACTGTCACAACCGCGAACGTTCCTGCAGGAGGGACGGTCGGAAGCTCCAGCTGTAGAGGCCGCCACCGGTGTGCACCGCTGACGCCGCGAGCCGGGCAACGCCTTGGAGGACCGCCAGGAGATCGTCGTCCGTCATCTCGTCCCCGTCCTCGGACCAGAGCCGCACGGTCCAGCGATCGGCGAGCTCCTCGAGTTCGGCGAGGCTCGCTTTGGCCAGCGCATGGGTCAGTCGCTTCGGTAGAGCAATCACCTCAACGCCATCGTTCAAGGGAGGAACGACCCACTCCGGCCATGGCCGCCACGCGTACAGCTGCTCAGACGAGGGGGCCTCTGCCGAGGGCTCCTCGAAGTACATGTCCCACTCGGCAATGGCCGTGTCCGGATCGATGAAGCGGCAGCTCACGGACTCGAAGGCCGCACCAGGTCCCCGCAGGCGCGTGGCAGCTGCAGCTTTGTCGTCGGCAGCGAGGAAGAACAGGATGTCGTGGGCCATCCCAGCATGATCGTGTGACTCAGCACGCTACTTGTCGCCAGGAGCGGTGCTCGGCGTGCGGTTCTGTGGTCGGGTCAGCATGACAACTGTCGCTGAATCGGCGAGGGATCTGACGGCTGGCTGATCGTTCGGCAAGCAAGTTGTCGCCAACTTCGAAGAAGCCTCAGCTCACCGAGGCACCCGGCGCCAGCACCAAACCCGCTGCTGCGAGGAAGTCCTCAAGGCTGATGACACCGCCGTCGGTGCCGTCGTCCCATTCGACGAGGAGCCCCGAGAGGCCCTCGTTCCACGAGTCCGGCGTGTCGGCATCATCCTCAGGCCCAGGGTGCCACTCGACGCAGCCCTCACCATGCCGGTATCGGAGGTACAGGTACTGGCCGTCTGCCGTCCAGGCGTCCCACTGCGACGGGTAGGCAGAACACGTCTGTACAACCCGAACCAGCTTCCGACCCTCACCCGTATCCATCCGACGATGGTCGCGCGGCAGCAGATCTCTGGCAATCGACTTCAGGCCGCCGCCACAGGCGCCTCAAGCAACAGCCAGAGCGCGCCACCAATGATCGGCCGGACAGCTCCTAACGTGTCACGGTTCCCCTCGCCGACGAGATCGACGCTGACCCTGGACGACAGAATCCGCGCTGACACGACAGTTAGCCTGCCGAGTCACAGATCGCAGCCGGCGAACCGGCGCAGCCAGTGACAACTACCGCGGCCAAGTGACAACGATCTCGACCAGTCACACCCGCCCCCGGCACCGCCCGTCCCCGGCACCACCCGTCCCCGGCACCACCCGTCCCCGGCCCGGTGCCGTCGCGGCCTCGGCCCCGCCCCGCCCCTGGCCCGGCCCGGTGCCGTCGCGGCCGCGGCCCCGCCCCGGCGTCGTCGTGCCTCGGCTGCGGGGCGCGGCACACTGGGGGCCGGACATGTGACGCCGTATGAGGGAGCAGTGATGGCACAGGTCGCCGTGGTCACCTTCGACGGGTTCAACGAACTCGACAGTTTCATCGCCTCCGCACTGATCAACCGTTGCCGCAACGACGGTCTGGAGGCCTTCATCACCACACCGACGCCGCAGGTCACCTCGATGAACGGTGTCCAGGTCGCCGGGCAGCGTCCGATCGAGTTCGTCGCCGAGGCCGACGTCGTGCTGATCGGCAGTGGGGTGCGGACCCGCGACGTGGTCGCCGACGCCCCGTTGCTCGCCCGGCTGCCGCTGGACCCCGCCCGGCAGCTGATCGGCTCCCAGTGCTCCGGCGCGCTGGTGCTGGCCCATCTGGGGCTGCTGGGTTCCATGCCGGCCTGTACCGACCCGACGACCCGGCCCTTCCTCAAGGCCCTCGGTGTCACCGTGCCCGACGCGCCGTTCCACGCCGAGGGCAACATCGCCACCGCGGGCGGCTGCCTGGCCTCCCAGTACCTCGCCACCTGGGTGATCACCCGCACCCTGGGCGAGGACGCCGCGCGTGCCGTCCTCGACTACGTCGCCCCGGTCGGCGAGCACCGGGAGACCACCGCCCGCGCCCTGCGCGCGGTCGGCGTGGGGGAGCCCGCCCGCGCCTGACGGGCCCTGCCGGCCGACGCGCACCACTGTGCCCCCGACGTCCCGACGTCCCGACGTCCCGACGCCCCCGGTGTCGTCACGGCGCCGCGGTGTCGCCGGTGCGCGGGTGGTGGTACCGGGGGCGTGGACCGTCACCGCCCGCCCGCTGCCCGCCCGCTGCCCGCCCGGTGGCTGTCCGGTGGGCTGTGCGGTGGGCTGTGCGGTGGCTGTTCGCCGCGGGCCCCCGGGCGGCGCGGTGACGACCCCCTGGGCGGTCGTCCGACCCGATGCGGCCGGTCGATCCGACACTGTGTCGGGTCGGCCGGCTGTCTTGTTGTCCGGAGACACGGATCGCCCTTCACGGGTCGGTGAGGGGCGATCCGTGTTGTCGCCGGTCGGGCGAGGTACGGGTGGTGGGGCTGCGGCCGATCGGGGTAGTGCCCGTGCCGGACTCGGAAGGGGTTCGATGGTGCAGAGAGGAAACCTTGGTCCCCGGTTGAGGAGCGTGTCTCTCATGTCCTTCCTTCTGCGTACCGTTCGTGTCGCGGTGCCCGTGGCCACGGCGGCCGCCGCCGTGTTGGGGCCGGCCGGCGTCGCCGCCGCGGGCGTCCCCAGCACCGGTTCTTCGGAGGCCGGAGCATCTCGCTCGGCGGCGACCGGCCTGACGAGTCGGGGGTGCACTACCTGAGCAGCATCGGTTTCGCGGGCGAGTGACCGGCCGTCGGGTGTCCTGCAACAGGTAGAGGGGGCGGGGCAGGGCGGAGCCGGCGATGTTGTGCCGCTCGGCGTGGCTGGTGCGGGCGATGGCGGAGGTGATGCGTCCGTCGACGGCGTCGAGGCGGGGTCGTGCCACGGCGCCGGCCTGTTTGTGCCGGTGGGGAGGCGGGGGGTGACGCAACGTGTTCCTGGACGAGCCGGCCCTCGGCCGCAGCCCGCCAAAGGGCCTGCGCCCGGACGGTGTCGGCGGTCTCCCCAGGGGGCGCGTTCCGTGAGGTCCGGGGACGGGTGGCCTGGGGAGTGACCTCGGCCGGCAGGGGAAGCCGGGCGGGCAACGGTCCGCAGTACAGGCAGGTCGGCGGGTCCTGTCGGTTCGCCTGGGCCGGTCCGCCGTACGGGGTGTCAGGGGGCCGGGGTGGGCCGGGTGCGGGGGAGGTGGTCGAGGAAGGCACGGACGTGGTGGGCGAACGCCTGGGGGGCGTCCGCGTACAGCCAGTGTCCGCTGTCCGGGATCTCCACGAGGCGGGTGTTCGGCCGCTCGGTGGCCATCCGTCGGGCGGTGGCGGGGGTGAGCAGGAAACTGTCGCCGGCGCGCAGGAGCAGCGCGGGTTGGCGGGTGGCGTTCCACACGGCGCTCAGGTCTCCGGTGAGGTGTTCCTGGGAGGCCGTCATGTCGGCGGTGTCGAAGAGGAAGCCCCAGCCGTCGTCGAACTCGGCCGCGCTGTCCATGAAGTAGCCGGTGGGGACGCCGTGTTCGGCCAGCGCTTCTTCCAGGGCCCGGCGGGTGCGGGTGCGGCGGGGCCAGCCGGTCACGTCCAGGACGGGCCGGGTCTCGGGCTCGTGGTTGAGTGTCGTCGTGTCGGCGACGACCAGGGCGGGGACGAGGTCGGGGCGGCGGTGAGCGAGGTGGAAGGCGACCGCGCCGCCCATCGAGTGGCCCAGGAGCGCGGCGGGCGCGAGGCCGAGCGTGTCGAGGAACGCCGCCGCGTCGTCCGCGTAGTGGGGGAGGGTGAACTCGCCGCCGTTGTCGGACAGTCCGTGTCCGCGCTGGTCCAGCGCCACCACCCGGTAGCGGCCGGCGAGCGCGGCGGCCAGCGGCGCGAAGATGCGGCCCCGCCCGAAGTGTCCGTGCAGGGCGAGTACGGGCGGCCCGTCGCCGCCGAAGTCCAGGTACGCGAACCGGCGCCCGCCCAGCTCGACGAACGACTCACCACCGCCGACCGCGCCGACCGCGCCGCCGCCCGCCCGTCGGCTCCCGGGCCGGCCTGCCCGCGGTCCCGGCGCCGCGGCCCCCGTACGCCGCTCGAGCGCGGTCGGCTCTTCCCCGGACAACGGTTCGTCACACGGCATGCCCGGATCCTCCACCGCCCCCGGCCCGCCTGTCCAGGGCCGGCCCCGCCGCGGGTGCGCCGGCCGGTCGCGCGCGAAGCGCCCGTGCCCGCGCCCGTGCCCGTGTCGGGGTGTCGGCGGGTGGTGGTGCCGTCGGGGCGCGGATCCGGGAGTGGAACCCGCGACCCGGTCGGTGAGCCCGCAGCCGGGGAGGGGGGCGGACCGCGCCGCGGGATCCGGCAGACCAGGGGGAGGCGATCGCGGCCTTCGACGCCCGCACGGGCCACCACGACACGCCCCCGGCTTCGCCGGGTACGGCGCCGGCCGCGGCCCGGGGCGGCTTCGCCCGCGGGGCCACCCGTGGGGCCGCCCGCCCGGCCGCGCCCCGGTGCGGGTGGCGGCCGGGCAGCACGGACGTCACCGTGGGCGCACCGGGGGCGGACTCGTCGCGGCCGTCGGCCGTGCCCTCGCCGCCGGCGGCCCGCGGAGCGGGTGCCGCCCGCGGTTCCCGAAAAGCCGGCGTGACGCGCCCCGGGCCGCCGGCCCGCTCGTGCGTGCGCCGTCCGCATGGCGCGACGCCGGGGCCGGGCGGATCGCCGGCGCGGCCCGACCGCCGACCGACCGACCGCCCGCCCGTCCGCCCGCCCGTCCGTCCGCCCGCCCGTCCGTCCGCCCGTCCGCCCGTCCGTCCGACCAACCGACCGTCCGACCGCCCGCCCGTCCGATCACCCGGCGCCCGGTGGCCGGTGCGGGCCGGTGCGGGCGGGTACGTCCCGTGCCGTCGGCCGTCCACGCCGGCGCAGCCCGAGGCCGTGTCCCGTCATCGATCGTGCGGGTGGACATTGTCGTTGGGCTTGTGGTGGGCAGCCCGGAAGACCGCGGCCATGAGTTCTCGGCGCTTCGTCTTCCTCGATCCTGACGGTGTGAGTGCCGGTGGCTGGCTGTATGCGGTGGTCGGGGCGAGGACGGGGGTGTTCTATCAGCAGCAGTACGGCGCAAGCCGCCTGTCGGCAGGGGCAGGTCGAGGGCTTTCTGGTGCCGCTGTTCGGCCCTGATGAGCCGGGCGCGTTGCGCGAGCTGTTCGAGAAGCACTTCCGTGGGGTCGGCACCTGGGACTACGCGTGGCCCGATGACGAGCGGGACAGGCTCCGCGGGATCGTCGGAGCCGTCCGTTACCGGGCATGTGACGGGACGGTCGAGGAGCCGCGTCCTGTGTGTCTGGACGGGAGCCGGATCCGTGAGGCCGATGAGGCCTGGGTGCCGGTGCTCACGCCGGACGGCCCGGCCGTGCTGGTGTGGTTCGATTCGGACTGAGCCCGGCGATCGGTCGCCCGTCCCGGGCCGGAGGATCGGAGCCGCGATGATGGCTGCGGCCTGGTGGCGGGCCGTCGGTCGTCCGGCCGGGTTGCCACGGCGCGGACAGTTGCTTCGACCGGGAGAAGTACCCGTTCGACGGCGTTCCGCTCCCCGCTGGGCGGTCTTGTCGAAGGCCGGTGGTCGGCCGTCCGCCAGGGCGCGGGAATCCCCGCCGCCCGGCGCCGCCCGGGCCCAGGGGTCGCCGGGTCCAGGGGTCGTCGCGGACGGGCGGACGCCGGGCCCGTCCCCGCCGGGGCCGGGCCCGGTGCCCCCGTCCCGGAGCGCGCCTGGCATCCTGGCCCGCATGGACGCCGACGCCCCGACCCCGGCCCCGACCCCGGCCCACCTCGACCGGCTGGTGAACGCACTGGCGGTGAACCCGGCCCTGCCCGCCGCCCTGGTGCGGCGGCTGATCGCCAGGCGCAACGGCCTGGGGAAGGTCGCGGGCCGCCCGGACCTCACCGAGGACACGGTCGCCGAGATCATCGCGACCGACGACCCGTGGCTGCTGCGCGGCCTGGCGCTCAACGACCGCCTGCCGCACCGGTTCCGCCTGGTCCTGGCCGACCACCGGGACGAGGGGGTCCGCGCCGCGCTCGCCCGCCGCGCCGCGAGCGCGCCCCGGCAGGTGCTGGAGCGGCTCGTCGGCGATCCCCACCCGACGGTCCGCGAGTACCTGGCCCAGCAGGACGCCACGCCGCCCGACCTGCGCGCGCGTCTGGCCGCCGACCCCGAACCGGCCGTACGGGCCGCGCTGGCCAAGTACTGGACGCAGGCCCCGGAGACGGTGCGCCGCATCCTGCTGACCGATCCCGAGGCCGCCGTCCGCGCCGCCGCCTGCTCGACGTACTACGCGCGCCTGCCGCACCCGGTGCCGCCCGCGGACCTGCTGCCGGCGCTGCTGGCGGACCCGGTGACCCGGGCCGGCGCCGTCGTCCACGCCGTCCTCGACACGCACCTGCTGCGGCGCCTGGCCGACGACCCGGACAGCGCGGTGCGCGCCGAACTCGCCCGCCACCCCGACCTGCCGCCGGCCGTGCGCGAGGCCCTCGCCGACGATCCGGCCCTGAGCGTGCGGGTGAAGGTCTTCGCCCGGCCCGACACGCCGGAGCACCTGCGGGCGCGGATCCACGCCCAGGTCGCGTTCGCGCACGCGGCGGCCGAGCCGGCCCTCGACGCCGACGACGAGACGTTCCTGCGCTGGGTCGAAGACACCGCCGCCAGCACGGAGTTGAGGACCCTGGGCCTGGCCTGGGTCACCGACGACCCGCTGCCGCACGTCGACTCGCCCTACGTCGCCTTCCGGGCCTGCGCGGCCCTCAGCACGGCCCTGCCCGCCGACGCGGTGGCCCGCCTGCTCCGCGACGAGGAGGAGACCGTACGCCTCACCATGGCGCACACCGCCCCGCACCTGGTCGACCCCGCGACCGCCGAGGACATCGAACGCCGCTACCGCCCGCGCGCCGACAAGTTCACCTTCTGGTGGGACAAGGCGCAGGTCCTCACCTTCCCCCCGCAGACCCTGCGCCGCTTCGCCACCGACCCCGTGCCCCGGCTGCGCTCCCTCGCGCCCCGCGACCCCGGCCTGCCCGCGCACCTCGCCGAACAGCTGGCCCGCGACCCCGAGGAGCGCGTGCGCCTGGCCGTCGCCCCCCACCGCAACCTGCCCCTGCCGGCGCTGCTGGACCTGCTCGCCGACCCTTCCCCGCGTGTCGCGCAGGCCGCCGCCGCCTCGCCGTTCCTGCCCGTCGAGCACATGGAACGGTTGCTGACGCGGGCGGGCCTGTAACGGCACCGGGCCCGCCCGGCGCCGAACCCGCCCCCCGGCCCGCGGACGGGCCTGCCACCGGCCCCGGCCCGCCGCTTGCCCCTGCCCGCTGCGTTGCCCGCGCAGCCCGCTTGCCCCTGCCCGCTGTGTCGCCCGCGCTGCCCGCTTGCCCTGGCCCGCTGCGCCGGGGGTGCCGGGGGTGCCGGGGGTGTCGGGGCCGGGGTGTGCGACGTGCGGGTGGCGTTGAACCGCTGGGACGACATCCGGTCGCCGCCGCCGCGCGGCGGGGTTCCGGCCTCCGCGGGGGCGTGTAGAAACGGCCGCACCGGGCCGGGCGGCGCACCCCGTGGCGCACGCCGTGGCGTCGCCGTCGTCCTGGCCCCGCGTCGGGACGGGCCCCTGCGGTGGCGGACCGGCCCGCCGGCGCCCGAACCCCCCCACCCCAGCCACTCCTCGTCCATGGAGAGCGGACACATGCTGAGAATCACCGCGGACGTCTACTCCGGCCGCCCCAACCCCGTCGCGGACATCACCGACACGGCACAGGCCCGCACCGCCCTGCGGGAGCTGACGCGGGACCGGACACTGTTCACCGACCCGCGCTCCGCCGAACCGCCCGCCGGCCCCCTGGGCCTGCGCGGCTTCTGGCTGGAGACCTTCGACGACGAACTCGCCCACGACTTCGACGTCGACTCCCGCCTGTACCTGCCCGCGGGCCCGCAGGCGCCCGCCGGGCGCGGCGCCGAGGTCGCCGAGCGGCTGGCCACCGTCGCGGACTGGGGCCAGGGCCCCGCCACGCACGCCGGGCCCTCGCTGCCCCTCGACGCGTCCTTCCGCCAGTTCCTGCTCGAACAGCTGGCGAGCGGCGCCCGCACCTCCCTGAAGGACCGGGTCGCCCCGGCCGGCGGCGGGCAGCAGGAGGAGCCGGCGGTCACCTGCACGATCGAGGTCGGGGCGTTCAACCCCGGGTTCTGGAACAACGACACGACCACCCTGTACAACAACAACTGCTACAACTACGCCAGCAACTGGCGCACGAACACCTTCGCGCAGCCCGGCCGCGGCTGCGGCAACATGTACACCCAGATCACCTGTGACGAAGTGGCCCGCGCGGCGCTGTGCGACGGCATGCACCACCGGTTCGACTGCTTCCCCGACAGTGAGGCGCCGCGCCCGCTGGTCGCCCTGGTCGTCATCCCCGGCGGCGGCGACTACCACTGGTACCGCAAGCAGAAGGAGGGCTTCTGGGGCCACAAGCCGGGCGGGACGGCGGCCCGCAACTACGACAACAGCGGGAACGTGATCTACGACCCGGAGACCGCCGACCGCGGGCCCTACACGATCTTCTGCGGCTACTTCTACGGCTGTCTTAGCCAGCGGCAGAGGATCAACTGACCGGCCCCGCGGGCCCTTCGGCGGTCGTCGAGGTGGACCTCTACAGCGGACGGCCCAACCCGCGCTTCCCCCTGGACGACGCCGCGGCCGACGAACTGGCGCACCGGATCGGCACACTGGCCCCGGCCCCGGCCCCGGTGGCCGGGGGCGGGCCGCCGCACGACGGGCTCGGCTACCGGGGCCTGCGCGTCCTCGCCGGCCCGCACACCGCCGCCCCCGGGATCACCGTCGGCGGCGGGGCCGTGACCGTGTCCGCCGCGGACGGGCCGCCGTGCCGCCTGCGGGACCCCGGGCGGGCCCTGGAACGCTGGCTCCTCGACCAGGGCGCGGGCGTCCTGGACCCCGCGGTCCTCGCCACGGCCCGCCAAGAGCTCGCGCGGTAGCCCGCAGCGGAGGGGCGCCGGGGGAGGGGGTGCGGCGTCGCCGCCCCGGCCCGGGGCGGCGACGCGCAGGTGCCGTCAGGCGGCGCCGGGTCCGCCGGTGCGGGAGGCGGTGACGAAGGCCCGCCAGGCGGGAGGGGAGAAGTCGAGGCGGGGGCCGTCGGGGTCCTTGGAGTCACGCACCGGCGTGAGGCCGGGGACGGCGTCGGCGACCTCCAGGCACCGGCCGCCGCCCCCCGCTGTGGGTGCTCGTGCGCCAGGCGGTGGGGGTGCCGCGGTTCATGGCGGTTGCCCTCCTGGACGGGCTGCGGAGCGGGAAGTCGGCGGGGTCGACTTCTCATGCGGGGTGTTCGGAGGGGGAGGTGGGGTCCTGCCCGTGCGGTACGGGGGAGGGTTCTCCGGCGTCGCTGCCCCGGGCCGGGGCGGCGACGCACAAGTGCCGTCAGGTGGTGCGGAGTTCGCCGGTGCGGACGGCGGTGACGAAGGCCTGCCAGGCGGAGGGGGAGAAGTCGAGGGTGGGGCCGTCGGGGTCCTTGCTGTCCCGCACGTGGCCGGGGCGCGCGTCGTCCACTTCGACGCACTGGCCGCCCTGTCCGCTGTGGGTGCTCTTGCGCCAGGCGGTGGGGGTGGTGCGGTTCATGGCGGTTGCCTCCTGAACGAGCTGCGGAGCAGGAAGTCGGCGGGGCCGACTTCCTATGCGGGGGTGGGGCCGGTGCGGATGACGCTGCCCCGGGATCAGAGCTCCTCGATGTGCTCGGCGAAACGGTCGAACATGCCGTTCTCCTCGCCGCGCCGCAGGTGCATCAGCGGGGAGTCGTGGCCGATGGCACGGGCCAAGTGCGGGGTGACGAGGGCGTGTTCGTCGAAACGGAAGACGGACAGGCCGATGTGGTTCGGGCCGTCCTCCGGGGAGCTGAAGCGGCCCTCGATACCGTCGGTGTCGGGGAGCTCGGCCAGGTGCTCCAGTGTGATGCGGATGCGGGTGGACACCGTGAGGGTCACGTCCTCGATCCGCTCCCGCCGGCGTGTCGTTTCGGAGTCGGGATCGCCGAGGAGGAAGCGGACACGGCAGCCGCTCTCGGCCTTGCGGCGCAGGGTCCGGAGCAGGGTGGGCTGCTCCAACCAGGCGAAGTAGTTGGTGTACCCGGCGAGGAAGATCTCGCTGCGGGCCACGGCGAACAACTGCGCCCACACCGATCGAGGGCAGGCCGACCGGTACGGGTGGACGGCGAGGACTTCACGGTCGTGCCCGGTCTTGAGGACGGACTGGAGGGCGTCGGGCCACGGCACTTGCTCATCAACCCCTCGCGCTGGACCGGCGGTGGGACCGCTGCGCGCCGCCGCCCCGGGCAGGGGCGGCGGCGCACAGTCGGGATCAGCCGGCGTCGAACTCGCCGGTGCGGACGGCGGTGACGAAGGACTGCCAGGCGGCGGAGGGGAAGAGGAGGGCCGGGCCGCTGGGGTCCTTGGAGTCCCGTACGGGCATGACACCGTTGAATCCGTCGGCGACCTCCACGCAGCCGTTCGACCCGCCGCTGTAGGTGCTCTTTCGCCAGCCAGCGTGGGTCAGGTCAACATCCATCCTCATAGTCCTTCCGTACCGCTCGCATCTTCTCCACCGACGCGGCCTGGTTCAGCGCCTCGATCTGAAGCCGATCGTAGCCCCTGGCAAGCGGAAGAACAGCGTTGATATCGCGATCAAGGTACCCGCGCAGCTCGGTTTCCGTGTATCCGAGCAGCTTCCGGTCGGGCATGGTCAGGAGAATCACGGGAAGTGTGAACGGACGGTCCTCGCCCAGGGAGAAGGGGGCTACCTGCAGCAGGATGTTCGGAGACGCGGCGAGCTGTTCAAGGTGCAGCAGCTGTTCGATCATCACCTTCGGCCCGCCGACAGGTCGGCGCAGGCAGCTTTCGTCGAGAACCGCATGAAGCAGCGGCGCCGGCGTGCGGGCCAGGAGTTGCTGGCGCGTCATGAGGAAGTTGACCCGTTCCTCGGCCTGTTCGGGAGTCGCAGTGCCGCGCCTGACGTTCGCCGCTTCCCAGGCGTCGGCGTAGGCACGGGTTTGCAGCAGCCCGGACACGATGTCGATCGAGAACAGCCTGACCTCTGAGGCGCGGTTCTCGTGGTTGGCGTACTCCGGGAAACCCGGCACGAGCGCGGTGTGCTTGTGCTGCCACCACATCAGCATCAAAGTCCCGCCCGTTTCCAGGACTTCGTCGGCCTTGGTAGCAAACTTTTCACTCGGCGGTCGACGCGCAAGTTCAACGAACGAGACGTACGACGCGCTGACTCCGCACTTGCGCGCGAGCTGGTGCTGCTTGAGGCCCTTCGCCCGCCGTGAGTTGCGGAGTTGGATGCCGAAAGGGGCCCAGGGGCTCGACGACGGCTCGATTTCCTTGATGTTGACCATGGGTACTCCGACTTAACGCAGCCTCGAAGTCAAGTTGTTTGCGCTTCCGATGCTAGGGCTTGCCGGGCCACGATGTACACAGAACGTGAAACTCCGATCGCAGAGGGTTCCATTCGTATGCCCCACGACCAAGCCCCCCGCCTCCACGGCTACGGCGTCCGCTTCGACACCGACGCCCAGCGCTACCGGGTCCGCAACGAGCAGACCGGGGAGTGGCTGCGCCAGGCCACCGGCGAACTCGCCTCCTTCGTCTTCTTCGGCGACGCCTACAGCGCCTGGCGCGCTTTCGAGGTCCACAAGCGGCCGGGGGGGCGGTGATGTCCATCCTCTCCCGCGCCACCGCCGAGCAGCGCCGGCAGGCCGCCGACGTCCTGGACGACCTCACCACCGTCCTCGACCTCGGCGGCGTCCGCCTCCCCACCCTCGAAGTCGACTGGGAGGGCGGCCGCCTGACGTGCAGCTACCTGCTGCGCCTCACCGCACGCCCCCTCGACCTCGTCCGCCTGGTCGACCTGTTGCGCAAGGGTCTGCGCTACGAACGCCTCACCCACGACCACCACGACCGCGACGACTGAAAGCGACCACCCCCATGCAAGACCCCCGCCTGCTCGCCAAGCCCCCCGTCTGCCGGCTCGGCTGCCTCGTCCTCGTCCGCAACCCCCGCGGCGACGTCCTGCTCGTCGACCCCGACTACATGGACGGCATGATCCTGCCGGGCGGCTCCGCCCACCCCAACGAGCCCCCGCACCTGGCCGCCGCCCGCCACCTGAACGCCGAGACCGGCCTCCACCTGCGCCTGAGCGACATCCTCGCCGTCGACTTCACCCCCGCCGACCGCTACCTCCAGCGCCTCAACCTCGTCTTCGACGGCGGCACCGTCCCCGACACCACCCCCCTCACCGTCCCGCCCCGACACCACAGCGGCCTGCTCGGCGCCCGCTTCGTCCCCGTACGCCAACTGCCCGACACCATGGCCCCCGCCCAGTACGCCCGCACCAGCGAAGCCCTCGCCAACCGCACCCTGCCCGCCCTCGTCCACGGCCAGCGCGCCACTTGACAACCACCTGAGAACCCCCCCGCCCCCGCACACCCGACCAATACCTCCCACTCAGAGATAAAATGGCCACATGACCGCGACAGAGCCCGCAACGCTCGACGTCGCGCTGGCCGACGAGTTCTCCACCCTCCTCGTCGGCATCCAGCGCCTGGTCCGCCGCCGCCTGCGCCAGAGCACCACACACGAAGCCCGCCTGCGCGGCGCCCAGATCGAACTGCTGCGCCTGGTCCACGACACCCCCGCACTGCGCGTCTGCGAAGCCGCCGACGAGCTGTGCCTGGCCGGCAACTCCGTGTCCACCCTCGTCAACCAGCTCGTCGCCCAGGGCCTGCTGCGCCGTGAGAGCGACCCCGCCGACCGCCGCGCCGCCCTCCTGCACGCCACCCCCGAGGCGGCCGAGCGGATCGAGGACTGGCGCCGGCGCCGCCGCGTCCTCATCGGCGACGTCGTCACCGGCCTGCCGCCGGCCGAGCGTGAGGCCCTGGCCGCCGCCCTGCCCGCCCTGCGGCAGGTCGCCGACGCCCTGCGCACCCCACCGGCCGTCCCGCGTATCCCACCCGACGCGCCGCGCACCCCGCCGGCCGTCCTGCGTACCCCGTCCGGCGCCCCGCGTACCCCGCCAGGGCAGGGGGAGCGATGAGCGCCGACGCCCCCGACGCCGTGGTGTGCCAGGGCCTGACGTACGTCTTCCGTCACGGCCGTGGCAAGGCCACCCGGGCCGTCGACGGCATCGACCTGATCGTGCGCACCGGCGAGGTGTTCGGCCTGCTCGGCCCCAACGGCGCCGGCAAGACCACCACCATCCGCGCGATCACCACCCTGCTGCCCGTCGGCGCCGGCATGGTCCGCGTCTTCGGCCACGACGCCACCCGTCACCCCATGCAGGTACGGCGCCTGCTCGGCTACGTCCCCCAGCAGTTGTCCGCCGACGCCGCCCTGACCGGACGCGAGAACGTCGCCCTGTTCGCCCGCGTCTTCGACGTCCCGCGCGCCGAACGCGCCCGCCGCGTCGGCCAGGCCCTGGCGGCCGTCGACCTCACCGACGCCGCCGAACGGATGGCCGCCACCTACTCCGGCGGCATGGTGCGCCGCCTCGAACTCGCCCAGGCCCTGGTCAGCGCCCCGCGCCTGCTCGTCCTCGACGAACCCACCATCGGCCTGGACCCGATCGCCCGCACCGGCGTGTGGGAACGCGTCGACGCCGTGCGCGCCGCCACCGGCATGACCGTCCTGGTCACCACCCACTACATGGACGAGGCCGACCGCCACTGCGACCGCATCGCCCTCATGGACCGCGGCCGCATCCGCGCGCTCGGCACCCCCGCCGAACTCAAGGACCGGGTCCGCCACACCGACCCCGCCCACGACAACCCCACCCTGGACGACGTCTTCCGCCACTTCGCCGGCCGCCAACTGGCCGACGCCACCGAAGGAGACTTCTCCGATGTCCGCCGAACCCGCCGCACAGCAGGCCGCGTCGGCTGAACCCGCCGCACCGCGGGCCGCGTCCGCCGAACCCGCCGACCCGGGCCCGGACCTGTCCCTGCTGCTGGTGCCCCCGCGCGCCCGCACCGGCTGGCGCCTGGTACCCGCCCGCGTCGGCGCCATGTGCGCCGTCGAACTGCAGAAGCTGCGCCACGACCGCACCGAGCTCTACACCCGGGCGATCCAGCCGGCGCTGTGGCTGCTGATCTTCGGCCAGACCTTCACCCGCCTCAAGGCGATCCCCACCGGCGGCATCCCCTACCTGGACTTCCTCGCGCCCGGCATCATCGCCCAGTCCGCGATGTTCATCGCGATCTTCTACGGCATCATGATCATCTGGGAGCGGGACTCCGGCGTCCTCACCAAACTCCTGGTCACCCCGACCCCGCGCGCCGCCCTCGTCACCGGCAAGGCCTTCGCCGCCGGCGTGAAGGCCGTCCTGCAGGCCGCCGTGGTGGTGCTGATCGCCGCCGCCCTCGGCGTCGCCATGACCTGGAACCCGCTGCGGCTGGCCGGCGTCGTGGCCGTCGTCCTGCTCGGCTCGGCGTTCTTCTCCTGCCTGTCCATGGCCATCGCCGGCATCGTCCTGACCCGCGACCGCCTGATGGGCATCGGCCAGGCCATCACCATGCCGCTGTTCTTCGCCTCCAACGCCCTCTACCCCCTCGCCCTGATGCCCGGCTGGCTCCAGGCCGTCAGCAAGGCCAACCCGCTCAGCTACCAGGTCGACGCCCTGCGCGGCCTGCTCATCGGCACCCCCAGCCACCTGCCCCTGGACTTCGCCGTCCTCACCCTCGCCACCCTCCTGGGCATCGGCGCCGCCTCCGCCCTCCTCGGCCGCCTCGCCCGCTGACACCCCGTCCCACGGCCGCTCACTCGACCCGGAACCCGCCGTGGGCCGCCGCGCGGGTGAGGTAGTCGACCCACCCCTCCCAGCGCGGCGTCCGGGCGAACGTCCCGGCCCGAGCCGAGGCGGGCTGCGCCGCGAGGGCGGCCAGGGCGGCACGGATCTCGGCGGGCGTCACCAGCCAGCCGTCGTTGGTGCCGCCGATCTTGTAGTCCGGGATACCGGTGGGCCGCTCGGCCTGCCAGTCGCTCACCGCCCGGGAGGCGGCCCGGAAGGCGAGCACGGCCGGCGACACCTCGCCGGCGCGCTCGGCGGCGAAGTCGGCGGCCGTCAGGCCGAAGTCCTCGATCCTCGGCCAGGGCAACGGCTCATGGCCGTGCGACAGCATCCCGAGACGGTCCATGGCCCGCTTCGCCGGACCCATGCCGGAGAGGTTGAACCGGTACTCCGGGTCGCCGGCGCCTTCCGGCCGCTCGATCGTCATGTCCCAGCCCGCGTCGCCGCCCCTGTCCGCCCTGTCCGCCGTGCGGCACCCGCGCGATTGCCGGACACACCGTAGGGCCCTCGACGGCGCCCGGCCCACCGGTTTTCGCGCCCGGCCCACCCGGCCCACCGCGCGAGCCGCCACCGCCGTGCGGCCGGGCGAGAGGAAGCGCACCGGCGGATCCCGGTGACACCCGGCCGGCCCACCGCCCGCACCCCGGCCGCGGTACCGGCGCAGGTGGTCATGCCGCGGGAGGTCGCCGCCGGCATCCGCCGCGCGCGGGCGAACGGCTGGACACCGCGCACGGCCGGGCCGCCGTTCAGGCTGCGCCTGTCCGTGCTCTGACGGCCCCCCGGGGCGCCCGGTCCCTCCCCGGGCGCCCGGCCCCTCTGGGCTCCTCGCCGGGTTCCCGTGGGTCGGTGCGGGGCGGGTCAGGAGAGCCAGTCCGCGTAGCGGGTGGGGGCGAGCCGGGCGTTCCGGTCGGTGAGGACGTCGCCCGGGACGGCGGCGAACATGCCGGCGGTGGGGTCGGTGACGACGGTGCGGTGGTCGCCCTTGGCGGCCAGGGTGATCCGGCCCAGCTCGTCCAGGGGGAAGACCTCCGGGCCGGCGATGTTGCGGATGCCGTTCAGCGGGGTGCCCGCCGCGACCAGCGCCACCGCTTCGGCGACGTCCTTGGAGGCGATCGGCTGGATCGGCGTGGCGGGCAGCCGGACGGTGTCGCCCTCCGCGGTCCAGGACAGGATGGCGTCGACGAAGTCCATGAACTGCGTCGCCCGGACGATCGAGTAGGGCAGCGGCCCGGCCGCGAGGATCTCCTCCTGGAGCGCCTTGGCGCGGTAGTAGTCCAGCTCCGGCACCCGGTCGGTGCCGACGATCGACAGGATCACGACGTGGCCGACGCCGGCGCGCTCGGCGGCGGCCAGCAGGTTGTCCATCGAGGTCCGGAAGAAGGCGGGGGAGGCCTCGTCGAAGGTCGGGGAGTTCGTCAGGTTGACGACGACGTCGGCCCCGGCCACCGCCTCGTCCAGCCCCCGGCCGCTGATGACGTCGACCCCGGTGGACTTCGAGTGCGCCACCGTCTCGTGACCCGCGGCGTTCAGGTTCCTGACGACCTGCGACCCGATCAGCCCGGTGCCGCCGATGACTGCGAACTTCATGACCTGCCCTTTCGTCGTGACCATGTCCGCAATATGGCACAGCGGCACCGGGCGGGCGCGGCATTGCCGCCGGACACCGGCACGGCCCCGACCACGCCGGGGACGCGCCGGTGACGCGCCGCCGGGACACCCGGCTGACACCAAGCTGACAGTCCCGTTGGTGACAACCCGAAGCCATTCCACCCGCCGCCCCGGGCCCACAGGATGGTGACCACAGGAACGGGGGCGAGGACGACTCCCCCCGCGATCCGGGCGGGTCCGCGCCGGCGGCCCGCACCACCGAAACGCTTCTCCGGGGGAACCACCATGCTCCGCGCCGTCCCGACCACCACCACCGCCACCGGCCCCGCCCTCCCGCACGCCGCGGCCGGGGCCGCGGTCCGCGCCGACACGGACACCTCCTCGACGGTCATCGGCTGGGACTGAGCCCCCGCCCGACCCCGGACGGCCACCCGGCCCGCCCCCCTTCGCACCACCGCCCCCCTTCGCACCACCGCCCCCTTTCGCACCACCGCCCCGGACGAACGCCGCACCGGCCCCCGGGCGCGCCGCCGGCGCCGATCCGATGCGCCCGGCCGGACGGGCGGCCGGACGACAGCGCCGACCCGCCCTCACCTCCCCTCGCCTTTCACCGACCTCCTCGACCAGGGATCCGCCATGCCCGCACGCACCCGACGACCGACCCTCACCGCGGTGTCCGCCGCGCTGGCCCTGTGCACCGCCGTCCTGACCGGCTGCGCCGCCGCGACCGGTACCGGCACGCCCGCCGCAGGAGCGGTGGGATCTTCAACTCCTGCCGACGGCAACCGGGTTGACACCAAGGATGCCACCCCGGCCGCCGGCCCGAGCGCCGCGTCGACACCGTCCGCGGACACGGCGAGCGCCACCACCGGAACACCGGCGGACACCGCGACCACCGGAACACCGCCGCCCGCCGATGCCGCACCCGCCGCACCCGCCGCACCCGCGCCCGCGGCCGGCGCCCCGCTGGCCGCCGCCGTCCAGCCGGCCGCGCTGGCCGCCCTGCCCATCGCCCCGGCGTTCGGCTGGACGCCCGACGGCCCGTTGAGCAGCCAGGACGTGCAGGGCCGGACGGTCACCCTCAACGAGTGCGCGAGCGTCACCGGCGCCACCACCTGGCAGCAGCAGGGCTACCTCAGCGCGGCCCGCAACCCGGCCGGGCAGCAGCTGTTCGCCTTCGCCACCCCCGAGGCCGCCCGCGCCGCCTTCGACCGGGTGTCCGCCGGCATGGACGCCTGCCAGGGCGCCTCCCGCCGCCTGCAGGCCGACCACGCGGCACCCCAGGACGCGACCGTGACCCGCACCGCGGCCGCGGACGCCAGGGCGTCGTGGTCCAGGACCTGGACCGGCGTCGGCGGCATGTCCGCCGACCAGCGGCAGGCCAACCACCTCTACGCGCTCCACCAGGGCGCCGTCCTCACCCTCTTCGGATTCGACGAACTGCAGGAGCGCCCCGGCCCGGCCCACGACACCGGCACCGACCCCGCCGTCCTCGACGCCCTCGCCGCGCTCCCCGCCGCCGACTCCGCGCACTGAACCCGCACCGAACCGGCTCCGCACCCGGACCGATCCCGCTTCGCACCGCCCGTTCACCCGACTTCCCACCGAAGGACGACCGATGCGCATCACCACGACGACGTCACGCCTGGCCTCCGTCCTCGCCGGCGCCTGCCTGGCCTCCGTGGTCCTGGCCACCGCCCCGGCCCAGGCCGACTCCGTCCAGGGCACCTCCTACACCGCGACCTCGACCGGCACGCTCGGCAACAACGCGGCCCCCGGCGGCACGGTCACCCGCAGCCAGGTCCTGGCCCGCGCCCAGGCCTGGGTCGACCAGCAGGTCCCGTACAGCACCAACGGCACCGTGGCGCCGTACAGCTGGTGGTCCGACAGCCAGACCGGCGGCCGCTACCGCCAGGACTGCTCCGGCCTCGTCTCCATGGCCTGGGAGCTGACGAGCAGCCCGACCACGTACGGCATCCCCTCGTACTCGACCGCGATCAGCAAGCTCGACCTGCGCCCCGGCGACGTCCTCAACAGCAGCGAACACGTCGTCATATTCGCCGGCTGGCGCGACAAGTCCGCGGGCACCTTCAACTACTACCAGGAGAGCAGCCGCAGCCGGCCGACGAACTACAACACCGACGGCAACATCTACGGCTCCACGCTCTCCAGCCACGCGATGAGCAGCTACACCGCCTACCGGTACAAGAACATCGCCGACGACGTCGCACCCAACCCCACGCCCTCCTCGCCGTCGACGGTCCACGTCAGCGCGATCGGCGCGGACGGCGGCCTCCAGGCCACGGACGGCAACTACGCCGGCCCCGGCTGGTCGGGTTCCTGGGCGCCGCTGGGCGGTTCCGGTCTCAAGGCGCTCGCCAGTGCGGTGACCGGCAACACCATGCACGTCTACGCGCTGGGCTCGACGGGGCGGGTGTACACGATGGACGCGGACTACAGCACCGGCCAGTGGAGCGGCGGTTGGCAGGAGGTCCCCGGCGGCGCGGAAGGCGCCACCGCGCTCACCGCCTCCGCGACGGGGAACTGGGTGCACCTGAGCATCGTCGGCTCGGACGGTGCGCTGCACGCCACGGACGGGCAGTACGGCGGTTCCGGCTGGTCGGGTTCCTGGGCGCCGCTGGGCGGTTCCGGTCTCAAGGCGCTCGCCAGTGCGGTGACCGGCAACACCATGCACGTCTACGCGCTGG
>NZ_JBICZE010000011.1:144785-247636 GCF_043201735.1 Kitasatospora sp. NPDC048286
TGGGCTCGACGGGGCGGGTGTACACGATGGACGCGGACTACAACTCCAGCCAGTGGAGCGGTGGTTGGCAGGAGGTCCCCGGCGGCGCGGAAGGCGCCACCGCGCTGACGGTCTCCGCGACGGGGAACTGGGTGCACCTGAGCATCGTCGGCTCGGACGGCGCCCTGCACGCCACGGACGGGCAGTACGGCGGCTCCGGCTGGTCCGGTACGTGGGTGCCGCTGGGCGGCTCCGGCCTCAAGGCGCTCGCCAGCACCGTCACCGGAAACACCATGCACGTCTACGCCCTCGGTTCCACCGGGCGCGCCTACACCATGGACGCCGACTACAACACCGGCCAGTGGAGCACCGCCTGGCAGGACGTTCCCGGCGGCATCGAAGGCGCCACCGCCCTCACCGCCTCCACCACCCGCTGACACCACCCGCCGGCCGCCCGCCGGCCCACCACCCCTGTGCCGGGGCGTGTCCGGCCGCCGCTCACCGGACATGCCCCCCCGGCCCCCGCGCCCGCACCCCGCCCCCGCCCCGCACCCCGCCGAGCCCGCCCGCATCCGTGCCCCGGACCCAGGAAGAGCCACACTCCCGTGACCAAGCCGCTCCGCACGCTCCTGCCCACCGTCCTCGCCGCAGCCGCCCTCCTGTCGCCCCTGGCCCTCACCGCCACCCCCGCCCACGCCGCGCTGCAGCCCGACCGCTCCTGCGGCACCGTCACCAGCGCCGACACGGCCGCCGCCGCGAGCCTCAACACGGTCCTCACCGGCAAACTCGCCCACGCCATGACCGCCTACCGCGCCTCCTGCGCCCGCGCCATCGTCGCCACGACCCGGGCCCGCGGCCTGCCCGACCAGGCCGCCGTCATCGCCGTCACCACCGCCATCGTCGAGTCCGAACTGCGCAACAACCCCAACGTCCTGGACCACACCAGCGTCGGCCTCTTCCAGCAGCAGACCTGGTGGGGCAGCTTCGAGGAGCGCCTCGACCCGGCCTACTCCACCAACGCCTTCCTCGACGCGATGCTGCGCGCCTACCCCAACGGCAGCTGGAAGACCCAGCCGGTGGGCACCGTCTGCCAGAAGGTCCAGGTCTCCGCCTTCCCCGGCGCCTACCAGCCCCAGGCCGCCGACGCCCAGCTCATCGTCGCCGCCATGACGCCGCCCGCACCGGCGCCCGCCCCGGCCTCCAGGGTCCACCTCAGCGCGGTCGACGCGAACGGCGCGCTGCGCGCCACCGACGGCGACTACGCGGGCCCCGGCTGGTCCGGCTCCTGGGCACCCCTGGGCGGCTCCGGCCTCAAGGCGCTCACCAGCGCGGTCACCGGCACCACCATGCACGTCTTCGCCCTCGGCTCCACCGGACGCGTCTACACGATGGACGCCGACTACAACACCGGCCAGTGGAGCAGCGGTTGGCAGGAGGTGCCCGGCGGCGCCGAAGGCGCCACCGCCCTGAGCGCCACCACCATCGGCAACCGAATCCACCTGAACATCGTCGGCTCGGACGGCGCCCTTCACGCCACCGACGGCGACTACGCGGGCCCCGGCTGGTCCGGCTCCTGGGCACCCCTGGGCGGCTCCGGCCTCACCGCCCTCGCCAGCGCGGCCACCGGGGACACCATGCACGTCTTCGCCCTGGGCTCCACCGGGCGCGTCTACACGATGGACGCCGACTACGGCACCGGTCAGTGGAGCACCGCCTGGCAGGACGTCCCCGGCGGCGCCGAAGGCGCCACCGCCCTCACCGCCTCCACCACCGGGAACTGGGTACACCTGAGCATCGTCGGCTCGGACGGCGCCCTGCACGCCACGGACGGGGAGTACGGCGGGGCCGGCTGGTCCGGCTCCTGGGTGCCGATGGGCGGCTCCGGCCTCAAGGCGCTCACCAGCACGGTCACCGGCACCACCATGCACGTCTACGCGCTCGGCTCCACCGGACGCGTCTACACGATGGACGCCGACTACAACACCGGCCAGTGGAACGGTGGTTGGCAGGACGTGCCCGGCGGCCTCGAAGGTGCCACCGCCCTCACTGCCTCCACCACCCGCTGACCACACCCGCCGGCCACCCGCCGAGCACCCCACGCGCCCCTCTTCCTCGCCCGAGGAAGAGGGGCGCACACACAACCGGGCGCACACAACCGGGCACCGGCGCCGGCGGCTCAGCGCCCGCCGGCCCGCCGGCGCGTCAGGACGCGTGGATGCCCTGCCCCGGCGTCAGGATCCCCGCCGGGTCCCAGCGCCGCTTGGCCGCCACCACCCGATCCCACAGCCCCCCGTAGTGACGCTGCCAGTCCGCCCGCGTCATCCCCGGCACCGCCCCGATCAGGTACCGCTTGCCGCCCAGCTGAACCGCCAGGTCGTACAGCAGCCGGTTGCGCTCCAGCATCGCCGCCGTGTCCGCCCCCGGCCCCGGGAACGCCAGCAGGTCGAAGTGCCAGCCCACCTCCTCCTGCCCCGGCAGCACCGCCAGCGGCGCCCGCACCTTCGAGCGCAGGTACGGGTAGAACAGCAGCAGCCCCGCCCCCAGGTCCGCCGCCGTCAGCACCTCCGCGGCCCGCGCCATGAACGCCCGCGCCGACGCCGCCGGCAGGAACACGCTCAGCCACGGCTTGGGCAGCGCCCAGAACCCCGCCGCCCGCAGGTACCCGGAGAAGCCGTCCACCCGGTACGCGTACTCCCGCCAGCTCTGCTCCACCACCTCCGTCTCCACCGGGACGAGCCCCGCCAGCAGCGCCGCCCGGTCCACCTGCTGCCCGGCGTCCGCGAACGCCACCAGCTCCGCCTTGTAACGCCAACGCGAACCGTCCGCGCTGCGCACCACGTCACCGACCTGGAAGTCGAAGCGCCGCCGGGCCAGCACCTTCTCCTGGTCCGCGAGGTAGGCGTCCAGGTCGTCGTAGTACAGCGAGAACACGTGGGCGCGCTCGCGCACCTTCACCAGGGCGAGGGTGACGCGCACGATCACGCCGACCTGGCCGCCGCCGGCCAGCACCGCCTCGAACAGCTCCCGGTTGCGGGTGGGGGAGGCCGTCACCAGCTCGCCGGTGCCGGTCACCACGTCCAGCTCCAGCACGTTGTCGACCTGCATGCCGTAGCGCTGCACACCGCCGCCGATGCCGCCCACGCTCAGCGTGCCGCCCACCGACAGGTGCAGGTAGTCGGTGAGCACCGGCGGCACCCAGCCCGCCGCCAGGCCCGCCTCGGTCACCTGCGCCCACGTCGCCCCGGCCTCCACCACGGCACGCCCCGCGCTCACCGACACGACCTTGGACAGGCCGCGGGCGTCGATGGCCACGCCGCCGCGCGGGTTGGCCTGGCCGAAGCTGGAGTGCGACTCCAGCCCCTCCTCGCCCAGCTGCGCGAGGTCCCCGCTCTGCCCGTTGACGGCCACCGGGATGCGGTGGCGGCGGGCGAAGGCGACCAACTGTTGCACGTCGCGCACCGAACCGGGGCGCAGCACCGCCCGGGGCGCGGCGGTGACCAGGTGCCCGAAGTCGCCGGAGAACCGTTCCAGGCCCTGGCCCTGCAGGGTCACCGTGCCGTCCAGGGCGGGCAGTCGGGCGATGTCGGGTACGGCTCCGTCGTCGGCTTCGGTGGCCCACGCGGCGGTGGCGGTGTTCCAGCCGATGACGGCGGTGACGGCCCCGGCGCCGGCGGAGGCGAGGAGGGCGCGGCGCGACAGCCCTGAGCTGCTCATATCAGGTCTTCTCCGATCAGTCGTCAAATAAAGGATTGTCGTTTGTACCGCACCCTCCGGGTGATCACCTACTGCCTTGCACAGATGTTCTGCTGCTCCCTCAGCGCGGCGAGGCCGTGGAACACGGCGTCCACGACCATCGGCGCGTACGGGTCGCGGTCGTTGTCCATCCACGCGGTCGCGGCCGCGGCCTCCTCCAGCAGGGCCAGCCGCGCCGCGGGGAGGTCGGCGACCAGCGGTGAGCGGCTCGCGTCCAGCAGCGTGTGGACGAGCTTGTGGGCGTACACGCGCGGGCTGACCGCGAACAGCGTCCGGTACACCCACAGCGCGTCCTCGCCGGTCAGGATCCAGTGGTCGCTCAGCAGCAGCCGCACCCGCGCCCTCGTCACCAGGTCCTCGTGCACGCGCATCCGCCCGTCCCCCTTTTTCGTCGTTCCTCCGGCCCCCGTGCCCGTGCGCGGGCAGCACGCCGTGCGCGCCGGGCGCCCGCAAGGGGCGGCGGCGCGGTGGGCGCGACGGGGGATGAGCCACGAGTCTGCGGGCGCGCGACCGCGCGCGGCAAGGCGAAAACGGGGTGTGCTGGGTCCTACCGCGACCCTTGCGCGAGCTGGCAGGATGGGGGTCGGCACCCTCCCGGCGGGCGCCGCGCGGGCAGGCCCTAGCCTGGGCCCCATGTTCGTACTGGAGCTGACGTACACCGCCGACCTGGAGTCGATCGAGGCCGTGCTGCCGCAGCACGTGCAGTGGCTGCGGGAGCACTACGCGGCGGGCACCTTCCTCGCCTCCGGGCGCAAGGTGCCGCGCGACGGCGGGGTGATCATCGCGGTGGGCGAGGACCGGGCCCGCGTCGAGGCGCTGGTGGCCACCGACCCGTTCGTGCGGGCCGGGTTGACCGAGTACCGGGTGACGGAGTTCCTCGCCACCACCACCGCCGAGGAGTTGGCGGCCCACCGCCAGCAACTGCCCGCCTGACGCCCCTTCCGGGGGCCCGCCTCAAGCCCGGCCCGGCGCCTGCCTCAAACCCGCTTCGGCCGCTTGCCTCAAAGCCCGTTCCGGCGCCTGCCTCAAGCCCGCCTGAAGACCGCCTCAAGGCTGTCTCAAGGCTGCCCGCCCCCGTCCGTCCCCGCCCGTGAGCGGTGTCCCGGGCCGCTCGCGCGGTTCGGGGCACGGTCGCGTTCTGGCTACGATCGGTGAGCGCGGAGCGACGACGTATCGCGAGTACCGACTTTCGGCGGGAGAAGACGGATGGCACACGCACGGGCCGGGCAGCCGGCGCAGCCAGGCGACCTGGTGGACGTGGCAAGGCTGGTGACGGCGTACTACGCGCTGAACCCGGACCCGCAGGAGCCCGGGCAGCGGGTGTCGTTCGGGACCTCGGGGCACCGCGGCTCCTCGCTGGACGCGGCCTTCAACCAGGACCACATCGCCGCGACCACGCAGGCGATCTGCGAGTACCGGGCCGAACAGGGCGTCGCGGGCCCGCTGTTCCTCGGCGCCGACACCCACGCCCTGTCCGAGCCCGCCAAGGTCACCGCCCTGGAGGTGCTGGCCGCCAACGGCGTGCAGGTGCTGATCGACGCCGCCGACGGCTACACCCCCACCCCGGCGGTCTCGCACGCCATCCTCGCCCACAACCGGCGCAGCCCCCGGGCGCTGGCCGACGGCATCGTGGTCACCCCCTCGCACAACCCGCCGCGCGACGGCGGCTTCAAGTACAACCCGCCCAGCGGCGGCCCGGCCGGCTCCCAGGCCACCGGCTGGATCCAGGACCGCGCCAACGAACTGATCCGCGAGGGCATGCGCGGCGTCAAGAAGGTCCCCTACGCGCGGGCGCTGGCCGCCGCCACCACCGGGCGCCACGACTACCTCACCGCCTACGTCGAGGACCTGCCCTCCGTCCTGGACCTGGACGCGGTGCGCGACGCGGGCCTGCGCATCGGCGCCGACCCGCTGGGCGGCGCCTCGGTGGCCTACTGGGCGCGCATCGCCGACACCCACCGCCTGGACCTGACCGTCGTCAACCCGGTGACCGACCCGACCTGGCGGTTCATGACGCTGGACCGGGACGGGAAGATCCGCATGGACTGCTCCTCCCCGGCCGCGATGGCCTCCCTCATCGGCCGCAGGGACGAGTACGCCATCGCCACCGGCAACGACGCCGACGCCGACCGGCACGGCATCGTCACCCCCGACGGCGGCCTGATGAACCCCAACCACTACCTGGCCGTCGCCGTCGACTACCTCTACCGCCACCGCACCGACTGGCCCGGCGACGCGGGCGTCGGCAAGACCCTCGTCTCCTCCTCGATGCTCGACCGCGTCGCCGCCGACCTCCACCGCCCCCTGGTCGAGGTCCCGGTCGGCTTCAAGTGGTTCGTCGACGGCCTCCTCGAGGGCTCGATCGGCTTCGGCGGCGAGGAGAGCGCCGGCGCCTCCTTCCTGCGCCGCGACGGCGGGGTGTGGACCACCGACAAGGACGGCATCCTGCTCGCCCTGCTCGCCTCCGAGATCACCGCCGTCACCGGCACCACCCCCAGCGCCCACTACCGCGAACTGACCGAGCGCCACGGCGCCCCCTCCTACGCACGCGTCGACGCCCCCGCCGACCGCGAGCAGAAGGCCCGCCTGGCCCGACTGTCCCCCGAACGGGTCGGCGCCGGCGAGATCGCCGGGGAGAAGATCACCGCCGTCCTCGCCAAGGCCCCCGGCAACGGCGCCCTCATCGGCGGCATCAAGGTCTGCACCGAGAACGCCTGGTTCGCCGCCCGCCCCTCCGGCACCGAGGACGTCTACAAGATCTACGCCGAGTCCTTCCACGGCGACGAACACCTCGCCCGCGTCCAGGACGAGGCCCGCGCCCTGGTCGGCGAGGTCCTGCGCGGCTGACCCCCCCACCGGCCCGTTTCGGGCACCGGCCCCGCACGGGTGCCACCGCCACGGAGTGCCACCGCGCCCGGTGCCCCGGTCCGTCCGACGGACCGGGGCACCCGCCCCTTCCGGGCCCCACCCGTTCAGGCCCCCGCCCCTCTCAGGCGCGCACCGCCCCTTGGCCCGCCGCCGCCCGCACCGCCCGCACGTCCCGGGTCGACGCCGCCGCCACCGCACACGCCACCAGCGCCAGCCCCGCCGCCGCGAGGGGGAACCACCGCCCGCCCAGCACCGCGATCGCCGCCGACCCCGCCACACCCCCCGCCGCCGTCCCCAGGTACAGCGCACTGCTGTTCAACGAGATCAGCAGCGGCGCGTTCACCGGATCGATCGACGCCAGCCGGTGCGGCAGCGCCACCGACACCGCCCACCCCGCCAACGGCACCACCAGCGCGTACCCCAGCGCCCCCGGCATGCTGCGCCCCAGCCACGGCAGCGCGGCGAACGCGCCCGCGGCCACCGCCGAGCCGGCCAGCAGCACCCGCCGCACCCCGATCCGGTCCACCAGGCGCCCGCCCAGCCAGCTGCCCGCCACCGACATCACGCCGCAGGTCAGCAGGACGACGCTCAGCCGGTCGGCGTCGCCGCCGGTGGCGCCCGAGACGGCGGTGGCCAGGTAGATGTAGACGCTCTGGAAGGCGAGGAAGAACACCAGCGTGGTGGCCGCGGCGCCCAGCACCCGGGGCCGGCCCAGCGGCGCCAGGCGAGCGCGCAGGGTGGGGGCGGCGGTGGGGGCGGGCAGGTCGCGCAGCAGCAGCGCCAGGCCGGCCAGCGCCGCCAGGCCGAGCGCGGTGACCAGCCACATCGTCATCCGCCAGTCGGCGCGCCCCACCCAGGTGCCCAGCGGCACGCCGAGCGCGGTGGCCACCGTCATCCCGCCGAGCACCGTCGCCAGCGCCCGGCCGCGCCGCTCGGGGGCGACCAGGGTGGTGGCCACCGCGTTGGCGGTCGGCGTGTAGAGGGCGGCGCCGGCCGCGGCCAGCACGCGGGTGGCCAGCAGCAGCCCGTAGGAGGGGGCGAGGGCGCTGAGCGCGTTGGCCGCGCTGAACACCGCCAGCGCGGTCAGCAGCAGACGCCGGCGCGGCCAGCGGGCGGTGAGCGTGGCCAGCACCGGGGCCAGCAGCGCGTAGCCGAGCGCGAAGACGGTGACCAGCTGGCCGGCGGCCGGCACCGACACCCCCAGGTCGGCGGAGATCGGGCCGAGGATGCCGGCGACGACCATCGAGTCGGTGCCCATGGCGAAGGTGCCGAGGGCGAGCAGGAGCAGACGTACGGGCACGGGAGGGCCCCCCGGGGCGCAAGCGAAAGGATTGTTGGATAGACATGCAACAGTTTGACGCTCGCCAAACACTCGGGCATTGGTGGATGATTGTCAAACCGTCCTGTTCCCCCTGCGGCCCCCGAGGAGCGTGCGCCATGAGCGACGACGAGCGGCTTCCCCAGCCCGCCACCGCCGACATCGACCTCGTCACGGTCCTGCACGCCCTCGGCGACCCCGTGCGCATGACCCTGCTGCTCAGCTACGCCGACGACGGCGAGCACTCCTGCGACCCGCGCGGCCTGGGCCTGGAACACCTCCACAAGTCGACCGTCTCCCACCACATGCGGGTACTGCGCGAGGCCGGCGTCACCACCACCCGCGTCGCCGGACGCAACCGCTTCGTCAGCCTGCGCCGCGCCGACCTCGACGCCCGCTTCCCCGGACTGCTCGACGCACTGCTGGCCTCAGGTGAAACCCGCGGCAACTCCCGTGCCGTAGCCGCCGGTTGATCCCCTAGGGGGAGGGGCCGCGGGGGTGGCGCCGCAGGCGTAGGCCCGCGGACGTAACCGCCCCCGGGCGGCTCCTGCCGCGGGCGGACGCGCCCGGGCCGGCCCACTGGGCACGGTGGACGCGCACCCGCCGCCCCGCCCGCCGAAGGAGCCACGCCCATGACCGCACCCCAGCCCGGCCGCCCGCCCTCCCGCCGCCGCGTCCTCGGCGCACTCGCCCTGGGCGCCGCAGGCGCCGCCACCGCCGCCGGGCCCGCACGCGCCGACACCGCGCCCGCCGGCGCTCCAGCCAGCGCTCCCGCCGGCGCGGCGGGGGAGCCCCGCCTGAGGCTGCCCGCGCCCACCGGCCCGCGCCCCGTCGGCACCACCCTGCTCCACCTGACCGACACCGCCCGCACCGACGCCTGGGCCCCCACCCCGCGCCCGCGCGAACTGCGCGCCCGCCTCTGGTACCCCGCCGAGAACGGCGCCCGGGGCCCGTACGCGCCGTGGATGAGCCCCGCCGAGACCGCCCACCTCCAGGCCGCCTACTTCGGCGTCCCCGACGCCCGCCTCACCTGGCCCACCACCCACGCCCGCCCGGACGCCCCCGCCGACCGCACCCGCCGCCACCCCGTCGTCCTCAACTCCCACGGCTCCGGCGCCGACAGCGCCTTCAACACCGCCCTCGCCGAGGAACTCGCCTCCCACGGCCACGTCGTCGCCGCCGTCGACCACACCTACGACGCCGGCGAGGTCGAATTCCCCGGCCGGCGCCTGGAAGTACGCGACAAGGCCCGCGTCCAGGCGATGACCGACGCCGAGATCGTCGCCTACCGCGCCGCCGACGTCCGCTTCCTCCTCGACCACCTCGCAGGCGGCCCGCTGCCCGCCGGCCTGGACACCGCCCTCGACCTCGACGCCGTCGGCATGTTCGGCCACTCCATGGGCGGCGCCACCACCGCCCAGGCCCTCCACGACGACCCGCGCATCCGCGCCGGCGCCATCCTGGACGGCCCCCTGTTCGGCCCCGCCGCCACCGCCGACCAGACCCGCCCCCTGCTGCTGATGGCCTCCGCCTGGGACAGCCCCGCCCGCGACACCATGTGGGACACCCTGTGGCCGCACCTGACCGGCTGGCGCCGGCGCCTGACCCTCACCCACTCCGGACACCTGTCCTACTGCGACCTCCAACTGCTCGTCCCCCAGGGCCAGCCCGCCTTCGCCTGGCCCCCCGACCAACTGGAGCACTTCCTCGGCACCGGCGACCCCCGCCGCGCCGTCGCCGCCCAACGCGCCTACCTCACCGCCTACTTCGACCTCCACCTGCGCGCCGTCCCCACCCCGCTGCTGGACGGCCCCACCCCGCACTGGCCCGAGATCCGCTTCGACGCCTGAACAGGCACCGACAAAAGGACCCCCACATGCCGATCCGAGGCGTGCTCTTCGACGTCGACGACACCCTGTTCGACTACTCCGGCTCCGAACAGGCCGGCATCCTCGCCCACCTGCACCACCTCGACCTGCTGCGCCGCCTGCCCGGCCCCCAGGCCGCCGTGGCGCTGTGGCGCGAGGTCACGCGGGAGCAGTACGCGCGCTTCCTGTCCGGCGAACTGACCTTCACCGCACAGCAGCACGAACGCACCCGCCACTTCCTCGCCCGCCTCGGCGAGGACACCGCTGCCATGCCCGACGAGAGGGCCGCCGCCTGGTTCGCCGGCTACACCGCCCACCGCGACGCCGCCCAGGCGGCCTTCCCCGACGCCGCACCCGTCCTCGCCGCCCTCGCCCCCACCCACCGCCTCGGCATCGTCTCCAACTCCTCCACCGCCCAGCAGCGCCGCAAACTCCACGCCACCGGCCTGCTGCACCACTTCGAGGACACCGCCATCGTCTGCTCCGACGAGCACGGCGAAGCCAAACCCGCCCCCGGCATCTTCCTCGCCGCCTGCGCCCGCCTCGGCCTGCCCCCGCACCAGGTCGCCCACGTCGGCGACAACTACACCCTCGACGCCCTCGCCGCCCTGGACGCCGGCCTCCACCCCTTCTGGCTCGACCGCACCGCCACCCACCCCAGCCCGGCCGAGCACGACATCCCCGTCCTGCACACCCTCACCGCTCTGCCCGCCGCCCTCCCCGCCTGAGACACCCCCTCCGCGCGCTTCCTGCGCCGAGCCGCGCCGGAAGCCGGCAGGGCCGACTTCCGGCGTGGGGGAGCCGATGGTGCCGGGCTCGTGCGGGGCCGTGGCCGCGCGCCGGGGGTGGCCGGGCGGGTCGGCCGCTCGTGCGGGAAGTCAGCCGGGCAGGCCGAACAGGGCGCGGCAGCCGTCGCTCAGGCCGGTGACGGTGACCGGGGTGCGGGCGTGCTCGGCCCAGGCCTCGGGGGTCAGGCGCAGGCGCCGGGAGACCACCACCCGGCCGTCCAGGACGTCGCGGTCGATGCCGTCGTCGCGGTAGCCGAGCTTGCGGGAGACGGCCAGGGAGGAGTGGTTGTCGGCGAAGGACAGCGAGGTCGCCGACTGCGCGCCCAGCTCCGCGAAGGCCAGGTGGAGCATCGCGGCGCGCATCTCGGTGCCCAGGCCCCTGCCCTGGTGCTCCAGGCCGAGCCAGGAACCGGAGACGATCTCGCGCCGCGCGCCGAACTCCTTGGCCCGCATGTCCTGGATGCCCACCGGGCGTCCCTCGTGGAAGGCGACCAGGTTCAGCTCCCAGTGCTCCGCGCTCCAGCGGCCCAGCCGCGCCCAGTGCAACTGCAGCACGTGCCGGGCGCGTTCGGCGGCCGGCAGCTCGCCCCAGGGCGTCAGGAAGGGGCGGTCCTGGGGCAGGTGGACGCCGCGGGCGGCGACGTCGGCCACCTCGGCCAGTTCGTCGTCGGCGGGCAGGCGCAGTTCCAGGCGGGGCGAGGTCACGCGCAGCCCCTGCAGGGGCCAGTGGTCGATGATCATCGGATCAGTGTGCCCACCGGGCCCGCGCCGCGCACCGGCATTTCCGCGTCCCGCACGGCACCGGCCCCACCGGGTGTGACGCAGTGTCACTGGTGGGGCCGTGTCAGGGGGGTTGGGCGTCAGCGGCCGTCGGGGCCGGGGCCGGGGTCGGGGCGGCCGGGGTGGTCGAGGGCGGCGACCTCGCGGACGGCGTCGGCGACGGCGCGGAAGTCCTTCTTCAGGATCGTGTCGTGGGTGGAGGGGACCTTCGCGCTGAGCCTGATGTGCGGGTTGCGCTCGGTCACCGCCGGCACCGCCGCGCGGATCAGTTCCTGCTCGTCGCCCTTGCTGCCCAGCGAGGCCCCCGAGGCGAGCACGTACCGGGTCGGCACGGTGACGGCGTCCAGGACCGGGCCCAGCGCGCCGGCGCTGCCGATCGTGCCCAGCTCGATGTTGCACTGCGCCATCTGCCGGGGCGTCATCCGCGGGGTCAGGCCGGTGGGGCGCAGCAGCACCATGAGCGGGTACCACAGGCGGAACTGGCGGTGGATGCGCCGTTCCATTTCCTCGTCGAGCCAGTCGTGCGGCTCGGCGCCCTCCACCAGGACCGCGCCGACGGCGCGCTGCGGGTTGCGGGAGGCCCAGTGCGCGGCGACGAACGCGCCGTAGGACCAGCCCACCGCCAGGGCCCGCCGCACGCCGCGGGCGGCGAGGACGGCGTCGACGTCGCGGACGGCGGCTTCGAAGGAGTAGTCCGCGGAGCGCCGGGACCTGCGGCCGCGGGCCCGCTCGTCGTAGGTGATGTGCCGCAGGTGCGGGCCGAGTTCGCCGATGACGCGGCGCCAGTAGCCCTGGGTGGCGAACTGGCCGTTGAGGTAGACCACGGGCAGGCCGTCTCCGCCGGTGTCGGTGACGGCCAGGGCGGTGTCGTCGACCGGGACCATGCCGGTCCAGGCCTTCGCGGTGGTGGTGGGTGCGGTGTCGGCGGTCAAGGCGTTTCCCCCTGGATGGTGTCGGGTCCGGGCGGGTGTCAGAGGCTGCGGGCGGTGATGTCGCCGTGGGCGGTGGTGGCGCGGACGGCGAGCGCGGGGGTGCCGTCGTTGCGCAGGGCGTTGTCGACGCGGCCGTGGCCGGTGCCGGCGTCCAGGGCGGCGCTGACGCCGGCGGCGGCGCCGACGGTGATGTTCCCGGACCGGGTGCTCAGCTCGACGGTGCCGCGTCGGGCCTCGGTGACGCGGATGTCGCCGCGGGTGGTGGTGATCCGGGCGGGGCCGGTGAGGCGGCCGACCTCGACGTCGCCGTCGACGGCGCTCAGTTCCAGGCTCGCGGCCTCGTCGATCTTGGTGCTGCGGTACGCGCCGTCGAAGGCGACGGCGCCGAGGCGGCCGACGGTGCGCAGTTCGGCGGCGGCGGCCGTGCCCCGGACGGCGGAGCCGGCCGGCACCTGGACGGTGACCTCCAGTGAGCCGGTGGGGCCCACGAGCTGGTGCCCGGCCGCGGCGGTGACGATCCGCAGGACGCCGTCGGCCAGGTCGACGGTGGTCCGCTCGGCGGCCCGCGCGTCCCGGCCGCTGCCGGCCTCGGCGGGCCGGACCTCGACGGTGGTGTCGACGCGTTCGGCGGCGATGAGTCGCACGTGCCCGCCGGGGATGTCCAGGACGACGGTGACGGGGGCGGGGGTGTCGAACTTCTGCACGGTGCTCTCCTGTTTCGCTGCGGTCCATCGGTGTTTCCGACATTGGAAACGCTACGTTGCTTTCAAGGTCTCGGCAACTGGCTCGTTGCATCAAAATGCCATTGCTGCAGGTGGGTGGTGGGAAACTGTTGCAACGGGCATGTCCGGTAATGCAACGGCAACGGTGGCGATCATTGCAATGGGCGGAAGGTGAACGCTATGGTGGGCGCGACGGCGCGGGAACCACCCGCCCACCACCGAGGAGGAACGCGATGCCGGGAGGCAGGCTCACCCAGCAGGAACGCCAGCAGATCGCGCTCGGGCTGGCCGACAGCCTCCCCTACGCCGAGATCGCCCGGCGCCTGGAACGCCCCACCTCGACCGTCACCCGCGAGGTCATGCGCAACGGCGGCCCGCTCGCCTACCGTGCCGACCTGGCCCACCGCGCCACCGAACACCGTGCCCGGCGCCGCCCCGCCACCCCCGGCGGGCCGACCTCCGCCGCACGCCCGCACGGGCGCGACGACGAGGCCGTCGCCGCCTACGAGGAACGGCTCACCACCGTCCTCATGGGCTCGGGCCTGAACCGGATGGCGGCCCGGGTGGTCACCTGCCTGTCCACCACCGACGCGGGCAGTCTCACCGCCGCCGAACTCGCCGGGCGCCTGCAGGTCAGCCCGGCCTCCATCTCCAAGGCCATCGCCTTCCTGGAGAGCCAGAGCCTGGTACGCCGCGAACGCGACGAACGCCGCCGCGACCGCTACATCGTCGACGACGAGCTCTACTACCAGGCGGTCATCGCCAGCGCCCGCGCCAACGACCGGGTCATCGAGGCCGCCCGCGAGGGCGTCGCCGTCCTCGGCCCCGACACCCCCGCCGCCGTCCGCCTGGAGAACATCGCCCGCTTCCTCGACTTCATCAGCGAGAGCATCGTGCGCGCCGCCGAACAGGCCCGCGAGGTCCTCCACACCAAACCCGCCACGGCAGCCGAGGACACCCCGGAGTAGGAAGTCGGCGGGTCCGACTTCCCACTCCGCGCCCGGGGTTCAGGCCGCCCGGCGCGGCGCGGCCCTCTCGGGCGTCCGGATCCGCCGCCGGCCGTTCGCGCGGGCCTCCGGCCTCCGGGTGGCGGTGCGCCCCGTGCCCAGGCGCGTACGCCGAGCAGCGCGGCATCGATCGCCCCGTGGCCCCGCCGGGCACCGACTCCCGTACGGCGGCCGCCACATCGGGCACCGGACGCGAACTCCTGGAGGGCGGCTCGTCGGTCCGGTCCGGTCCGGCCTGGCCCGGGCGGCCGTCAGGCCAGGGCGGCGGCCAGGCGTTCGGGCAGGGTGGCGTACGGGCGGCAGTCGACCACGGGCAGGGCGTGGGCGCGGGCCTGGTCGGCGAGCCAGGTGCTGTAGCGGGCGCTGACGGCGGCGCGTTCGGGCTGGGGGCCGCAATCCGGCTCGCGGTCGGCGTAGTTGGCGCCGATGCGCCGCGGGTCGTCCTCGTGCAGGAAGACCGCGCGCACGCGCCGGCCCTGCCCGGCGGCCTCGGCGGCGGCGCGGGCGGCGGCGGCCGGGGTGAGGTAGTCGCCCTCCACGATCGCGGGCACGTCGACGGTGAGCCGGTTGCGCACGACGCCGAGCAGCGCCTCGTCCAGGGCGCGGGCGGTGGCGATCTGCAGTTCCAGGACGCGGTCGGCGGGCAGCGCGTCGGGGTCGGGCACGGCGGCGAAGTGGTGCAGGCCCGGGTGGCCGGCGGGGGTGGTGGCGGCCTGCAGGGCGGCCACGACGTCGTCGAACTCGACCACGAACGCGCCGTGCCGGGCGGACAGCAGGGCGGCGGCGCGGCTCTTGCCGAGGCCGGACGCGCCGCCGATCAGCAGGACGTCCCACGGGCTTTCGTCGGTATGCATACCGGCACGGTAGACGGTCCGGGGTACGGGCCGGCCCCGAGGGGCGGGGGAGACGGCGGGGCCGGGCGGGTCAGGTGCGGTCGCGGGCGGCGCAGCGGCGCACCGCCCAGGGCAGGACGAACCACAGCACGGCGAAGATCAGCGCGATCGCGCAGGTGATCGGCACCGCCGGCACCGGGCCGAGGACGACGTCCAGGACCAGCAGCACGGCCCCGGTCAGCGCGCAGGCGAGCAGCAGCAGGCCCACCTGGGCGATGCGGACCGAGACGGTGACGATCCGTTGCTTGCCGGGGTGGTGGTACAGGCCGCGGTGCAACGCGACCGGGGTGGCCAGCACGGCCGCGGCGACGACCGACAGCAGCAGGGTGGCGACGTAGATGTCCTGCTGGGCGTCGGTGAGCTGGGTGAAGCGCGGGGTGAAGGCGACACCGAGCAGGAAGGCGAAGACGATCTGCACACCGGTCTGGAGCACCCGCAGCTCCTGGAGCATCTCCACCAGGCGCCGGTCGGCCCGCACCTCCGGATTCTCCCAGCCGGGCGGGGGAGCGGGGGAGGGCGTCGGGGCGTCCGGCGGCGGGGGCGGTGCGCTGGTCATGCGTCAGCTTCTCACGGCCCGCCGTCGCCGCCGCCCTCCCCGCTGGTGCGACCGCCTTGGTACCTACTGGGTCACCCACGCCCACCTGCCCGCCGACCGCCCGCTGTGGGGCACCGCCCCCACGCCCGTGCCGCCGGGTCCGATCCCGCCAACGGGCGGGACGGGTGCGGGTTCCGAGGCCTTGATCTCAAGTCGACTTGAACTCCTAGTCTCCGTGGTGCGCGGCCGAACCGGCCGCGGCCCGCACCGCGATCCCGGGGAGCACCGCCATGACCACCGCCACACCCGGCGCCGCCGCGCCCACCGCCGCGGACTTCGCCGCCCTCGAGCAGCGGGTCCGGGTCCTCACCGACCGCGCCGACATCACCGGCCTCATCGACGGCTACCTGCTCAGCCTCGATGCGGTGCCCGGCGGCGGGCGGTTCGACGAGACCTGGGCGCGGCGCCACTTCACCCCCGACGTGCGGATCACCTCGCCGGTGGGGGAACACGAGGGAATCGACGGGCTGGCCGAGTCCGAGCAGGCCACCCTCGGCAAGTTCGAGCGGACCCAGCACGTGGGCGCCAACTACATGATCGACCTGGACGGGGACCGGGCCGCGGTGCGCTGGAACGCCGTCATGGCCCACGTCCACCTCGCCTCGACCCAGCAGGCGCGCGGCGAGGAGCCCGGCGGCCACTTCGACGTCGGCGGCACGTTCACCGGCGAGGCGGTGCGCACCCCCGACGGCTGGCGCCTGCGCAGCCTGGACGTGCGGGCCGTGTGGACGACCGGCAAGGGCCCGCTCACCCCGACCCCGAAGGCCGAGGCGACCCTGCGCGACCTCGCAGGCGGGCAGTGACGGCAGGCAGTGACGCCGGGCGGTGGCGCCGGCCCGGATACCGGCCCGGATACCGGCCCGGAGACCGGCCGGGCACCGGCACCGCGCTTGCCCGCCGGCCCGGACGCGTGATCGGATGGCGTGAGCATCGCGTGCCGGTGACGGACCGCGTCAGGCATGGAGGTGCGCAACCGAAGGGACCGCCCCCCGTGGCCTCCCGCCCCACCGGCCGTACGGCCGCCCTCAGCCTGCAACTCGCCCGCGCGCACCAGGACTTGCGCCGCCGCCTCGCCGACCTGCGCGCCGGCCTCGGCCGCCCCCGCCGCCCGGACGGCCATGACGACCCACTCCTCGCCCACTGCCTGGCCTTCTGCACCGCCCTGACCCACCACCACCAGGGCGAGGACACCGGCCTGTTCGCCCAACTCCTGCGCGAACGCCCCGACCTGGCACCGACCATCGGCAAACTCGTCGAGGACCACGGCTTCATCACCCACATCCTCACCCGGGTACGCGACCTCGCTGAGCAGGCCGCCACCGCCGCCACCGCCGCCGCCGACCTGGAGGCCGTCGGACGCGAACTCGACGGTCTCGCCGCCATCATGGACTCCCACTTCGCGTACGAGGAACGCGCCATCGGCGCCGCCCTGGACGCCGGGGCGGGCGACGACGGCTGGTCCGAGGCGGTGCTGCGCTTCCGGGCGCCGTAAAACCCGTCGCCCCGTACGGCCCGCCTTCCCTACACTCGCCACGCGGCCGCGCCCCGAGGTGCGGCCAAACCGCGACGACCGCGACGACGACAGCAACGAGGAGAGGGGGCGGGCGGCCATGCCGAAGCGCAGTGCCGCCGCCCCCTCTCCCGCGTCGCGGTACGAGGTGATTTTGGTGTCCCGTCCCTCCCGGTGCCCGCTGCGCGGCCGGCACCGGAGCAGTGCCGCCACCGTCTGACAGCCGAAGCGCCCCGCCACGTTCTCGCACGAGCCGTCCATGGCACCGGACATGACGGACCATCAGCAGCGACACTGCACGATCGCGCGCCCACCCTGGAAGCGAACCGCCTCGAAAGGCACCCGGGCCATGCGCACCCACACCACCACCGCCGCGAACGACACCATCGCCGCCGTCCGCAACCTCGGCATCCTCGCCCACGTCGACGCCGGCAAGACCACCGTCACCGAGCGGATCCTCTACCTCACCGGCACCACCCACAAGCGCGGCGAGGTCCACGACGGCACCACCGTCACCGACTGCCACCCCCAGGAACGCGAACGCGGCATCACCATCTTCGCCGCCACCGTCACCTGCGCCTGGGCCGGGCACCGGATCAACCTCATCGACACCCCCGGCCACGTCGACTTCGCCGACGAGGTCGAACGCTCCCTGCGCGTGCTCGACGGCGCCGTGGCGGTGTTCGACGCGGTCGCCGGCGTCGAGCCGCAGAGCGAGTCGGTGTGGCGCCAGGCCGAACGCCACGGCGTGCCGCGCATCGCCTTCGTCAACAAGCTCGACCGCGCCGGCGCCGACCTGGACACCGCCGTCGACGCCATCCGCGAACGCCTGCACCCGCACCCGCTGGCCGTCCAACTACCCATCGGCACCGAGGAGTCGTTCACCGGCGTCGTCGACCTCGTGCGCCTGCGCGCCCTCACCTGGCACGACGACGGAACCCCGCACGAGGGCCCGGTCCCCGCCCACCTGGAGGCCGAGGCCGCCGAGCGCCGCCACGCCCTGGCGCAGGCGGTGGCCGAACTGCACCCCGACGCCCTGGAGGAGTTCTGCGCCGACGCCACCCTGAGCGCCGCCACCCTCACCACCGCCCTGCGCGACCTCACCCGCACCGGCGAGGCCGTCGTGGTGCTGTGCGGCTCCGCCTACCGCAACCGCGGCATCGAACCGCTCCTGGACGCCGCCGTCGCCTACCTGCCCTCCCCGCTCGACGTCCCGCCCACCCGCTCCGCCGACGGCACCCAGCAGCGCGAGGCCGACCCCCGACAGCCCCTGACCGCCCTGGCGTTCAAGGTCACCGCCGCCCCCACCGGGCGCCTGACCCACCTGCGCCTGTACGCCGGAACCCTGCACAAGGGAGACACCGTGCTCGACACCACCACCGGCCGCCACGAACGCGTCGCCCGCATCCTCACCGACCCGGCCGGCCGCCACACCGAGACCGACGAGGCGCGCGCCGGCGACATCGTCGCCGTCGCCGGCCCCAAGCACACCCGCGTCGGCGCCACCCTGTGCGACGCCGATCACCCCATCGTCCTGGAGGCCCCCGTGAGCGCCGAACCGGTCGTCACCGTCGCCGTCGAGGCCCGCCGCGCCGCCGACACCGACAAGCTCGCCACCGCCCTCGCCCGCCTCGCCGAGGAGGACCCCGCGCTGCGCGTGGCCACCGACCCCGAGACCGGCCAGCGCACCCTGTCCGGCCTGGGCGAACTGCACCTGGAGGTCGCGGTGGAGAAGATCCGGCGCGACAGCGGCGTCGAAGCCGTCGTCGGGCGCCCGCGCGTCGCCCTGCGCGAGGCCCTCCTCCAGGGCGTCACCGGCTTCACCTACCGGCACGCCAAACAGGACGGCGGCGCCGGCCAGTTCGCCCACCTCGTCCTCGACGTCCACCCCCTGCCGGCGGGCACCGAGGAGGACTTCGCGTTCACCTCCACCGTCACCGGCGGACGGGTGCCGCGCGAGTACGTCCAGGCCGTCGAGGCCGGCTGCCGCGACGCCCTGACCGACGGCCCGCTCGGCGGGCACCCGGTCACCGGCGTCGCCGTCACCCTCACCGACGGCGCCACCCACCCCAAGGACTCCTCCGAACTCGCCTTCCGCACCGCCGCCCGCCTCGGCGTGCGCGCGGCCCTGCGCGCCTCGCGCATGCACCTGCTCGAACCGCTCGCCGAGGTGAGCGTCACCGTGCCCGAGGACGCCCTGGGCACCGTCCTCGGCGACCTCGCCGCCCGCCGCGGCCACATCCGGGCCACCGAACCCGGCCCCGCCACCGCCACCGCCCAGGTCAGCGCCCTGGTCCCGCTCGCCGAACTCTTCGGCTACGCGGGCCGCCTGCGCGGCCGCACCCAGGGCCGCGGCACCTTCACCACCCGCCCGGCCGGCTACGCCCCCGCCCCGGCCCCCGCCCTGGCCGGCTGACCCGCACCGCCCGGCCCTCCCCCCGGAGGAGGGCCGGGCGGCACCCCGGCGCCCGCTACAGCGCCCCGGCGTCGGCCGCCGCCCACGCCGACGGGTACAGCGGCCGCCAGCCCAGCTCCCGGCGCGCCGCCTCCGTGGACACCTGGCCCTCCCACGGGTCGAACGCCTCCGCGGCCGAACCGCCAGGATGGGCAAGCCCGTTGAGCGCGTACAGGTCCCAGGCCGTCAGCGGCGCGTCGTCGCCCACGTTGTACGTGCGCCCCTCGATGCCGGGCACCGCCACCGCGCGCCACAGCGCCCGTGCCACGTCCGCGTGGTGCACGACCGCCAGACGCCGGTGCGCGGGCCAGCCGGCCGCCCAGCGCAGCGACTGCGCCAGGTGCGGATCACCCTCCCCGTACACGAACGCCAACCGCGCCACCACCAGCGGCAGTTCACCGCCCAGGGAACGCAGTCCCGCCTCGGCCCGCGCCTTGGACGCCGCGTACACCCCCCACGCCGGATCCGGCGCGAGCCGGTCGCCCTCCACCGCGGGGCGCCCCAGCCCCCGCCCGTACACCAGGTTCGTACTGGTGTGGACGAACCGCGCCACCCCGGCCCGCGCCGCCTGACGGCCCAGCGCCACCGCCGCATCCCGGTTGACCGCCCACGCGGCCTCGTCCGACACCCCGCGCAGCGCCGCCGCCACGTTCAGCACCACCTCGGCCCCCTCCAGCGCCCGCGCCCGGTCCGCCTCCTCGCACAGGTCGCCGATCACCACCTCCACCCCGGCATCCGCCAGGGCCGCCGCCTTCGCCGCGTCACGCGCCAGCACCCGCACCGACGAGCCGTCCGCCGCCGCCCACCGCACCAGCCGCGGCACCAGCCGGCTGCCCACCGAACCGGTCGCACCCGTCACCAGGATCCTCGCCATCGCCCGTCCCCTCCAAGGAAGTCGACCTCCTCCGACCCCCGCCACCCTGCCCGCCCACCGCCCGCGACGGCAGAGACCTCCCCGACCAGGGACCGCCGATCCCTGGTTGCGCCCGGCCCGGCGGGCCATGCTGGACACATGATCGACCGACCGGCACTGGCCGACTTCCTCACCCGCGCCCGCGCCCGGCTCACCCCCGCCGACCTGGGACTGCCGCCCGGAGCCCGACGGCGCACACCCGGGCTGCGCCGGGAGGAGGTGGCGCAGGTGGCCGG
This sequence comes from Kitasatospora sp. NPDC048286, assembly GCF_043201735.1. NCBI lineage: Bacteria > Bacillati > Actinomycetota > Actinomycetes > Kitasatosporales > Streptomycetaceae > Kitasatospora > Kitasatospora sp. NPDC048286. Next base: position 165,403 of record NZ_JBICZE010000011.1, read on the forward strand.
ACTGTCGGTGGACTACTACGCCCGCCTGGAACAGCGTCGCGGGCCCCAGCCCTCACCGCAGCTGCTCGCCGCGCTGGCACGGGCGCTGCGGCTCACCCAGGACGAACGCGACCACCTCTTCCACCTCGCCGGACACGAACCGCCGCACCGCCACGGGCCGCTCGGACACGTACGCCCCGGACTGCTGCTGATCCTCGACCGCCTGCACGACACACCCGCCCAGGTCGTCTCCGACCTTGGCGACGTCCTCGCCCAGAACCCGATGGCCGCCGCCGTCTTCGGCGACCTCTCCGCCCGGGCGCCCCGGGAACGCAACCTGCTGCTGCGCTGGTTCACCGAACCGGACACCCGCGCCCTGTTCCCGCCCGAGGACCACCACGACCTCGCCCGCGCCCACGTCGCCTCCCTGCGCGCCGCCCGCACCGCCCGCCCCGGCGACCGCAGAGCCGCCCAGCTGCTCGAACAACTCCTCGCCACCGGCGAGGAGTTCACCGCCTGCTGGGAGCGCCACGAGGTCGCCCGCCGGCGCAGCGGCCGCAAACGGCTGCTGCACCCCGTCGTGGGCCCGATGGAGCTGGAGTGCGAGGTGCTGGCCGCCGCCGGCGGCGGCCAGCTGCTGCTCGTGCACACCGCCGCGCCCGGCAGCGACTCCGCCTCCCGCCTGGAACTGCTGCGCGCCGTCGGCGCCCCCGCGCCCGCCTGAACCCCCGCGCCCGTACCCGCCTGAACCCCCGCGCCCGCCCGAACCGTCGCCCCGCTGCGCCCGTGCCCGGGCCGGGGCCCGTAGGCTGGGCCGGGCCGCCGGTGGCACAGACCGTCACCAGTGGGGCGGAACACGACAGAAACGGGCAGGCAGGGGCACATGCAGTTCGACGACCAGGGCGACCTCGACACCTCGCAGGTGGACGACCGGCGCGGCATCCCCGGCGGGAAGCTCGCCATCGGCGGCGGGGCCGTGGGCCTGATCGCGGTGCTGGTCGCGGTCGTCCTCGGCGTCGACCCGCAGCTGCTGGGCCTGTCCTCCGGCTCCGGCTCCTCCGCCGACTCCTCCGGCAGCCGCACCGGCGGCGAGGCGCAGCAGGCCTGCAAGACCGGGGCGGACGCCAACAAGCGCCAGGACTGCCGGATCGTGGCGGTCACCAACAGCCTCCAGGAGTTCTGGCGCACCGAACTGCCGCGCGCCGCCAAGGTCCCGTACAAGAACGCCGAGACGGTGCTGTTCACCGCTCAGGTCTCCACCGCCTGCGGGCCGGCGACCTCCTCGGTGGGCCCGTTCTACTGCCCCGGCGACAAGAAGGCCTACTTCGACCTCGGGTTCTTCAAGGACCTGTCCGCCCGCTTCGGCGCCAAGGGCGGCCCGTTCGCCGAGTCCTACGTCGTCGCCCACGAGTACGGCCACCACATCCAGACCCTCACCGGCGCCATGCAGAAGGTCGGGGGCGACCGCCAGGGCGCCACCAGCGGCTCGGTGCGCCTGGAGCTGCAGGCCGACTGCTACGCCGGGGTGTGGGCGCACCACGCGACCACCACCCCACAGCCCTCCACCGGCCGTCCGCTGATCGCCTCGCTCACCGACCAGGACATCGCCCAGGGCCTGGACGCGGCCGCGGCGGTCGGCGACGACCGGATCCAGCAGCAGGCCACCGGCCGGATCAACCCGGAGGCCTGGACGCACGGCTCCGCCGAGCAGCGCAAGGCCTGGTTCACCACCGGCTACCGCAGCGGCGACTTCGCCCAGTGCGACACCTTCTCGGCCGCCAAGCTGTAGGGCCCCGGGGCCCCGGTCAGAAGCCCCCGCCTGCCTGACCGTCCGCCGTACCGTCAGCCTGACCGCCCGCCGGCCCGTCCGCCGCGCCCCGCGTCCAGTCCCAGCCGGCGATCGCCTCGCGCAGCAGGCGGGCGGCGGCGGGCAGGCGCACCTGCGCGTCCCAGAACAGGGTCAGGGAGCGCCGGCAGTCCGGGCTGTCGACGCCGACCCACACCAGCGGCAGGCGGGTGGCGGTGCGCCGGGCGACGTCGGGCACCAGGCCGATGCCCAGGCCCGCGCTGATCAGCTCGGCGATGGCGCCCGCCTCGTCGCTCTCGCACACGATCCGCGGCACCAGGCCGCGGGCGGCGAACAGCCGGTCCAGCAGGCGGCGCTGCCAGTGCCCGGGGCGGGCGGCGATGAACGGCCGCCCGGCGAGCTCCTCGATGCCCACCCGGGCGCCCTGCCGGGCGCGGTGGGCCAGCGGGTCGCCCACCGGGACGGCCAGCCCCACCTCCTCCTCCAGCAGCAGCACCGACTCCAGGCCCTCGGCGGTGACGGGCTGCGAGGCGACGGCGAGGTCGACGTCCTGGGAGCGCAGCCGCCGCGCCATCTCCCGCGCGGGCAGCTGGTGCAGCTCGATCTCCACCCCCGGGTGGGCGCACTTGAACGCCGCCAGCGGCCCGCTGAAGGCCAGGAACGTCTCCGAGGCCAGCCGCACCGTGCCCAGCCCCTGCCCGGCGGCCTCGGCCACCGCCCGCCGGCCCGCCTCCAGTTCGCCGAGCGAACGCTCCACGTAGCCGCGGAACAGGTGCCCGGCCGCGTTCAGCCGCAGCCGCCCGCCGCGCTCGAACAGCGGGGTGCCCAGCTCGGCCTCCAGCCGGGCGATGGAGCGGCTCAACGACGGCTGGGCGACACGCAGTTCCTCGGCCGCCCGGCTCAGGTGCTCCAGCCGCGCCACCACCAGGAACTGCCCGAGCGTGTTCAGGTCCACCGACGCCCCCATACCCAACGCGTCATAACGCCATAGCGATATTGATCTTAGACACGATAGCCGCACGGTCATAGCGTCATGGGCAGGGCCGCACACCGCCGAACCGCGCGGCCCGACGCCAGCCAGTGTGAGGAAGGACGCCCATGGCCATCGCCGCCGACAGGACCCCTCCCGAGCCCGCGGCCCGGTCCGCGGCCCGGTCCGCCACGGGGGAGCGGACCGGGCCCGCCGGACACACCCTGCGCGCCCTGGCCACCGTCCACACCGCCGCCGTCTTCGGCCAGCCCGTCTTCGCCGGCGTCTACCTCAGCGGCGACTACGACGCCCTGAACTGGCACGCCGCCGGCGCCGACGCCGTCACCACCCTCGGCTACCTGCAGCTGATCGCCGCCCTCGTCCTGTGGGCCCGGCTGCGCCGCGGCTGGCCGGCCGCCGCGACCCTCGCCGTCGCCGCCGCCGAGACCGCGCAGTACTTCGCCGGCCTCGACGGCGCCCTGTGGCTGCACCTGCCGCTCGGCGTGGCCACCATCGCCGCCACCGTCGTCCTCACCATCGCCCTGTGGCGCACCCCGCTGCCCGCGCGCCGCCGCCCCGCCCCCACGGAGGACGACCGTGCCTGAACCCCGCCTCCGCCGCGACGGTTTGACGAGGCGTCAGATTCTCGGCCTCGGCGGCGCGTTCGGCCTGCTCACCACCACCGGCCTCGCCACCGCCGCCACCCTCGCCCGCCGCCCCGCCACCACCGGCGCCCACCTGCGCAGCACCGCCCAACTGCCCCCGCCCCACCGGGTACCGCTGCCGATACCCGCCGTCCTCAAGCCCGTCGCCACCGACGGCACCGGCGACCGCTACGAGATCGTCCAGCGCGAGACCGCCGCCGAGATCCTGCCCGGCCTCACCACCCGCCTGTGGACGTACGGCGGCACCTTCCCCGGCCCCACCATCGAGGCCCGCCGCGGCCGCAGCGTCACCGTCACCCACCGCAACGAACTGCCGGTGCCCACCGTCGTCCACCTGCACGGCGGCCGCACCCCCGCCGCCTTCGACGGCTACCCCACCGACCTCGTCCTGCCCGCCACCTGGCCCCAGGCCGCCGCCCACGGCATGGACGCCATGCCCGGTATGGACGGCATGGGCGGCGGCGCCATGGCCGACCCCCGCGCCGTCACCAGCCGCCTGACCCGCGACTACACCTTCCCCAACGACCAGCGCCCCACCCTGCTCTGGTACCACGACCACCGCATGGACTTCACCGCCCCCGCCATCTGGCGCGGCCTCGCCGGCCTGCACATCGTGCGCGACGACGCCGAGGACGCCCTCGGCCTGCCCGCCGGCCCCCGCGAGATCCCCCTGATGATCGCCGACCGCGCCTTCAGCGCCGACGGCGCCCTCACCTACCCCTCCCTCGACCCCACCCTGCGCGAGCGCCCCGGCGTCACCGAACCCCACCTCGCCGGCGTCCTCGGCGACGTCATCCTCGTCAACGGCGCCCCCTGGCCCGTCCACGAGACCGACGCCGCCCGCCACCGCCTGCGCCTGCTCAACGCCTCCAACGCCCGCCACTACGAACTCGAGGCCCGCACCGAGGACGGCCGCCGCCTCGACCTCGTCCAGATCGGCTCCGACCAGGGCCTGCTCACCGCCCCCGTCACCCACCGGACCCTGCCCCTGGCCCCCGCCGAACGCCACGACCTCGTCGTCGACTTCACCACCGCCCCCGTCGGCTCCCTCGTACGCATCGTCAACCGCCTCGGCACCGGCCGCACCCGCGACGTCATGGCCTTCCGCATCACCCGCCGCCCCGCCGCCGACGACAGCCGCATCCCGCCCACCCTCTCCACCGACCTGCCCGACTGGCACCGCCAGGACGCCGTCCGCACCCGCGACTTCGCCTTCCGCGCCGGCCGCACGAACGGCGGCCACGGCTGGCTCATCGGCGGCCGCCCCTTCGACCCCGCCCGCACCGACGTCACCGTCCCCCTCGGCGACACCGAGATCTGGCGCCTGATCGCCGACGTCCACCACCCCGTCCACCTCCACCTCGTCGGCTTCCGCATCCTCAGCCGCGCCGGAAAACCCCCACTGCCCCACGACGCCGGCCTCAAGGACACCGTCTCGCTGCGCCCGGGGGAGTCGGTGGAGATCATCACCCGCTTCGACGGCCACCGCGGCCGCTACCTGTTCCACTGCCACAACGCCGAGCACGAGGACATGGGGATGATGGCCAACCTCGAAGTCGTCTGACCACCCGGCACCCCGCCCGACGCGGCCCGGGGCGCGCGCCTTGACCTGCCCATTGCGAACACCGCCCACCGGGCCCCCGGCGGCCCCAGGACGGCCCGCGGGCGGGGCGGTGGCGCCGGGCGAACCCGGCCCGGCCACGGGGGAAAGCCCGGAACATGACGGTTCATCCGCTTCGGGGCGAAGTGCCGGACCTTCACGGGTCTCCCATCAGATGCTCACTCTGCTGCCGGAATCCCGACCCCCGCAGTACGGGGTGGTCCACTCCAATTCCCTTCGCACACCCCCGAGCCGCGAAAGGCCACCACCCCCATGACCCGCCCCGCCGACCGACCCACGCCCGACCGGATGCTGCGCGAGGCCGCCGCCCGCCTGGACCGGCGCCGCTTCCTGACCGTCACCTCGGCCGCCGCCGCGCTCGCCTTCAGCGTCAACCTGCCCTCCGCGCACGCCGCCGACAACGAGATCGCCCCGCGCGCCATCGGCGACAACCCCTTCACCCTCGGCGTGGCCTCCGGCGACGCCACCTCCGAGGCCGTCGTGCTCTGGACCCGCCTGGCCCCGCGCCCCCTGGAGCCCGGCTCCGGCATGCCGCCCGCCGGCTCCGTCAAGGTCGGCTGGGAGATCGCCCGCGACGAGAAGTTCCGCCGCGTCGAGCGCCGCGGCACCGCCCGCGCCCACGCCGAGTTCAACTACGCCGTCCACGTCGACGCCGACGGCCTCGACGCCGCCCGCACGTACTGGTACCGCTTCACCGTCGGCTCCTGGACCAGCCCCGTCGGCCGCACCCGCACCGCCCCGCCGCGCGGCAAGAAGCTCGACAGCGCCCGCATCGCCTTCGTCTCCTGCCAGGCCTACGAGGACGGCTACTTCACCGCCTACCGCCACCTCGCGAACGAGGACCTCGACGCCGTCTTCCACGTCGGCGACTACATCTACGAGTACGGCATCGACGCCGTCGGCGGCGACCGCAAGTACACCGACCGCACCCTGCCGGCGTACTTCAACCACGAGACCACCACCCTCGAGGACTACCGGCTGCGCTACTCCCTCTACAAGACCGACCCCGACCTCCAGGCCGCCCACGCCGCCCACCCCTGGTACGTCACCTGGGACGACCACGAGGTGGAGAACAACTACGCCGCCGGCATCCCCGAGAAGAACCAGGACCCGGCCCCCTTCGTCGCCCGCCGCGCCGCCGCCTACCGCGCCTACTGGGAGAACCAGCCGTTGCGCATGCCCCAGCCCAACGGCACCGACCTGACCCTCTACCGGCGCGTCCACTTCGGCCGCCTCGCCCAGTTCGACATCCTCGACACCCGCCAGTACCGCGACGACCAGGCCAACGGCGACGGATGGCAGTACCCCACCCCCGAGTCCGACGACCCCAAGCGCACCCTGATGGGCGCCACCCAGGAACGCTGGTTCGCCGACGGGCTGCGCCACTCCAAGGCCACCTGGAACGTGGTGCCCCAGCAGGTCGTCTTCTCCCGCCGCAAGAACACCACCGCCGACCGTTCCAAGCTCTCCATGGACGCCTGGGACGGCTACCCCGCCGCCCGCGAGCGCTTCCTGCAGGCCGTCGACCAGGCCGGCGTCGAGAACCTCGTGCTGCTCACCGGCGACGTGCACGTCGCCTACGCCCTGGACGTCAAGCGCAACTTCGACGACCCCACCTCCCGCACCGTGGGCGTGGAGTTCGTCGGCACCTCGATCAGCAGCGACGGCGACGGCGAGGAGAAGCCGTCCAACTGGAACAACCTCATGTCCGCCAACGCCCACATGAAGTTCTACGACGGGCGCCGCGGCTACACCGTGCTCACCCTGGACCAGCACCGCGCCCGCGCCGACTACCGGGTGGTCTCCCACATCACCCGCCCCGGCGGCACCCTGTCCACCGCCGCCTCCTTCACCACCGAGGCCGGCAACCCGGGCATCCGCCCCGCCTGACGCGGCAGACGCCCTGCCGCTGCCGTCGGCCTCCTCGAAGGCCGGCGGCAGCGGCGGGGCGCGGCGCTCACACGCCCGGGGCTCAGGCACCCCCAGGGCGGGCGCGGCCGACGACGGCCGCGGCCTGCTCCGGGTGCTCCTCCAGCCACGCGCCCAGATGCTCCCGGACGGCCTCGGCGACGCAGCCGCGCACCGCGGCGTTGCCGAGCACGGAGCGGGTGGAGCCCTCGAACTCGGGATCGTCGAGCTTCACCGACACCACCGCCGTCAGACCCGCGCCGACCGGCCCGCCGACCGGCGGGGCCGGCAGGAGCCGCCGGCGCGCGTAGGCGTCGAGCGCGGCCGCCACGCCCTCGCGCAGGCCCGTCTCGTGGCTGCCGCCGGTGGTGGGGTGGCTGTTGGCGAAGCCGCGCACCCGCTCCTCGCCGCCGTCGCGCCACCGCAGGGCCACCTCCAGCGTTCCCGCCATCCGCGGGTCCTCGGCCTCGAAGCCGACGGTGTCCGTGACGGCGGGCGCCGCGTGCTCGCCCTCGCCCTCGCCGTCGCCCTCGCCGTCGCCGTCGAGGAGGGCGACGAACTCCCGCGCCCCGCCGCCGGGGAACCGGAAGCGGACCGACCGTACGCCGTCCGGGTGGCGCTCGTCGGTCAGTGAGACATCCAAGTCCCGGTTCAGCAGCGCCAGTTCGCGGAAGCGGTCGGCCAGGGCGTCGAACGAGAAACGTGTGGTCTCGAAGATCCCGGCGTCCGGCCAGAAGGTGATGACGGTCCCGCTGCCGGTGGCCGGGCCCGTGTCGGTGAGCGGGGTGAGAGCGGCGCCGCGCGCGTACTCCTGCTCCCGGCGCACGCCCCCGCGCCGCACCTCGGCCGTCATCCGGCTCGACAGGGCGTTGACGACGAACGGGCCCACGTCCGCCCCGTGGGGCGCCACGCTGTGGCGGCCGCGGGGCCCCGCCGCGGAGTCCATGCGGGTCAGCAGGGCCTCCGGGTCGGCCTCGCCGGGCCCGTCGTCGGCCACGCGTACCCCGCCGTCGGGCAGCAGGGTGATGTCGACGCGGCCGGCGCGGCCCGCCAGGACCTCGTTCACCGCCCGGTCGGCGACCTCGAACACCGTGTGGTGCAGGCCGCGTTCACCGGTCGAGCCGATGTACATCCCGGGCCGCTTCCTGACGGCTTCCCACCCCTCCAGCACCTCGATGCGGATGCCGTCGTACGGGTTGGTGTCCAGGTTCACGAGGTCCCCTCCAGAAGGTGGCCGGCGGAGCTCCACAGCCTAGGCGAATTTCCGCATAACACCAGGTCAGGGCCTGTTTATCGAGGGCGTGGGCGGCCGCGTGAGCGCCTGCCCCGGGGCGGCGGCCCCGGCTGCCTCGGGCCTGTGCCGCGGTGCGCCCGGGCCCCCGCCGAAGCCCCGTACGGGGCCGTTTCGCGACCCCCCGGGGTGCCCGATTCCACTTTTTCCGCGCAGCCCCCGCCGGGGCCCGGCCCACCGCGTCCGGGGTCTGGACTCCGTTGCAGAGCGGCGCGGCGCGCCCGTCGACGGGGCCCCGGCACGTCCGGCCCCGCCCGTCACCCGGGTCTCACCCGCCCCCGTCCGGGCGCACGACGCTGAGGCTGCCGTAGGCCCGCAGGGCGCCGGCCGGGTCGCCGGGGTCGCCCCGCAGGGCGGAGTCCAGGAAGGCGAGGGTGGCCGCGGCGACGACGCGCGGGCCCTCGGTGCGGCCCAGGGAGCCGATGAGCGAGGGCACCGGCGGCAGGTACAGGGGGCCGTCCATGAAGGTGAGGTGGGCGGCGCCGGGGACGGTGAGCCGGTAGCTCGTCGCGGTGCCGGAGGCGAGCGCCTCGGTGAGGCGGGGCAGGTAGCGCGGGTCGGTCGCCGGGGTGAGCGCCTGGGTGAGCGCGAGCACCGGCCGGCCGAGGGCGGGGGAGGCGGGGCCGTGGGGGAAGCCGTCCAGGTCGACGACGGCCTGGAAGCGGTGGTCCTGACGGGCCGCCTGCAGGGCGGCCGCGCCGCCCATGGAGTGGCCGGCCACCGCGGCCCGGCCGGTGTCCAGGCGCCCGGTCAGCGGGTCGGCGCCCTCGCCCCGGTCCAGGGCCTCCAGCCGGCCCAGGACGAAGCCGAGGTCGGCGGCCCTCACCGCCGTCCAGCCGGCCGCCAGCTCCTCGTCCTTGTCGCGGTCGCCGCTGGAGGAGGTCTCGGAGGTGAGCGTCCGGCCGTCGGCGAGGACGACGGCCGCGGAGTCGTACGGGTGGTCGAGGGCGGCGACGACGTAGCCGTGGCTGGCCAACTCCTCCGCCCAGGCGGTGTTCTGGGTGCGCACCCCGCCCGATCCGGGCGAGAACAGCACCACCGGGAACCGCCCGCCCCCGCCGTCCACCGGGGCGTCGAGGACCGAGCGGCTGCGGGCCCGCGCGACACCGTCCATCAGGAAGCCCGGCAGGCCGACGCCGCCGGCCAGCGCCCCGGCGACGGTGCGCGCCTCCTGCCGGGTGCGTCCGAGGTACTGGGCCCGCGGCGCGCCCGCGGGGCTCCTGCGCGCCGGGTACCAGAGCTGGACCACGACCGTGCGCCGGTCGTCCGGATCGGCGGTGAAGGTCTCGGGGCGGCCCTGGTCGGTCCACTGCACCACGCGGGTGCCCACCGCGAAGCCGCCCGACGGCTCGGGGAACACGGGCACGGGGAAGGCCCAGGCAGCCAGCGGGCCCGCGGCGATCAGCCCGGCGCAGGCCGCCGATCCCGGCAGCGCCAGCCACCAGCGGGCCCGCCACGCCGGCCGCCCGCGGCGGCGCCGCAGCGGGCGCAGCAGGGGCAGGAGCGCGAACGGCAGCGCGAGGGCGGCGCCGGCCAGCACCGGCAGCAGCTGCCAGCGGATCCCCGTCATGCCCAGCGCGACGGCGCACGGCACGAGGACCGCCACCGCCGCGATCGTGGCGCGCGGACGGGCGGCGGGCGCAAGCCAGCGCGCCGCCACCAGCGCGAGGGCGCCCAGCAGGGCGAGGGTCTCCAGGGGGGACATGGGCAGTCCCGCGGTGTTCTCGGTCACCCGGTCATGCTCGGCGCCGGGCACGCGCCGCCGCATCGCCCACCGGTGGCCGCCGCACTGCGACCGGGGGCGCAGCGTACGGCAGGGCCCGTACGACCGCGGCGGCACCCGGGCACGCCGCGGCGGCGGCCGGGCTGCGACCACGGGAGGTGGCCGGGCTCCTCCTGCGGTCGTACCCCGGCACCGTGCGTTCCGACGGTGGGATCATGTGCCGCGCGCTCCCGCGGCCTACCGTGACAGAGCCGCGGTACGTGCCGGGCGGCGCGCGCGGCGTACGGTCCCCGTACCCGGCCGGTCCGGGGCCGGCTGTTCGCGGCGGCCGGCCCGGTGGGGGCGGCCGTGAGCCATGACGCCGAATCGACAGGGACGTGTGATGACCGAGGCGGCCGCCGAACCCGGCCAGGCCCAGCAGCCCCATCAGGCCCACCGGGCGCGCCGGTTACACCGCTGGGACCGGACACGGGCGCGGGCGCGGGCGCGCTGGGCGAGGACGGCCCCACGGCTGACGGGCTGCGCCGACCGGGCCCGCGCCCGCGCGGCGCGCCCGGTGGCGGCGGCCGGGCGCCGGGCCTCCCGGCTGCCGCCCGCGGTGGGGGAGGCGCTGCTGCCCGCGCTCCTGCTCCTCAACGCCGTCACCACCCGCGCGCCGCACGAGCTGCCGGCGGCCACCGCCCTGACCGCCGCTCTCGTCCTGCCCCTGCCGTGGCGGCGCCGGGCCCCGCTGGCCGTGTTCGGCGCGGTGGCGGCCGCGGCCCTCGTCCAGTGGCTGACGGGCGTCCAACTTCCCGCCGACATCGCCCTGTTGGTGGCCCTCTACACCGTGGCCGCGCACGCCGGCCGGCGCGGCACGCTCCTCGCCGCGGCCGTCACACAGACGGGCGTCCTGCTGGCCTGCCTGCGCTGGGCACCGGACGGCGCGTTCCTGACCCCCCTCGTCGCCCTCACCGCCACGACCGTCGCCGCCGCCGTCCTCGGCGTGAACGCCCGCACCACACGCGCCTACCTCGCCGCCCTGGAGGAACGCGCCGCACGCCTGGAACGGGACCGCGAACAGCGGGCACGACTGGCCGTCGCCGAGGAACGCGCCCGCATCACCCGGGAGATGCACGACATCGTCACCCACAACCTGTCCGTCATGGTCGCGCTCACCGACGCCGCCCTCTACGCGCAGCACCGCTCGCCCGACCGGGCCACCACCGCGATGCTCCGCATCTCCGAGACCGGCCGGCAGGCCCTGACCGACATGCGGCGCTCCCTGGGCGTCCTGCGCACCGACGAACCCGACGCGCAGCGCCACCCACTGCCCGGCATCGCCCAACTCCGGGACCTCGCCGACCAGATGGGCGCCGCCGGACTGCCCACCCGCCTCGACGTCCACGGCGGCCACACCCACATCCCCGCCACCGCGGGGCTCACCGTCTACCGCCTGGTCCAGGAAGCCCTGACCAACACCCTCAAACACGCACCCGCCGGCACCCGCGCGAGGGTGCGCCTTTGGTGCACGACCGCGGCCGTCACCGTGGACGTCACCGACGACGGCCCCCACCCGCCACACCCCGCCCCCGCCCCGGCCTCCGCGCCCGCCTGCGCACCGTCCGGCGGCCACGGCATCCCCGGCATGCGCGAACGCGCCGCCGCCTACGGCGGGACACTGCGCGCCGGCCCCCGGCCCGGCGGCGGCTGGGCGGTCCACACCCGCCTGCTCCTCGACCCCCACGCCCCCGCCGACCCCCTCGACAGCGGCGCGGCGGTGCCCGCATGACGATCCGCATCCTGATCGCCGACGACGAGGCACTGCTGCGCATGGCCTTCGCCACCGTCCTGGAAGCCCAGCCCGACATGGCCCCGGTCGGCGAGGCCGCCGACGGCGCCCAGGCCGTCCACCTCGCCCGGCAGCTGCGCCCCGACGTCGTCCTCATGGACGTCCGGATGCCCGGCACCGACGGGATCGAGGCGACCCGCCAGGTCGTCAGCGCCTGCCCGGGCAGCAGGGTGCTGATCCTCACCACCTTCGACCTCGACGAGTACGCCTTCGCCGGCCTCAACGCCGGGGCCTCGGGCTTCCTGCTGAAGAACACCAGGCCCGAGGAACTGCTCACCGCGATCCGCAACGTCGCCGCCGGCGACGCGGTGATCTCCCCGCGGATCACCCGCCGCCTGCTGGAGAACGTCCGCCCGCACCTGCCCGGCGGCCGCAGCGCCGAGAACGACGAACGGCTGGCCCGGCTCAGCGCCCGCGAACGCGAGGTGCTCGTCCAGGTGGGCCGCGGCCTGTCCAACGCCGAGATCGCGGCCGCCCTGTACCTCGCGGAGGCGACCGTGAAGTCCCACCTGGGACGGATCCTGCACAAGCTCGACCTGCGCGACCGGATCCAGGCCGTGGTCTTCGCCTACGAGAGCCGCCTCGTCCACCCGGCCTGACCGCCCCGGCGGACGCGGGCGGGCCGCAGCACCGAGCGGCCCGCCGTGCACCGGAAGTCGACCCCGCCGACTTCCTGTGCACGGCGCGGCCCGCAGCGCCGGGGTCAGGGCAGCAGGGCGCGTTCGGCGCGGCTGGCGGCGATCCGCTCACGCGCCAGCGCCCGGGCGCGCCCGGTGTCGCCGTCGCCGCCGAGCCGGGCGAGGATCGCCGCCAGCGGCCTGATCCGCCCCCAGCCGCCCCAGTGGCCCTCGGGGATCTGCGTGGGGAAGACCCAGACGCGGCCGGCATCGCGCGGCCAGGCGCCGTCCTCGGCGTCCAGGATCGCCTCGGTGACCTCGGCGATGACACCGGCCCGCTTCCGCTCGTCGAGCTGCCCCTCGGGCACCGACGGCACGACCTTGTAGCGGGGCGCGTCCGCGGGCTTTCCGCCGACGAACACGGCCGCCGGCCGGTGCAGGAACAGCCAGGACACGGACCGGGCCACCGGATCGGCGGGGTCGAACCCCTCGTGGCGGATCAGGATCTCCGTGATCCGCTCCATCAGCGCCGCCTCCGCATCGGGCCGCAGCGCACCGTCGGGAACGTACACGTCGAGCATGGGCATGGCCGAACCCCCTGTGGGTTTAGTTTTTAAACTCAGACGCCGACCGGAGGCTACCGCCGCTGAGTACAGTTCGTAAACCCAGACCGTTAGGCTCGCACCCATGGAGACACGGCGGATCGACCCGGTGAACTGCTCGGTGGCACGCGCCCTCTCGGTGGTGGGGGAGCGCTGGTCCCTGCTGATCGTCCGCGAGGCACTCGACGGCGCCCACCGCTTCGGCGAGTTCCACACCCGCCTCGGCATCGCCAAGAACCTCCTCGCCAACCGACTCGACACCCTGGTCACCGCCGGAGTCCTGCGCCGCGTCCCCTACCGCGAACCCGGAGACCGCCGGCGCTACGCCTACGAGCTCACCGACCAGGGCCACGCGCTGCGCCCGACCCTCATCGCGCTCCTGGAGTGGGGCGACACCTACCTCGCCGACCCCCAGGGCCCGTCGGTCGTCGTCCGCCACCGGCCCGCCGACGACACGAACCCGTGCGACGCCCCGGTCAGGGTCGTCCTGGAGTGCGCCGCGGGGCACGGCCACCTCGCCTCCCACGACGTCCGCCGCACCCCCGGACCGGGCGCGATCACCGCGTCCGACGCCGGAGCGAGCTGAGCGTCGCCGACCGGGTGGAGGCGGTCGCGCCCCGCGGCGGACGGCCGGCATCCGGCGCCCGTCTCCGGCCGCCGAACCGATCACGTCACCGGGCCGCCCGTCACGCCTTGGGCGACTCGTAGACGGCGGCGGCCATCGCTCCCAGTTGCCTGTTGGCCTTGAGCGCGAGGTCGATGGCATCGCTCACGGAGCCACTGGGCACCGGAATGTTGTTCACGTACATCGCGAAGGCGTAGCGGTGGCCGTCCTTCGCGTCGATGTAGCCCGCGAGTGCCTTGGTGCCGAGGGCCAGCTTGCCCTGGTAGGAACTGACCAGGGTGCCGGTCTTCGCGCGGATGTGTCCCGCGGCGGGATCGGTGCGCCCGATGACGTCGGCCAGCGAACCGTCGACGCCCATGCTCGGCATGGAGTCGTAGAAGACGTCGAAGTCGTCCTGTCGTGCCAGGTGCCGCAGCAACGCCACCTGGGCGCTCGGCGTCGCCTTGTCGCCGGGCAGGCCCTGGGCGTCGACGAGACTCACCGCCTGCGGATCCACACCCGCGCGCGTGAGGAACTCCTTCTCGATCCTCATGCCGTCGGCATAGGTTCGCTGCCCGTTGTGTGCTGCCATCAGCGGCGGCAGGAGGTTCGCCCCGAGATTGTGGCTGACCTTGTTGATCAGCTTGGCGTACTCCTTGAAGGGCGGGGACGTGTAGGTCGCCGACACGGGCATCGAGTTCACTTCCGCCGACGCGGGCAGCTTGCTGTCGGGGTTCGCTCCCAGCGCGGGGGCGGACACGCTGACGCCGTTTCTGGCGAGTGCCTCGATGAGGACGGTGCGGGCGAACGCCGCCGGGTCGGGAACCTGGTAGGTCGTCACGAAGGGAGCCTTCGCGTCCGCGGGTACGGAACCCCGCACCCGGATGTGACCGGGGCTCACGCTTTCGGTCGTCACCGCCGGCTTGCTTCCGGCGGGCGTGGTGGTCACCTGCGCGTCGACGCCGAAGGCGGCCGTCTTCGGGCGCCAGTCGACCTTGGCCGGCTCGCCGGGTGCGCCCGGCGTGACGAGCACGTCGATCAGGTTGTCGTTGACGATGGTCGGAGTGATGGGCACCCCGCCGATCGACACCGGATCCCAGAGCCGGTTGTCGATCACCACGTCGCCGTCGACATGGCGGACTCCGCTGGCCGCGACCTGTCGGGCCAGTTCGTCGACACCCGCCAGCGGATCCTCTCCGGTGACGGTCGCCATGCCGGGTACGGCGTTGGCGTCGTAGTGGTCGAAGTCGGGGACGTCCAGTCCGCCTGACGCGGTGGTCCGCCCGCCGAGTGCCAGATCGCCGCTCCCGACCATGATGAGGTCGCCGGAGAGCCGCCCGTCCGCGGAGACCGTACCGGAGTGCACGACGGGCGTACGGAAGCGGTGGTCGTCACCCAGGACGTCGAGCGCGGCACTGACCGCGAAGGTCTTGGCCGTCGAACCGGTCATGAACTGGGAATCGGCGCTCTTGGACTGGACGACCTTCCCCGTCCGCAGATCGGCGACCTGCAGGCCCCACTGGCCCGAGGACCACGGTGCGGTACTCATGAGCTTCTGCAGGCCGGCGCTCACCCGGGTGGCACCCGGTGCCGCAGAGGCCGAGCTGTCCGTGGAGTTGTGGGAGCACGCCGTCATCGCCACGGCGGCCGTTATTGAAACGGCGAGTGCCAGGGCCGCGCGCCGCCGCACCCGAGGTGCCCTGATTCCGGAGGGGGAGTTGCTTGACATTCGTTCTTTCCTGTTCGACTTTCGCGCTCGATCGAACGCTTCCGGCGTGGCTGCTGCGCGGCGGCAAGGGTCCAAGAGACGGGCCCTAGGACTTCCCGCCCGTGCCGATGACGATGCTGCCGTTGCGGGTCCGGACGGCCACGGAATGGCCGCTCGCGTCGTCCTTCGCGACGCTCACGGTGACGTCGCCCTTCTTCGCGGCCGTGTGGACCGCGTACGTCGATTCCGGCAGGCCCAGCTCGACGTTGCCGTCCCTGCTCTGCACGTCGACCAGGTCGGGCACGGCGGCCAGGCCCAGGTCGACGTCGCCGTTGCGCGAGGTGACGCTGACGGACCGGGCGGAGATCCCGTCGCCCTTGATGCTTCCGTCGCCGCCTTCCAGGGCCAGCCTGGCGCCGTGGAGGTCCGACAGCCGCACGTCGCCGCCGCCGGTCCTGGCCGAGAAGTCGGCGGTGAAGCCGGTGGCCTCGATGCGCCCCTTGCCGCTCTCGGCGGTGACGGCGACGGCGCGCGGCACCTTCACGGTGTACTTCGCGGCGCAGTCCACCGAGATCCCCGTGCAGTCCAGCGAGAGGGTGAGAGTGCCCCCTTCGAGCTGCCAGCCGGACCCCACCGCCCCGCCCGCCTTCCTGCCGCTGACCCGTCGTTCCACCTGAACGCCCTCGACGTCGGCGGCCACCAGCGCGAGGTCGGCGGAACCGGACTTGACGGTCAGGCTGCCACCGCCGAAATCGAAGGATTTCGATTCCACGGTCGCGTCGGCCGACGCGCCGTCCGTGGTGCAGGCCGTGGCGGCGAGGCCGAGGAGCGCGGCTCCGCCGAGAGTGAGAAGCGTGCGCGGTGTCAGTTCCATCGAATTCTTCCTTCGCCAACGAACCAGTGATGTGGATTCCGGTGCCCCAGTCACGAGCGCAGCGCCCGGACCGCGACCGTGCGCGACACCCGGGCCGCCTGCAGGACCAGCGCGAGGCAGGTGGTGACCAGCGTCCCGGCGGCGAGCGCCCCGAGAGTGGCCCAGGGAAGGCCCGCCAGGACCCGCAGGACGTCGGTCCGCGCTCCCACGGCGATGGTCAGACTCGACACGGCGACGAACACCGCGCCGAAGACGATCGCCGTCCCCGCGTAGATCGCCCCCTCGTAGACCATCGACCGGGTGACCACGCCCGGCCGCGCACCGGCCACCGTCACGACGGCGCTGTCCCGGGCGCGCTCCCGCCCGACGAGGGCGATCACGGCGAGGCCCCCGACCCAGGACACGACGAAGACCCAGCCCAGCACGACCAGGACGTCGTCCAGCCCGGCGCTGCCTCCGGGCATGACGTTCCCCATCACCATGAAGAGGCCGACGAACGACAGGGAGAGCGCGAAGGGCAGCACCGTGGTGACGCTCCTCGTCGCGCGGGCCCGGCACGACTGCACGGCGAGGTGCCAGGCGACGCCGCGCGAGGGCACCAGCGCCGTCCAGAGCCTCATCAGCGGAGTGAGGACCCACGGCCCCATCAGCAGCAGCAGGCAGACGAGGAAGAGGTTCCCGGCGAACGCGAAGGCCGTGCGCTGCGCGAGTCCGCCCGCGAGTTCGAGGCCCAGGCCGGGGATCCACATCCCGACCACACCGGCGAGCAGGCACAGGGCGAGGACACAGCGGACGACGCCCGGGCGCGCCGGGGCATCGGAGTGGTCCCGGAAGGCGCGCATCTCCGGCGTCCTGGCGGCCCGCCGGGTGACGCCCCAGCCCCCGAGCAGGCACGGAACCATGCCGAACAGCACGCTCACGCCGACGTACCAGAACCGGAACCCGACCGAGGCCCCGTGCAGGTCGAGGCCCGTCCCCTTCCACTGCGCGAGGGCGACATCCGCGACCAGCAGGGCGAGCGGTGCGGCCAGTGCGCCGGCCAGCGCGCCCAGCACCACCAGCTCGGTGCGCAGGATGCGCCTGACCCGGTGGCGCGGAATCCCGAGGATCACCCACAGGGCGTGCTCGCGCCGCTGGGTCGTCAACGTCAGACCGACCGCGGAGGCGACGATGCCCACGGCGGCGAGCACGGTGAAGAAGACGATGTTGCCGCCGAGGGCGATCGACGCGGAGACCATCCGCGCGTCACCCGCCGCCCGCGCCGCCGAGACGGCGCTGAACATCGCGATGGCCGAGCCCGCCGAGCACGCCGCGCCGACCGTGGCGCACAGCAGCGTCCACCACCACATCGACGCCTGCAGGCGGATGTCCGACAGTACGAGCCGGATCACGACTCCTCCCCGCCCGCCTCGTCCGCCGACTGCGCCGCGAGGACGGCGTCGCCCACCGCACGGGAGTCGCCACCGGGGATGACGGCGTGCACCCGCCCGGACCCCATCACCACGACCCGGTCGGCCCGCGCGGCCGCATGGGGGTCGTGCGTGACCATGAGCACCGTGCTCCCCTGCGCGGGCAGCGCCTGCAGCCAGTCGAGCACCACATGACCCGACTTGAGGTCGAGCGCGCCCGTCGGCTCGTCGGCGAAGACGATCCGCGGCTGGTTCGCCACCACCCGGGCCACCGCGACGCGCTGGCGCTCGCCACCGGAGAGGCGGTCGGGGCGCCGCCGCGCGTGCTTGGCGATGCCGAGCCGCGCCATGGCGTCCTCGACCCGCGCCCTGGGCACCCGGCGGCCGGCCAGCCGCGCCGGCAGGGCGATGTTGTCCTCGACGGTCAGCGAGCTGACGAGGTTGTACTCCTGGAAGACGAAGCCGATGTTCTCGCTGCGGAACGCGGCCTGCCTGCGGGGGCTGAGCGAGCGGACGTCCGTCCCGAGGATCTCGACGGACCCCGCGGTCGACTGCTCCAGGCCGGCCGTGCAGAGCAGGAGCGTCGACTTGCCCGAACCGGAGGGGCCGACGACGGCGGTCAGCCGGCCTTCGGCGATGTCCAGGTCGATGTCGTGCAGGACGCGCGTCGTCTCGCCCCGGCGGCCGGGAATGGGGAAGTCCGTCCGAAGACCGCGCAAACGAATGCACGGCACGGAATCGGTAGTGGAGAAAGGCATGAATCAAGGCAACCAGGTCCGGGTGGGGGAGTGCACGGGAGCCTGTACTGGGATTGGAGGTAGACCTGGCTCTACCTCTCGACCGATACGAACTGTGCGAAAATATTGATCATGGCGCAGATTCATGTTGCCCGGAGGCTGCTGACCGAATCCGCCGCCGCGGCCGCCTTTCCGATTCTCCTGATTTCCGTTCTCGCCGCGCCGGTCTCGGTTCCCGTGGTGGCCGAACTGGACCGCTCCAGGGCGCAGTGGTGCGGCGTCCGGACGATGCC
Source organism: Kitasatospora sp. NPDC048286 (assembly GCF_043201735.1). Classification (NCBI taxonomy): domain Bacteria; kingdom Bacillati; phylum Actinomycetota; class Actinomycetes; order Kitasatosporales; family Streptomycetaceae; genus Kitasatospora; species Kitasatospora sp. NPDC048286. The sequence continues at coordinate 184,042 of NZ_JBICZE010000011.1, forward strand.
CCTGCGACCCGCCGACCGCAGCTGGGCACAGTGGGTGGCCGGCCGGCTGCGCGCACGGTCGGTGTGGAGGACCGACCTCCCCGTGTTCGTCACCGCCACGCTCCTGTCCGCGCTGTCGCTGCTGGTGGGATTCTTCGGATTCGTCGGTGCTCTCGCGCTGGTTTTCTCCCCCGTCTTCTGGGGTTTCGGCATCGCCGCGAAAGTCGGCCCGTTCACCCCGGCCTCCCTGTCGGAATCCCTCCTTGCGGTGCCCGCAGGAATCGCCCTCGGCGCGGTCACCGCGGGCGCGCTGGCCGGTATCTCCCTGCTCCGCGACCTGCTCCTGCGGGCCTTCTCGGGGAGCCGGAATCCCGACCTGCTCGCGAAACTGGAGGAACTCCGTACCAGCCGGGCCTCGCTGACGGCGGCCTTCGAGAACGAGCGCCGACGCATCGAACGCGACCTGCACGACGGTGCCCAGCAGGAACTCGTCGCCCTCGTCATGCGCCTGGGCATCCTGGAAGCCGCGGCTTCGGCCACGGCGGCGCCGGCCTCGGCGGCTTCGGCCGCCGACCAGGAACGGATCGTCCAGCTGGCCCGCCAGGCCCAGGCCCAGGCGGAGCGCGCGCTCGAACGGCTGAGGGAGACGGTGCGCGACATCCACCCCAGCGAACTGAGCGACCTCGGCCTCATCGCCGCCGTCCGGGAACTGGTGGCGAGATCACCGCTGCGGGTCGAACTGACCGGCACCGGTACGGACACCTGGATCTCCTCGCCGGTCGCCGCGGCCGTGTACTTCACGGTCTCCGAGGCCCTGACGAACATCGCCAAGCACGCGGGCGTCGCAAGCGCCCGGATCGACCTGCGGTGCACCGAGAGCGGCGTCCGCGTCCGGGTGCGCGACGACGGCGCCGGCGGCGCGCTGATCAGCACCGGATCCGGGCTCTCCGGGCTGCGCGAGCGCATGCGGAGCGTCGGTGGAAACCTCGAAATCATCAGCCCGCCGGGCGGCGGAACGGAGGTCGTGGCATCCGCCCCGGCCCAACCCCCGTGGTGACGGAAATCGACCGGGAAATCGACGGGGAAAAGCTTGAACAGGGAAAAACGATGGGAAATCGATCGTGAGAATCATCCTGGCGGACGACAGCCTGCTGATACGCGCCGGAATCCGGGAGATCCTGGTCTCCAGTGCCCACGACGTGATCCGCGAATGCGAGGACGCTGACGAACTGGTCGCCGCCGTCGACGAGCTCGCCGCCGCCGGAGCCGCCCCCGACCTGGTGATCACGGACGTCCGCATGCCGCCCGGGAACACCGATGACGGGCTCCGGGCCGCGATCGACATCCGGTCGCGGCACCAGGACCTGCCGGTCCTGGTCCTCTCCGCCTACGTCACGGGCCCGTACGTGCGCGAGCTCCTGAACGGCCCGGGCGCCGACGGGGCCGTCGGCTACCTGCTCAAGGAGAAGGTGGGCCGCGTGGCCGACTTCCTGCGGGTCGTCGAGACGGTCTCCGGCGGCGGAGTGGTGATCGACCCCGAGGTGGTCCGCCACGTCACCCGCGCCGACCCGCCCCGGGGCCCGCTCACCCGGCTCACCGCCCGCGAACAGGAGGTGCTCGCCCTCATGGCCGAAGGCCGCTCCAACGCGGAGATCGCGGCACAGCTGGTCCTCTCGGGCGCCGCCGTGAGCAAACACGTGGCGAACGTCTTCGTGAAACTCGGCATGCCCCCCGGCGAGGACAACCGCAGGGTGAAGGCCATCCTGACCTGGTTCGAATACAACCAGTAGCGCCCTGCCGGGTGGTGCCGGTCTTGGCCGGGCTGTCGGTCGGTGGCATGGGTGGCTCCGGCGGCCGATGCGCCAGGGTCCACCCACCCGTCGTTCACCCGCTACGGCTCGACCGGGAACTCGCCCGCCTTGACGGCGTCGAGGAAGGCCTGGAAAGCCGCGGGGGTGAACTCCAGGACGGGGCCGCGCCGGTGCTGCTTGGTGTCGCGCACCGGGATGGTGCCGGCCGGGGTTCGGCCGACCTCGACGCAGTTGCCGTTCTCACCGGCCGAGTAGCTGGACTTGGCCCAGCTGTAGCCGCCCTGGTCGAGGGTGGTGCCGTCGTGCATGGTCATCCTCTCCGTTGTCCCCAACTCGGCTTGTGCGTCAGGGTTTCCTGCAAGTATGACCGGGTCGCTGCGGGGTTGAGCCGCCTGGGCATGAGGACCTCGAACGGGCGGCTGCGACGGGTGAGATTCGCGAGACGGTCCGTGAAGGCCTGGTGCTGGCCGGTGTAGGCGATTCCATCGCCGGGCAGGTCGCTGAACAGGTAGACAGCGAAGGACCATATCGCGGGCCCGGGCCGCGAACGGCCCGGGCCCGCGGATACCGGACCGAGGGCTCAGACTTCGCCGAACTCGCCGCTGCAGACAGCGGCGACGAAGCTGGACCAGGCGTCGGCCGGGAAGGCCAGGGTGGGGCCCTCGGGGTCCTTCGAGTCACGGACGGGGATCAGACCGGGGAAGTCAGGGGCCACCTCCACGCAGTCACCGCCGTTGTTGGAGTACGAGGACTTGGCCCAGGAAGCGCTGGACAGGTCTACGCGGTCGGTCATGAGAGGAATTCCTTTCGGGCCCTGCGGATCTTCTCCTGGGATGCGGCCGTCGGCAGCGCTTCCACCAGAAGCTGATCGTAGTCACTTTCCCATCCCGCAACCGTCGCGCGTGACCGCTCAAGGTGACCCCTCGCCGTCGACTCCGCGTACCCCACGACCGTGTGGTCCGGGAGGTTCAACAGAACGACCGGCAGTGTGAAGGAGAGGTTCTCGCCCATGCTGAACGGGGCGATCTGCACGGTGATGTTCGGACGCTTGGCCAAGTCCTCAAGGTGCCGCAGCTGCTCGGCCATGACCTGAGGGCCGCCGACAGGGCGCAGCAACACCCCCTCCTCGATCACCGCGTGAACCGTCGGAGGATTCTTCTGGTCGAGGATCTCTTGCCGCAGGGCCAGATAATCGGTGCGCTCATCCGCCTCGACCGGAGTGATCGCACCACGCCGGACAGCCGCCTGCGCCAGTGCCTTTGCGTACGCAGGGGTCTGGAGAAGACCGGGAACGATGATCAGGCCGACCGTACGCAGCCGTCGGCACCGGGCTTCGGCATCAGCGAACTCGGCGAACCCCTCAAGGAGCGCCGCCCGGCTGAATCGCCGCCACAACTCGAAGAATCGTTGGCCCGATCCGAACACCTCATCGGCCTTAACAGCCAAAGAGCGTGTTGGTGAACGCTTCCCGTTCTCGACATATGAGATGTGCGCGCCCGAGTACCCCAGCTGCTTGGCTGCTTCGGTCTGCGACCATCGCCTTGCCCGGCGTGACCTGCGAAGTTCTTGACCGAAGCGGACCTGTGGCGATGCCTGGGCGTCAACAACGGCTTCAGTCATGATCCTTCGGCTCCTTCACATGACATTGCTGTCAAAGGTAAGACGCTGGCAATCGTAGGGCCTCTCACGCCACCATGGCTACGCCTGGTGATTCGCCAGAGACACAGTGCGACCAGCGGAGGTCCCATGTCTGACATGCGGAATCCCGAGCGGCGGCCACCACCTGCGCCCAAGTCGCTTTCGTACGCCTCCCTTCCGTTCTTCTGAGGTCCCCATGCTCGCTGCCCGTCGCCCCCGTATGTTCGTCGCGCGCCTCGACTCCTGCGTCGAATCCACGCCCCTGGCCCGGTACATGCTCCGCGCTTACCTCTCCGGGCTGCCCTCGGGCGAGCGTTACGCCGACACCGCCGAACTGCTCCTCGGGGAGCTGTTCGCCAACGCCGTGCAGCACTCGGACGCGCCCGACGACCGGCACATCGAGGTCCGCTTCTCCCTGGTCAACTCCCGTCTGAGGATCGAAGTCCACGACGCCAGCTCCGGGCACCCCGCCCTCCACGTGCCGACCCCGGACGACGAGCACGGACGCGGACTCTTCCTCGTCAACGAGCTCGCCGAGCGCTGGGGCTGCGCCTCCCGGCCGGGCGGGATCGGCAAGTTCGTCTGGGTGCTCGTCGCCCCCATCCCCGTCCCCGCCCTCGTCACCGTCTGAAAGCCCGAACCCCATGAACCTCTCAACCCTCGCCCGTCACACCCTCTCCCGTGGCGCCACCCCCGCCGCCACCTACGCCCTCCTCGCCCGCCTCGGCCACCAGCCGCTGCCCGTCGCCCGCGCCGTCTGCCTGGCTCTCGACATCCCCCACGCCGAGACCACCCGACGCCTCGCCGACTGCCACGACGCCCTCCTCGCCGACCCCCGCCCCAACTCCGAAGCCGACACCGGCGAACTCCTCGAAGCCCTCGGCGTCTTCGACATCCCCGTCGCCCTCAACGCCACCGGCCTGGCCGTCGTCGACCTCTTCCTCACCGCGATCGAGGCCCTGGGCGGCATCCGCCCCGGCCACCAGCACGGTCTCACCCGCTGGTTCACCACCGGCAACCTCACCGTCGCGTACCTCTCCCTCGCCGCGACCCACCCCCTGCCCCGTACCGGCGACCCCACCACCTACTGGACCACCCTCACCACCGCCGGCGAACTCCTCACCACCACCCCCAACCCCGACCCCCGCCTCAAGTACGCCCTCACCCACTGCCGCACCCAAGCCACCCGCACCTGAACCCCCCGCCGCGCGGGAAGTCGACCCCGCCGACTTCCCGCGCGGCGGGGGTTGGTGGGGCGGTGGTCGGGTTGCGCGGGCCGCTCCGGCCGAGCGGCCCGCGCCTGAAGGTCTGTGTCGTGCACAGGAAGTCGGCCCTGCCGACTTCCTGTGCAGCGCGGCAGGAGCCGACCACGCGCTGCCGCTGCGCGTCGGCGCACAGCGCCCGAGGGGACACACCGCTGAGCGGACGGCGGCCGACACGGCCGCCTGTGTGCGACCACCGGCCCCGCACGGTCGCCCGGGCCGGTAGCCGCCCGGGGCCGGTGGTCCATGGCGGGCACCGGTCCTACGTGACGGGGTGTGAAAGCCTGGCCCGGTGCTGCACGACGGACCAGATAACCGGACAGTGGCCCGACCGCAGTGGTGGGCCGCGTACCTGACCCGGCACTGCGCGGTCGCCGACACGGAGCGCGAGCTGGTCGCGGGGTGGTTCGGCACCGACGTCGCCGAGGCCGACGCCGCCTGGGAGACGGCGATGCTGGAGGGACTGGAGGCGCGCCTGCCGTTCGGGGGCGGGCACACGGTGCTGCTCTACAGCTGCGACCTGCCGACGGACTGGGGAACGGAGTACCTGGTCCTCCACCCCGGCTGGGGCCGGGTGCGGGGCCGTCTCGCCGCCGTCGACACCCGCTTCCCGGAGCCGGAACGCCAGCAGGGGCCGGGCCTGTCCTGGCGGGAGCTGGTCCACCTCGCCGACACGCCGGACCACACTGCGCCCGGTGTCCACGACCCGTCTGTGCGGCTGCTGCTCCTCCTACCGACGCTCGGCGACGCCCGCCTTCCGCCGGACGCCGCCGAGGTGGTGCGGGCGGCGCTGGTCGCCGTCGGGACTCCGCCACAGAACGCGGCGCGCCTCGCGGCCTTCGTCCTGCGGCACCTGCTCTGGGCACCCGCCCGCTGGAGCGCACCGCAAGGCCGCCGGCGATGGGGCCGGCCCTGGGCGGCGGGGAGCAAGCGCGCCTTCGCCGGGATCCTCCACTGTGATGCCCCGGGAAGCCCGCGCTTCGCCCGGCAGCTCGCCCACGGCATCACACCCGCGCAGAGCAGGCAGCTCGCCCGCGCGCTCGGGACCTGGCAGCCGCGGTGATGGCCGCTCAGTCCACCGGGTAGGCCAGGTGGGCGGCGAGGTTCCGTCTCGGCCGGCTGTACAACCGCATTTCAGTGGCCCTGAACCCACCCACGCGCAGGAAGTCGACGCCGCCGACTTCCTGTGCGCGGTGGCTGGTTGGGGTGGGTTGTTCGGGCCGTTCGTGCCTGAAGGCCTGTGGCCCGTGCGCGGGAAGTCGACCTCGCCGACTTCCCGCGCGTTCCGGCGGTGGGTTGGGAGAGCGTTGCCTGGGCTTGTGGTGTCCGGGTGGTCGGGCTATCGCGTGGGAAGTCGAGCCTGTCGACTTTCTGTGCGTGGGGGTTGGTTGGGGTTGGGCGGTCCGTGCGTGAGGGCCTGTGTCGTGCGCGCGAGAAGTCGAATCCGCCGACTTCTCGTGTGCGATGGCTGGGCTGGTGCTGTTCGGGTGACCGGGCCATGGCGCAGGACGTCGACCGGGCCGACTTCCAGTGCGCGGGGGCTGGTTGGGGCGGGGTGTTCGGGGCCGCTGCGCCACGCCGACGGCAACAGCGGTGCGCCGGGGCAACCGGTCCGTCCCCGGGACTGCCCCGGCAGCTCTGGTCCGGGCGCCCCCGGCCCGGTAGGCAGGAGCGAGACGAGCCGAAGGCCGCCATCGGATGGGGAGCGCATGCACGACCGCAGCAGGGCCAGGACGACCGGCGCCGCCACCACCAGCCGCGAACCGGCCCGGCAGCCGACCGGGCCACGGGCGGCGACGGCAGCGCCCTGGAGCCCCATGGCCCAGCAGGCGGCCGCCGGGAACCGGGCCGTCGTGCAGATGCTGCGCCGGGCCGGCCAGGGGCACGACGAGCTGCCCGAGGTGCAGCGTTCCGCCGTCCACGACGTGCTGCGCGCCCCCGGGCGGCCCCTGGACGAGGGCGTGCGCGCCGACATGGAGGCCCGGTTCGGCGCCGACTTCTCCGACGTGCGGATCCACAGCGGCCCGGCGGCCCGGTCCTCCGCGGCCGAGGTGGGGGCCCTGGCGTACACCTCGGGCAGTCACGTCGTCGTCGGCGCGGGCGGCGCGGACCGGCACACCCTGGCCCATGAGCTCGCGCACGTGATCCAGCAGCGCCGGGGCGCCGTCGCCGGGACCGACAACGGGGCCGGCCTGAAGGTCTCCGACCCCGCGGACAGGTTCGAACGGGAGGCCGAGGCCACCGCGCGGCGCGTCATGGCCGGGCACTCGGACGAAGCGCACGACCACGGCGCCCCCGTACGCGACGCGCAGGCCGGCGAACCGGCCGCCGCCGTGCAGCGGATCGTCAAGATCACGCCCGGCATGTACGCGCGGGGCGTGGGCGCCACCGACGAACAGCCGCTGACCGTGCCCCAGCTCGTGCGGTACCTGGCGATCGCCGTGCAGGACGAGGTGAACCGCGCCCACAAGCTCGACCCCCAGGGCGGGTTCAAGGCGAGGCTCACCGCGATCAGGGAGCGGCTCAAGCCGGCCACCCTCGACGTGCCCGAGGCCCTCCGGCTGACCACCGCGCTCGTCACCGCCGTGAACACCTTCCTGGAGACCCAGCAGGCCTACGTCTCCGACCACAACCCGCCGGACCACGAGGACGGGCCGGGCGCCATGGTGCCGGTGCCGAACGCGGACACCCGGTACGCGACCGAGCCGAACACCGCGGACACCGGCTACTACCACACCTCCCTGTCCGGGAACACGGAGCCGTACTGGGGCAACGACGACACGATGCGGGACAAGACCGCCCGCTCGCTCGGCCCGGTCGTCGCCGGGGGACAGGCCCGGCAGGAGCAGCCCCGGCTGCAGAACCACCCACGGGGCGGGGCGAACCTGCCGCTGAAGAAGCTGACGCTGAGGCAGGCCGTCGAGATGCTGCCGCGCCCGCTGCTCAACCTGATCTTCGACGTGCGCTACCAGCTGGAGGACCCGGACCCCGGGCAGCAGCGGCCGGTGATCGACGAGCGGAGCCCGGCGCAGCAGGCGGTGCGCGACAAGAGCCCCAACCAGCCTGGGACGCTGCGCAGTTGGCACCAGGACGACTACGGCCGGCTGCCCGACAACGGGTTCGACCCGGCGGCCGTGCCCGCGCACGCGGGGCCGCTGCACGCCCACTACGGCGCCAACTCGCAGTCCGGCGCGGGCTCCTCGGTCCAGAACGCGGCCACGGCCCCGCGCGGCTTCGCCGAGTACACCGGTACGGGCAGCGACTGGGAGCACAACGTCAAGGTGGTGCTGGACTACGTCAACAAGCGCGTCTACCTCACCCTGACGCACTACCAGTACTGGGCGCTGATCCCGCCCGAGAACTCCGGCGGGCCGTACCGGTTCTGGCAGGGCCCGGGCCAGAACCTGCAGGCCGCCCAGGGGGATCTGGCCAAGGAGCCGGACGGCGCGCGGGGGATCATGATGAGCCCCTGGCTGGAGATCACCTTCGCCTGAACAGGTCCCCGGCACGCACCGAGGCCCCCGGCGCGCGCCGGGGGCCCTGCGGTGCGTGCCAGGGCTATCCGCGCCCGGTGGCGCGGGTGCGGCGGGTGAGGGAGTCGAGGACGACGGCGGCGAGCAGGACGGCGCCGGTGATCATGTACTGGATGGCCTGGGCGGCGTGGACCATGTCCAGGCCGGTGGTGATGGACTGGATGACGAGGATGCCCAGCAGCGCGGACCAGGTCTTGCCACGCCCGCCGAAGAGGCTGGTGCCGCCGATGACGGCCGCCGCGATCGCGCTCATCAGCACGTTGCCGCCGCCCAGTTGCTTGTCGGCGGAGCCCTGCTGGGAGGCGTAGAACAGGCCGCCCAGGCCGGCCAGGAAGGCGGAGAGCACGAAGACGGAGATCCGGACCCGGGCGACGTTGACGCCCGCGCGCCGGGCCGCCTCGACGCCGCCGCCCACCGCGAAGACCTGCCGGCCGTAGCGGGTGCGGCGCAGCACGAAGTCGGTGGCGAGGACGGCGCCGAGCAGGACGACCAGGGACAGCGGCAGGCCGCGGTCCTGGTTGAGGGCGTAGGCGGTGGCCAGGCACAGCACCGCCAGCGCCCCGGCGCGGATGGCGCTGTCGGCGGCGGGGGCCGCGGTGAGGCCGGCGGCGCGGCGGCGGCGGGCGGTGTGCAGGCGGGCGGCCAGGTAGAGGGCGGGGGCGAGGATCGCCAGGGCCCAGGCGTAGGCGATGTCGCCGTCGCCGAGGAAGGTGCTGTCCAGGCTCGCGACGATGCCGTCGTGGTGGTTGTTGACGGTGCCGCCGTCGCCGAGGACGTACTCCTGCAGGCCGCTCCAGGCGAGCATCCCGGCGAGGGTGACGACGAAGGCGGGCACGCCGACGCGGGCGAAGAACAGGCCGTGCAGCAGCCCCATGACGCAGGCCGCGCCGAGGGCGGCGAGGATGGCCACCCATTCGCTCCAGCCCTGACGCACCGTCAGGACTGCGGCGACGGCGGCGCTGGCGCCGGCGACCGAGCCGAGGGAGAGGTCGATCTCGCCGAGGATCAGCACGAAGACGACGCCGACGGCGATCAGTCCGGGCCCGGCGATGAAGCGGGTGATGTTGGTGAGGTTGTCGGCCTGCAGGAAGTGGTGGGTGACGGACTGGAAGACGACGGCGATGACGACCAGGCCGACGACGACCGGCAGCGAGCCGAGCTCGCCGGAGGCCAGGCGCCGACGGGCGGCCTGCAGTTGGCCGGCCAGGCCCGGCGCGGTCTGCTGCAGCCGCGGATCGACGGCGGGACCGGCGGGCTGGGCGGCGGTGGGGCTGACGGGTGCGTCGGGGGCGCTCACAGGGCCTCGGCCTCCTCGGTGTGCTCGGTGGTGCGGCGGGCCCGGCGGGCGTGGGCGTTGTCGGTGGCGCCGGTGATCGCGGCGACGATCTGTTCCTGGGTGGTGCCCGCCACCGGGAAGACGCCGTTGTTGCGGCCCAGGCGCAGCACGGCGACGGTGTCGGCCACCGCCCGTACGTCGGCCATGTTGTGGCTGACCAGCACGACGGCCAGGCCCCGTTCGCGCAGCCGTTCCACCAGGTCGAGGACCTGGGCGGTCTGCTCGACGCCGAGCGCCGCGGTGGGCTCGTCCAGGACGACCAGCGCCGGCTCGCCGACCAGGGCGCGGGCGATGGCCACCACCTGCCGCTGCCCGCCGGACAGCGCGGCCACGGGGGTGCGCACGTCGGGGATGCGGATGGCGAGGGTGTCCAGCAGCCGGCGGGCCTGCTGCTCCATGGCGACCTCGTCGAGCAGGCCGCGGCGGCGTTTCTCGCGGCCGAGGAAGAGGTTGGCGATGACGTCGAGGTTGTCGCACAGGGCGAGGTCCTGGTAGACGGTCGCGATGCCGAGGGCGGCGGCGTCCTGGGGTCTGGCCAGGCGTACCGCCTCGCCGTGCCAGGCGAGGGTGCCCTCGTCCACGGGGTGGACGCCGGCGATGGTCTTGACGAGGGTGGACTTGCCGGCGCCGTTGTCGCCGACGAGGGCGAGCACCTCGCCGGCGTGGACGGCGAGGTCGACGTCGGTGAGGGCCTGGACGGCGCCGAAGCGCTTGGAGACCGAGCGCAGCTGCAGGACGGGTACGCCTGTCACGGGAACAACCACCTTGGGGGAGCGGCGACTTGATCGACTGCTTGGTCGGCTACGTGAAGGGATGCTTCAGTGGCGGCCGGGGGCGGCTACTTGAGGCCGGCCGCGGCGCACGCGGCGGCGTAGTCGGCGGTGCAGACGTCGGAGGCCTTGTAGAGGCCGTCGGCCAGGACGGTGGCGGCGATGTTGTCCTTGGTGACGACCTTGGCGTCCAGCAGCTTGGCCGGGATGTTCTTGTCGGTGGCGCTGTCGACGCTCGCGCCGGCGACGGCCTTGACGTCCTTGCCCTGCAGCAGGGCGACGGCCAGTTCGGCGGCGGTCTCGGCGAGCGGGCGGTAGGCCTTGTAGATGGTGTACGCCTGGTCGCCGTTGACGATGCGCTGGATCGCGTCCAGGCCGGCGTCCTGGCCGCCGACGGGGATCTTGATGCCGGCGCCCTTGAGCTGGGTGATGATGGCGGCGGCCATGCCGTCGTTGGCGGAGTAGACGCCCTGGAAGCCGTTCTTGCCGAACTCGGTGACGGCGGCGGAGATCTTCTGCCCGGCGATGGTGGCGTCCCACTGCCCGGACTGCTCGTAGACGACCTTCTTGATCTTGCCGTCGAGGACCTTGTGCGCGCCGGACTTGAACTGCGCGGAGTTCGGGTCGGCCTCGTCGCCGTCGATCATGACGATGTTCGCCTCGGCGGCCTGCGCACCGAGCGCGTCCAGCAGGGCCTGGCCCTGGAGTTCGCCGACCTTCTCGTTGTCGAAGGAGGTGTACGCGGCGACCGGCCCGCTCGCGAGGCGGTCGTAGGCGACGACCTTGACGCCCTTGGCGGCGGCCTCCTGCACCCAGCCCTGGGTGGACTCGGCGTTGTACGGGTCCAGGATGATCACCTTGACGCCCTGGGTGAGCAGGGTGTCGAACTGCTGCTTCTGCTTGGCGGCGCTGCCCTCGGCGTTGTTGTACAGCACCTTGCACTGCGCGCACAGGGACTTGACCTTGGCCTCGATGAACGGGCGGTCGAAGGACTCGTAGCGCACCGAGGAGGCGTTCTCGGGCAGCAGCAGGCCGATGGCGTTCGGGTCGCCGGCGGAGGTGGACTCGCTCTTGGCGCCGCCGGCCTTGCCGCAGGCGGCGGTCATGGACAGGGTCAGCGCGAGGCCCACGGCGGAGACGAGGGCGCGACGCAGGACGGCGTTCATACGGTTGGCCTCTCCCTGGGGTCGCCGCGGCGTTGCGGCGGGGTGGGGGGAGTCAACCCTGGACGCGTACATGACGTCAATAAGTAAAACCAGCCTCCCGGAAATCCACCACTATTCGTTATCTTCGTGAACACGCCTCGGCAACCGGGCGGCAAGCGGCACGGCATGACGGAGCGCCCGCCGCTCCCCTCGTGCGGCGGGCACCCCGCCCCTGCGACCCGACGAAACGTCAGGGCCGGTCGAGCGTGATCGAGTTGATCGGACCCAGGTCGTAGTACACGCCCTTGCCCGCCGGGATGTCGTAGACGCAGTCGCCGCCGCCCGAACCGCGGCACAGGTGGGCGTGCGCCCCGCCGCTCTGGTTGTTGAGCACCCAGTGGTTGCCGTACTGGCCGCTCAGGTTGTGCGCGCCGTAGCTCCAGTAGACATCGCTGGGCGAGGACGCCGGGTCCTGGTTCTGCGGGTAGACGCAGACCGCCCCGGACGGGCAGCCCGCCCAGGAGCCGTCCGCGGCGCCGGCGCCGCCGACCCCCGTCGTGGTCAGGGCGGCGACGGCCACGGCCAGGACGGCGACGGCACGGGTGATCCTGCGCATGATGGTTCTCCCTTGACTGGTACGAGGACGGACGATCCGCCCCTCCACTGCCCGCCAGCCTAGGAATCCGGTGCCCGCAACGGTCCCTGACATCCGACAGGGGCGCGCCTGCTTGCCCGACGGCACAGCAGGCGCGCCCCCGGTACGTCGCCCAGTCGTCCACCGGCTCACCGGCGTTGTACGCGTCCTTCACGTCCTCCTCGTTGAAGTACGCCGTCAGCGACGGGTGCGCACCCCGAGGTCCAGGCGCGCGTCACCCTCGGGTGAGCGCAGGTTCGGTCCGCTGAGGTGGTGCGACAAGACGGCCTCCGGATGTCGAGTGCTCCGCGAGTGCTTCGCACGTGTCCGCGTGGACCCCCGCCCCCACCGGCCATTGCTAACACGCCCGCCCACCCCCGGCCCGCCCCGCTGCGCCACCCGGGCGAGGACGGCACGGCGGGGCACGGGGCCGGGGGCGGGCGGGCCCGGGCGGGCGTCAGGAGGCCTGCGGCCCCAGCAGCACCGGCAACGCGCGGTGCCCGTTGGAGATCAGCGAGTCGACTGGCTCCAGCCGCGCCCCGGGAGCGAGGGCGACGTCCGGGAAGCGCTCGAACAGCCGGCGCAGCGCCGTGCGCCCCTCCAGACGGGCCAGCGGCGCGCCGAGGCAGAAGTGCACGCCGTGCCCGAACGCGAGATGGTCCTTGGCCGGCCGCGTGACGTCGAAGTCGGCGCCGCTGTCGCCGTAGCGCGCCGGGTGGCGCCCGGCGGCCGCGTAGGCGGCGAGGATCGCCTCGCCCTTGCGCACCGTCACCCCGCCGGGCAGCTCGACGTCCTCCACCGCGTAGCGCATCGGCAGGTGCGCCACCGGCGCGTCGCGGCGCAGCGCCTCCTCGACCACGTCGTCCCAGCCGGCCTTGCCCGCGCGTACCAGGGCGAGCTGGTCGGGGTGGGTGAGCAGGTCCGTGATGCCGTTGTCGATCAGGTTCACGGTGGTCTCGTAGCCGGCCGAGACGATCAGGAGCAGGGTGTCGCGCAGCTCCTCCTCGCTCAGCGCGCCGGCGGCGCCGTCGCTCTCGGCGTCGCGGGCGGCGATCAGCGCCGAGGTCATGTCCTCGCCCGGCTCACGGCGCTTGGCGGCGATCAGCTCCTCCAGCAGGGCCAGGAACGCGGTGACGGTGGCCGCCGACTCCTCGGGGGACAGGACGGTGGAGAACACCTTGTCGACCATGCTCCGGAAGGTGCCGGTGATCTCGTCGGGCAGGCCCAGCAGCCGGGAGATGACCTGGATCGGCAGCGGGTAGGCCAGGCGGTCGCGCAGGTCCACCACCTCGCCGGGGGCGGCCGCGGCCAGGCCGTCCAGCAGGGCGTCGGTCAGCTCCTCGACACCGGCGGTCATGGTCGCCACCTGGCGGGCGGTGAAGGCGCCGCCCACCAGCCGGCGCAGCCGCCGGTGGTCGGCGCCGTGCGCGTTGAACATGTTGTGCGCGCTCACCCAGATCGCCAGCGGCCAGGTCCGCACCACCTCGGCGAACTCCGGCCAGTGCTGCGAGCCGTCCTTGGAGATGCGCGGGTCCTTCGTCAGCTCCTCCAGCAGCTCCGGGTCGGACACCGACCAGGCCCGCACACCCAGGATGTCCACGGGCGTGGCCGCCCCGCGCGCGGACAGCTCGGCGCTCTCGGCGTCGCGGGCGCGGCCGGTCGGGTCCAGTACGAGACGCTCCACGGGCTCCTGCTGCGACACGGGTTCCTCCACTCGACACGGCGACGGCGGCGCGCGGCCGTACGCCGCGCACCGGGACACGAGGATGCTCGCCCGCGCCGGGCCGCGTCGAGAGGGCGTGCCCCGCCCGGACGGCCGCCCGCCGGGCCCGCCCCGCCCGGCTCACACCCGCAGGCCGTCCGCCTCCCGGACCCGCGGCGGCAGCGCCACCGCGACCGTGGCGCGCTCGAACAGGGCGCCGCTGCGGCTGCCGGCCACCGTACGCACCCAACGCCAGCCCCGCGCACGGTAGTAGGCGTGCAGGGCCGCGTTGTCGCTCCACACGTTCACCCGCACCAGCCCGGCGCCCGCCCGCGCGGCCCGCCAGGCCGCCCAGTCACCCAGCCGGGCGCCGATACCCTGCCCGGCGTACCGGCGGTCCACCGTGAAGGAACTCAAGTAGCGCGCCGGAAAGGCCAGTTCATCCCCACTCCACAGCCGCGGACTGCCGGTGGGCCGCAGCGTCACGGTCGCGACCGCCTCGCCCCGCGGCGCCAGCGCGGCGACCACCGTCGCACCCCGGGCGATCAGCGCCAGCCCGCGCTGCGGGTCGTACGGGGACGACCACTGGGCCGAGCCGTGCTCCAACGCGATCCACGCGGCCGCCTCCGCCCGCAGCGCCGCCAACCGGGGCAGGTCGGCGGCCACCGCCGGGCGGACGTACAGCGCTCCCGGCGCCGTCAGCACGGCACCGCGGACGGCACCGCGGACGGCACCGCGCACGGCAGCAGCCCCTCGACGGGCTCGAACGTGAAGCCCGCCCGCAGGGCCTCCACCAGCCGCCGCCCCTGCTCGGTGAGCGCGGTGCCGTCCGCGGTGGTCAGCGAGTACCGGGCGACGATCCGGCCCAGCGGCACCCCCGGATGCAACACCGTTCCCGGGACGGGAAGTTGCAGCAGCACACAGTCGTCCGGACCGCACTCCAACAGCCCGAACCCGGCCCCGCAGTACTGCAGCAGCCCGTCCTTGAGCCGGTGCAGCCCGCCGCCCGGCGCACCCGCCACCCGCACCGGGCCCCCGGTGTGCCGCACCACCAGCTGCACCGCGCCGGCCGCATCCGTGCGCGGCTCGCCGCCGGTGGCGTGGCCGTACAGCTCCAGCACGTGACGCAGCGCCGACGGCAACGCGTCCTCCGCCAGCTCCAGCTCGCCCAGCAGCCAGGTCGAGCCCTGCATCCGGCAGTTGAGCTCCAGCAGCAGCGCCTCCTCACCCGCCAGGACGAAGTCCGCACCGAACAGCCCCCGGTAGCCGAGCGCCGCCAGCGACTCCCCGACGCGCCGGGCCGCCACACCTGCCCGCGACAGTGCCCGCGCCGGCAGCAGCGCGGGCGCCGCGAAGTCGCAGCCGGAGTACGTGCCGAACGGCGCGCCGACCCCCTCGACCCGGGTCAGCTGGACGGACGGGCGCAGCACCCGCACCGTGCCGTCCGCCGACACCAGGACGTGCACGTTGACCGCCGCGCCCTCCACGTAACCGCTCACCAGCCAGGGCCCGCCGCCGACTCGGCGGATCGGAGCCAGGTCCGCCTCCTCGGCGACCAGGTGGGTGCCCTTGCCGCTGGAACCGAGCGGCGTCTGCACCACGTAGCGCTCGCCGAAACGCCGGCGCAGCTCCCGGTGGTCGAGCACCGGGACCACCGCGTCCCGCGGCGTCAGCACCCCCACCGACCGCAGCCACGCGCGCTGCGCCCGCTTGTCGCCCAGTACCGGCAGCGCCGGCTGCACCGGCGGCTCCGCCAGGCGGGCGCCGAGCGCGTCAAGTGCCGTGCGCCACTCGGGTTTCATCGCCGTGTAGGGCAGCAGCGCCAGCTCCCGGCCCCGCCAGCCGACGCCCGTGCCGGGGTCCCTGCCGCCGTCCGTTCCGCTGTCCGTTCCGCCGTGCGTACGGTCGCCCTCGGCGATCCGGCGCAGCACCTCGTGGACGCCCGCCCCCAGCGAGGTGTGGTCGCGCACCGCGCGGTACGGCTCCAGCGCGTGGAACCGCGCCCCGAACTCGCCCGCCCAGCCCGCGTCCGCGCCCTCCACGGTCAGTACCTCGGACAGGCAGCCGGTGCGCAGCAGGGGCAGCAGGAACAGGGGGCGGGCGCAGCACGACAGCCCGGGCACGGCCCGCAGACGGGCCGACGCTTCGTCACAGGATGTGATCACCACGCGATTATGGGGAGCCCGCGACCGGCCCCGCCGCCGCCCCGGCCCCCGCTCCGCCCGCCACGAGGCACGCCCCGCCCCCACGCTCACCCGTACGAAGGAACGACCGAGCAGCGCCCCGCGTTGACGGCCCGCCGGGGCCGCTGTCGGAGGCCCGCAGTACCGTGCACGAATGAACGACCGCACCGACCGGGCCGCCCGCAGCGACCAGGCCACCCACACCACTCACACCGCCGTCCCGACCCTGGCGGGTCACCGAGACCGCCGGCCTGGAGACCTCCTGGATCGACCTCCGCCCCACCACCCTCACCGCCCACGGCCGCGCCGCCGCCGCCGAACCCGCCCCCTACTGGCTCGACTGCCAACTCGAGACCGGCGAAGGCTTCACCACCCGCCGCATGCACGTCACCGCCCGCACCCCCGAGACCACCCGCACCCTGGACCTGCGCCGCGACGAGGCCACCGGCCGCTGGAGCGTCGACGGCACCCCGCGTCCCGACCTCGACGGCGCCCTCGACTGCGACCTCGGCCTGTCCCCGCTCACCAACACCCCGCCCGTCCTGCGCCACGCCCTCCACCAGGGCCCCGGCGAGCACCACTTCCTGATGGCCTGGATCCGCGTGCCCGACCTCGTCGTCGTGCCCTCCCGCCAGACGTACACCCACCTGCGCCGCCACCCGGACGGTGGCGCCACCGTCCGCTACGCCGCCGGCGACTACCGGGCGGAGCTGCTGCTGGACGCGGACGGCCTGGTCGCCGACTACCCGGGCCTGGCCCACCGCCTGGCCTGATACGACGCCCGCCGCCCGGGCCCTCTTCCCTGGCCCTCTTCCCGGGCCCGATACGCTCGGGACCGTTTCCCGGCTCAAAGGAGGCCCCCGATGCCCTGGTTCGCGCTGGAGCGCTTCGACGCGTCCTTCTTCGACACCGCGCCGCACCGCCACCGCTTCCGGATGGACCTGCCGGTGGCGCCGCACACCGTGTGGGAGGGGCTCGCCGGACGGACCCCGCTGTCCTGGTGCCGCGGCCTGGCCGGCGGGCGCTACACCTCGCCGGCCCCGCACGGCGTCGGCACGACCCGGGAGGTCACGGCCCTTCGGCTGCTGCGGCTGCGCGAGGAGTTCGTGCACTGGGAGGAGAAGGAGGAAGCCCGGCGGCACGCGTTCTGCGTCACCCAGGCCAGCCTGCCGATCTACCGGCGCTTCGGCGAGGACTACCTGGTCGAGCCCCTCGCCGCCGGCGGCACCCGCTTCACCTGGACCTTCGCCTACGAGCCCGCCCGGTTCCTGCGCCGCCCCGCGGCACTCACCGACGCACCCGGGGCGGCGTTCCTGCGCACGCTGATCGCCGACACCAAGCGCCACTTCGGCGCGGCGTAGCGCCGCCGGAAGCGCCCCGGGAGCGCTCTGGGAGCACGGCCCCCGGAGCGCCCCGGGAGCGTGCCCCCGGGGGCGGCGCGGCCCGATGCCGCCCGCTGCCGCCCCTTCCTGCCCCTCCTGCCCGTCTCCGGCCTTGGGCAGGCCCCGTCACCCGATCGGGTGGCCGGCGGCTGTTTCCCGTGCCGGTGACGGGTGCGTGGGTAGCGTCGGTTCATGATCGTGGAATCGTCAACCCGACTGACGTATCGACGATTTGACTTATTGTCGTACAGGTAAAGAGGCATCGTCGCATGGCAGAGAAGCGCCTGAAGTCCTGGGGCAACAACCGTTCCGGCCAGCTCGGGGACGGCACCTGGACCGACCTCCGCACCACGGCCACCACCGTGCACGGGCTCACCGGCACCGACGTCGTGAAGATCGCCGCCGGCGGGTTCGGCGCCGCCACCGGCCATGCACTGGCCCTGCTCACGGACCGTACGGTGCAGTCCTGGGGCGTCAACGGCTCCGGCCAGCTCGGCGACGGCACGGTGTTCAGCCACAACGCGCCCGGCCAGGTGCTCGACCTCGCCGACGTCACCGACATCGCCGCCGGCGGCGCGCACAGCCTCGCCCTGCTCGCCGACGGCACCGTGGCGGCCTGGGGGCGCAACGACCACGGCCAGCTCGGCAACGGGGCCACCGCCGACAGTGGCATCCCCGTCCGGGTCGAGGGCCTGAGCAGGATCGTCGCCGTCGCCGCCGGCCTCCACCACAGCCTGGCCCTGCGCGAGGACGGCACCGTCTGGTCCTGGGGCTACAACGGCAACGGCCAGCTGGGCGACGGCACTTCGTCCAGCCGCGGCAGCGCCGCCCCGGTCGCCGGCCTGACCGGGGTCAGCCGTATCGCCGCCGGCGCCGGCCACAACCTCGTCCTGGTCGGCGCACCGGGCGCCGGCGCCACGGTGAAGGCCTGGGGCTACAACGCCACCGGCCAACTCGGCGACAACACCACCATCAACCGCTTCACCCCGGTCACCACCCAGGCCACCTGGACCGGCGGCGTCACCCGGATCGCGGCCGGCTGCAACCACAGCATGGCCGTGGTCGACACCGACCACCGCCTCAAGGCCTGGGGCCAGAACACCGCCGGCCAACTCGGCGACGGCACCACCGTCTTCCGCATCCTGCCCGTCACCGTCCCCGGCCTCACCGGCGTGCGCCTGGTCGCCGCCGGCCGCGAACACACCGTGGCCCTGTCCGGCAGCGCCACCGTCCACTCCTGGGGCAGCAACGGCTCCGGCCAGCTCGGCGACGGCACCACCACCGACAGCACCACCCCGGTCCCCACCCTGACCGCACTCACCGGCATCGACAAGCTCGCCGCCCCCGTCGGCGGCGACTTCAGTCTGGCCCACTGAGTTCCCGTACCGGTGGGAGGTCGGGCACCCCGAGGGGGCCCGGCCTCCCACCGCGCGGCCCGTCAGGTGCAGGCGCTGACGTGCACGGTCCTGGTGGAGGAGGTGTCCCCCCACGGGCCGGGCGGGTTCCAGGTGGGGCTGTCGCCGTACCTGCGGTGGGTGGAGGACTGCTCGAACTTCCAGTCCCCGACGACGCACGGCACCTCGGGCGTCCCGAAGTTGTCCTTGTTGTACGCCGTGCCGTCGGGCATGGAGCCGTTGAACACCTGCCCGTTCGGATCGGTGAGCCGGAAGCGCATGTCCTTGGCGTCGCACGAGGCCGGAGCCCAGCCCCAGTTCCCGTTGACCTTGCACTCCCACGTGAGCGTCGGCGTGAGCTGCCCGAACCTCTCACCGAGGCACAGCAGCGTGCGCACCTCGAAGGTGCTCTCCGGGTAGTGCCACCCCGACTCGTCGGCGCAGTGCCAGTTGAAGCTGTCCGCCCGCACCGAGGCGGCCTGGGCGGCCCCCGGCAGGCCGAGGGCCGCGACGCACGCGACCGCTCCCGCGGCCGCGACCATTCGCGAGACCCGTCCCGAACCCGTCCGCATCACCGTCATGGACTCTTCTCCTCCTCGCCGCGCCGGCCGAGACCGCCGGCTGCCGAACGCGGGCCGTGCGGGAGCGCACGCCCGCGAACAGGATGGGCGGGACATACGGAGGGCAGCCGTGGATACCGTGACAGATCATCCGAATGGGTGGTAGGCACACAAATGTGGTTTGTCTTCACCATCACCCGCAAAACAGCACGCCATGGCGTCCTCGGGTCGCACCGGTTCACGGCAGTCCCTCCTGCCACAATGCCCCGTGAGCGTTCCGTAGCCGCAACCATGCAGACAGTGAGGTAGTCATGTCGAAGGTCAAGCTGAGCACCAACCACGGCGACATCGTCCTCCGCCTCGACGCGGAGAAGGCCCCGGCGACGGTGGAGAACTTCCTCCGGTACGTCCGGGACGGTTTCTACGACGGGACGGTCTTCCACCGGGTCATCGACAACTTCATGGTCCAGGGCGGCGGGATGGAGCCCGGCCTGACGCAGAAGAAGACCCGCGACCCCATCCAGAACGAAGCCGACAACGGCCTGAAGAACGTCAGGTACTCCGTGGCGATGGCCCGCACCGGGGAGCCGCACTCCGCCACCGCCCAGTTCTTCATCAACGTCGCCGACAACGACTTCCTCAACCACAGCGGCAAGAACGTCCAGGGCTGGGGCTACGCCGTCTTCGGCGAGGTCGTCGAGGGCCAGGACGTCGTCGACGCCATCAAGGCCGTGCCCACCGGCTCCAAGTCCGGCCACCAGGACGTCCCCAAGGAGGACGTGGTCCTCGTGAAGGCCCAGGTCGTCGAGTAGAGCGCCGTGCGGCCGCTGCGGAGCGGGAAGCCGGCCCGGCCGACCTCCCGCTCCGCAGCAGGGGGGCGTGCGGCGCAGGGGGCCCGAAAATCCGGATGACCGCCACCGCCACCACCTCCGACAATGGCCCATGCTGACCGACCACTGGCCGCTGCTGGGCCTGCGCCTGCACACCCCCCGCCTCGAACTGCGCCTGCCCGACGACGACGAACTCGCCGCCCTGGCCGACCTCGCGGCCGCGGGCGTCCACGAACCGGACCGCATGCCCTTCATCGTGCCGTGGACCGACCAGCCCCCCGCCCGGCGGGCACGCTCCGTCGTCCAGCACCACTGGCTGCGCCTGGGCAACTGGTCCCCGCACGACTGGGCCCTCAACCTGGCCGTCCTCGAGAACGGCCGGGTCGTCGGCCTGCAGACCCTCGCCGCCCGCGACTTCGCCGTCCTGCGGCAGGTCTCCACCGGCTCCTGGCTCGGCGCCCGCCACCAACACCAGGGCATCGGCACCGAGATGCGCGCCGCCGTCCTGCACCTGGCCTTCGCCGGCCTCGACGCCCGGCACGCCAGATCCGGCGCCTTCGAGGACAACCCCACCTCCTACGCCGTCTCCCGCAAACACGGCTACGAACCCGACGGCACCACCCACCACGCCGTCCGCGGCCGCGCGGTGACGGAACGCCGCCTGCTGCTGACCCGCGAACGCTGGCAGCAGCGGCACAGCGTCCCCGTCACACTCGACGGGCTCACGCCCTGCCTGCCGCTGTTCGGCCTGCCCGACGATCGCGGCGGGCAGTCCGACCGGGGGAGGGACCGGGAGGAGTAGGAAGTCGGCCCGGCCGACTTCCTACTCCTCCCGGCTTCGCCCGCCGCGACGGCGCCGGGCCCTGGCAGACTCGACCGCATGCCCGAACAGAAAACCGGCGCGGCCCCCGACGACGCCCAGTGCGAGTACGCGACGCACTATCCCGACGTGGCGTCGGCCGGTTCACTGACGAACGCCCTGCGGGCGCAGGCCGACCGGGCGGGCCACCGGCTCGCCGTCGAGCCCGACACCCCGGCGGACTCCTCGCCGGACTCCTCGCCGGGCCGGAGCCGGAGGGAGGCGCACGTGAGGGCCGGGGACCGGTCGACGCACGTCTGGATGGCACCGGGAGTACGCAGCTTCAGCGTCAGCTGCTGGACCGGCGAGATCCGCACGGCCACCGGCAGCACCGACGACCTCGCCGAAGTGACCGGCGCGATGCACACCTGGCACAGCGGGGCTCGCATCGCCGAACTCCTCGCCCGCCGGCCCTTCCTACACACCTCCGAACTCGCCGAAGCCCACGAACGCGGCGAGGCCATCCCCGTACGGTGGCGCCAGCTGCGCGAACACACCGCGGACGAGAGGACCACGGCACGCCACAGAAACGTCCCCGCACTGCGCGAACTCGTCGAGGCCGCCTACGCGCACCCGAGGCTGCGCGCCCTGTCCCCGGGCCAGAGCATGTCCTGGATCACCTTCAGCCGCCGGGCGGCGCCGCCGATCTGCCGCGACCTGCCGAGGGTCATGCCGACCGGCGACCACACCTACCGCATCCGGTTCCACGACGGCCGGCTGCAGGAGGTGGACGGCGCCGCGGCGGCCGTCGAGGCGATTGTCGCCGCCCTGCCCGACGACGCCGTCCCCGCCTGACCGCCTCGCCGCCTGACCGCCTGACCGCCTTCCGTTCCGTACCGCGATCGCCACCGCGCCGCCTGCCCTCGACACCCAGGTGCCCACCTGCCCCGAGTGGGCGCTGTGCGACCCGGCCCGGCACATCGGCGAGGGCCGCCACCCGACGGCCCAGCCCGCCCCCGAGGACGCCCCGGCCGAGCCCCGCGAGCGCGAGGCCCCGCCGGCCAGGCCGGCCCCGACGGCGGCCGCTGGACCTGCTGGGACACCTCCCAGCCCCCCGGAACGCCGCCGCCGCCCGCCACCAGCTCCAGGAGACCGCGCTCCACACCACGACGCCCACCTCACCGCCGGCGCCGCACAACCGCTGCCAGAGGACGTCGCCCTCGACGGCGTCGACGAGTTCCTGACCAGCCGCAACCCCGTCGACGCCCTGAAGCTCGACGGCGACCCGCGTGTCCTCGACCCGCGCGCCGCCTGGGACCGGGACGCGTAAGCGCCGCGCGGCGCGCCACACCCGGCCCCGTATGCTCCTGCCCATGAGCACCGCACCCCCCACCCGCAAGCGCGACGGCGCCGCGACCCGCGAGGCGATCCTCGCGGCCGCGGTCGTCGAGTTCACCGAACACGGCTACGCCGCGGCGGGGGTGCGCCAGATCGCCGAACGGGCCGGCGTCACCGCGATGATGATCAACCGCTACTTCGGCTCCAAGGAAGGCCTGTTCACCCAGGCCGTCGACCGCGCCTTCGCACCCCCGACCGTCGTCGGCGACGAAAACGCCGCCCTCGCGCACACCCTCGCCCACACCCTCGCCCGGCGCACCGCCGCCGGCGCCGACCCGCTCGACCCCTTCCTCCTGCTGCTGCGCTCCGCACCGGACCCTGAGGCCGCGGCCATCCTGCGTCGGGGCGTGGAGACCCATGTGGGCGCCCGCCTGGCGCGGCTGCTCGACGGACCGGACGCCGACGTGCGCGCACAGCTCGCCCTCGCCCTGGTCGCCGGCACCTGGCTGCTGCGCAGCGTCGTCGGCACCACCGCGCTCGCCACGGCCGAGGACGGGCGCCTGGCCGAACTGCTCGCGGGCATGCTGGAACCGGTCGTCGCCGCGCCGTCGGCCGCGAAGGTGCCTGCCGCCGGCAGGTAACTCCCGCAAGGGCCAGGGCGGTTGGCCTTCCGACTTGCCGTCGGCGGCTTCCGTCCGCCGCCGGACTGTCGGAGGCCGGTGTGTCGGTGTCCGGGAGTCATCGGAGGGTAACTCCCGCCAGGGCCAGGGTGGTTGGCGCTTTCGCGCCTTCGTCACCGCGGTCCTCCCGGGCGCGGGGGCGGGTGCTCAGAACGCGGAGCGGATGAGCCCGCCGTCGACGCGGATGGTGGCCCCGCTGACGTACTGGGCGTAGTCGCTGCACAGGTAGGCGACGGCCGCGGCGATCTCCTCGGGCTCACCGAAGCGCTCCTGGTCGTTGGGGATCATGGCCCGGACGGCGTTGGGCCGGATCTCCTCCCAGGTCTCGCCCCAGCCGTGGTCGGGTCCGATGCGGGTGATGAGGTCCCGGGTGGCGTCCACGAGGATCGCCCCGGGGGAGACGACGTTGGACGTGACGCCGGTGCCCTTGAGCTCGCGGGCGAGCGAGACGGCGAGGTTGTGCCGGGCCGCCAGGCTGGCGTTGTACTGGGGGAAGGCGTCCGCCGGCTGGGAGGCGAGCCCGCCGCCGATGGTGACGACCCGGCCCCAGCCGCGTTCGCGCATCGCGGGGACCAGGTGCCGGATCATGCGCACGCCCGAGACGACGTTGGCGTTGTAGGTCTCGCACCACTCGTCGGGGGTGGCCTCGGCCCAGGAAAGGTGCCGGTAGAAGCCCGCGTTGTTGACCAGGATGTCCACGGGCCCGTCCGCCGTGGCGGCGCGGGCGACCTCCTCGGCGCCACCGTCGTCGGCGAGGTCGCCGACCACCGCGTGCGCCGTCCCGCCGGCCTCGCGGACCTCCCGCGCGACGCCCTCCGTGCGGTCCTCGTCCCGGCCGTGCACCACGACCGCCGCCCCCTCTGCCGCCAGCAGTTTCACCATGGCCTTGCCGAGACCCGCGCTCGAACCCGTGACGAGCGCGCGCCTGCCGATCAGCTTGAGATCCATCTCGTGCTTCCCTCCCGTGTGAAGTGCCCCTCCCGAAAGTATACAGCTGTAGACTTCTGGGGTCGGGGTGCCTGAACCGCCCCCGGTTGCCGGAGAGTTCATCAAGTCGTACGCCACCGGGGAGGGTTGTCGCCCGGCCCCACCGGTGGTTCGCTGTCGGGGCCGACGCCCGCCGCAGGGGCGGGCGACGAACGGGGGAGGCACCACATGCCGGAGTGGACCGGAGGGTTCGCGAAAGCGACCATCGTGAGCGCCGCCGTGGCGACCGCACTGCTCGGCCACGCGACGCCGTCGCACGCGGCGCCCGCCGCCGGGCAGAACGCGCCCGTCACCGCCGCCTACGAGACCCACGAGCCCAACGCGCTCGCACAGCCGCTGGTGGAGGCGGACTGACGGCTGCAGCGGTGGAGGAGCAGGAAGTCGGCCCGGCCGACTTCCTGTGCATCAGGCGTCGGGTCGGCCGAACCGCCACCGGTTGCCGGAGAGTTCGTCCGGCAGTGCGTCGCCGGGGAGGGTTGTCGGGCGTTCCCGGCAGTGGTTGGTTGTCGGGGTCAGCGCCCGCCGGTGGGGCGGGTGGCGAACGGGGGAGGTATCACATGCCGGACATGACCGGCGGGTTCGCGAAGGCTGCCGTGGTAAGTGCTGCTGTGGCGACCGCGCTGCTCGGCCACGCGACGCTGTCGCACGCCGCGGAGCAGAAGGCACCCGTCAGCGCCGCGAGCGAGGCGCACGAGCCCGAGCAACCGCAGTCGTTGGCGGAGGCGGACTGACGGCTGCTCCGGCTCTCGCGCTACCTCGCGTCAGACGCCTCGGGGCAGTCGAACCGGCGTGGGTCGCCGGAGAGTTCATCCGGCAGCACGCTGCGAGCGGGTTGTCACCCGCTCCCGCTGGTGGGGCGGGTCACGAATGGAGGAGGTATCACATGCCGTCTTGGACCGGCGGATTCGCGAAGGCGGCCGTCACGAGCGCTGCGGTGGCGACCGCGCTGCTCGGCCACGCGACGCCGTCGCATGCCGTCGAAGAGAAGGCGCCCGTCACGGCCGCCTACCAGGTCCACGAGTCCGCAGCTGCTGATGGAGACGGGCTGACGGCAGCAGTGGAGGAGTAGGAAGTCGGTCTGGTCGACTTCCTACTCCGGCCCTCGCGTGCCACCTCGCGGCAGGTGCCGAGTGGCCGAACCGACACGGGCTGCCGGAGAGTTCATCCGGCAGTACGCCGCCGGGGAGGGTTGTCGCCCGTCCCCGGCGGTGGTTCGCTGTCCGGGTCAGCGCCCGCCGGTGGGGCGGGTGACGAACGGGGGAGATACCACATGCCGGAGATGACCGGAGGGCTCGCGAAGATGGCCGTCGCGAGTGCCGCCGTGGCGACCGCGATGCTCGGCTACGCGACGCCGTCGCACGCCGCCGAGCAGAAGGCGCCCGTCACGGCCGCCTACGAGGCCCACGGACCCGCCGCACCCGCGCAGCCACCGGCGCAGGCGAGGCAGAACCAGGGGCACTACCTGTCGGACCCGCTCCAGAACCCGTCCGACGCGCCGAGCCGCACGCCGGACGCTGCTACGGCCTGCTGAGCCCGCAACAGCGGCAGCAGCACAGGAGTGGGAAGTCGGCCCGGCCGACTTCCCACTCCGGACCGCCGGCGCAGGCGTACCCGGGCCCTCACCCGATGTCCGACAACCTCCACTGCTGCGCCGCATCTCCGGCGACGCACTCCTGCACCTTGACTTGTCGGCCAGGAATGCCGGCCGTCACACAGCCGCCCCGGCCGACGATGGTGTAGGTGCCGGGGTCCGCCGCCGGCTCGACCGTCCAGATGTCCGGCTCGGGGCCTCCCCGGCCCAACGACACGGTGTCGTCCGCGTTCTGGACGAGGGACGGGCCGTCCGCCGTGCATGCGTTGTAGCGCCAGTGCGGGCCGCTGTGGGTGCTGACCCAGCCGTACCGCGCGATGCCGTCCAGAACCACCGGGCTTCCCGCCGACCGGTCGGCGTCCGCCAACCCCAGCGGCAGGCCGGTCTTCGCGCTGGTGATCCTCGTCCGGGAGCTGCCGGCGCAGTCACCGGAGGGGAGCGGGGCGGGTCTGCCGTGAGTGCTCGGGATCAAGGTGTAGGAGACCCCGCTGGGCAGGAGCTCGGCGGCGATCACCCCGACCAGGCGGCGGCCGGGGTTCCGGCGGCGCGACGGTGCCGGCCCTGCGGCGACCGGGCGGGGGCTCGGCTGCCGAGGCACGGGCAGGGCGCGTCCCCAGGCCGCGCCCGAACCGGCCGCGGGCCTTCGGTCGGGCCCAACCGCAGGCCTGCGGTCAGACCCGACCGCCACCGCTCCGTCGAGCCGGCCGGGGCCGGCCGGCCGCACGTCGACGAGCGAGGCCAGGTACCGGCGCCACCACGGCACTTCCACCCGCGCAACGAAAGGCTCCCGTGCGCCCGCGCGACCGCGGTCCACCGCGAGCAGCGACTCCAGGTACCGCCGGCCGAAGCTCACGGCCGCACCTCCCGGTCGGCGGCGCCGCCGGACTCCACCGCCTCCTCGGCGGCGGGCGGGCCGGCTCCGGCGGCCTCCTCCCCGCGGATCAACCCCTGCACGCTGGTGAACGACCCGATCTGGCGGAGCATCGCGGGAGCGGACGCCCCGGCGGCGACCGCCGCGATGTCCGACGGCGGGTCGATGTACGTCCGCAGCCTGGGCATGCGTCGCCGCTTCTCGCTGCGGGCCCGGTGCCGGTCGGCCTGCCAGGCCAGCAACCGCCCGTTGGCCACCAGCAGTTCGACGAGCACGCCACCGACGGCCCCGTAGCCCGCAGCCTCGGCCCAGTCCACCCCTTGCCCCCCGGCCTCTCGCGACCCCGCACCGGATCGGGACCGCAGGCGAGCCTTTATGGCGCGGCAAGTGCACTGCGCGCAGGACAGGTTGGAGGAATACCGCCTTCGACTCCGGCGGCGAGCAGGGCCCGCGAACAGAACGGGGGCGCGGATCGGGTGATCCGCGCCCCCACCGTGCGGCTACCGCAGCATCCGCCCGGATCAGCCGAGGACGGTCACGCCGCGCGGCGTCGAGAAGCCCGCCGCCGACTCGGTGACGGTGTTGGTGGCCGTGTCGAGCGTCGAGACGGTGTTGTCCGTCCCGTTGGTGACGAACACCGTGCTGCCCGCGGCGTTGGCCGCGGCGGCGAGCGGGCCGGCGCCGACCGGCACGGTCGCGGTCACCGTGCCGCGCGCCGTGTCGACCACCGACACGCTGTCGCTGCCGCTGTTCACCACGTACGCGGCACCCTGACCGGTCATCACCACCGCGCTCGGACGCGAGCCGACCGCGACCGTGCCGGTCACCAGGTTGGTCGCCGTCGAGATGACGCTGACCGTGCTGCCGCCGTCGTCGGCGACGTAGACGCTGCGCCCGTCGGGGGTGACGGCCAGCGCGGCCGGGTGGGTCTGGAACAGCGGGACGGCGCCCTTGACGAGGTTGAGGGTGGTGTCGATCGACACGACCAGCCCGTAGGTGTGCTCGACCACGTACAGGGTCGACCCGTCGGGGGTGAGCGCGGAGTCGCGCGGCTCGCCGATGAGGGGGATGGTGGCGGTCACCGCGCGGGTGGCGGTGTCGACGACGGAGATCGTGCCGCTGCCGGAGTTGGAGACGTAGGCGGTGGCGCCGTTGCGGCTGAAGGTGATCGCGGTCGGGGTGGTGGCGACCGGGACGGTGCCGATGACGAGGTTGGAGGAGGTGTCGATCACCGAGACGGTGCCGCTGCCGGAGTTGGACACCCACACCTGGGTCCCGGCCGGGTTGGCGCTGACCTCGTACGGCTTGGAGCCGACCGGGATGCTGGCGCCGACCGCGCCGGCGGCCGAGTCGTAGACCTTGACGGTGTCGTCGCCGCTGTCGGCGGTGTAGACCGTGCCGAGGGAGGCGACCTTGTCGAAGGCGTACCGGTCGGCGGGGACGGTGGCGCTGGTCCCGACGGGCGTGGTGACGGTGACGTCGGTGGTGCCGACGGCGTGTCGGGGGGTGACGGCGGTGAGCTGGGTGTCGGAGACGACGGTGAACGAGGCGGCGGGGACCCCGCCGAAGGCGACGGCGGTGGTGCCGGCCAGGTCGGTGCCGGTGATCGTCACGGTCGTGCCGCCGCTGCGCGGGCCGTGGCCGGGGTCGACGGCGGTGACGGCGGGCGCCAACGGGAGGTAGGTGTACCGGTCGGCGCGGCCGGTGGCGCTGGTGCCGGCCGGCTTGGCCACGGTCACGTCCACCGTGCCGACGGCCCCGGGCGGGGCGACGGCGGTGATCTGCGTGTCGCTGTCGACGGTGAAGGAGGCCGCGGGGGCCGAGCCGAACTTGACGGCGCTCGCGCCGGTGAAGCCGGAGCCGGTGACGGTCACGCGCGTGCCGCCCGTCCTGGGCCCGGAGGCGGGGTCGAGGCCGGTGACGACGGGCTGGGGCACGTTGACGAAGCCCAGCCCGACCGGCGAGTTCAGCCCGGTGAGGGTGGAGGTGACGGTGTTGGTGCCCGTGCTGATCACCGAGACGCTGTTGGAGCCGCGGTTGGTGACGTACGCCGAGGTGCCGGCCGGGTCGAGGGCGACGAACTGCGGGCCGGAGCCGACGCGGACGGTGGCGGTGACGGCGTTCGTGGCGGTGTTGAGCACCGAGACGGCACCCGAGCCGTTGCCGGTCACGTAGAGGCTCGCGCCGTCGGGGCTCACCGCCACGCCGATCGGCACGCTGCCGGAGGCGAGCGGGACGGTCGCGCTGACGGTGTCGGTCGCGGTGTCGAGCACCGAGAGGCTGTCGCTGCTGTGGTTGGCGACGTAGGCCTTCGCGCCGTCGGGGGTGAAGGCGATCCCGACCGGCAGGGTGCCGACCCGAACGGTGGAGGTGACCGCGCCACGGGCGGTGTCGATCACCGAGACGGTGTTGTCCAACTCGTTGGACACGTACGCCTTCGCGCCGTTCGGGCTGATCGCGACGGTGTACGGGTTGCGGCCCACCGGGATGGTGGAGGTGGCGGTGTTGGTGGCGGTGCTGATCACCGACACGGAGGCGGAGCCGAAGTTCACCACGTACAGCCGGCTGCCGTCCGGGGAGACGGTCGCGCTGTCCGGCCGGACGCCGACCGGGATGGTGGCGGTCACGGTGGCGGTGGCGGTGTCGATCACCGACACCGTGTTGCCGTTGAGGTTCGGCACGTACGCGCGGGCGCCGTCCGGGCTGCCGGCCACCGCGTACGGGGTCGCGCCGACCGGGATGGTCGCCACGACCGTGCCGGTGACGGTGTCGTACGCCGTCACCGTGTTGTTCCCGCTGTTGGCGACGTAGACGAACGGGTGCGTCGCGCCGGCGGCCGTGGCGGCCGTGGGAGCGGCGGGCGCGGGCGCCGAGGCGGCGGCCTCACCCGCCCCCGCGCCGAGCGGCCCGGCCGCGGCCAGCAGCGCGGCCGCGCCCAGCCCCGCCGCGCGGCGGCGCAGCCGGGCTCCTCGGCCCCGCAGGCCCGTGCGTGTATCCGATGACATCGAAGGGTCCCTCCCCAGAGCGGACATGACGCGCCCGCCGGGCCGGCGGCCCGGACGTGACGCCTGCGGCCATCGTGGCAGCGCGATCGGCAGGAGGGAGCGGTTTCCCGAAGTGCTGAAGACGATCTTCCGTTTAGCTATCCTGGTAGGTCAACCACCGTGTTTCCAAGGCGATGTGACGCTTGATCAGCAAACGCGGGCGCCCGTTCCCCGCGGATTCCGGCAGGCCGGAATCCGCGGGGAACGGGGCAGGGGCTCGCGGCCTCGCGTCAGGGCGTGGTCAGGCCGAACCAGTACTCGAAGGTCTCCAGCAGCCCGTTGAGGGTGTCGAGGGTGTCGATCGTGCCGGAGACGACGGTGAGGTCGCCGTCCGCGAGGAGCTGCGCGGGCGTGGCGTCGCCGACGGCCAGGCGGTTCAGGCCGTCGCGGGTGACGGTGTAGGTGGCGTCGGTGCCGTCGTCCGCGGGCGCCGGGGTGTAGACGAGGACCCCGTTGCGCAGCCGGACGGTGCACTGGTCCGGGTCGCCCGCCAGGCCGCCGGTGACGGTGAAGCCGATGGCCAGCGGCGAGTCCGCGGCCTCGGGGCCGTCGAGGCGGATGCCGACGTAGTCGAAGAGCATCTCCAGCGACATGGCCGCCAGGACGGGCGGGGTGATGAGCTGCGGGTTGGGCAGGCCGGGCGGGGCGCCGTCGGCGGGCCGGTTGCGCAGCTCGAACGCGGCGGCGAGGTAGAAGTTGCGCCAGGGGCCGCTCTCGGCCTGGTAGCCGAGCTGCTCCAGGACGTCGGCCTCCAGCTCCCGGGCGTCGGTGTCGGTGGGGTCGGCGAACACGGCGTGGCTCAGCAGTTCGGCCGCCCACCGGTAGTCCTCGGCGCCCTTGGCGTTCTCGTAGGTCTGCCGGGCGAGGTCCACGACCTTGGCGGCGCCGCCCATCGCGTCGACGTAGCGGGGGCCGGCCTGCTCGGGCGGCAGGGTGTGCAGGTGGGCGGCGTTGCCGTCGTACCAGCCCAGGTAGCGCTGGTAGACGGCCTTGGTGTCGTGGCTGACGGTGCCGTAGTAGCCGCGGTTGAACCACTGCCCGGCGAGGCCCTCGGGGAGGTTGCCGTCGAGGTCCTCGGCGATCTCGGTCATGGTCAGGCCCTGGTTGGCCAGCCGCAGCGACTGGTCGTGCAGGTAGCGGTACAGGTCGGACTGGCTGGTGAGGAAGGAGACGATCACATCGGGGTTCTCGGTGCTGTTCCAGCGCGGCCAGAAGTGGCTGGCGAACAGCGTGTCGGAGCGGTCCGCGAACCACTCGATGGACTGCCGCAGGTACTCCGACCAGGACTTGGCGTCCCGCACCTGGGCGCCGCGCAGGCTGTAGAGGTTGTGCAGGGTCGGGGTGGCGTTCTCGGCCATACAGAGGGCCCGCACGTCGGGCAGGTAGAAGTTCATCTCCGCCGGCGCCTCGGTGCCCGGGGTGAGCTGGAACTCCAGGTTCACCGGGCCGAAGGCCACCACCTGGCCCTGCACGGCGACGGTGGAGTCGACGTTGAAGGTGGGCGCCAGCAGGCCGGAGGAGCCGTTCGAGTTGGTCTTGCCCAGCCCGGCGTCGACCTGCCCGTGGGCGGAGCGCTCCAGCAGCGACCCGTACATGAACAGCGCCCGGCGCTGCATCGCGTTGCCGGCGTAGACGTTCTCGCTCACCGCGTGCTCCAGGAACCCGTCCGGGGCGATGATCTCCACCCCGTCGGGCACCACACCGTCGGGGAACAGGCCGAGCACACCGCCGTAGTGGTCGATGTGGGAGTGGGTGAACAGCACCGCGCAGATCTCGCGGTCCTGCCCGCGGTGCGCGCGGTAGAGGTCCAGGGCCGCGCTCGCGCACTCCTCGCTGACCAGCGGGTCCACCACCACGATCCGCGGGTCGGCCCCGGTGGGGTCCTCCAGGAAGGTGATGTTGGACAGGTCCATGCCGCGGACCTGGTAGACGGCGTTCTCGACGACCTCGAACAGGCCGGTGTTCATGTTCAGCAGCGCGTTGCGCCACAGGCTCGGGTTGACGGTGTCGGGCGCCGGCCCGGTCAGGAACGCGTACGGAGCCAGGCTCCACGCCGGGAGGTCGCTGCCGGCCCGGTCCACGGTGAAGTCCGCGGACAGGGCCTCGATCAGGCCCTGGGCGGCGAACGCCGCCTCCGGGTCCTGGTCCGGGGAGGGGACGACGACCGCGGCGTTCAGATCCGCCGTCAGCGACGTCGCCGGCTGGGGCTCGCGGGGCGTGGAATCGGTCAAGGGTCTGTTCCTCTCGTACGGCCGGGAGCAGGCCCGGCGCGGACTGGGGTACCCGTGCGACTGCGAGCCGACCGATCACGGAGCGAAATCGAACAGATGCTCAACGTAATTGGTCGGCGCACAGATCATGTCAGCCCGTGACCGCCGTCACCAGAGCGAGAACCAGCCACACCGCGCGCCGCGCCCACAACGAACCGGGCCCGGAGGACGTCGAGTTGACGCCTCCGGGCCCGGGAACAGTCGCCCCTAGAAGTAGCCCTTCGCCCCGTCCAGGAGCTCCCGCACGATGTCGGCGTGCCCCGCGTGCCGCCCGGTCTCCTCGACGAGGTGGATCAGCATCCAGCGCAGGTTGGCGCCGCCGGAGCGGTAGCCGGTGTGCTGGCCGACGTCGTCCAGGGAGGCCGCCGCGACGATCTCGTCGCTGCGCGCGCACTGCGCCTCGTACTCGGCGAGCAGTTCGGCCAGGGGGCGGCCGCCGGTGTGCCAGTCGGCGTCCTCGGTCGACTCGTCGAACGACGGGTTCTGCTTCTCGTCGCCGCCGAGGAACAGCACCTCCAGCCACAGGTGTTCGGTCCAGCGCATGTGCGACAGGAGGCCGGCCATCGTCATCGCCGGCGAGTCGGGGAGGACGGAGCGGTGCGCGTCCTCGTCGCTCAGCCCCTCGCACTTCCAGCGCAGGATCCTGCGCTGCAGGTCCAACCAGCCGGTGATCGCGGTGCGTTCGTCCGCGAGGAGCGGGGGGCGTTTCAGTTCCGATGCCATGGAGGGGCAGGCTACCGGCGCGTAGCGAATGGCGCACCGGATTTACGGGCGCGCTCCGGCGGGCAGTCTGGCGGGTGGGGCGTGGGAAGTCGGCCCGGCCGACTTCCCACGCACACGGCGCGCACGGGCGTACAGGCGCACACGGCCCTTACGCCGCAGCGTCGTTGGCCGCGAGCAGCGGTGCGAGGCGGGCGGCCGCGGCGGTGACGGCGGGCCAGCCGGGGGCGTCGAGGTAGCCGGCGCCGGCGGTGGAGGGGCCGTGGGCGTCCTGGACGGCGGTGTAGGCGACGCCGAGGGCGGCCATCAGCTCGACCTCCTCCTCGGTGCGCAGGCTCCGGCCGAGCCAGGGGAAGGGTTCGTCGGCGTCGCAGAAGTCGTCGAACAGGACGCAGGCGGTGTAGTCGAGGTCCTCGAACTTGCCGGGGTCGAGCCGCACTTCACGCGGTAACGCCGGGTCGGCCAGCGCGGAGACCGCCTGGACGACCTGCAGGCGGAAGGAGGGCTGGGCGATGCCGTGGTCGGTCATCCCGGGAGCGTACCGGCCTCCTACATGCCGACCTTCCCGAGGGCTGAGCGCCGTGCGGGACGAGACGAGACGGGAGGGGACGAGGCGAAGGGCCCCGGGCCGGGGCGGCCCGGGGCCCTTCGGGAAACGGCTCGTCAGATCTTCTCGACGACGTTGGTGCGGTGGCGGTCGTTGTTGGAGAGGAAGACCGCGTCGAGCACGAAGCCGTTGTCGAAGGTCACCTCGTAGTAGCCGCCGCCGTCGTCGCTCGTCCGGATGGCGGTGATGGTGCCCTCCTGCCCCTTCGCCAGAGCGAGCGCGGACACGAAGGCCTCGTCGTCAACGCCCTCGACACCGTTGGTGGCCGTCTGGCGGGTGACATACGTAAGGACCCTCTGCGACGTGAGTTTGATCGTGTCGGTGGTCCGGACGCGGTCCTTGAGTTCAAAGGTCATGTCATGCCTTCAGCGCAGAGGGGGCGGGTTCGATTGTCGGGTCCACGCTGCCCACGTAGATCCATTGGCATACGTGCATTCACCCGATCGAGTGACATGGGTTTGTGGCCGGGCTGCCTACTCCAGGCCGGCGACCTTGGAGTTGACGAGGAGGTTGGAGCCGCCCGGGTACTGGGTGGGGACGAAGTCCAGGTCCACGTCCGGTCCGAAGACCAGGCAGTGGGTGGAGCCGCCGTAGTGGAACATGCCGATCTCCTCGCCCCGCCTGACCTCCTGGCCGACGTCCACCGTGACCTCGCAGGAGGAGACCTCGGCCATGCCGATGGCGACGAAGGCCATCAGCCCGACGTTCGGTTCCTCGGCCTCGATGTAGACCACCGCGCGGGCGGCGAGTTGGGCGAGGTAGCCCTGGGACAGGTCGGGCGAGGCGACGTCGCACAGTGCCACGGGCGTCTGGGAGTAGTACGTGCCGGGGACGTTGCGCACGGCCTTCACCGTGCCGTCGACGGGGCTGTGCCAGCGGTGGTAGCTGAGCGCGCTCAGGAACGCCTGGTAGACGGTGCCGCCGACGAAGTCCTCGGCGGCCGGCTCGGCCGACGTCCGGTGGGCGGAGTCGAGCATGTGGGCGAGGGAGTACGGCTGGCCCTTCAGCCAGAACGTGTCGCGCAGTTGGGCCTTCTTCCTGGCCAGGTGGTAGGGGGCGGACTCGCACGCGTTGGCGACCTCCCCGACACCGGTGGCGACGGGCCGCACGCCGGGCCGGAGCCTGCGGGTGAAGAAGTCGTCCCAGGAGGTGAACCCGTAGTACCGGTCCTCGGGGTCGCACACGAAGGTCTCCTCGAAGCCCGGCATCGCCTCCAGCGCCTTCTTGCCGAACCAGCCGTCCGGGTCCTCCTTGTCCAGCACGTCCTTCGAGGCCTCGCTCGTGAGGTACGCGTCCCACTCGTCGAGCATGTCCTTGAAGCAGGCGTTGACCTTGTCGTCGAGGAACGCGGCGAAGCCCGCCTGGGTGCCCATGGCCCAGTTGAGGATCGCGTTGAGGGGGAAGCCCACCAGCCCGGTCTCGTTGAACCTGGGCGCGTCCTGGATGTTCTGGTTGAACAGCTGCAGCAGGTCGTCGACCGACTTCACCTGGGGCGAGCCGGTCGGCGTCTCCCGGTGGGACAGCTGGATCAGCATGTCGTTGAAGAGCATGTACACCTGGGGGTCGTCATCGATCAGCTTGCGGAACGCCTCGACGGACGGCTTCAGCAGGGCCTTCGGATCGATGCTCTCGATCTGGTCGTCCAGCCAGTCCCTCAGGAAGCCCTGGTCCGAGGGGAGCCATTCACCCGCGACTGCGGGGGCGATGAGTGCCATGGGATGTCCTTTCCGACCTGCGAGGTCTGCGGAGGCCGTGGACGTCAGACCGTGCCCGCGGGGACGGCCGTCGGCGCCATGGCCTCCAGTCCGGTCGCCTTCGCCCCCGGAGCCAGCAGGTCCAGTAGGTAGCACTCGGCGAGCGTCATCGTCGCCAGCTCGTCGATGTCGACGCTCTCCGGGTACGAGTGGATGAGGCAGGTCGGCTCCTGACAGCCGATCAGCAGCAGCGCCGCCTTCGGGTTGATCCGCTGGAGCTGGGCGACCAGGGGAATGGACCCGCCGTCGCCGGTGAACGCGACCTCCTTGCCGGGATAGGCGTGCTTCATGGCCTTGCCGGCCACCGTGAACGCGGGCAGCGTGGTGTCCGCCTCGAAGCCCGCACCGCCCGCGTCGACGGCCTTCACCGTGACCTCGGCGCCCCACGGGTTCAGCGCGCCCTGCTCCAGGAACTGCCTGAGCAGGAAGACGGCGTCCGCCGGATTCTGCTTCGGGGCGATGCGCAGGCTGACACGGGCCGTCACCGTGTCCCGGAGCAGGTTGACGGCGTCCTTCATCGACGGGACGCCGTCGAGCCCCACCACGTTGACCGACGGCCTGTCGAACAGCCTGCTGCCGAGCGTGTCCGTGCCGATCAGGCGCACGCTGTCCAGCACCCCGGCCTCCTTGCGGAACCCGTTCTCGTCGGGCTCGTGGCCCTGCCAGTGCTCCCGGACCAGGCCCGGCACCGCGACGTCGCCCGCGTCGTCGAGCAGCTTGGCCAGCATGCGCACCAGCACCATGAAGGCGTCCGGCACCGGGCCGCCGTACACGCCGCTGTGCTTGGGGATCCCCAGGGTGCTGACCGTGACGTCGACGTCCACCACACCGCGCAGGCTCGTGGTGAACGTCGGCTCGCCGAGCTTGTAGTTCCCAGCGTCCGCGACGACGATGACATCGGCCTTGAACAGGTCGGGGTTCTTCCGGACGTACGTCTCCAGGGTGTCGCCCGACTCCTCCTCGCCCTCCAGGACGACCTTCAGGTTGACCGGAGGCTTGCCGTCGAACGCCCGCAGAACGCCGACGTGCATCATGACCCCCGACTTGTCGTCGGCGGCGCCACGCCCGACCACGCGGTTGCCCTTGATCACCGGCTTGAAGGCCTCGCTCCAGCTGCCGGGCTTCACCACGTCGTAGTGGGCGTACAGCAGCACCGTGGGTGTGTCCTTCGGCGGGTTGGCGGGCCCGCACCGGGCGTACACGAGGGGGGCGTTCTTCTTCTCGTCACCGATGCACTTCTGCTCGACGTCGGTGACCTTCGCCGCTTTCAACAGCTCCACGCACTTGTTGGCGGCGTCCTTCACCGGTTGGAGCTTGAAGGTCTCGCCGTCGTAGACCGACGGGATCTTGACCAGATCCATGAGGTCGGCGACCAGTTGCTTCTTCAACTCGCTGATCTTCTTGGAGAGATCGGGTTTGTTGTTCATCTCCGTCCTCCGGGCTCCGGACTCTGCGCTGCCGCGCCTAGCTGATGGCCGGCTCCTGCTGGGTGATGCAGTGGGCGCCGCCGCCCCGGGCGAACAGCGGCCGGGCGTCGACCGGGACGACCGGGCGGTGGTAGGCCGCGTGCAGGATCTCGTTGGCCTCGTGGTCGGTGTCGTCGGCGAAGTTGCAGGCGATGATGGCGTCGTTGCACACCACGTGGTTCAGGTAGCTGTAGTCCGTCCAGCCCCCGTCCGGGGTGTGCAGGGTCCTCGGTGCGGGCACCTCGGTCACCGTCAGCTGCCGGCCCTTGAAGTCGGTCGCCTGCTTCAGGAGTTCGATGACGCGTTGCGACACCTTGTGGTCCGGGTGCTGCGCGTTGCCCTGGGTGTGCACGAGGACGTGGGCGGGCTCGGGGAAGGTGGCCACGAGGTCGACGTGCCCGCGGGTGCCGAACTGGTCGTAGTCGCGGGTCAGCCCCTGGGGCAGCCAGACGAGCTTGCAGTCACCGAACGCGAGGCGGAAGTGCCTCTCGACCCGGTCCCGGGTCCAACCCAGATTGCGGTACGGGTCCAGCATCACGGTCTCGGTGACGAGGAACGTCCCCTCGCCGTCGGTGTGGAAGCCCCCGCCCTCGGCGACCATCTCGGACGGGATGATCTCGGCGCCGACCTCGTCGGCGATCGTGGTCGCCACCCGGGCGTCCCAGGCTCAACTCGCCCACGACTGCGCGCCCCAGGCGTTGAACACCCAGTCGACCGCGCCCAGGCGGCTCCGCTGGGCGTCGACGACGAAGGTCGGCCCGGTGTCCCGCGCCCAGCCGTCGTCCAGCCCGGTCACGAGCAGCGTGACCTCGTCGTCGAGCAACTTCCTGGCGTACGGCTCCTCCTCGGCCGTCACCAGCATGGTGACCGGCTGACCGCCGTGCTCCGTGATCGCGTTGGCCACCGCCGACCAGGCCCGGCGCGCCTCCTCGGCGGGCGTGCCGTAGTCGGCGACGGGCCAGGCCATCCAGGTCCGCGCCTGCCGTTCGGTCTCCGCGGGCATGTGCCATGTGGATGCGGTCGTCATGGGGTCGCTCCGTCCTCGCTGCGACGCCGCGGCAACGCCTTCGCACCGGAGAGACAGCCGTAGCGGTCGCCCGTATCCTCGGTCCCGGTTGCCCCCTTCTTCCACCGTAGGAATCCGCACACGCCGACGCGCGCCGGGAGCAGGCGGCCCGTGTACTCCATTCGGGTGAGTGACTGCGGGTGCGCACAGCTCGGCCCCGCCGTCCCGGGGATGGGGTGGCGGGGCCAGTGGTTACGGTCAGTGGGTGTCGAACTCGCCGGTGCGGACTGCGATGACGAAGGCCTGCCAGGCGGCGGAGGGGAAGAGGAGCGCCGGGCCGGAGGGGTCCTTGGAGTCGCGTACCGGCATGACGCCACGGAAGCCGTCGGCCACCTCGATGCACTGGCCGCCGTTTGGGCCGCTGTACGAGCTCTTCCGCCAGGAAGCCTCCGTCAGGTCGACATCCACTCCAGATCCCTCCTCACCGCACGCATGAAAGTCAACGATTCGGTCTGACCAAGGGCCTCGACCGCCAGCCGATCGTAGCTCTTGGCCAGCTCGGCAACCGACTTGGAATCGCGGTCGATGTAACCGCGCTGCTCAACCTCGCCGTAAGCGAGAACTTTGCGGTTCGGCATGGTAAGGAGGGTCGCCATGTGGGTGAACGGCCGGTTCGCGCCCAAGGTGAACGGGGCCACCTGGATAATCACGTTGGGTCGAGCAGACAACTCCTCAAGATGAAGCAGCTGTTCAACCATGACGTCACGTCCGCCGACGACCCTCCTGAGGCAGGTTTCGTCCAGCACCACGTGCAGGACTGGGGGAGGGGTCCGCTGCAGGACTTGCTGCCGGGCCATCCTGA
The DNA here is from genome assembly GCF_043201735.1 of Kitasatospora sp. NPDC048286. Taxonomy (NCBI): domain Bacteria; kingdom Bacillati; phylum Actinomycetota; class Actinomycetes; order Kitasatosporales; family Streptomycetaceae; genus Kitasatospora; species Kitasatospora sp. NPDC048286. The sequence goes on from NZ_JBICZE010000011.1 coordinate 222,196, forward strand.
ATTCGATGCGCTCGTTGGCCAGTTTCTGGGGCGAGAGGCCCAGGTTGACGCTACCCATCTGGAGCGCGGTTGTGTACGCGCGGGTCTGCAGCAGTCCGGTGATGACGGTGGCCTCGAAGATCCTGATCTCTTCGGCAAGGGCCTCGTAGCGGGAGAACTCCGGGAAGCCCTCCAGGATCGCGGCGTTCTTCAGCTGATACCACATCAGCAACATCGTGCCGCCCGTGTCGAGCGCGATGTCGGACAGCTCGGCGAGCTTGCGAGTCGGCGGCCGGTGCGCAAGTTCGATGTACGAGAGGTGCGAGGGGGAGCACCCGATGAGCGGGGCCAGCTCTTCCTGGAGGAGGTCCCTGGCCTCTCGGAAGGCCCTGAGCTGGATTCCGAAGGGCGCCCAGGGGCTCGACTCCGGGTCAATCTTCTTCTTGTTCATGGCAGCCCTCAACTCCCGTGGTGCCTCATGGCAAGTAGCAAGCCACTTCTGATCCTAGGGGACCGTGCGCCACCATGTGCACAGAACGTGAAACTCCGATCGCAGAGGGTTCCATTTCCATGCCCCACGACCAACTCCCGCGCCTCCACGGCTACGGCGTCCGCTGGGACCCGGAGGCCGACCGCTACCGGGTCCGCAACGAGATGACCGGCGAGTGGCTGCGCCGGCCCGGCGGTGACCTCGCCGCCTTCGTCTTCTTCGGCGACGCTTACAGCGCCTGGCGCACCTTCGAGGTCCACAAGCGCCCCGGGGAGCGGTGAGATGTCCACTCTCTCCCGCGCGACCGCCGAGCAGCGCCGCAAGGCCGCGGACGTCCTGGACGACCTCACCACCGTCCTCGCCCTCGGCCGCGTCCACCTCCCGACCCTCGAAGTCGACTGGGACACCGGCCGCCTGACGTGCAGCTACCTGCTGCACCTCACCGCCCGCCCCGTCGACCTCCTGCGCATGGTCGACCTGCTCCGCAAGGGCCTGCGCTACGAGCGCCTCACCTTCGACGTCTGAAAGCGACCCCCGATGCAAGACCCCCGCCTTCTTGCCAAGCCCCCCGTCTGCCGGCTCGGCTGCCTCGTCCTGATCCGCAACCAGCGCGGCGACGTCCTGCTCGTCGACCCGGACTACATGGACGGCATGATCCTGCCGGGCGGCTCCGCCCGTCCCAACGAGCCCCCGCACCTGGCCGCCGCCCGCCACCTCCACGCGGACACCGGGCTGATCGTGCGTCTCACCGACGTCCTCGCGGTCGACTTCACCCCGGCCGACCGCTACCTGCAGCGCCTCAACCTGGTCTTCGACGGCGGCACCGTCCCGGACAGCACCCGGATCACCGTCTCGTCGCAGCGCCGGAGCGGCCTGCTCGGCGCCCGCTTCGTCCCGGCGCCGGACCTGCCGGACTTCATGGCTCCCTCCCAGGCCGCCCGTGCCACCGAGGCCCTCGCTCACCGCTCCCTGCCCGTCCTCCTCCACGGCCAGCGCGCGGCCTGAACCGGTGCGCCCCCTCGGCCCGGCGCGAGCCCCGCGCCGGGCCGGGGCACTGCCGGCGTCGACAGGGCGGCGGCGGGGCCACGACCTGCGGTGACACCGGCCCGGACTGCGTGAGAGCCGGCGGGTCGACGAGGCCGGCCAGTACTGCAACGGTGCGTGCAGTGACGGCTTTCGGGGTCGCTCGTTGGGCCGCTCGCGGGCCGGGACATATCCGAGGTCGATGCTCGTGGCTGGGTCGGGGCGGATCTTCGCCCTCCCGCTCGGCAGGCCGGCGTGCGTCCCACCCCACCCACATCCCTCTCCAAGGACGGGGCCACATGACCACCCTCATCGGCCGCACGCGCGCAACCGCCGCCCTCCTCTGCTCCGCGGTCATCGGCATCGCCGTGCCGCTCTCCCCGGCCGCGGCGTCCACCGCCACCGTTCTCACCATGAACGGCTCGTCCGTCACCGGCGCGGCCTACGCCGGCACCCAGCCGCAGAGCTTCAGCATCGTCAAGCAGGCCGACGGCTCCTTCGGCATCCGCAGCTTCTACCAGGGCACCAACTCCGTCCTGGACATGAACGGCTCCTCCGTCGCCGGCAAGCCCTACGCCGGTACCCAGCCGCAGAGCTTCAGCATCGTCAAGCAGGCCGACGGCTCCTTCGGCATCCGCGGCTTCTACCAGAACGTCGTCCTCACCATGACCAACCCCACGGTCTCCGGTCAGGCGTACCAGGGCACCCAGAACCAGAGCTTCGAGCTCGTCCGGCAGGCCGACGGCTCCTGGGGCATCCGCGCCTTCTACCCCGGCCCGAGCACCGTCCCGCAGGCTCCCCAGGCCCGCAACGACGCCGCTTCCACCGCCGAGAGCCAGTCCGTCGACATCGACGTCCTCGCCAACGACTCGGGCACCGGCACCACCCAGCCGCTGGACCTGACGATCGCCGGCATCTCCACCCCGGGCAACGGCACCGTCAACGTCGTCAACGGCAAGATCCGCTACACCCCCAACTCGGGCTTCGCGGGCTGTGACTCGTTCACCTACACCATCGAGGACATCTTCGGCCAGCGGTCCACCGCGACCGTCCGGATCGCGGTCTCCGCGGTCAACCACCTGACCGCGCAGCAGATCAGCGGCACGGCCCTCACCGTCTCCGGCAACGGCTTCGCCGGTACGCCGTACCAGAACGGCAACGGCGCCCAGAAGTTCGCCCTCGTCCGCCAGAACGACGGTTCCTGGGGGCTCCGCAACCCCGCCAGCAACCTGGTCCTGGCGACCAACAACGGCAGCGTCAACGCCGCCCCCTACGACGGCTCCCCGTCGCAGAGCTTCAACCTCTACCCCCAGGGCGACGGCTCCACCGGCATTCGCAACACCTACTCCGGTGACGCCCTCAACGTCTACTCCAACACCGGCGCCGTCAGCTCCGGCCCGTACACCGGTGTGGTGCCCCAGAGCCTCGAACTGGTCGACCAGGGCGACGGCACCTACTCCGTCCTCACCTACTACGGCAGCACCCAGGTGCCGCAGCTCCCGATCGCCCGCACCGACGGCGCGTCCACCGTCCAGGGCACCGCGACCACCGTCGACGTGCTCGCCAACGACACCAACGCCGGCCGCACCGACTCCAGGGGCCTGTCCCTGACCGCGGTGTCCGCCCCGGCCAACGGCACCGCCGAGACCGTCAGCGGCCAGGTCCGCTACACCCCCCAGGTCGGCTTCACCGGCTGCGACACCTTCACGTACACCGTCACGGACGTGTTCGGCCGCAGCACCACCGGCACCGTGAACGTCGCCGTCGCCGCCCGCCTGCCCTGACCCTCGACACCTCCTCGTTCTCTCCCCGCCCCGCCCCGCACCGGTTCGGCGCGGGGGCGAGGCCGGTGCCCCGGAGGCGTTGACCCCGCACCTGCGCTGCCGACCCGGCCGGCCGACCCGAGCGAGGCGTCCGCCGGGTGATCCCGCGGGCCGCCCGGGGGATCCCTCGCCCCCTGCCCGTCCTCCGCCACGGCCGGCGAGCCGCCCGAACCCGCACATCGCCTCGGCCCGGCGCGGAACTCCCGCGCCGGGCCGAGGCGTTCAAGCCGAGGTCAGTCCAGGGCGAGGAAGCTGCCGACGTGCTCGTCCGGCCGGAACTCGCCCGGCCCCAGGGGGTTGAGGATCTTCGTCTGGCAGTTGCCGTCGGGGAACAGCAGGATGGTGCCGCCGGTCCGGTTGGCGACCGCGATGTCGGCGCCGAGGCCGGGGTAGCACTGGCCGGCCTTCGGATCCCGGGTCTGCGTGAACTGGCTGCCGTTCTCCTGGATCACGACGCCGGGGGCCGCCGAGGCGGTCGAGACATTGACGAGGGACAGGGCGAGGACGCCGGCGGTGACCGCGAGGACGGCGCGGGGGCTGAAGCGCATGCGCATGAGGAGACTCCCGTACTGGGTGGGCGTTCGTCGGTGGGAGCCCCGAGGCCCCGGACCGGCCGGCGCCCCATCGCTCCCGGCGACGGATTACCCCGTCCCGGAACCGGCCCCACCGCGGGCCCGTCGGTCCACCTGAACGGCGGTCGTGCGCCCGCCGCGACGCGCTCCCCGCCCGGACGTGCCCCGGCCCGGCGCGGGGCTCCCGCACCGGGCCGAGGTGTTCCCGCTGCTCCTGTGTGGGCCTGTACGGGTCCTGCCGGTCAGGAAGGCCCGGCGCTGTACGTCAGCACGACGCAGCCGGCCTGGCCGGCGAGCCCCGACTTGCCGTCGTTGATGTCACCGGCGGCGATGGTGCCGCCCGGGCCGCCGTGGCCGCCACGGCCGGCCGTCCCGGGGCAGCCCGCGGGCGGGTGGCTGGCGCCGGGGTTTCCGCCGTCGCCGCCGTGGCCGCCCTTCTTGGCCAGGGCGCCCTTCCCGCCGTGGCCGCCCCGTCCGCCGTCCTGGAGATCGGCGTCGGCGCCGTCGCAGCGGCTGTCCGCCTTCTGCCCGGGGGCGGCGGGGCTACCGCCGGAGCCGCCGGTGATCCCCTTGCGGCCGCCTTCGCCGCCGCCGCCCCAGTCGGCGGAGACCTTCTTCGAGTCGTCGACCCGGACCGTCGACGGGTCACCGCCCTTGCCGTTCGTGCCGCTCGTGGGAAACAGCCCGCCCGTCCCGCCGCCCCGGCCGCGCCCGCCGGGTTCGACGGTGATCCTCAGGGTCTTCGCGTGGCTGACGTCCAGGACGCAGCTCACCAGGGCGCCGCCCCCGCCTCCCGCGCCACCCCCGCCGCCGCGGCCGTACTCGGCGACTTCCGCGCCGCCGCCCCCGCCGCCTCCACCGCCCGCGCCGAGGGCGGCGACCGCGATCCTGGTGACCCCGGCCGGGACCGGGAAGTCGACCGTGCCCGGCGAGCTGAACACCTTGGTCTGCGCGACCGCCGGGGCGGGGGCCTCGGCGTGGGCCGCAGGCGCTGCCACCACCCCCGTCGCGGCGAGCACGGCCGCGGTGCCGGCCGCCGAGACCAGGGCCCGGTGAAGTCGTCGACGCATGCTGAACTTCCTTCCATGAAAGGACAGTTGGGACAGTGCGACGCTGCCCGGCCCGAGCTCCTCCGGCGTACTCCTTTCTAGCCTGATCACCCGATAGTGTGAGCACCTGACCGCTGCGGAGACGCCCTTCGACCACGTGCGCGAACGGCGCCGCCCTGCGGGGCGATTCCCGGTCGGGCATGCCCCACCGCTGTGCGGTGATCGGCGATCCATGACGTCAACGCTTATGGCTGTATCACTCGAAGGTGTGGCACTTTGCATCCTTCGGCTGACGGCGGGAATGCCACTGGGCGGGAACGAGAGCCGTCGGAGCAGCGACAATCGGGGTGTCGCCGGCTGATCCTGGGACCGGCTACGGACACCCATGCCCCTGGGCGTCTCTCTCGGCTCTCCCCCCCCGGAGAAGGACTTGCACAGCCTGGCCTGCGTGATGTCAGCCAGGCCACGGCGCGGTGCGATCGACGAGACGCGGCTGCGCGACGAGTGCGGCCGCAGTAAGGAGAGTCTCGATGAAGATCCTGCTCGCATCAACGACCCCGAGGGCGGCACGACGGCTTCGTGCCGTCTCGGCGGCATTCGTCGCCCTGGCTGCCACCGCCGCGGTGGCCACCGCTCCGTTCACCGCGCAGGCGGCCACCGGGCGCGGCCCGGGGACCGCCCGTCAGGCGGCCCACGGCCAGATGGCCTTCACGGACAGCGGCAACTTCACCGTCCCGACGGGCGTGACGTCGCTGACCCTGTACCTGTGGGGCGGGGGAGGCGACGGTGCTGCCGGTGGCGGTGCGGGCGGCGGCGGCGGTGGTGGCGGCGGCGGTGGGGCGAACCTGGGAATCCCTGACACGCTGGGTGGTGGCGGCGGCGGAGGAGGGGCGGGCGGCAGCGGTGGTGGTGGCGGCGGTGGCGGTGAGGGTGGCGGCTACGCCGTGTGCATGCTTCCCGTCGCCCCCGGCGACCCCATCGCGGTCAGCTTCTTCACCTCCAGTTCCGTGTCCGCGCCGGGCGGTGGCGGCACCGGAGGCGGTAGTGGCTCCGGCGGAGGCGTGATGGGCAACGGGTCGTCGGGCCGCGCCGGGCACCAGGGCAGCTCTGCAGGCTTCGGCTCTGCGGTCGGCACGAGCGTCGACGTGACCGACGAAAACACCTACGTCACCGCCGGAGCGTTCGGCGGAAGTACGGGCAATCCGGGAACTGCTGGCGCGGCGGGAGGCGGCGGCAGCGGCGGACAGGGCGCAGAGGTCACCGAGTTGAGGAGCCCCGGCGGCGCCGGCGGGACGCCGGGCGGTACGTCCAGCGGCGGCGCCGCCGGCAACCTGAACAGGGGAGGCGGCTACTGTCGCGGCTCCAACGAGACCCTCGTGTCCGGCGGGCCCGCGTCCGCCGGCCAGAACGGCAGCGCGGGCGCCGCAGGCGTGACCGGCGGCGAAGGCCGCCGCGGAGGCGTCGCGGGCCAGGGCGAAGCCGGCGGGAGGGGCGGGGCGGGAGGCGCCGGCGGTGCGGGCGGCGCCGCACCCGCCGGCACGATGTTCACCCCGCCCGGGGGAACCGGCGTCGGCGGCCGTGGCGGCGATGCCGGCACCGGCGGCAACGGCGGTAACGGGGGCAACGGCGGCGGCAGCGCCTTGAGCGGCGGGAACAACGGTGCCGCCGGAGCCGGCGGCACATCCGGGTCGGCCGCACAGCGTGGAGGACCCGGCTACGCGCTGATCACCTGGTAGCCGGCGCCGGGGCGGGACCGCACCGGACAGCCCCAGCTGATGCCAATGGTCGGCTCCGATCGGCAGGTTGCCGGTGCAACGCCCGGGCCGGTCCTGGTCGGTCGCCTTCGCGGCCACCGGGCCGGCCCGGGCGTTCGTGCTCGATCCGGTGCCGGTCCGAGTCGGCCCTTTGAGCGGTCAAGTCCCTTGGTGTGTAGGGGAGATGGGGGTTATCTGAGGGTGCTATCCGGGTTCGACCCGGATGCCGTAGGGGCTGCCGGGCCCGAGACTTGACGCATGCGCATCACTCGGGCCGGTTGGGCCGTCATGACGGTGCTCTCCCTGTTCATCGTCGCGATCTCCGCCAAGTACTTCAGCTTCGACCCGTCGACGTTCTTCCGCCACCAGCGTGCCACCTACCTGAGCCACCAACTTCCGCTCTACCTCCACGTCTTCGGCGCCATCACCGCCCTCGCCGTCGGGCCCTGGCAGTTCTCCCGCCGCCTGCGCGAGCGCCACCCGCGCCTGCACCGCCGCACCGGCGCCACCTACCTGCTCGCCTGCCTGGTCGGCGCCATCGGCGCGCTGCTGCTGGCGCCCGTCGCGTACGGCGGCGCCGTCACCGGGGCCGGCTTCGCCTGCCTGGCCGTGGCCTGGCTGGTGACCGGCGGCGCCGGGCTGCGGGCCGTCCTCGACGGCCGGGTCGCCGACCACCGCCGCTGGATGATCCGCAGCTTCGCGCTCACCTTCGCCGCCGTCACCCTGCGCCTCATGCTGCTCGCCGCCACCGCCTCGCACCTGGACTTCCGTACCTCCTACACGGCCATCGCCTGGCTGTGCTGGGTGCCCAACCTGCTGCTGGCCTGCTGGTTCACCCGTACCCGCCGCCCTGTCGCACAGGTGTGACCCGGGCTCAGAGGCGAGTGCAGACGTGGGTGGTGGGCTTGCCGCCCGAGGTGTGGGCGATGGTCAGGACGTTGTTCGCGTAGCTGACGTCCAGCTTGTCCTTGCTGCTCGCGGCGGTGGCGCCGGGCGGCGCCCAGGGAAAGGTCAGCTGGACGGTGTCGCCCACGGCGTCCGGCACTTGGAGGGCCTCGGGGTGCCCGGCCATCAGCTTCTTGGGGCCCTCGAAGAGGCTCAGCGACAGGTGCCCGCCGCGCAGCAGCAGGCTGCCGCGCCAGGTGACGGGCTTGCCGTCGAGGTCGTTCCAGACGAGTGTCCAGCCGCCGTTGCGGCCGCTGGACTCGATGGTGATCTTCCCGTGGGCCTTGTCGCCGCGGGTGCTGGTGGACTCGATCGCCCAGGTGCCGGTCACGAAGGAGTCGAAGATGCGCTCGCCGACGGTCGGCTTGGCGGCGGGGGCGGTAGGGGTGGTGGGGGAGCCGGTGGGGGCGGGAGTGCCGGTCGGCGAGGCCGGGGGAGCGGCGTCCGTCTTGGCGCTACTGCCGCCGCCGCTGTCGCCACCGCTGCCGGAGCAGGCGGCGACCAGCGCGGACCCCACCCCGAGCGCGACGTAGCGCAGGGCGTTGCGCCGGCCGATGGCGCGTGCGGCGGCGTCGAGCCGGCGGAACCGGTCGATGTGACGGCTGCTCATGCTTCCCCCGTTGGCGGTTCGTTGATCAAGTCGGGGAGTGTAGCCCGGGTTAGCCCGGACGGGCACCGGCATTCCCCCGCCCGGGTCGCCGGAGCCGTTCCCCCGTCCACGGAAAGGGTGGTTCGGGCACGTATCGGAGGTCGGTGCGGGGAGCAGCCCCCGCCGACGCCAGTCCGACCCCCCCACGCCCTCAGGAGGCCGCCGTGGCTCGCACGAAATCCCTCGCCCTGACCGCTCTGACCGCCGTCACCGTCCTGTCCGCGAGTGCCGCCGTCGCCTTCGCCGACGGCGGGTCCGCCGTCAAGCCGAGCGTCGTCGTCCCCGCCGACCAGGCCGCCGCCGACCCCGCCCTGCTGGCCGCGCACACCCCGGTCTTCGGCAACCCGGTCGACGTGCCCGCGGGTGGCCACGGGATCGCCACCGTGACCTGCCCGTCCGGGCAGGTGCCCACCGGTGGTGGCGGTCAGACCAGCGGCTTCGACATCTTCTTCACCGACTCCTACCCGAGCGGCAGCTCCTGGGTCATCCGCGGCACCAACACCGGCACCACGGCCCAGTCCCTGTCGGCGAACGCCGTCTGCACCACCCCCTGACCTCTCGGGCGAACGGCCCGGGCCCGGCGTCTTCGGGCCCGGGCCGTTCCGTGTCCGGCGGGCCGGGGCCTACGCCTGCGGTTGCGGCAGCAGTCCGAGGCCGGAGAGCGGGCCGAGGTGGGCGAGCTTGTCGGGGTTGGAGACGGCGTGGACGGCCCGCACCGTGCCGCCGGCGTCGACGTCCAGCCCGATGACGCTGGCCACGCGCCACTCGGCGTCGTACACCACCGCGCCGGGGCGGCCGTTGACCCGCGCCGGTACGAGGTGCGCGCCCAGGCGGCGCAGGCGGCGCAGCCCGCCGACGAGCAGCTGGGCGACGCGGCGCGGGTCGGTGAGGCAGTGGGCCAGCGCGCGGGCCTTGCCGCCGCCGTCGCCCCGGAAGGCGACGTCGGGGGCGAGCAGGCCGAGCAGGGCGTCCAGGTCGCCGCCCTCGGCGGCCGCGAAGAAGCGGCGGGCCAGCTCCTCGCCCTCCGCGCGGCGCGCCGGGGGAGCAGGGGCGTCGTCCTTGAGGGCCAGGCGCTTGCGGGCGCGGGCGAGGATCTGACGGCAGTTCGCCTCGCTGCGGCCGACCATCCCGGCGACCTCCGGGTAGCCGTACCCGAACGCCTCGCGCAGCGTGAACACCGCACGCTCGACCGGGGAGAGGGCCTCCAGCAGCACCAGGAACGCCATCGACAGCGAGTCGGCCAGCTCGGCGTGCTCGGCCGGGCCGGGGCGCTCGGCGGTGCTGACGACGGGCTCGGGCAGCCACTGGCCGACGTAGGTCTCGCGGCGCACCCGGGCGGACGTGAGGTGGTTGATGCCCAGGCGGGTGACGGCCGTGGTCAGGTACGCCCTGGGGGCGGCGATCGCGGTGCCGGCCCGCTCGGCGCGGGCGAGGCCGAGGAAGGCGTCCTGGACGAGGTCCTCGGCGTCGCCGACCGAGCCCGTCATCCCGTAGGCGATGGAGAACAGCAGCGGCCGGTACCCGGCGGCCGTGCCCGCCACATCCGTGTCACCCGTCATGGAATCCCCCTGTCCCGTGCGTGGCCAGCAGGCTAGTGCGAGGCCGTTCGCGGCCCGCGCGCGGGTGGTGTGACGCGGGTCACGGTGCGCGGGCGGCCGGGGGCTGTCACAAACCGGCGGGCTGTCTTGTCTTCATGACAGCAACGGAAAACACCGACCGAGGAGCACACCATGGAACCCCGCCTCGACGTCTTCACCAACCCGATCCTGGGCAAGGTCGTCAAGCACCTGATCGCGGCCAGCAAGCCCACCACCGAGTCGAGCCTGCCGCTCGCCGTCCAGGAGCTGGTGCGGCTGCGCGCCAGCCAGATCAACGGCTGCGGCCCCTGCGTCGACATGCACTTCAAGGAGGCCGTGCACGCCGGGGAGGACCCGGCGCGCCTGAACATGGTCGCCGTCTGGCGCGAGGCCACCGTGTTCACCGACGCCGAGCGCGCCGCGCTGGAGCTCGCCGAGGAGGGCACCCGGCTCGCCGACGCGGCCGGCGGGGTGAGCGACGAGGCGTGGGCGAACGCCGCCAAGTACTACGACGAGGAGCAGCTGGCGGCGCTGGTCTGCGTGATCGCGATCATCAACGCCTTCAACCGGGCCAACGTGATGATCCGCCAGCCCGGCGGCACCTACGAGGTGGGTATGTACGGCCACTGAGCGGCCGCGGACCCGAGAACGGAGAGGACGTGCCGTGAACGTCGCACTGTGGATCGTCGCCGGACTGCTGGCCGCCGTCTACCTGCTGGGCGGGGTCTTCAAGGTGGTCGCGCCGAAGGAGAGGATCGCCGCCGCGGGGGCCAGCGGCCACTGGGTGGAGGACTTCAGCGCCGGCGGGGTGAAGGCCATCGGCGCCGTCGAGGTGCTGGCGGCGGCGGGGCTGGTGCTGCCCGCCGTGCTCGGCATCGCGCCGGTGCTGGTGCCGTGGGCGGCCGTCGGGCTGGTGCTGCTGATGGCCGGTGCGGCGGCGGTACGCTGGCGCCGCCGGGAGTACCGGCTGGTGGCGGTGGACGCGGTCTACGTCCTGCTGGCCGCCTTCGTGGCCTGGGGACGCTTCGGGCCCGAGCCGTTCCTCAACTGACCTGACGGGCAGCGGCGGTGGCGGCAGGAGGGTCGGGCCCTGACGGCGGGCCCGGCCGGTGGCCGCTCACACGCGCGGGAAGCTGAAGGCGTAGCCGTTGTCCCGCAGCCACGGCAGCAGCTGCTCCAGGGCCTCCAGCGTCTGGGCGCGGTTGCCGCCGCCGTCGTGGAGCAGGACGGTGGGGCCGATGCGCAGCTGGGCCTTCGCCGTCTCGACGATCCTCTCGACGCCGGGGCGTTCGAAGTCGCGGGTGTCGGCGTTCCAGCCGAGGGGGCGCATGCCGTGGGCGGCGGCGATCTGGCGGCTCTCGGGGGTGAACGCGCCGCCCGGGGCGCGGTAGTAGGGGACGGGGGCGCCGCCGGTGGCGTCCTGGATCATCCGCAGGCCGTCGACGATCTCTTTCTCCTGGTACGCGACGTCCTTGTGGTCCATCGCGGTGTCGTGGCTGACGCTGTGGTCGCACAGCCGGTGACCGGCGGCGACGACCTGGCGGGCGAGGTCGGGGTGGGCCCGGGCGTTGGGGCCGAGCATGCAGAAGACGGCCTTGGCGTTGTTGCGGGCCAGGACGTCCAGGATCCGCGGGGTCCACTGCGGGTCGGGGCCGTCGTCGATGGTCAGGTTGACGGTCTTGCCCGGGTCCTCGGACTGGCGGGAGATGCTCATGTCCACCGCCGGCGCGGGCAGGCCCGGGGCCGGGGCCGGGGCCGGGTCCGAGGCCGTGTCGCTCGCGGCGGCGGACACGGCGGGCCGGTCCACCGCGCCGGCGACGCCCAGCAGGGTCAGGGCCGCCGCCCCGAGTGCCGCCACGCCCAGGGCGGTGCGCAGGCGCCCGGACGTCCCAGGCGGGCGGACCAGCCGGTCCGCCCGCGGGTACCAGCTGCGCGGGGTCTCGCCGATGGGGGTCTGCTCGGCGGGGGTCTGCTCGTGGTGGTCGCGCATGGCGGTGCTCCTCGTCCGGGGCTCGGGTGTCGGTGCCCACCACTGTCCGCCGCGCGGTTACGGGCGCTGTGATCTGCAGATGAGCGTTTTGCAACAAGCAGGCCCGCACCTGCGCCACGGGCCCGTTTCCGCAGGTCGGGCCCGGATACTGGTGCCCATGGCACGGCTACTGCTGATCGAGGACGACGACTCCGTACGCGAGGCCCTGGCCCTGGGCCTGCGCCGCCAGGGCCACGAGGTGCGCACCGCCGCCTCCGGCGAGGAGGGACTGGAACGCGCCCGGCAGGAACCGCCGGAGCTCGTGGTGCTCGACCTGATGCTGCCCGGCATCGACGGCTTCGAGGTGTGCCGGCGGCTGCGCCGGGCCGGACCCACCCCGGTGATCATGCTGACCGCCCTCGGCGACGACCTCGACACCGTCCTCGGCCTGGAGGCCGGAGCCGACGACTACGTCGTCAAACCCGCGCAGTCCCGCGTCCTGGACGCCCGCATCCGCGCCGTGCTGCGCCGCGCCGGCGGCGGCACCGGCCCGGAGGCGGACCGCGAGACCCACGGCGACCTCGTCCTGGACCGGGCGGCACTGACCGTCACCAAGCGCGGCGCCCCGCTGCCGCTGGCACCCAGCGAAATGCGGCTGCTGCTGGAGCTGTCCGCCGCCCCCGGGCGGGTCTTCAGCCGCGAGCAACTCCTGGAATCCGTCTGGGGGCTGGGGCGCCAGGAGGACATCCGCCTGGTCGACGCCGGAGTGAACCGGCTGCGCGCCAGGATCGAGGACAGCCCCTCCGCGCCGCGCTACATCCAGACCGTGCGCGGCTTCGGCTACCGCTTCGGGCCGCTGTGACCACCGAACCGCCGCAGCCCGAACCCCGGCAGCCCGTCGTCCCGCAGTCCGAACCGCCGCAGCCCGCCTCCCCGCAGCCCGTCCCGCGCCGGATCCGGCTGCGCCGCGCCGTCGCCGGACTGCGGCCCCGCCTGCTGGCCGCCTTCGTCGCCGTCGCCGCCCTCAGCGCGCTCGCCACCGCCACACTCACCTACCGGGCCGCCACCAACTCCACCCTGGAACTCACCCAGGACACCACCCTGGACGAACTGCGCCGACGCGTCGACACCCTCGCCCCCGCCCTGCCGTTCCCACCCACCGCAGGCGAACTCGACCGCCTGGCAAGCCAGTTGTCCGGAACCGGCGGATTCCGCGACTGGCGCATCCTGGCCGCCCACGGCAACGACCACTCCGAGTGGACCCAACCCGTCGCCCTCCCGCCCGCCCTGGAAGCCACCGTCAACCGCGGCCACGCCGCCTTCCAGCGCTTCACCGCCGACGGCCGGCCCTGGCTCGCCACCGGCATCCCCGTCACCAACGCCGCCGCACCCAACGCCCCCTCCGGACTCACCGTCTACGCCCTGCTCCCCCTCGACCGCGAGCAGAGCGCCAGCAACGCCCTGCTCGCCGCCGCCGCCGGAGCCGGCGCCTTCGCCGCGATCCTGGCCGCAGGCCTCGCCCTGCTCGCCGCCCGCCAGGTCCTGCGGCCCGTACGCGCCCTCGGCGACGCCGCCCGCGACCTCGCCCAGGGCCGCCTCGACACCCGCCTCACCGTCACCGGACACGACGAACTCGCCCAACTCTCCAAGACGTTCAACCACACCGCCCGCACCCTCCAGGGCACCATCGAGGAACTGCGCGCCATCGAATCCCAGGGCCGGCGCTTCGCCGCCGACGTCTCCCACGAACTGCGCACCCCCCTGACCGCGATGCTCGCCGTCACCGACATCCTCGACGAGGACGCCGAACAACTCCCCGAGGACACCGCCACCGCCCTGCGCATGATCAGCAACGAGACCACCCGCCTCACCCGCCTCGTCAACGACCTCATCGAGATCTCCCGCCTCGACGCCGGCGCCGCACCCCTGCACACCGAGACCGTCGACGCCGCCACCGCCGTCCGCGAGACCCTCGACCTGCGCGGCTGGAACGACCGGGTCGAACTCGACCTGCCCACCGCCCTGCCCGTGCGCCTCGACCCGCGCCGCTTCGACGTGATCGTCGCCAACCTCGTCGGCAACGCGCTGCGCCACGGCCGCCCGCCCGTACGGGTCGCCCTGCGCGCCGCGGACGACGACCTCCTGCTGACCGTCACCGACCGCGGCCCCGGCATCCCGCCCGCCGAACTCCCGCACCTGTTCGACCGGTTCTACAAGGCCGACAAGGCACGCAGACGCTCCGAGGGCAGCGGCCTCGGCCTCGCCATCGCCCAGGAGAACGCCCGCCTGCACGGCGGCCTCATCGACGCCGCCAACGCCCCGACCGGCGGCGCCGTGTTCACCCTCGTCCTGCCCCGCGGCCTCGTCGAGGAGAAAACCCCGTGACCGCCCGACACCGGCTCGCCGCCGCCCTCACCGCCCTCGCCGCGCTGCCGGCGCTCTGCGGCTGCTCGATCTCCGCCACCGGCCCGGTCAAGAGCGGCCGGCCGGCCACCGGCATCCAGCCCGGCACCCGGCTCTACTTCCTCGGCCAGCACGGCATCCAGCTCGCCATCCGGCCGGACGCCCAACGCGAGGACCTCCAGCAGACCCTGGACACCCTGCTCGCGGGCCCCGCCCCGGCCGAGACCCGCGTCGGCCTCTACAGCGACCTGCCCGCCTACGGCCGCGTCCAGGTCACCACCACCCCCGGGGTGGTCACCCTGCGCCTGAACTGGTCCGCCGCGCTGCTCTCCGCCCCCGCCATCCAGCAGCTCGCCTGCACCGCCGAGGACGCCCCGGCCGAGTCCGGCTCCGTGCCGAAGGTCGCCATCGTCAGCAGCGACGCCCCCTCCGCCATCCATCAGCAGTGCGACCTGCACCGCACCGGCTGACCGCCCGCACATGAACGGGCCCGGTATGCCGCAGCGGGCGTACCGGGCCCGTTCATGTGCGGTCCCTAGCGGCGCGGCACCGCCGCCGTGGTGGCCCGGTGCACCAGGGCCTCCAACGGGCCGCGGCGGAAGAACCGCCGCCACAGCACCGAGCCCACCAGGGCCGCCACCGCGAACAGCGCGTACGGGACGAGGGACTGCGGCGCGTGGCCGAAGCCGCCCGGGCCTTCGCCGAGGAACCGGCTGGTGATCACGTCCTGGACGAAGTACCAGGTCATCGCCATCGAGCCCATCGCGGCCGCCGGCCACAACACCCTTTGCCACGGGCCTCGTTCGGTCAGCAGGAGCAGCGCGCCGAGCAGGGCGAGGCAGACGCCGACCAGCCAGAGGATCTGCAGCGCGCTGTACTCCGCGATGCCCGGGCCCGGCTTGGACATCGCCCACAGCTCCGCCCACGGGACCTTCGGCATCGGCGGCAGCTCCGGCAGCTCCGGCGGCACGTCCGGCAGCGCGCCGTCAGCGGGCAGCGCCGGCATCGGGGGCATCGGCGGCGGGGCCATCAGCTCGGCCTGGAACCGGTCGATCGCCGCGCCGAGCCCCAGCGGCCCGAGCACCAGCCACGACGCCAGCCAGCCGCCGGCCACGATCCCCGCACCGGTGAGCGCCATCCGCACCCGCACCGCGCGCTCGCGCAGGTCGAGGCGGCCGATCGCCAGGCCGGCCAGCAGCAGCGGCAGCGCGTAGAAGGTGTCCACGTTGAACACGTACGACTGGAACACCGCGAGCCAGTCGCCCGGGTGCGCCAACACCGCCAGGCCCTGCGGCAGTTCCGGCGCGCCCGGCCCCACCTCGGGCAGGAAGCCCCAGCCCCGGCCGTGGTTCGCCCGGGCGATCTGGAACACCGGCGCCGCCACCGCGAACACCCCCGCCGCCGCGAACAGCAGGCGCGCCCGCATCCGCGTCCACGGCAGCAGGAACAGCAGCCAGCCGGTGTAGGCGGTGATGATGTTGGGCGTCCCGGACACCTGTTCGAGGCCCAGGCCCAGCAGGAGCAGCGCCCCGGCCCGTACGGCGATCCGGCCACGGGCCCGGCGCAACGCCGTCCCGGCGAACGGCCGTGCGCCGCCGGTCATCAGCGCGACGGACACGCCCGCCAGCAGGAAGAAGACGCTGCGGGCGCGGGTGTCGAGGAACCCGTTCAGCCACTCCAGCACCCCGGGCCAGTCGTGCCCCGGCGGGGTGGGCTCCAGCCAGCCCGTCGGCACGAAGTGCATCCACACCATCCCGAGGATCGCCAGGGCCCGCAGCACGTCGACCGCCGGCAGGCGCCCGCCCGGTGACCCCTCCCGCGCGCGCCCCCGGCGTCGGGCGGCCTTCGGCGCGCGCCCCGCCATCGGTTCGGTGATCACGGCAACTCCTTCGAACGACATCAAGGAGCCGCCACGCTAGGAACGCGGTATCAGCCCGCCCTTCCCGGAACATGACCGTTGTGTCACAGAGTCGTTGTGTCGCGGAGCCGTTGCGTCACAGGGCCGGGTGGTCGCGGCGGGGCCGCCCGGCGAACTGCCGTCCGGCCCCGCCGTGGTGGGACAAGGTCAGCGGCGCGGGCCGGCGACGAGGTCGCTGAGGCGGACCACGGTGATGTCGAGCTGGCCGTGCCCGTCCTCCCAGCCCGCGACGGCTTCGCAGCCCTCGTCCTCCAGGCCGTACGCCGTGGCGTCCTGCGCCAGGGGCATCAGGCCCTCGTCGCCGTCGGTGCAGAAGAATCCGAGGTGGGCGCGGAGCCCGGGGTGGGGTATCGCGGCCAGGGCCTCCTCCCAGTCCTCCTCGGGCTCCGCCGAGAAGGGCGTCAGCTCCTCGGGGGTGCGGCCGGTGCCGAGGGCGGCGCGCAGGGCGTCCAGGAGGGTGCCGTCGCAGACGAGCCGGGCGAAGTGGACGCTCCAGGCGCCGGCCAGGGCGGGGGAGGCGAGGTCGACGCCGTACCGCTCGGCCAGCGCGCCGAGGTCGGCGCCGCGCACGAGGGCGCGGGTGAAGCAGGCGGCCTCGACGGCGGCGGCGAAGCCCTCCGGCAGGTCCGCCCGCGGCGCGTCGGACGGCCGGAACTCGAAGAGCGACCGGCTCGCGTCGAAGTCCGGGGTCCGCTCGGCCTCGTCGAACAGGTAGAGGTCCGCGGCGACCGGGCGCTCGCCGCGCAGCGCGGCCGGGTGCACCCAGGCGGCGTCGCGTTCGAAGCCGGACTCGTCCATCAGGTTGCCGCTGACGCGGGCGGCGTAGACGGCCTTCGGGTCGTACTCCTCCAGCGGCCGGCCGAGCAGGACGGCGAAGGCCCCGGCGAGCCGGCGGTCCCAGTCGGCCTCCGGCGCAGGGGAGTTCACGGGTGCGGTGAGGTCAGTGGTCATGGCGGCACCGTAGCGGCGCCCGCCGACAGCGCCGCGCCCCGCCGTCCGGCTGCTGTTCGGTGCCGCGTCTGCGCGGGGGCTCACCGCCCCGAACGGGCGGCCTGCCGCTCGCGCAGCACGGCGATCGCCTCCCGGCACCAGTCCCGGTTGCCGCGCTCGAAGGCGAGGCCGCGCAGGCAGGTCAGGTACGGGCCGATCCGCCCGCCCTCGCGCAGGAACTCCCGTTCCTCGCGGCCCGCGCGCATGGCGTGCAGCATCCGCTCGAACAGGTCCACCTTGGCCTGGGCGAACTCGGCCCGCTCGGCGAGCTGTTCGACCAGGACGTCGGGGTCCAGCCGGTCGGCGGCGCGGACCTTGACCATCAGGTCGTCGCGGACGAAGGACGGCTTGGCCGAGGCCGCGGCGAACGCCTCCAGTTCCGCCAGCCCCGCGTCCGTCACCTTGAACAGCCGCTTGGTGGGCCGGTTCTCCTGGACGACCTCGCGCCCGGTGACCAGCCCGTCCTTCTCCAGCCTCGTCAACTCGGCGTACAGCTGCTGGGGTTGGGCGTACCAGAAGTTCGCCACCCCCAGGTCGAAGGCCTTGGCCAGGTCGTAGCCGCTGGTCTCGCCGTCGAGCAGCGCGGCCAGTACGGCGTGCCGCAGTGCCATCGCCCCGTTCTCCTTCCCTCGCCCGTCTACCGCCCGTCAGGTCTGCCATGGTAGTCATGAATCTGAGTAGTCACATCCATGACTGTCCAACCGGGGAGTGAGCCCATGACCGCCACCGACACCGGCACCGCCACCGACACCTCCACCGCCCTCGCGACCGCCGCCGCCGAGCGCTTCCGCGCCGCCGTCGAGCGCCGCGACCTCGCCGCGCTGGACGGCCTCTTCGCCGACGACATCCGCCTGTACAGCCCCGTCAAGTTCGCGCCCTTCGAGGGCAAGGCGATGGTGCTCGGCCTCTTCGGCGTGCTGCTGCGCGTCTTCGAGGACTTCCGCTACGTCGGCGACCACACCGGCACCGCGCAGACCAGCGCGGACGGCGGCGAGGCGCCCTCGGCCGTGCTGGTGTTCCGGGCGGTGGCGGGCGGCCGGGAGATCCACGGCATCGACCTGCTGCACGTCGACGAGCAGGGCCTGATCAAGGAGTTCACGGTGATGGTCCGTCCGCGCTCCGCCGTGCACGCGCTGGGCGAGGCGGTGCTGGCCGGGCTGGTCGCCGACGGCCTGGTGCCCGCGCCGCCCGCCGGCTGAGCCGCCCCTACTGCTCCGGTACGGGGCTGTTGCCGTTCGCGGACACTCTCGCGGGCCCCGGTCGGGCATGATCATGCTCCCCGGGGCAGCGGGGCAGCGGGGCAGCGGGGCAGCGGGGCAGCGGGGAAGCGACGGGGGAGGCGTGATGCGACGGACGGTCCGGGGCGGGTACGCGGCGGCGGCGGTGGTGCTGGCGCTGGGGGTGGCGGCCTGTACGGGGCAGGGCGGCGGCGGGCAGGCGCCGCCGGCCACCGTGCCCGCCGCGTCCGCGGCGCCGACGGCGCCGACGGCGCACCCGGTGGTGCTGCCCGAGCCCGCCCCGGCGTCCAAGCAGTGGATCGTGGACGAGCTGCGCACGATGGACCTCAGCGACAACCCCTGCTCCGCGCCGTCGTTGGCGAACCTGGTCGTGCTGGACGACGACGACGGCCGGGACCGGGCGGACGTGCTGTGGCCCCTGGACGACTCCTACCTGTGCCTCGCTTCGATCACCCGGGTCGACGGCGCGCTGTCCAGCGAGGTCACCGGCGACCGGGTCGCGTCCCTCACGGCCCGGCGCCAACCGATGATGATCGGCGACTACCGGCGGCTGGTGCTCCTCGCCTTCTTCCCCGGCGACGTCGGGACGGTCGAACTGCGGGGCGACGACCTCCACCTGTTCGGGCCGGTGCACCAGCGGCTGCTCGACCTCGGCGGCGGGAAGGCGGTGACCGTCGTCCACTACGGCTACGCGAAGCCCGCACCGGCCGCGGGCGACCCGCAGGCCCCGCAGCAGTCCCCGCAGTCGGTCCCGCCGGCGGCCCACACCCCGGGATCCGCCTACCTCCAGCCCCAGTTGTGCCCGTCGCGCATCGAGCCGTGCCGGGTCGCCGAACAGGGCTGAGCCCGGGCAAGGGGCCCGGGGAAGGGGAAGGGGCCGGGGGGAAGGGGCCGCCGGCTCAGTCCAGCACCGCCGCCACCGTCCGCGGCGTCCAGTGCCCCGCCGCGCCCGGCCGGGTGGCGAGGTAGCCGGCCGTGCGCCAGGGGCCCCAGCCGTGGGACTCGGCCAGCCCGGCGGCCAGGGTGCGCAGGTAGGGCGGGGTGGGGGCGTTGAGCTCGGCGCCGGCCACGCCCCGGGCGGAGGTGAAGGTCAGCAGCGGGTGCCCGGCCGACTCGCCGACGCGCAGCAGGGTCTCGTAGCGTCCCGGGCCCAGTTCGGCGCGCCCGGTGGCGATTGCCGCGGTGAGGTCGAGGTCGGCGCCGGGGGAGCGGCGCATCTCCTGGGCGGCGATGTCGCTGAACTGACTGACCGTCACCAGGTAGGAACGGCACGGAACTTCACCGGTCCCGGCGGGGTCGTAGAAGGCCGAGCCGCCGCCCCAGGTGAGCGAGCGCCCGGCGAAGTAGAGCGTGCCCGGCAGTGCGGTGGCCACCGTCCGGCGCGGCGGGCTGGGGTCGCGGCTGCCGGGCTGGGCGTGCGCGGCGCCGTCCGGGCGCCCGCCGCGCAGGTAGCAGGCGAGGCGGGCGGCGTGCAGGTTCGAGGCGTACGCCACGTACCAGACGAGCATGCTCCCGTTCCGGCCGCCGGCACTCTTCCGGGGGCCGCCGTCTTCAGTGGAATCCCAGCCGGAGCGGCCTTTTCCCGGGCCGTTCACAGCGAGGCTCCGCGGTGCGGGGTGCGAAAGACTCCCACATGAAGATGTGAAAACCGTGAACAGCCTGATGATCCGACCAGAACCCCCCGATTCGGCGGTGTCCCCCTCACTACCTGTACCGTTCCGGTCGCCATGGCGTTCATCACTCTTCCCGCTCCCGTCGCGCTGCTCCGGTATTCGGCGATTACTCTGCACCAGCGAAAACGAGCGAAAACCCGCGAAATGTCATTCGATTCATACCGTCGTCGCTCCATTGCGGCATCGATGATGAGAATTTCCTTTGATCGAATCCTCGCTGCATCCAGCCGACTCCCAGCAGAGTCATGGTGAGTGGGCGCTCTCCCGCGGGTGACCACCCGTCACCCGTCAACCCGACACCACACCCGTACACCCGTACGCGCCCCCAGGACCCCGGAGCCAAGGAAACCCATCCATGGACGCACGCCCCGACACGGCCGGCCCAGGCACACTGCACCGCCCCCACCAGGGCCCCGCGGCCGGCTGGCCGGTGGCCCAGGCCGCCCACCCCCGCAGCCTGCTCGACGTCATCGCCGCCACCGCCGACGCCCATCCCCACGCGCCCGCGCTCGACACCGGCGACACCGTCCTCGACTACCGCGCCCTGCTCCACGAGGTCGACACCCTCGCCGGACAGCTCGCCGGCCACGGCATCGGCCGCGGCGACCGCGTCGGGGTCCGCATCCCCTCCGGCACCGCCGACCTCTACACCGCCATCCTCGCCGTGCTGCGCTGCGGTGCCGCCTACGTCCCCGTCGACGCCGACGACCCCGACGAGCGCGCCGAGATGATCTGGCAGGACGCCGCCGTGTGCGCCGTCCTCGGCCCCGGCCGCGCCCTGCACGCCGGCCCCGCCGCCCACCCGTCGGGCCGCCCCGCCTGGCCCGCCCCCGCCGACGACGCCTGGATCATCTTCACCTCCGGCACCACCGGCCGCCCCAAGGGCGTCGCCGTCACCCACCGCAGCGCCGCCGCCTTCGTCGACGCCGAGGCCCGCCTGTTCCTGCAGACCCGCCCGCTCGGCCCCGGCGACCGTGTCCTCGCCGGCCTCTCCGTCGCCTTCGACGCCTCCTGCGAGGAGATGTGGCTCGCCTGGCGCCACGGCGCCTGCCTCGTCCCCGCCCCCCGAGCCCTCGTCAAGGCCGGCACCGACCTCGGCCCCTGGCTCGTCACCCGGCGCATCACCGCCGTCTCCACCGTCCCCACCCTGCTCGCCCTGTGGCCGCAGGAGTGCCTGGACGCCGTGCGCCTGATCATCGTCGGCGGCGAGGCCTGCCCCGCCGAACTCGTCGAACGCCTCGCCGTCGAGGGCCGCGAGTTCTGGAACACCTACGGCCCCACCGAGACCACCGTCGTCGCCACCGCCGCCCGCATGCTCCCCGGCCGGCCCGTACGCATCGGCGCCCCCCTCGACGGCTGGGAGATCGCCGTCGTCGACCAGGCCGGCCACCCCGTCCCCTGGCACGCCACCGGCGAACTGCTCATCACCGGCGTCGGCACCGCCCGCTACCTCGACCCCGCCAAGGACGCCGAGAAGTTCAGCGCCCACCCCGCCCTCGCCTCACCCCGCGTCTACCGCAGCGGCGACCTCGTCCGCAACGACCCCGACGGCCTCGTCTTCCTCGGCCGCGCCGACGACCAGGTCAAACTCGGCGGCCGCCGCATCGAACTCGGCGAGATCGACGCCGCCCTCCAGGCCCTGCCCGGCATCCGCGCCGCCGCCGCGGCCGTCCGCAAGACCCCCGCCGGCGCCGACCTCCTCGTCGGCTACCTCGTTGCCCACCCCGGCACCACCCCCGACCTCACCAGCGCCCGCCGGCACCTGCTCGAACGCCTGCCCGCCCCGCTGGTGCCCGTCCTCGCCCTCGTCGACTCCCTGCCCACCCGCACCTCCGGCAAAGTCGACCGGGGCGCCCTGCCCTGGCCGCTCGCCACCACCGCAACCGCCTCCGCCACCTCCTCGGCCGAGACCCTCGACGGCACCGCCGGCTGGCTCGCCGGCCACTGGGAACGCCTGCTCGGCACACCCCCCGGCCCCGGCGACGACTTCTTCGCCCTCGGCGGCTCCAGCCTCACCGCCGCCCACCTCGTCTCCGACCTGCGCACCCGCCACGGCGGCGTCTCCGTCGCCGACCTGTACGCCCACCCCGTCCTCACCGACCTCGCCGCCTACCTCGACACCCTCACCCCCACCACCCCACCCGAGGCCACCGCCGCCACCGCCGCCACCGCGGCCGTCCGCGCCCGCACCGTACGCCGCACCCCCCGCAGCGCCGGCCTGTGGCAGACCCTGCTCCTGCTCGGCATGTTCTCCCTCGCCGGACTGCGCTGGATCCTCGTCCTCATCGCCCTCGACAACCTCACCGGCAGCCACCTCGCCTGGGCCCCCCACAGCTCCTGGTGGCCCGTCGCCGCCGGACTCCTCCTCCTCTACAGCGCCCCCGGCCGCACCCTGCTCGCCGCCGCCGGCGCCCGCCTGCTCACCGCCGGCATCCGCCCCGGCAGCCACCCCCGCGGCGGCCACGTCCACCTGCGCCTGTGGGCCGCCGAACGCCACACCGCCATGTTCGCCACCGCCGCCCTCGCCGGCACCCCCTGGGCCCCCCGCTACGCCCGCGCACTCGGCTGCCGCGTCGGCCCCGGCGTCCAACTCCACACCCTGCCCCCCGTCACCGGCCTCGCCCGCCTCGGCGCCAACGCCTGCGTCGAACCCGAAGCCGACCTCGCCGGCTGGTGGCTCGACGGCGACACCCTCCACGTCGGCCACCTCGACATCGGCGAAGGCGCCCGCATCGGCCACCGCGCCACCCTCATGCCCGGCGCCCGCATCGGCGCCCGCGCCGAGATCGCCCCCGGCTCCTGCGTCACCGCCACCGTCCCCCCGGGCGAACACTGGACCGGCTCCCCGGCCCGCCCCGCCACCGACGCCCCCACCGACTGGCCGTCAGCCCCGGCCCCCGTCTCCCGCGGCTGGAACCTCGCCTACGGCGCCGGCTTCGCCGTCCTCGGCCTCGTCCCCATCCTCGCCGCCCTGCCCGCCCTGTTCATCGTCTACCCGATGATCGACACCGACACCACCCTCGCCGGCGCCCTCGTCCGACTCCTGCCCGCCACCATCCCCCTCGCCGCCCTCACCCTCGCCTGCTACGCCACCCTCATAGCGCTCCTCGTACGCCTCCTCTCCCGCCCGCTGCGCCCCGGCTTCCACCCCGCCACCGGCCGCGTCGCCTTCTGCGCCTGGGCCGTCAGCCGCCTCAGCGACACCGCCCGGCGCACCCTCTTCCCCTTCTACGCCAGCCTCTTCACCCCCGTGTGGCTGCGCCTGCTCGGCGCCCGCGTCGGACGGCGCGTCGAAGCCTCCACCGTGCTCGCCCTGCCCGGCCTGATGCGCGTCGACGACGGCGCCTTCCTCGCCGACGACACCCTCGTCGCCCCCTACGAGCTGCGCGGCGGCTGGCTCCACCTCGGCCCCTCCCACGTCGGACGCCGCTCCTTCGTCGGCAACTCCGGCATCGTCGGCCCCGACCGCCACCTGCCCGCCGGCTCCCTCGTCGGCGTCCTGTCCGACACCCCCGCCCACGCCCCCGAAGGCTCCTCCTGGCTCGGCCGCCCCGCCTTCGCCCTGCCCCGCGTCGCCGACACCGGCGCCGAAGGCCGCACCTACAACCCGCCCCGGCGCCTGATGTGGGCCCGCGCCGGCGTCGAACTCTGCCGACTGCTGCCGATCGTCCTCGCCGCCCTGCTCGGCGACCTCGTCCTCGCCGCCCTCCAGGAACTGCGCGACGACTACGGACTCGGCACCGCCCTCGCCGCCGCCGGACTCGTCCTCACCGCCGCCGCCGTCGTCGCCTGCGCCGTCACCACCGCCGCCAAATGGCTGCTCGTCGGCCGCTTCCGCGTCGCCGAACACCCCCTGTGGTCCTCCTTCGTGTGGCGCAACGAGCTCTACGACACCTTCGTCGAGGAACTCGCCATGCCCTTCGGCGGCCACACCATCACCGGCACCCCCTACCTCAACGCCTGGCTGCGCAGCCTCGGCGCCCGCATCGGACGCGGCGTGTGGTGCGAGACCCACTGGCTGCCCGAGACCGACCTCGTCACCGTCGAAGCCGGCGCCAGCGTCAACCGCGGCACCGTCCTGCAGACCCACCTCTTCCACGACCGGGTGATGCGCCTGGGCCCCGTCCACCTCGCCGCCGGCTCCACCACCGGCCCGCACTCCATCGTCCTGCTCAACTCCACCCTCGGCGCCGGCACCACCGTCGGCCCCGCCTCCCTCGTCATGCGCGGCGAGAACGTCCCCGGCGCCACCCGCTGGCTCGGCAACCCCGTCGCCGCCTGGAACGCCGACCCCACCCCGCCCGCCGGCCGGCGCCGCGGCCGCGGCCGGGCCACCGCCGGGGTGTGACCGGGATCACCCTTCGGGGGCGATGAGTTCGCGGTGCGGTCACGGTCTACCCCCGTGACCGCACCGCGCTTTTCGAGAGGACCACGCTCATGACCGCCGCCGCCGTGAAGGGCCCCGCCTCGTACTTCCCGTCCATCGAGAAGAAGTACGGCCGCCCGATCGAGGAGTGGAAGGACCTCATCCGCACCTCCCCGCTCACCAGGCACATGGAACTCGTCGCCTGGCTCAAGGCCGACCACGGCCTCGGCCACGGCCACGCCAACGCCCTCGTCGCCCACACCCTCGCCGAAAAGCCCGCCTGAACGGGCCGGTCGCTGTGATGATCGTCGGCATGAAGGTACTTGTGATCGGAGCCGGCGGAACCCTCGGAAGCGCCGTCACCCACACCCTGGAGACCACCCACCAGGTCGTCCGGGCCTCGCGCAGCGGCCCGGTGACCGTCGACCTGGAGGACCCGGCCACCCTCGACACCCTCTTCGCCGACCTGCCCGACCTCGACGCCGTCGTCAGCTGCGCCGCCTCCGGCCCGATGGTCGACCTCGCCTCCGTGACGGACGAGGAGTTCCTCGCCGGAATGCGGGGCAAGCTCCTCGGCCAGATCGCCCTGGCCCGGCGCGCCCAGCACCACCTGCGCGACGGCGGCTCCATCACCCTCACCGGCGGCAACTTCGCCACCCCGCTGGCCGGCGCCTCACTCGGCGCCACCGTCAACTCCGCCCTGGAGGGCTTCGTCCGCAACGCCGCCGCCGAACTGCCGCGCGGCCTGCGGATCAACGTCGTCAGCCCCGGCTGGATCGCCGAGACCCTGCAGCGCCTCGGCATGGACCCGGCCGGCGGCACCCCCGCCGCCGACGTCGCCCGCGCCTACCTCACCGCCGTCGAGGGCCCCGCCCAGGGGCAGACCCTGCGGCCCTGAACCACCCTCCCCGGGGGGGGGGGGGGGGGGGGGGGGGGGGGGGGGGGGGGGGGGGGGCCGGGGGGGGGGGGGGGGGGGGCCGCCCCGCCCCCCCCCCGCCCCCCCCACGGGCCCCCCCGGGCCCG
>NZ_JBICZE010000011.1:247646-350157 GCF_043201735.1 Kitasatospora sp. NPDC048286
GGGGGGCCCCCCCCCCGGGGGCCCGCGCGGCCCCCCCCACCCCCCCCCCCGCGGCGGCGTCGCCGCCCGCCCAAATGCCCCGCGCGGGCCCGGCGTCCCGGAGTCGGGTGTCGGACCCGCCTGACACCGGACAGGTCTACACCACTTGGCCCCAGGCTGGCCGA
Source organism: Kitasatospora sp. NPDC048286 (assembly GCF_043201735.1). Classification (NCBI taxonomy): domain Bacteria; kingdom Bacillati; phylum Actinomycetota; class Actinomycetes; order Kitasatosporales; family Streptomycetaceae; genus Kitasatospora; species Kitasatospora sp. NPDC048286. The sequence continues at coordinate 247,811 of NZ_JBICZE010000011.1, forward strand.
AACCGGCCGCACCCCACGCCGCCCCCGCCGCCCGGCCACCCCGGGGCCCACCAGTCCCGTCAGCGCCGCCGACCACTCCCACGCGGGCCGTCGGGATCCGGCCGAAGCCCCCGACGACGCTTGTCCGTCGGCGAACCGGGAGGGAAGAGTGGAGTCCCGCCGGCCGGCGACCGTGTCCAACTCCCCGCGAACGAGAGGACATTGCCATGACCGACGACGACGTGTACGAGCCCCCGATGCTGATCGAACTCGGCGACTTCGCGGACCTCACCCGGGGCTTCGACTTCGGCAACCAGTCCGACGTCCACGGCTACTACCTCATCCCCTGAGGACCGGGCCGTGAGCGGTCACCGGCGGACCTGGTTCGTCGTCCTGCCGGACACCGAAGCCGGAACCGCGGTGGCCGCGGTGTGGGGCACGGTCGACCACCGGGCCCTGCACCACCCCAGCGGACGCCCCTGGATCCTCGGCCACTGGCCCGACGGCCAGCCGGCCACCGCCCAGGCCGGGCCCGTCGCGCTCGCCGTGTTCGGCACCTGCGACACCGACGCCCACCACCTGCGCCGCCACGCCGCACGCATCCGCGACCCGTACGACGCCCTCGCCCTCGCCGCCGACCTGGCCGGCAGCTTCCACCTGATCGCCACCGTGCACGGCACCGTCGCCGCCCGCGGCACCCTGTCCGCCCTGCGCCGCCTCCATCTCGCCGAGATCGACGGCACCCCCGTCCTCGCCGACCGGGCCGACACCCTCGCCGCCGCGGCCGGCCTCACCCCCTGCGTCGAACGCCTCGCCCTGCGCCTGGCCCACCCCGCCGACACCCTGCCGCTGTGGCCCGGCATCACCCCCGTGCCACCACACCACACCGCCCTGCTCACCCCCGGCCGCCCCGCCCGCACCCACGCCCACTGGCAGCCGCCGGCCCCCACCCGGCCCCGGCCCGAAGCCGCCGCCGCACTCGGCCACGCCCTGCACCGGGCCGTCGCCGCCCGCACCCGCGACGGCGGACTCGTCGCCGCCGACCTCTCCGGCGGACTCGACTCCACCCCCCTGTGCTTCCTCGCCGCCACCGGCCCCGCCGACCTGCTCACCGTCACCCTCGGCTCCCTCGACCCGCACCACGAAGACGCCGCCTGGGCCGACCGCGCCGCCCGCCACCTGCCCGGCAGCCGACTCGTCCTGCCCGCCGAAGACCTCCCCACGATGTTCGCGGACATCGACACCCCCGGCCCCCAGGGCGACGAACCCTTCGCCTGGACCCGCACCAGGGCCCGCGACGAAGCCGTCACCCGCCTCCTCGCCACCCACGGCGCCCGGCTCGGACTCACCGGCGAAGGCGGCGACGAGGTCCTCCAAGCCCTCCCCGCCTACCTGCGCACCCTCCTCCCACGCCACCCCGCCACCGCCGCCCGCCACCTGCGCGGACACCGCGCCCGCCTGCGCTGGAAACCGTCCGACGCCCTCAGCGCCCTCACCGACCCCCGCCCCTACCCCGCCTGGCTCACCCACGCCGCCCACCGCCTCACCCGCCCCGACCCGCCACCCAACTCCTCGGCTGGGGAACCGAACCCCGACTGCCACCCTGGGCCACCGCCCACACCGCCGACCTGATCCGCGAACAACTCGCCACCCTCCAGGGCACGCAACCGCTCGCACCCCTCCACACCCAGCACCAGACCCTGCAGACGGTCCGCCACAGCGCCTCCGCCATACGCCAACTGAACGACACCACCGCACACTTCGGCATCCCCCACGAAGCGCCCTACCTGGACGACCAGGTCCTCGACGCCTGCCTGGCCGCCGACTCCGCCACCCGCGGCACACCCTTCGCGTACAAGCCACTGCTCACCGAAGCCCTCACCCCGCACATGCCCGCCGACCTCCTGCGCCGCACCGGCAAAGGCGACTTCACCCCGGACACCCACCAGGGACTCGCCCGCCACCGCGCCGCACTCGCCGCACTCATCGACGACAGCGCCCTGGCCCGCGCCGGACTGATCGACCCCGACACGCTGCGCCGGGCCTGCCTCGGCCTCTACCCGGCCGCCACCCCCTACGCGGCCCTGGACGCGACCCTCGCCGCCGAACACTGGCTGCGCACTCACTCCACCACCCCCACCCCCGAAGGAATCTGAATGACCGTCAGGCTGCGCGCCGACGTGACACTCGCCCCGACCGACGACGGCGCCGTCGTCCTGGACGAACGCTCCGGCCGCTACTTCCAGCTGAACCGCACCGGACTGCTCATCCTGCGCGCCCTGCTGGACGGCCGGGCCGCCGACGAGATCGCCGCCGACCTCACCGCCCGCCACCCCGTCACCGCCGACCGGGCACGCACCGACGTCGAGCGGCTGCACCAGGACCTGCGCGCCGCCGGGCTGGTCACCGGATGAGCCTGCACACCCACGCCACCCGGGCCGGCCGCCCGCCCTGGCGCCGGCGCCCCGCCGCGCTCGCCGCCATCGGCGCGGCCCGGCTGATCGAGCGGCTCCCCCGGCCCGGATCCGCCGGGTGATGCTCGTACTGCGCCGCGGCGCCCGGCCCGCCACCCGCACCGAGGCACTCGCCGCCCGACAGGCCGTGGTCGCGCTCAGCATGCGCTGCGCCGGCCAGGGATGCCTCCAACGCTCCATCGCCGCAACCCTGCTGTGCCGCACCCGGGGCACCTGGCCCACGTGGCGCACCGGCGTACGCACCGCGCCGTTCCGCGCCCACGCCTGGATCGAAGCCGACGGCGAACCCGTCGACGAACCCGCCGAACTCGCCCACTTCCACCCCCTGATCACCGTGCCCCCGCCACAACGCCCATCCCACTGACCGGGCCGGCCCCGGCGCGAGAAGTCGTCGGCGGGCCCGACCTCTCGCGCGTAGTTGGGGTGCCGGTTCGGAGCGCTTCGTGGCGTGCCGTGTGTGTACGGGACCCTCTGGTGGCGCCAGCGCACAGGAAGTCGGCGGGGCCGACTTCTCGCGCGTGCGGGGCCCCTTCCGTTCTCATCTCATCGGAGCGCTCAGCTCCATGGAGCGCAGAGCGGCTGCCAGGGCTGGTGCGTCGCCGACGTCGAGGGCCGTGTCCGTCAGCTTGATGACGTGTTCGTCGCCGTGCGACAGGGCGAGTTCGAAGACCTCCTCTGGGGTGAGGCCGCCGGGCGGGGTGCAGGGGACAGCCGCGGCTGGTGCGTACATCGCGGTCACCGCCGCGGAGGCCGTCCAGGCGGCCCGCAGGCTGGACGGCCACAGGGCGTGCGGGAGGGCGGGCAGAGCGCGCAGGACGGCGTTGGGAGCCGTGGCGGCGTGGACGAGCATCGTTTCCTCGCCGTGGCCGTGGGTGGCGTACCGGTGGGTCGCCGCCCGCACCAGTTCGGTGAGGCGGCGGTGTGCGTCGGCCGGTTCCACCACTTCTGCCGCCCATACCGGCAGCGCCTCGACGCGGTCGAGCCGGGTGGGGAAGCCGCCGTCCTGGGCGGTGATGGGCGGTACCGCGTCGAGAGCGGCGGCCGCGCTGTCGCCGCCGGCCAGCGGGGCGAGATCCGTGACGGGCCGGTGGCGCGCGGCCCAGTAGCCCAGGCCGTGGGCGAGTTCGGACAGGCGGGGTTCGGTGATCTCGCCGGACAGGAGCGTGCGGACGGCGTGACCCACCCGGATCACCGGGTGCGTGGAGCCGCCGTACATGCCGGGCAGGAGACGGGGCCACCACTGGCCGAGCACATCGGGCCAGGGACGTTCGGCGACCTCGCGCTCGAAGAAGCCGATCCAGTCGGCCACGCGGCTCGGTTCGCCGAGTGCCGAACGCCAGTTGGCGGTCGTGACCGGCTCGACGCGGGACGGAAACTCCTCCAGCTTGCGAGCGTACAGGTCGAGCCAACGGTGCACCGCACGTGCCTGTCCGCGGGCGGTGAGTGCCTCGACGGCCATCGGCGCGTGGTTGGTGAGCCGCCCGAGCCGCTCGGGCCCCGAGTGGTGCAGGCGTTCGAGCGCCTCGTCCAAAGTCCCTGTGACATCCATGGCGGGGACAGTAGGCGGGAGGGTGCGGCGGGCGTAACGGGCTGGAGACGTAGGCCGGCCGGTCCCAGGACCTGACGCCACGCCGTGGTGTGCGGCGAGTCGTACGACGGATCAGCTGTTCAGCGTGGTTGTTGGTGCGGCGGCGTGCGCGGGAAGTCGGTGGGGTCGACTTCTGGTGCGGGGAGGTAATGAGTGAGGAAGCGGCGGACGGTGGTGCGCAGGAGGGGGACGGTGGTGGTCGGGGGGAGGAGCCGATGAGGGTGTCGCGGTGGGCCGGTACTTCACCTTCACCGTGCGCACCAGCCCCGACCAGCCCGTGATCACCACCGGCCCGTACCGCCTGGTGCGCCACCCCGGCTACAGCGGCGTGCTGCTGGCCGTCGCCGGGGTCGGGCTGGTGATCGGCAACTGGCTGTCCCTGCTCGCGCTGACGGCGGCCGTCACGGTGGGGGTGGTGCACCGGATCCGGGTGGAGGAACGGGCCCTGCTGCGGGCGGTGGGCGAGCGCTACGGCGCGTACGCGCGTGGCCGCAGGCGCCTGGTCCCGGGCCTGTGGTGAGGGCCCGGTGGGGGAGCGGGCGGGGGTGTACGAGGGCCGGGGCCGCCGTCGGCACGATCGGGAAGACGGCGACCCCGGCCCCGGTACGGGTCCGTACGGGCGGGGCATCGACCGCGATGCCCGTACGGCTGCGGTCGGGACCCATTCCACGACTTCAACAGCACTTGAAGTCAAGCCCCGCCCGAGGCGAGGCCCCGCCCGAGGGTGCCGTTCCTGGGCCGGGTAGCCTCGCTCCCGGCGGGGGCCTGCGGGGGACAGACACGGACAAGACGGACACAGAACGGGTAGGGGCGGGCGGATGACTGAGCAGCAGCACGGCTACTGGCGAGCGTCGGACGGGTCGGCGGTCAGCGCCACCCAGGCGCACATCGTGTGGACCAGGGCGGCCTATCCCGCTCTGGTGGAGGTGGCAGGCCGCTACCACGCGGTGATCAGCTACCAGGACCTGGCCGAGGCGGTGCAGGAGGCCTCCGGGGTGCGTACCCGGATCAACCAGCGGCACTGGATCGGCAAGGTGCTGTCTCTGGTGATCCGCGAGGCGCACCGGCGCGGCGACCCACCGCTGACGGCCCTGGTGGTGCATGCCACGGACGGCAAGGTCGGCCCCGGCTACCAGGAGGTGCTGGCGGTGGCCGGGCAGCCGCCGGTGGCCGCGGAGATGGACCGCGAGCAGCACGCGGCCGCCGCCCGGCTGGCCTGCTACCGGCACTTCGGCGCCGACCTGCCCGCCGACGGCGGCATCCCCGCCCTGGCCCCGCGCCTGCGTGCCTCGGTGGAGCGCAAGGCCGCCGTCGCCGCCCCGCCGCGCCCGCCGGCGATCTGCCCGAACTGCTTCCTGGAACTGCCCGCGACCCGGGTGTGCGACTCCTGCGGGGCCACCGTCGCGCCGTGAGCGGGTGTGAGCCGGGGCCTTCGGCCGTGAGCGGGGGCGTACGGCCGTGAGCGGCGCGCCCGGGTGGGCCGTGGACGCGGCGGTGGCCCTGGTGCTGACGGCCGCCGAGGTGGCGGCGATCTTCGTGCTGACGTACGCGTCGCTGCTGCGGCGGTCCTCGCGCGGCCGCCCGGCGAGCTGGTCGGACGGCGAGGCGGTGCGCCGGATCGCGGGCGCCGCCGTGCCCCCGGCCGTCGCGGCGGCGGTCTTCGCGTGGGCGCACTGGCCGGTGTCCGCCGCAGCGCAGGCGCTGCTGTCCGCGCTGCTGCTCCTGCTGCTCGTCCTCGGCCTGGCGACCACGGCCGGCCGCCGCGTCCGGGGGCGCCGGCAGCGGCGCCGACAGGAGCCGCAGCGTCGGCAAAAGCAGGAGCGGGAGCAGCAGCGGGCCGAGGACTGAGCGGACGCCGCGTCACACGGCGGCGGGCAGCCGTCCGGGCATCTGCCAGCCCTCGGCGAGGCGGGAGGGGGACAGGCGCTGCCCGTCGCCGAAGAACTCGCAGAACTTCATGATCAGCGGGTCCCAGCCGACCGGGTCGACGTAGTGGTCGCTGCCGGGCACCAGCAGGCTCTCCTCGACGTGGGCGCGCACCACCGTCACCTCGAAGGCGGTGCACCTGTTGCCGGTCAGCGCCGTCGTCGACGCCACCCGGCACTCCAGCTGCACCGGGCACTCGGCGGCGCGCGGCGCCCGCACCAGCTCGCCGGGCACCTCGGTCAGCCCGGCGGCCTCGAACTTGCGCCGCTCGTGGCGGTAGCCCTGGCGCTGCCGGTACTCGGGGATGTGCGGGTTGGCGGTCAGCAGCGCGAGGGCGTCCACGGCGTCCACCTGCGCGGAGGACGGCAGGTTGAGCACGCACTCGCCCTCGCGCCGCAGGTTGGCGGCGGTCTGGGAGCTGTCGCCCAGGCCCAGTACGCAGGACTGGTTCAGCCACCACGCCGAGGACATCGGCATCAGGTTGGAGCTGCCGTCCTCGTTGCGGGAGCCGATCAGCACCACGGGGGTGCCGAAGTACAGGACCTTGAGATCGATGACCTTGTGCACGGGAACTGCCGTCCTCGGGAAACTCGGGAAACGAATCGTTGCTGGTCACGACTGTGCCGCCGCCCGGGCGAGGGCGCTGGCGGTGATCGGACATCCAGTTCCGGGACGTTCCCGGAGTTCCCGAGGACGGGGCAGGGGACCCGCCGTCAGCCCACCGGCCCCCGGGCGGCGACCAGCCGGGCCCGGCCGTCGCGCAGCCGGTAGGACAGGCCCACCACGGCCACCTTCCCCTCGGCGATCCGCGCGGCCAGCGCCTGCGAGCGCTCCACCAGCAGGTCCACGGTCTGGCGGATGTGCTCGTCGACGATCCCGTCGCTGTCCTCGATGCCCGCCGCCTTGGCGGACAGCACGCTCGGCGTCACCCGCTCCACCACGTCCCGGACGAAGCCGCCCGGCAGCTGCCCCTGCTCCAGGGACTCCAGCGCCGCCGCCACCGCACCGCAGGAGTCGTGCCCCAGCACCACCACCAGCGGGCAGTCCAGCACGCTCACCCCGTACTCGATGCTGCCCAGCGCCTCCGCGCCGGTGACGTGCCCGGCGGTGCGCACCACGAACAGGTCGCCCAGGCCCTGGTCGAAGATGATCTCGGCGGCCAGTCGGGAGTCCGAACAGCCGAACAGCACCGCGAAGGGCCGCTGTGCCGGGGCGAGCGCCGCGCGGCGCCCGGCGTCCTGGTTGGGGTGCTCGGGGCTGCCCGCGACGAACCGGGCGTTGCCCTGCATCATCACCCGCAGCGCCTGGGCGGGGTCGGTCAGGAAGTCGTCCGTCGGGCCGTCGAGCGGGCGGGGCTCGGGGTCGGGTATCGGTGTGGGGATCATGCCAGCACCCTAGATCGCCGCAGGTGGAGCCCGCAGCAGGGGGTCACGGGGCGGACGGCCGCAGAGCGGGTGCCCACGGGGGGTACGAGCGGGCGTTCGCGGGCGTACGACCGGGTGCCCACGGGGCGTACGGCCGGGTGCTCACGGGCGTACGGCCGGGTGCCCGGGGGCGCGCCGCAGGGCGAGGACGGTGACGTCGTCGCGGCTGCGGCCGCCGCTCCAGCGCCGGGCCCGCCGGTCGAGGGCCTCGGGCAGGGCGTCGGCGGGGACGGCGGTGAGGTCGGCCAGGCCCTGCTCGACCGGGTAGAACGTGCCGGAGGCGTCCTGGGCCTCGGTGATGCCGTCGGTGAGCAGCACCAGCACCCCGTCCCCGGGCAGCGCGAAGCGCCGTACCGGGCGCGGCTCGCCGGGGCCGGCCAGGGCGGCGAGGCCGAGCGGGATCCCGGCGTCCAGGGGGACGGGCTCCACGCGGCCGTCCGGGCGCAGCAGGTAGGGGGAGAGGTGGCCGCAGTTGACGGCCCGCACCTCGGTGGCATCCCCGGCCCCGCCGCCGTGGCCGTTCCCGCCGGGGCTACCCCCGTCGCCGTCGCCGTCGCCGTCGCCGTCGCCGTCGCCGCCGACGCACAGCACGGTGGCGGTGACGAACCGTTCCTGCTCGCCGCTCTGCACCGCGTAGGCGTTGTGCCGCTCCACCGCCGCCTCCAGCGCGTCGGCCACGGCGGGCAGGTGCGGCTCGCGGAAGGCCGCCTCCCGGAAGGCGCTCAGCACCGCGAAGCCCGTCCCGATCGCGGGCAGGCCCTTGCCCTGGACGTCGCCGACCAGCACCCGGGTGCCGTGCGGGGTGTGGGCGACGTCGTACAGGTCGCCGCCGACCATGGCGTCCTCCTCCACCGGCCGGTACAGCCCGTCCAGCCGCACGTCCGGGGTGGTGACGGGCAGCGGGCGCAGCAGCTGGCGCTGGAGGGCCACGGCACTCTGCCGCATCCGGGACAGCTGCCGCTCGCGCCGCACCCGCCGCGCGCACAGGCCGATCACGGCGGCCTGCGCGGCGATCACGACCAGCAGGGTGCCCAGACGGGCCGACAGGTCCCCGGGCGGGTACAGCACCGAGTGGACCACGATCACGGCGGTCACCCACGCCGCGGCGGCCACCGTCTGGGCGACGGTGCCCAGGCCCGCCAGCAGCGCGGGCAGGAACACCAGCAGCAGCACCAGGCGGGAGCTGGTACCGCCGGCCACCACCTGGACGAGCACCACGGCGGCGGTGGCGGCCAGCACGGCGAACGCCACCGTCCCGTTGCCGGGGGCGCGCGGGGAGGTGCTGTCGCTGTCCACCCGCCGCCCTCTCGCCGTGATCGTTCCTCCCCAGGGTGGTCGGCGCGGCGGGGCGGGCGCGAGCGGGCTGCGCCGGGCGGGGGACACCGCCTGTCGGTGCGGGCCGGTACGGTGGCCGGTGTGTCGCCCCCGCCCACGCCCCCATCCCCGGCCTCGCCCGCGCCTTCGTCCGCGCCCGCGCCCGCGCCGTCGTCCTCGCCGTCCTCCTCGTCGTCCTCCGCCGGCCGGGTGCCGCTCGACGACCTCGTACGGCTGCGCCGGGCCCGGGACCGGATGGACCGCGAGTACGCGCAGCCGCTGGACGTGCAGGCGCTGGCCCGCACCGCGCTGATGTCCTCCGGCCACTTCTCGCGCAGCTTCCGCGCCGCGTACGGCGAGACCCCGTACAGCTACCTCATGACCCGCCGGATCGAGCGGGCCAAGGCGCTGCTGCGGCGCGGGGACCTGAGCGTGACGGAGGTGTGCATGGCGGTGGGCTGCACCTCGCTGGGCTCCTTCAGCACCCGCTTCACCGAGCTGGTCGGGCAGAGCCCCAGCGCCTACCGGGCCCGCGACCACGAGCAGGGCGCGGCGATCCCGGCCTGCGTCGCCAAGGTCCGCACCCGCCCGGTGCGGCGCCCGGACGCCAGGGGGGCCGAGGGGGCTCACGGAGCCCAGGGCGCGGGCGGTGCCGAACGGTAGCGTGAGGGGCATGAGCATCGAACTCGCGCAGTGCTTCATCGCCGTCGACGACCACGACCGGGCGCTCGCCTTCTACCGCGACGTCCTCGGCTTCGAGGTGCGCAACGACGTCGCCTTCGAGGGCATGCGCTGGGTCACCGTCGGCTCGCCCGACCAGCCCGGCGTGGAGATCGTCCTGGAGCCCCCGCTGGCCGACCCGCACGCCTCCGAGGCCGACCGCCGGGCCGCCGCCGAACTCCTCGCCAAGGGCCTGCTGCGCGGCGTCATCTTCCGCACCGACGACTGCGACGCCACCTTCGAGCGGGTGCGCGCGGCCGGCGCCGAGGTCCTCCAGGAGCCGATGGACCAGCCCTACGGGGTGCGCGACTGCGCCTTCCGCGACCCGTCGGGCAACATGCTGCGCTTCAACCAGCCGCGCGCGAAGTAGCCGCGCGCGAAGCGGCCTTCACGGCGGCCGGTCGAAGGCGTACGGCCGGTCGGACGGCCGAGGCGTACGGCGGCTCAGACGGGCTGGAGCCGGGTGCGCAGGAGGCAGAACTCGTTGCCCTCCGGGTCGGCCAGGACGTGCCAACCGGCGTCGTCGGGCTGGCCGACGTCGACGGGCTTGGCGCCGAGCGCGAGCAGCCGCTCCAGCTCGGCGTGCTGGTCGCGGTCGGTGGGGTTGACGTCGATGTGCAGCCGGAGCTTGCCGGGCCGCGGCGCGCTGTTGGGGATGAAGAAGAGGGTGGGCTGCGGGCCGCCGAAGCCGGTGCCGGGCGGCCCGATCTCGACGCAGCCGCCGCCCTCCCGGCCGACCTCGACGTAGCCGAGCACCTCGCTCCAGAACGCGGCGAGCCGCTCGACGTCGGCGGCTTCGATGACCAGTTCACTGATACGGCATGCCATGGTCCGTCAGCCTACGGAGATCATCGGACGGCGCAAGCGATTTGATCATCGGGCGGCGCGGGCGGCGTGCGGGAGGACACCCCGCACGGTGCCCTGGTGCACCGTGCGGGGTGTCCGGTCCGGGGGGCGGCTTCAGCCGTTGGCGGGCTTGAGCTTCGCGAGCGAGGCGGCGATGTTGTCGACGGCCTGCTCGACGTGCTCGGGGGTGTCGGCGGTGTAACACAGCCGGAAGTACCCGGGCTTGGGGCAGTGCATCTCCCCGCCGGGCAGCAGGGTGACGCTCGCGTCCTTCGCCAGGTACGCCCCCAGGAGGGCCTCGCGCTGGTCGATCTCGTGGTTGATCGACACCAGGTCCGGGGGGAACGCCTTGTCCAGGTAGGCGCTCAGGTCGAGCAGGAAGAACTGGGCGGCGTTGCGGGACTTCTCCTTCTCGCCGACGTACGGGATCTTCTTGGCCTGGAGCCTCTTCGCGGTGCGGTCGAACGCGCTCCTGAGGAGCTTGGCGTACTCCGCCATGAGGGTCTTGGGGAAGTCGCTCGGCCTGCCGTCGTCGGCGACGAACAGCTTGCGCACGTAGGCGCTCTTGAGGGAGTCGAGCGGGCCGAACCAGGCCAGCGACTTCAGCGTCTCGTCGCCCTGCATGACCTTGCGGACGTCGTTCGACTTGGAGACGAGGAAGCCGATCCGGAAGCCGGACAGCCCGAAGTCCTTGGTCAGCCCGTACACGAGGTGGATGCGGGCGGGGTCGGTGCGGTAGGCGTCCGTCGACAGGACGCTGTGGAAGCCGTCGGTGTCGGTGCTCTGCGAGAAGGAGTAGATCTCGTCGGAGACGATGTGCATCTGCTTGTCCAGCGCCCACCGGCAGACGTCGTCCAGCAGCTCCTTGCCGTAGTTGACGCCGAGCGGGTTGTGCGGGTTGGTCAGGACCAGGAGCTTGGGCTTGGGCTCGGAGGCGGCGTCGTACGCCCTCTGCAGGGCGGGCACCGACAGCGTGAAGCGGTCGTCCCCGTCGAGGCGAACGGGCACGCACTGCAGCCCGGGCCGCTGCTCGAAGCACCACAGGAAGCCGGGCCAGAACGGCGCCGGCAGCATGACCCGGTCGCCCGGCTTCAGCACCCCGCCGTGGATCAGCCCGAACGCCAGGCACTCCAGGGCCCCCGAGCCGCCGGCTGTGGCGAACACGTCCTCCTTCGGGTCGATCCCGTCCGGGAACCTGAGGTTCAGGAACCTGGTGATCGGGTCGAGCAGCTCCTGCACGCCGTAGGGCGGCAGCGCGTACTTGGCGTCCTGCTCCGTCAGCTTGATCTTGGAGAAGACGTGCTCGTTCAGCAGGTCGAACAGGAGCACGTTGTTCGCGATGCCGAGGTTGTAGACGTATTTCGGGACGATCTTGTCGTAGTAGGCCAGGCGCTCCTCGGGATCGGCGATCCGGTGCAGGCGCGCCATGGCCAGCGCCTGCTCGACGCTCGCGACGAGTGCGGCGGCGTCCACGTCCTGCTCGGTGTCGCTCCTGGCGATGCTCTGGGTCATTGTCCGTACCTCCGTGCGGGTGTGTGCGGGGGAGTGGGCCGGGCTTCCTTTGTCTCCTCTCCCCGCGGATTCGGCCCGCGCTGGTAACCCGCGCGGATGAGACCGAAGGCCCCGCCCGACCCGCCCGTGATCACGGCCCGATGCGCACCCCCGTGCGGCACCATGGTCCGATGGAGAGCACTCGACAGACAGTCAGTTCCGGCTCGCCCCTCGAACCGCGGATCGGCTTCTCCCGGGCCGTGCGCAAGGGGGACTACGTCGCGGTCGCGGGAACCGCCCCGATCGGCGAGGACGGCACGACCGCCGGCCAGGGCGACGTCCACGCCCAGACCGTCCGCTGCCTCGACATCGCCGAGGCCGCCCTGCGGGAGGCGGGCGCCACGCTCGCGGACGTCGTACGGACCCGCATCATGCTCACCGACATGAGCCAGTGGCGGGAGGCGGCGCGCGCCCACGGCGAGCGCTTCGCGCACATCCGGCCGGTCACCACCTTCGTGGAGGTGTCGCGCTTCATCGACGAGCGGTGGCTGGTGGAGGTCGAGGTGGACGCGGTCATCGGCTAGCGGGGGCGGGCGCGGGCGGCGGGCGGCGGGCGGCGGCCACACCGCCGCCCGGCACACCCCGGGCGCTGCCGCGGATCACCTTCTCGCACGGCTGACGGGCGCCTCGCGTGCCCCGCTTGCCCCTGCCCCCGGCGAACCGCCGAGGGCAGGGGAGCCGGCGGAGGGGCCCACTAACGACGCAGGGCGAGGACGGCGGTCAGGGCACTGACCGCCGGGCCGCCGAGGAGCAGGACGGCCAGGTGGCGGGGCCGGGACCGCAGGGTCAGGCGGAAGCCGCCCACGCGGAACTCCAGGAACGGGCGAGCGGGGCGTTGCTGTCGGGGCATGGGGATCTCCGTGGATGGGACGACTCTCGGTACAGCGCCCATCACAATGGTCCGCACGGTGGTTGTGTCAGGTCGCAACCACGACTTGCGGTGGGGGAGCGCAACTTGCCGGCGGTGCAACGCGAAGGGGGAACGGCGTGACACGGGACCAGGCGCCCGTACGGAGGGGACTGGCCCCACTGGACGAGCGGCTGTCGGAGCCGGAGCGGCGCTGTGCGGAGCGCCTGCGGGACTTGAGGGAGCGGATCGGCCTCACCTCGGAGGAGTTGGCCGAACGGCTGAACGGGGAGGGGATCCGTGTCGACAGCACCCGGCTGTCGAAGTTCCTCAACGGTCGGGAGGTGCCGCGCCGGGAGATCGCCGTCCAGCTCCACCGGCTGGTGGCCGAGCGCGAAGGGGAACCGGTCGACGCCGACGAGCTCGCGCGGACCCGGGCGGCCATGTATGCGGCGGCCTGTGAGCGCAGTCCGCTGCAGGCCCGCGAGTTCGAGCTCGCGACCGCCCGTGAGGACCTCTGCCGTCACCGTGCCCGGGCCGTCCAGGAACTGGCCGATCTCCGGAAGGAACTCGATGGTGAGCGGCAGCGGCGGCAGGAGGCGGAGAGCGCGCTGGAAGACCTCGACATCCGCAGCCGGGAGGAGGTCCGCGTGCTGACCGGGGAGCGGGATCTCGCGCTGGAACGCATCGAACAGCTCGAGCACCAGATCCGGCAGGCAGGAGCCGTCCTCAGGCTCCGCGAGAAGGACGTCGAGACGCTCGACCAGCTCGTGTGCGTCACGGACGCCGAACTGGTCCTCTGGGAGAACGGCAGCCCGGGGGGCCTGGCCGGGATCCGCACGACGATCGTCCACCTGCGGGACGCCGACGAGGACGAGACTGCCGAGCGCCTCATCGAACAGATCGCGCGCGGCCACTCCGTGCGGGATGTCATGCGCCTCGTCGGCGAGTTCGACGCCATGCGCCGCGTGTACGACAGTGCCGACGTCGAACGGACACTGGCCCGGCTGCGAAATCCCGTCGACCTCTTCCACTGGCTCTCCGGCGAGGGTCACGAGAGCCCGGCGCGTTCGGGTCTGCTGACGGCGATGGCCGCCTTCGCGCCGGCCGAGCACCTGGTCCGGCTTCACAAGGCCTGTGTGGAGCACGGGTGTTCGGAGCTGGACCAGGCGCTGCGGAAAGCCATGGTCACGGAGGGGCGGGTGATCCCGGAGACCATGGACGACGTCTGGGCCGAGGACCTTCGGAAAGGACTGGCCGTTCTGAACAGTTGGGACGGCTCGTTCATGGCCGCCCCCGCCGCTCAGCAGACGGTGTCGGAGGCAGGCAGTGCGCCCGTGGACAGGTAGGTGTCGACGGCGCTGTCGGCGCAGGGGTTGTAGGCGTTGAGGTAGAGGGTGTGGACGCGGCCCGGGACGGTGAGCAGGCGGGAGCCCGGGAGGCGGGAGTGCAGTGAGAGGGCGCCCTGGTAGGGGGCGTGGGTGTCGCCGGTGGCGTGGAGCTGGAGGGCGGGGACGGCGTTGCGGACCTCGACGGGCGGCTCCTGCGGGGTGCTGCGCCAGGAGGCGCACGGGGTGGGGGCGTTGTAGACCGGGCCGAACAGCGGCTGGGTGGGGCGGGAGCGTTCGACGGCGGCGCGGTACCACGGTGCCGAGCGTGGCATCGCCACGTCGTCGCACAGGATGCCGATCGTCGACGAGAGGCCGGCGCCGGCCTCCGGGTCCGGGGTGAGGAGCATCGTCAGCAGCTGGTGCAGGGCCGGGCCCGCCTGGACGGGCTTGCCGTCGGCGGCGTCCAGCAGTTGGCGCAGCACCTCCGCGTAGGTGGCGTTGTCGCGGTCGTCGCTCTGGCAGACGGCGAGCAGCACCGGCAGCAGGGCCCCGTCGAGGTGGAAGCCGTCGACGGCGATCGGCGCGGCCTCGGCCCGGCGCGCCAGCGCCTCGATGGTGGCCCGCACCGCCGCCGGGGTGGCGCCCAGGTGGTGGACGGCGTCCTGCGGGGCGGCCCAGGCGGCGAAGTCGTCCAGGGCGCGCTCGTTGGCGCCGGCCATGTCCTGGAACGCCCCGACGCCGTACCGCTCCGGGTTGAGGGCGCTGTCCAGCACCAGCCGGTCCACGCGCTGCGGGAACAGCTGCGCGTACACCGCGCCCAGCAGCGCGCCGTAGGACTGGCCGAAGAAGGAGGTCCGCTGCTCGCCCAGCGCGGCGCGCAGCACGTCGACGTCCCGGGCGGTGTTGCGGGTGGTCAGGTGGGGCAGCAGGTCGGGGTACTTGGTCCAGCAGGCGTCCGCGTCGGCCTTGGCCAGGCGCCAGGCCTGCTCGAAGCCTGTTCCGGTGCTGCCGGTCGAGCGTAGCCAAGTGCCGCGTGTCAGCCCGCAGTTCAGGCCGTCGCTGGCGCCGACGCCGCGCGGGTCCATGCCGATGATGTCGTAGGCCGCCGCCGTCCCGGGCGCCAGCCGCTCCCGCAGTGCGACCGGCAGGTCCAGCCCGCGCTCGCCGGGGCCGCCCGGGTTGGTCTGGAGGATGCCGCGGCGCCCGGCCGGGTCGGCGGACCTGATCCGGGAGACGGCCAGGGCGAGGGTGCGGCCCCGCGGCTCGCGGTAGTCCAGTGGGACGGTCAGGGTCGCGCACTCGGCGCCGGAGGCGGCCAACTGCGGCTCCTGGCAGGCGGACCAGGCGAGCGGCTGGCGGCGGAAGCGCTCCAGCGGGTCGGCGCCGGACGGTATGGAGGAGGCCGGGGCGGCCGCGGTGAGCACGGTGGCCGCGGACAGGGCGAGGGCGCTGGCGAGCGCCGGTGCGGTCTTCATGTCGGCCAGCCTAGAAGGGAGTTGACGGACGCTGGGCCGGGCTCGCCGGATCCTCCTTGACCTCAAGCCGACTTGAGGTCCTACGGTCGGTCGTGTCCTGACGGATCAGGTCAGATCAGGGAAGTCGAAGGAGTACCGGACATGACGATCGAGACGTACGAGCCGCAGGTCATCGCCGCCCAGCCCATCGGGGCCTGGACCGGGCAGGTCTACCGCCTCCTGGTGGTGGAGGGCCTGCGCGGACAACTGGCGGTGGAAGGCCTCACCCAGCCGCACTGGTGGACGCTCAACCACGCCGCCGGCCGCCCCGGCGGCTGGACCCGCACGGCCCTGATCGAGCGGCTCACCCCCTACGACGACCAGGACACCGCCTTCGACGCCGTCTTCGACGACCTGATCGCCCGCGGCTGGCTCACCGAGGACGCCGCCGGGGCCCTCACCCTCACCGAGCAGGGCGAGGCCGGGCGCCTGCGCGCCCGCGAACGCAACCTGAAGGTCAACGAGCGCGCCCACGAGGGCATCGGCACCGACGAGTTCGTGACCACGGTCAACGTGCTGCGCCGCATGGTGGCGAACCTGGGCGGCAACGGGAACCTGCCCGCGTGATGGCGCCCGAGCACGGGCCTCCCGGGGCCGCTCGACAAGCCGCTCGGCAAGCCGCTCGGCAAGCCGCTCGACGGGCCGGGTTCGCCCGGGTGTGGAACGGTGGTAGCCCGGGGCTGTCCCGGTTCGGGTGTCCCGGTTGCGAGAGGAGTGGCCATGTCGTCGAAGCGCCGCCGCAAGAAGAAGGCCAGGGCCAGGCGCGGGGCCAACCACGGCCGCCGCCCCCAGTGCTGAGCCGCGGCTGAACGGGTGAGGGCGCCCGGACCGGCCCCGCAGGCCGGGCCGGGAACCCGTCACCCGTCACCCGTTCAGAGCCGTCCGCGCCCCAGGAAGCCGCCGCGCGCCACCTTGTGGTACTGGCAGTGGTCGACCCAGTTCGCGCCGAACGCAAGCTCCAGGACCGTGCCCCGACCGCCCGCGCGGGCCTCGGCCAGCAGCCGCGCCGCGTCCGCGTCCGGCGGGGTCTGCTCCAGCACGAAGAGCCGGTTGACGTACGGGCCCGCCGGGATCGGGTCCCGGGGCGGGATGCCGGGCCGGTCCCAGGTCAGCTTCGCGCCGGGGCTGGACAGGCAGGGGGAGTGCATCCGCCAGCCGTCGGCGTCGATGCCGCCGTCGCGGTACCAGCGCAGCGCGTGGTCGAGGCTCCCCTCCGGGTCCGGCCCCTGGCCGTGGGCCCGCCAGTCGGCCACGTTCGCCGCGGCGATCCGGGGCAGGACGTCGAGGATGTCCTCCTGGACGACGAAGTAGGCGCGGGCGTGGATCCGGCAGACCAGCAGCGTGTCCCTGGGGTGGTCCAGGCCGTGGAAGGTCGGGCGGGTGGACTGGTCCAGGACCTGGGTCAGCACGTGCTCGACCCCCTCCACCGCCCCCAGCGCCTCGACCAGCCCCCGGAACCGCTCCCGCTCCGCCGCCCGGGCCGCCCGCGCCGTCGGCGAGTTGATCAGCCTGAGCTTGCGCCGCTCGGTGGGCCAGCTCGACGCCCGCAGCTCCTGCGCGCCGTTGAGGAGCGGGTTCACCAGCATGCCGACGAGGTAGACGAGGTTCGTCGCCACCTTCTCCAGGAAAGCCTTCACCAGCAGGGGTCCTCTCGGGTCGCACGCGCGTCTGCGCCCACACCCTGTCCCGCCCGCACCCCGCGCCGCAATCCGCTGCCGTACTCAACTCCCCTCCGTGGCCGCCCGATTGCCGAGTGCGTTCGCCACCGGTGGGCGGGGGCGCGCCACGATGGTGGCGACCGCTCTGCGACCGGTCGCCATCGCCGTCACCGCCGCCGTCACTGCTGCCGCCGCTGCCGTCGGGCGGACGTCGGCGGGGTCGGGCGGCGTACGCTCCGCGGGCCGATCGTAGGCGATGAACCGGCTTGGGGCGGCGACCCGTTGGAGTCGGAGAGGAAGATCCTCAAACCCGACCACCATCAGGGCCCCGTCCCGGAGGTTTCTTGCATGCCGATCAATCGTAGGACCCTGCTCAGGGGCGCAGCGCTCGCGGCCACGACCGGTGCGCTGGGCGTCGCCGGCTCGGTCGCGCCGGCCTCCGCCGCCCCGGACCGCCTCGTCCACCGCCCCACCGACAGGTGGATGTCGCTGTTGGGCGACAACGTGAAGCTGTCGCAGCTGACGATCCCCGGAACCCACGAGACGTGCGCGCTCTACGACGGTGGCGCCTTCGGTTTCGCCCAGTGCCAGGAGTGGCGCATCCCCCAGCAACTCGCGGCGGGGGTGCGTTTCCTCGACATCCGGTGCCGGGTGATGGGCGACGTCTTCACCATCCACCACGACAAGATCTACCAGAAGATCAACTTCGGTGACGTGCTGAACCTGTGCATCGACTTCCTGAAGGCGAATCCCCGCGAGACGATCATCATGCGGGTCAAGAAGGAGTACACCGAGGGCCAGGACTACCGGTTCAGCGAGATCTTCAACTACTACATGGACGGCATGGACGGGAAGGGCAACTACCGGCCGTGGTTCTGGCTCCCCAAGGCCGGTTCGCTGCCCACCGGGCTGCCCACCCTGGGCCAGGTGCGCGGCAAGATCGTCCCCATCATGTCGGACTTCACCTGGGGTGACGGGCGCTACGACCCCCTGCGGTGGGGGGACAGTGGCCGGATCTGGCTGCAGGACCAGTGGAACGACGGCTCCAGCCGCAAGGTCCAGCGGGTCAGGGAAGGGCTGGACACGGCGTTCTACGGCCAGGACGACGGCAAGCTGTACCTCCACTTCGCCAGCTCCAGCAGCTTCCCGGAGACCCCGTACCAGATCGCCAAGGTCGTCAACCCCTCCATCAAGGACTACCTGACGCCGCGCATCTCCCAGCGCGCGCACTACGGAGTGATCGCGATGGACTTCGTGGACGAGCGCAAGGACCTGCTGCAGATGATCGTCGACTGGAACTTCGGGCTCTGACCGGCCCTCTCCCTCCGTCTCTCCCGGATTCCGCCCCGGCCTCGGTCCACCCGAAGCCGGCGGCGGGGAACGGCGGTTCGGGCCTCGTGGTCGGGCCCGGACCGCCTGGTCGGCGCCGGGGCGGGTCAGCGTCGAGGCGGGTCAGCGTCCGAGGTGATCGGCCAGGGCCTCGATCGTGCGGCGCCGCGCCGTGTACAGCGACACCGCGGAGCCGTCCGCGAAGTGCAGCCGGAACCTCGCCATCGCCTGCAGTCGCGGGCGCCGCTCCACCCGCAGGACCAGCTGCCGCGGCGCGTGCCACACCAGTTGGCCGGCCTTGCGGACGTCCAGCGCCGTGACGAACGCGGCCCGGCGGTCCGTGACGGCCAGCAGCCTGGTCCGGGCCCCGCCCGTGGTCGTCGGAAAGCCGCTCGCGATACTGCCCGACTGCCCTGCCACCGCGCCGAGTTGCCCCAGCTTGTTGCCGACCCGCGCGCCCAGCCCGTCCCCGACGCCGCGCGCCCCGGCCACCGGTACGACGGTCGCGAGGTCGAGCAGGTGCTCGCCCGGTTCCAGCAGCGGTTCCACGGCCTTGCGGTAGCGGTTCATCAGAGCTTCGGTCATGCCCGTCAGGGTAGACGGGCAGGTGGGAGGCCTCAGTGACGGGCCTCTGAGGTGTGCGCGAGGCCGCCGGATTTTCTTCTGCCGGACCGTCGTCGAATCCGGCGGCGTGAACGTGTACATGAGGGGCGGCAACTCCCCGGCGGCGTCTGCCGCATGCCCTCCGACCCCTGACAGCCGACCCCGACGCAACGCCCGCGCGACCGTCGCGCGCAGACCGTGCACCACACCGGCCTCCATCACGAAGGAGTCCTGATCATGCAGAAGTTCATTCTCGACCTGGTCGAGCGCACCGTCGCCACGTACGCCGCGGCTTTCCTCGGCCTGCTGCTGGCCGACAAGTTCGACCTGACCTCGATCGGCGCGCTCAAGGCGGCGGCGGTCGCGGCGCTGCCGGCCGCCCTGAGCGTGGTCAAGGGCGCGGTCGCGACCCGCGTCGGCGACCCGGCCTCCGCCGCCCTGCTCGCCCGCCCCCGCGAGTAGCCCCGACGGCGCAAGCGCCGAGCGCCCCGGGCCGCCGCCCGGGGCGCTCGGCGCGGCTACGGGATTCAGCGAGTCGGACGGATCATCACGCTCAGCCGGGGCGAATCCGGCGTGGGCTGCTGGGTGTTGAACGCCCGGTACCCCCAGGTCTCGTAGACGCGCTGAACCTTGCCGTCCCCGGCGAGCGGGTTCACCATGAGCGTGGCCCGGCCCTCGGCGCGCCCGGCCAGCAGCGCGTCGTGGATACGGCGGGCGGTGCCGGTGCCGCGCCAGGGCGCGCGGACGCCGATCTCCTTGACGGCCAGGGCCGGGGCGTCGGTGAAGCCGTGGGGGAGGGGGTCGGCCATGCGCTTCCAGTACCGGTCGTCGGTGTCGACGGTGTTGCCGTAGGCGTACCCGATGGGCAGGTGGCCGTCGTAGCCGAGGACGAGCTCGAAGCCGGGGTCGGCGGTGTGCCGCTCGAGGCGTTCGACGAAGGCGGCGAGGCAGTAGTTCGGCAGGTGCAGCAGCGGGGCGCGCACGTCGGCGTAGACCTGCAGCAGATCCTGCCGGGCTTCGGGGGAGAGGGTGGTGTGGTGGCGGAGTTCGACGGTCACGCGGTGCTCCTCCGGTTGTCGTCGGGTGCTGGTGTTCTTCAGCACCGCATGAAACCAGGCCTTCCACCCGGCGCGCAGGCTTCGCCCTGGCGAGCCGGTTCGTGACGCGGCCCGCCGGAACGAGGGGGCTTCCTGGTGGTGGACCGACTTCCGCGCGCAAGAAGTCGGCGGGTCCGACTTCCTGCGCACGATGCGGTCTGTTGCCGGGTTCACGTGCGGGCCGCGGCCACCGGGTCCGTGTACAGCTCGGTCGTCAGGTCGGCCTCGCTGATTCCGAGGTCGGCCAGGACGGCCCGTACGGTGTCGAGTGCCGCTGAGAGGCTGTCCGGGGCGGCCGCTGCGGTCTCGACTTCGATGAACGTGGCGTCGAGTTCGGGGTCGCGTACGACGGCCTTGAGCTCCGCCTCGATCGCCATGCCGGTTCTTCCTTGGGATGTGCTGGCCCCGCTGCCTCGGACAGGCAGCGGGGCCGAGGCACCTGCGCTCTTGTGGGACGGCGCTCACCTGTTCGGAGCGAATAGCGGCTAGCGCACTGCGGGGATGGCCCCGGATCGCCAGTCGGTCAGACGTTTGCGGATGCTCGCCACCATCGGCAGCGCGTCTGTTTCGGCCGGGGTGAACCATTCCACCTCGTGGGACTCGTCGGACACCTGCAGTTCCCCGCCGACGGGGTGTGCGAGGAGGCAGATGGAGAACTCCTGGCGGACTTCGCCGTCGTCGTAGGCGAAGACGTGGCCGGGATCGGTGTAGGTACCGACGATGCCGGTGATCTCGACGTCGATGCCGGTCTCCTCGCGGGTCTCGCGGATGCCGCACCCGGCGAGCGACTCACCGATGTCCATCCTGCCGCCGGGCAGCGCCCACATCCCGTTGTCGGTGCGGCGCTGGAGCAGGACGCGGCCCGCGTCGTCGACCACGATGACGGACGCGGCGGGGACTAGCGAGTTCGCCTTCGGGGCGTCCGGGTCGTCCACGTAGTCACGCCTGGGCATGATTCGCCACCTCCGCTGCCGAGACCGTCCACACGTCACGCCCTCTCGTCCACAGATCCTCGACGTGACCGACGAAGCGGTCGAACACGCCGTCGTCCTGGGCCCGCCTGAAGTGCATCATCGGGGCGTCGTGGCCGATCCTACCGGGCAGCAGCGGCGTGACGATCATGTCGTCGTCGAAGCGAAAGACGCTGAGTGAGACGTGCGCGCTCTCGTGTCGCGCCTCGACCGACGTGTCCCGCAGCTTGGCCAGTTCGGACAGGGTGACCTCGATCCGGGTCGACAAGCTCAGGGGGACATCCTCCTCCAGCTCGCGCTGACGGGTGACCGGGTGTCCGGGCTCGCCAAGGATGAAGCGGATCCGAACGCCGGCCGCTGCCTTCTGCCGAAGCAAGCCGCCGAAGTTCGCGTGCTCCAGCCACAGGAAGTAGTTGGTGTATCCAGCGAACGTCAGTTCCCGGGTTGCCCCCTTGATCAGCTGACGCCACAGCGCGGCCGGCGCTGCAGATCGGTACGGGTACATCTGCACCAGCTCCCGATCCGGGCCCGACTTCACGAGTTGCTGTACGG
This sequence comes from Kitasatospora sp. NPDC048286, assembly GCF_043201735.1. NCBI lineage: Bacteria > Bacillati > Actinomycetota > Actinomycetes > Kitasatosporales > Streptomycetaceae > Kitasatospora > Kitasatospora sp. NPDC048286. The sequence continues at coordinate 269,535 of NZ_JBICZE010000011.1, forward strand.
ACGGCCAGAGCACGGTTTCCTCCTCGCCGAGGGCCCGGCTGGCCGCTGAGCGGTGTCGGGCGTGGGGCTCGCGCGCTGGGTTCGCGAGCCATCGGTCGACAGTCTTCGGGTCGACACCGCACACACGCGCGAGTTTGGACGACGTCATGTTGGCACGGGCCATTGCGTCACGGAGTGGGCTGTTCACCGGCAGGCCTTCCACGTTAGGGACGTTTCAAGGTCTACCAGTCAGATGTCCAAAACGTCCCGCAAACGCGGTATGACGTCCCGTCGGATTGCCCGACGATTCGAGCGTGACAAATGCTGCACCGTCTACCCGCGTTCAGCTCCAGGCCGCGGCCGGCATCCGCTGTGACGGCGAGGATGGCGATTTGGTTCCGGCGGGCCACATCCACGTGCGCATCAGACCTGGCCTGGTCTCGCTCGGTGCGGCGATCTCAGTACATGCGATCAAGTTTTAACGCCAGCCACTGGGTGGCGCCACGTCAGACAAGCACTGCGTGATGCCGAGCTCCATCCGCACGTTCTCTCTCCGTCCTCTCTGAGGTACTCCCATGCTCAAAACCCACCGTCCCCGCTTGTTCGTCGCGCGTCTCGACTCCTGCGTCGAATCCACGCCCCTGGCCCGGTACGTGCTGCGCGCGTACCTCTCCGGGCTGCCCTCGGGCGAGCGTTACGGCGACACCGCCGAACTGCTCCTCGGCGAGCTGTTCGCCAACGCCGTGCAGCACTCGGACGCGCCCGACGACCGGCACATCGAGGTCCGCTTCTCGCTCGTCAACTCCCGGCTGCGGATCGAAGTCCACGACGCCAGCTCCGGGCACCCCGCCCTCCACGTTGCGGCCCCGGACGACGAGCACGGGCGCGGGCTGTTCCTCGTCAACGAGCTCGCCGAGCGCTGGGGCTGCGCCTACCGCCCCTGCGGCATCGGCAAGTTCGTCTGGGCCCACATCGCCCCCGCCCCCGCCCCCGCGCTCGTCACCGTCTGAAAGCCCGAACCCCCATGAGCCTTGCGACCCTCGCCCGTCACACCCTCTCCCGTGGCGCCACTCCCGCCGCCACCTACGCGCTCCTTGCCCGCCTCGGCCACCAGCCGCTGCCCGTCGCCCGCGCCGTTTGCCTGGCCCTCGACATCCCCCACGCCGAGACCACCCGCCGCCTGGCCGACTGCCACGACGCCCTCCTCGCCGACCCCCGCCCCAACTCCGAAGCCGACACCGGCGAACTCCTCGAAGCCCTCGGCGTCTTCGACATCCCCGTCACCCTCGACGCCACCGGCCTGGCCGTCGTCGACCTCTTCCTGGTCGCCATCGAGGCCCTGGGCGGCATCCGTCCCGGCCACCAGCACGGCCTCACCCGCTGGTTCACCACCGGCAACCTCACCGCCGCGTACCTCTCCCTCGCCGCGACCCACCCCCTGCCCCGCACCGGCGACCCGGCCCAGTACTGGACCACCCTCACCAGCGCCGGCGAACTCCTCACCACCACCCCCAACCCCGACCCTCGCCTCAAATACGCCCTCACCCACTGCCGCACCCAAGCCACCCGCACCTGAACCCACACCCCGCACGGGAAGTCGGCCCCGCCGACTTCCCGCGCACTCGGTGACGGGCTGGTGGGGAAGCACTGCCGCCAGGTCGCCTCTGCGAGATGACGGTGATTCAAGTCACGACACAAGCAGGGCGGTTGGCTTGAAACACTCTTGATGCATAGTCAGAACAAGCCAAGGCGTGACTGGTTTTGACCGTCGAGCGAGGAAAATCGGAAGATGACACTCCGCTCGTGACTGAGCTGTGTAGATTCCTGCTTGGTTCGGGGGGCTGCGCAAGCTGCCACCTGCCTAAGGGAGTTCATTCACCGGGCGCGCCGCCCTGTCCGTCCCCACGCCCGCACCGCGAGGCGAAGGCCGGAGGGGCAGCAGCCCGCAGTCTTCGGGGAGGAAGCACCATCGCGACGACGGCGTCTGCCGCGCACCGGCGCGGGCGGCGCCTCGCACGCCGCATCCCCCTCCCGCACCCACCTTCCGCACGCCCTACCGCGAGCCGAACCGTGCACCGACCATGGGCACACGAACCGTGACCGACCGCCGCCGAACGCCCGCACCCGTGTCGATGTCCGGTCGCGGCCGGCGGCCCCCACCGAGAGGACCTCGATGGCCATACCCCTGCGCACCCGCCTGACCCGACGGCTCGCCGCGCTCGGCACGGCGCTGCTCGCCGTGCTCGCCGTCGTCCCGCTCGCGGCGGCCCCCGCCTCGGCGGCGGTCACCGCGAGCCCGATCTGCCTGAGCGGCATCTTCCAGTTCGACTACCAGAACGCGGAGGAGGGCCCGTCCAAGCCCACCCGGACCAAGCCCGTCCGCAACGCCAACGTCGAGCTGTGGGGCACCGAGAAGGCCGGCGACACCCCGCACGTGCTCGGCAACTACGGCCTCACGGCCGTGACCGACGGCGGCTTCAACCTCTGCTACACCCCCACGACCACCACGACGATGAACAGCATGTGGGTGCGGTTCACCTCCGAGAGCACCAGGATGTGGAGGGTCATCACCAACGACATCCCCGCCTCCCGGTACACCGTCGACTCGCCGGTCCAGCAGAACCTCTCCGCGAGCGTCTCCCTCGGCGTCATCAAGCCCCCGGCCGAGACCTCCCGGGCCTGGCACGTCCTCGACACCCTCAACCTCCTGTGGTGGGGCCGCAACAACCCGGTCAGCGCCTGCTGGAGCGCCCGCGAGCCGAACAACGACTCCTGCACCGAGCTCACCGTCTTCTGGAGCCCCGGCGCGCGCGGCGGCCCGGTGTACAACCTCGACAACACCATCAACCTCCCCGACGCCGACCCCGACTCCGAGCACATCGTCCTGCACGAGGGCGGCCACTTCCTGATGGACCGCCTCTACGGCGGCATACCGCGCGAGGGCATCTGCGCTCCGACGTCCGTCTGGGCGGCCAGCACCCGCTCCTGCGCCTGGGTCGAGGGCTTCGCCAGCGCCGTCGGAGCCTACCTGCTCGGCGACAACCGCTACGTGTGGTCGAACGGGAGCAGCACCGAATTCACCTACGGCAGCGGCTGGGACGTCGGCGACGCGGTCTCCGGCAACGTCGCCGGTTCGCTGCTCGACCTGTGGCGGAAGGTCGACGGGGGCTGGCAGGGGACCGCCAAGGTGATGCTCGACCACACGTCGTCCACGTTCGCCGACCACTACAAGACCGTCCGCCCCGCCGCCGTCCCGCCGCTCGCCACCACCGGCACGACGCTCGACCTGCTGGCCAAGCACACCATCTACTACGGGCCCCTGCCCGTCGGCGACGGCCGGCCCCACTTCCTCTCCAACGGTGGCTTCCTCGTGCTGTCGCACCAGACCAGCGGTTGCATGGTGCTCCCCGGCGCCTACGCCACCATCTCCGGCAAGGGCGCGTCCGACCTCGGGCAGCAGTGGCGGCTGGACGCCAACGCGGACGGCACGGTGCGCATCCACGACGGCTGCAACCCCTCCCTGTCCCTGACGTCCAGCGGCTACCCGAGCTACCGGGTCACGGTGACGCCGTCCAACGCGCAGTCCGCGTCCCAGAAGTGGCAGGTCACCCGGAACGACGACGGCAGCCTGAAGATCACCGACCCGAACACCGGCTACGTCCTCGACACCCCCAGCAACGAGTCCGGCAAGGGCGTGATGCTCTCGGCGCCCTCCGCGACCAGCGCCACCCAGCGCTGGACCACCCGCGACTGACCTGACGTCCACCGCGCGGCAAGCGCGCCGGGGAAACGCGCCGGAAAACGCAGAGAGACCGCTCGGGCCACCAGGGCCGGGCGGTCTCTGCTGTTCGGGCGGACCCATGCGCCAACACGGCCCGCTGCCGATGATCCCGATTGTTGGAGTGAACAGCGCCCCGGGTTCCGAACCCGCGAGTCCGGATGACGCCGCACTCCGAATCGTCACATCCAGCCAGGAGGCCTCACAAGGGCGCGCTGCACAAAGGCGCATCAAAATTCGGTTTCAGTTCGCTGAACTGTGCTTCTCTGGTAGAGCATTCACGAGATTGCGGCGAGTGGCCGGGACCGTGGCGCATCAATCTGCGCGATGTTCACCGAACCGATTGGGATTCACCCATACGCCTGACAGAGTGTGAGGCCACCGGGCACCCCGTGCGACGCCAACCGCACAAGTGCCCGCCAGTTGGAGTGGACAGTGATATGGAGGACTCCTCGATGAAGAGGAACCGGAACAAGCGCATCCGCACCCGCACCCGCACCACCCACTGCGCGACGGCGGACCCGGTGCCGCCGCGCCCGCGCCACCCGCGCCCGTACGGGACGGCCGTGGTTGTCGTCGTGGTCGTCCTGGCGGTCACGCTGGCCGCCGCCCTGGTCGCGACCGGCATGTCCGCCGGAGCGGCGCTCGAACTGGCCACCGGCGGCTGCCTGTTGGCCGCCAGGCTCCGACGGGAGCGGGCCTAGGAAGAGCGCCTGCCAGCGATGGGACGCCGAGAGAACCCGATCGAGGCGACCGAGCCGGCGCTGGGCCGGCTGGCCGCCTGGCTGCGGGAGCAGCGCGAGCAGGCCGAGTTGACGTACCGTCAGCTCGCCGCTCGGACCAACTACCACCCCACCACCCTGCAACGGGCCGCCGGCGGGCACTCCGTGCCGAGCTGGAAGGTCGTCGAGGCCGTCACCCGCGAATGCGGCGGCGACCTCAAGACCGCCCGGCGCAAGTGGGTCCAGGCCAACTACTGGGCCCACGTGCCCCGCCCCTCGGGCAGCCGCAGACTGCGCGCGCCCCGGCGGATCGACCCCGAACAGGCCGACTCCTTCGCCGACCTGCGCCGCGCGATGCACGAGATGCGCCGCAAGGCCGACTGGCCCTCCCTGCGGGAACTGGACCGCCGGGCCCGCGACCGGGGCGGACGCCTGCCCTCCAGCACCCTGGCCATGGTCCTCAAGGGCGAGGCCCCGCTGCGCAAACCCGTGTTCCTCGCCTACATGGAGGTCTGCGGGGTCAGGGAGGCTCGCCGCGCCCTGTGGGCGGCGGCCTGGGACCGGACGAACAACGCCCGCACCCCGCTGCCGGTCAACTCGCGTACGCACCACAGCGAGTTCGCCCGGGCCATGCAGTCCTCCAGCGCCGGCACCTCGACGGACATCCTGTTCCGCCTGTGGGTGACCCTGCGCAACAGCCTCGCCGCCGAACGGGACGAGGGCCCCGGCCACCCCGCCGCGGCGGGCCGCGAAGGCACCGACGACAACCCGCCGGTGCTCGTGTGACCCGGTCCGCGGCCGGGGCGCGCCACCCGCGCCCCGGCCGCGGGCCGGCACCCGCCCGCGCCCGGCCGCGGACCAGCACCCACCCGCGCCACCCCGGGACACCACCATGCCGACACCACCACGCCGTTCGGCCGCCCCCGGGCCCGCCCTGGGCCTGTGGGCGCTGCACGACCTCCACCTGCGCCACTACCTCGACTACGCCGGACTGCTCCTGCCGCCCGCCGACGCGCCCCTGGCCGTCCGTGCGGCCTTCGAGGAACTCAGTGGCCACTGGCTCGACGCCCTGGCCACCGCCAGCCCCACCGCCTGCGCCTGGCAGGCGGTGCGCCGCCGCGTCTGCGCCCAGGCCGGCCCCCGGCCGCTGGGCCCGGTCGCCCACCTGACCGCCGCCCAGCAGGACGTCCTGCTGCTGCACCTGGTCCTCGACCTGTCCGCCGCCGAGGTCGCCGCCCTCACCGGCACCGAACCCGCCGCCGTCCACGTCCAGCTCCGCTCCCTGGCCACCGCCCGCCGCTGACCCTTGAAGCCGTACGGCCCGGGGGCCGTCGGCCCCTACGGCACGGGCGCGTAGCCGCGGGCGCGGACCAGGTCGTGGGTCAGCCCGGTGAACGCGCGGACGGCGGCGCTGCGGTAGGCGCCCTCGCGGTGCAGGAGGGCGACCGTGCGGGTGGGCAGCGGCGGGTCGAGGGGCACGGGGGCGAGGTGGGGGTGGTCGTGGGCGATGGCGTCGGGCAGGACGGTGGCCAGGCCGGTGCGCCGGACGATCTCGGTGAGGGCCTGGATCGAGTTGGCCTCGACCGCGATGCGCGGGACGGCCCGGTGACGCTCGAAGTAGGCGTCGATGTGGCCACGGGTGGCGAATCCGCCGGTGAGCAGGGCGAGTTGCTCGTCTTGGAGGGCGTGGACCGGTAGCGGCGTGGGCATCGCCTCGGCGCGCGCCGTGCCGGTGACGAGGCTGAGGGTCTCGGTGAACAGCCCGGCGGCGGCGATGCCGGGCAGGTGGGCGCCGGCGAACGCGATGCCGACGTCGAGGTCGTCGGCGAGCAGGGCCGCTTCGATGTGCTCCTGGGGCATCTCCGCGAGGGTGAGGCCGATGCCGGGGTGGCGGGCGTGGAGCCCGGCGGTGAGCGGCCCGACCAGGTAGGCGGTGAAGGTGGGGGTGACGCCCAGGCGCAGGTGGCCGCGGGTGAGGTCCTGGACGTCGTGGACGGCGCGCTCGGCGGCGGCCAGGTCGCGCAGCGCGCGCCGGGCGTGGTCGGTGTAGACGGCGCCGGCGTCGGTGAGCCGCACGGCGCGGCCGGTGCGGTCCAGCAGCTGCACGCCCAGGGTCCTCTCCAGCTGCTTGATCTGCTGGGAGAGCGTGGGCTGGGAGATGTGCAGCTCCTCGGCGGCGCGGGTGAAGCTGCCGTGTTCGGCGACGGCGAGCAGGTAGCGCAGGTGACGCAGTTCGAGAGCGGCCATGGCCACCACTGTAGCCCCACCTATAGATGAGACCAATGAATCCCATGGTCAACGGCTCTTGGACACTATAGGAGCAGGTCATGCATGGTGGATCTCACCAGCCCACAGGGCCGATCACCATCCGAAGGGAGTGACCGTGCAGGACCTCACCGACGGCGTTGCCCGATTCCAGCGGGACGTCTTCCCGGCCAAGGCGCAGCTCTTCGCGCACCTCGCCACCCACCACACCCCGGACACGTTGTTCATCAGCTGCTCCGACGCCCGCGTCGTCCCCGAACTGATCACCGGCACCGAACCCGGCGACCTGTTCGTCATCCGCACCGCCGGCAACCTCGTACCCGCCCACAGCCCCGAGGCCGACGGCGTCGCCGCCAGCATCGAGTACGCCGTCACCGCGCTGGGCGTCAAGGACATCGTCATCTGCGGCCACTCCGCCTGCGGCGCGATGACCGCCCTCGCCCAGGGCCACGACCTCAGCGCCGCCCCCGCGGTCGCCACCTGGCTGCGCCACGCGGACGCCTCCGTGGCCCGCACCGCCGCCGACGGCGACGTCCCCGCGCTGGTACGCCAGAACGTGCACGCCCAGCTGGCGAACCTGGCCACCCACCCCTCGGTCGCCCGCGCCCTCGCCGAAGGCAAGGTCGCCCTGCACGGCTGGGTCTACGACATCCCCACCGGCCGGGTCGAGGACCTCACCGCCGCCCCCACGCTCGCCGCCTGACCACCACACCCCCTCCCCTTCTCATGTCGTCCCGTCTCCGGGCGACACACCCCCCGAAAGGACGTACCGATCATGGTGCACGCCCAGACCAGCCAGACCGCCCGCGAAGCCCTCGCCGACAAGGCCGTCGAAGCCAAGACCCGCAAGAACCTGTCCTGGAAGCAGATCGCCGAGGTCTCCGGCCTGTCGGTGGCCTTCACCACCGCCGCCGTCCTCGGCCAGCACCCGCTGCCGGAGCAGTCCGCGAAGGCCGTGGCCGAACTGCTCGGCCTGGACGACGACGCCGCGCTGCTGCTGCAGACCATCCCGGTCCGCGGCTCGATGCCCAACCGCATCCCGACCGACCCGACGATGTACCGCTTCTACGAGATGCTCCAGGTCTACGGCACCACCCTCAAGGCCCTGGTCCACGAGGAGTTCGGCGACGGCATCATCTCCGCGATCAACTTCCGGCTCGACGTGAAGAAGGTCGCCGACCCGGACGGCGGCGAGCGCGCCGTCATCACCCTCGACGGCAAGTACCTGCCGACCAAGCCGTTCTGACACACACCGACAGGACGACACGCGACACGCCAGTCGGCGCCGGGCGGGCCGGGAGCACAGCCATCCGGCCCGCCCCCCATCTCTCTCAACTCCGGAGGAACACCGTGGACTTCGCCCAGCGCACCATCGACATCGCCCGCCAGAACGTCGCCGAAGGCGGCCGCCCGTTCGCGACCGTCATCGTCAAGGACGGCAGGATCCTCGCGGAGAGCCCCAACAAGGTCGCCCAGACCAACGACCCCACCGCCCACGCGGAGATCCTCGCCATCCGCGAAGCCTGCACCAAACTGGGCACCGAACACCTGACCGGCACCATCATCTACGTACTCGCCCACCCCTGCCCGATGTGCCTCGGCTCCCTGTACTACTGCTCGCCGGACGAGGTCGTCTTCCTCACCACCCGCGACGCCTACGAACCCCACTACGTCGACGACCGCAAGTACTTCGAACTGGACAGCTTCTACGCCGAGTTCGCCAAGCCCTACCAGGAACGCCGGATGCCCATGCGCCACGAGCAGCGCGACGCCGCCGTCGAGGTGTACCGCTTCTGGCAGGAACGCAACGGCGGCGAGCGCCGCGTCGCGGGCGCCCCGACCGCCGCACGACCCGAGTGACCGAGAAGCCGGCCCGGGCCCAACCGGGTATCCCGCCCGGTTCGGGCTCACTGAGCCCGGCAGCGGTCCGGAGCCGTAGACGTTGACGGGGCGCCCTCTGCCGGAGCGGGCGCCGCGGCGTCAGGAGACAGGCGTGCTCAGGTTCCACGGCGCATGGCGGATCACCGTCGTCGGCAGGAGCGCCGACTTCGACCAGCGGGCGGTCGTCCGCGGCACACACGGACTGCGGGTGCTACCCGGACGGGTCGGCGCCACCATCCAGATGGACGAGGACAGCTGGACGCTCTCCCTCGAACACCACCAGCGCGGCCGCGGCTGGCAGCCCAACCTGCGCACCACCCCCGGGCCCGTCACCGAACACGGCGGCCTGCGCAGCCAGTTGCTCACCAGCAACGACCGCCACTGGCCGGGCAAGCCGCTCGACTACGTCAACTTCGTGCTGCGCCTGGACCAGGGCGCCGCGCGTGCGGTGCTGCCGTCTTCGCCGTCATCGCTTTCGGAAGCAGGCGGGTGGGCGTCCTGGTAGCCCGCCGGCACCACCTGCGGCCGCGGCGGCACGACTAAAGTCCCAGGTGAGAACCACCGCGCCCGAGGAGACCCCGCCATGCCGACCGACCCCGCCGCCACCCCGACCCCCGCCCCCGCCACCGCGCGCCCGCACCCCGCGCGCCTCGGCCTGGGCACGGCGGCCGTCGGCCGGCCCGGCTACATCAACCTCGGGCGCGACACGGACCTGCCCGCCGACCGCACCGTCGACGCCCTGCGCGAGCGCACCCACACCCTCCTCGACGCCGCGTACGCCGCCGGCGTTCGCTACCTCGACACCGCCCGCTCCTACGGCCGCGCCGAGGAGTTCCTCGGCCAGTGGCTCGCCGAACACCCCGAGGCCGCGGCCGAGGTGACGGTCGGCAGCAAGTGGGGCTACACCTACACCGCCGACTGGCGCACCAGCGGAGTCGCCGCACACGAGGTCAAGGAACACTCCACGGCCGTCTACGACCGCCAGATCCGCGAGACCCGCGCCCTGCTCGGCGACCACCTGGACGTCTACCTGGTCCACTCCGTCACCCCCGACAGCCCCGCCCTCACCGACCCCGCCCTGCACGGGCGCCTCGCCGCCCTCGCCGCCCAAGGCGTACGCGTGGGCCTGTCCACCAGCGGCCCCGCCCAGGCCGACACCATCCGCCGGGCCCTCGCCGTCACCACCGACGGCCGACCCCTGTTCACCGCCGTCCAGGCCACCTGGAACCTCCTGGAGACCTCCGCCGCCCCCGCCCTCGCCGAAGCCCACGCGGCCGGCTGGCTCGTCGTCGTCAAGGAGGGCATGGCCAACGGCCGCCTCGCCGGCCGCAACGCCACCGGCCCCGACACCACCCCCCTGCGCACCCTCGCCACCCGCACCGGCACCACCCCCGACGCCCTCGCCCTCGCCGCGGCCGCCGCCCAACCCTGGGCCGACACCGTCCTCTCCGGCGCCGCCACCCCCGCCCAGCTCACCTCCAACCTCGCCGCCACCACCCTGCGCCCCACCCCCGAGGACCTCGCCACCCTCGCCACCATGGCGGAGCCGGCCGAGGCGTACTGGCGCACGCGGTCGGGGCTGCCCTGGTCCTGAGCGGTTGGTGGGGCCAGGCCTGCCCCTCGGGTTCTCGCCGTTCGTCGCCGCCCGTCGCCGCCCGTCGGCGCCGTGGCAGAGCCGGCCGAGGTGTGCAGGTGCGCGGCGGTCCCCGTGCGGTCCCCGTGTGGCGTGGGAAGTCGGCGGGGCCGACTTCTCGTGCTTGAGGGGTGGGGGTTCGCCGGGCCGGCCCGCCGTCGGCGCCCGGGGCGCCTGCGGCCGGACGCCGGCGGTCGTTGTCGGTGGTGGCGCCTACGGTGAGCCGCATGACCGAGCACCCGGACCTCGCCGCCGCCCTCGCCGCCCTGCCCGTCGACCTGCCGCCCGGCCGTACGGTCGCCGAGGACGAGGGGCGCCGGCCGCTGCTGTGGATCAGCGACGCCCCCGCGCCCGCCGGGCTGTGGCGGCAGCTGCACCGCGCCCACCCGCAGACCGGGCTGTGGCCGCTGCTGCTCAGCCCGCTCGACCACACCGACCCCGACTACCGACCCTGGCTGTCCGGCGAGCTCTACCCGACCGACGCCGCCATACCCGACCTCTACGACCCGGCCGCCCTGCTGAGCACCTGGTGGAAGCAGGTCGACGAGGACGAGGACGGGGAGACGGACGAGGACGCCGAGATCATCGACGAGACCCTCGCCCCCTACGGCCGCACCTGGCCCGGTCTCGCCCCCGCGGCCACCGTCCCGGACGGCGCCGCCGGCGCCGAGGCCCGGGAGCTGGCCGAGGTGCTGGGGTCCGGCAAGGACGCACGCCTCGGCCTGGTGCGCGCCGGCAGCGGCGCCCACGCACTCGCGGTGTGCGGCTGGAGCGGCCCCATGAACCACGCCGGCACCGCCGAGATCGCCGCCGTGCTCGCCGACTGGGAGCGCCGCTTCGGCGCCCAGGTCGTCGAAGTCGGCTTCGACACCCTGGTGTTGAGCGTCCCCGTGCCGCCCGCCACCCTCGCCGAGGCGCTCCCGCTGGCCGCCGAGCACACCGCCTTCTGCCCCGACCTGGTCTTCCAGGGCTCCGGCAGCCTCACCGAGTACGCCGAGGAGCTGGTGGGCGCCCACCAGTGGTCCTTCTGGTGGGACTGACCTGACTTGCTCCCAGGGGGAGGGGAGGGCGGGGGTGCGGATCCGGGCGCACGGACCCGCCAGGCGCCCGCCGCCGACCGGTGTGGCATGCTGCGCCGGGCCGCGAACCAGGCCCGAGCACCGGCCACCCCACCCGCCCCCGAGGAGCACCCCTGAACACCGCCTGCGCCGAAGTCCTGTCCGCGGGCCTGCTGATACTCGTCCTGGTCTGCGCCGTCGCCCGCCCCTGGGGCTGGCCGGAGGCCGCCGCCGCGGTGCCGGCCGCCGCCCTGCTGGTGGCGACCGGCGCCGTCCCGTTGGAGCACGCGACGGCCGAGGCCGCCCGCCTCGGCCCGGTGATCGGCTTCCTGGCCGCCGTCCTGGTGCTGGCCAAACTCTGCGACGACGAGGGACTGTTCCGCGCCTGCGGGGCCTGGATGGCGCGCAGCGCCGCCGGCCGCCCGCGCCGGCTGCTGGTCCAGGTGTTCGTCGTCGCCTCGGCGGTCACCGCGGTGCTCAGCCTGGACGCCACCGTCGTGCTGCTCACCCCGGTCGTCCTGGCCACCGCCGCCCGCCTGGGCGCCCGGCCCGGACCGCACCTGTATGCCTGCGCCCACCTGTCGAACACGGCCTCGCTGCTGCTGCCGGTCTCCAACCTGACCAACCTGCTCGCCTTCACCGCCAGCGGCCTGAGCTTCGGCCGCTTCGCCGTCCTGATGGCACTGCCGTGGCTGGCGGCCGTCGGCGTCGAGTACCTGGTGCTGCGCCGCTTCTTCGCCACCGACCTGGACGCCGCCCCCACCGGGGCCCCCGACGCCGCACCGGCCCCCGCCATGCCGCTGTTCGCCCTGGTCACGGTGGGCTGCACGCTCGCCGGGTTCGGCCTCGCCTCCGCGCTGGACGTCGACCCGGCCTGGGCGGCGGCCGCCGGCGCCACCGTCCTGGCCGTGCGCGCCCTGGCCCGCGGCCACGCCACCCCCGCGACGGTGGTGCGCTCGGCCGCCCTGCCGTTCCTGGCGTTCGTCCTCGCCCTGGGCATCGTGGTGCGCGCGGTCGTCGACAACGGCCTGGCCGCCGGCCTGGCCCACCTCGTGCCCGCCGGCACCGGGCTTCCGGCCCTGCTCGGCATCGCCGCGCTGGCCGCCGTCCTCGCCAACGCCATCAACAACCTGCCCGCCACCCTCGCCCTGGTGCCACTGGCGGCCCCGGCCGGGCCGGGTGCCGTCCTCGCGGTCCTGCTCGGGGTGAACATCGGCCCCAACCTCAGCTACGCCGGCTCGCTGGCCACCCTGCTGTGGCGCAGCATCGTCCGTGACCGCGGAGTGCCGGTGGACCTGCGTGAGTTCACCCGCCTGGGCCTGCTCGCCGTCCCGGCCACCCTCACCGCCGCCGTCCTGGCCCTGTGGGCCTCCCTGCAGCTGATCGGGACCTGATCGGCATCTGATCGGCACCTGATCGGGAGGTGACCGGGACCGGCGCCCGTGGCCGCACCCCGCGATGCGGCCACGGGCACCGGCGCACTCACCGGTCGGTCGCGGCGGCCGCGCACGGCCGCCCGCCGGCCTTCGCCGGACCCTACCCGGCCGGTGCCGGGACGCCGCTCAGCTGCACCAGCCCGGTCCCTTGCCCCACCAGTCACCGGAGTTGTAGTCCCGGCCGCCGTAGTAGATGCACTGTCCGGGGGCGGACAGGTAGGCCGCGGCGTAGTAGCTGTAGTTCCCCAGGTCCTGCTGCCTTCCGCTGCCGTCGCCGTAGGTCAGGTAGGCGCCGGTCAGTGTCGGGGATCCGGTCCTGGTGTTCTTGATGGTGGCGACGCAGTTCTTGCCGGTCGTCCTGCTGTAGGTCAGGTAGACGGTCGAGGTGCCGCCCGGCAGGTTGAAGGAATCGATCGTGGCGTAGCTGGACCCGCAGGCCGTCTGCGGGGTGTAGGCGGTGGTGGTCGCGTCGGCGGTGGCGGGCACCGCGAGCAGAATCGAGCCGGCCATCACGGCGAGGGCCGTCGTACGGGCGGAATTCCTGCGGAACATCCTGGCTCCTTCATGCGACTCGCGCTCCTGGCGATTGACGTGCCGGACAAGGACACAGGAACGCCCGGCAACGGCGGGTCGTCGCCCGTAACGGTTGTCCGGATCGGCGCCGGGACGGTCCGATTCCGCGCCAGGACGGTCCGATTCCGTGCCGGGGGCGCATGGTCGGGGCCGAAAGCGGAACCGTTCGGCCCCGGCCGGTCAGTAGTCGGAGCTGGGGGCCGCCGTGACCGGGCCGAGGTCCGGTTCGTCGCGCAACTCCACTGCGGTGCCGTGCCGTTCGAGTTCCAGCACGACCAGGTCGTTGGTGCCGGCCCGCCACAGGGGGGCGGGGGCGTAGAGGGTGCGCTGGGGGCCGGCGGCGCAGTGGCGGCCGAGGAGGAAGCCGTTGAGCCACAGCAGGCCGCGGCCCCAGTCCGGCAGGGCGACGAACGCGTCGGCAGGGGAGGGGAGTTCGGCGGTGAAGCGGTGGAAGGCCGGCTCCCCGTCGCCCGGCTCCCCGTCGCCTGCCTCCCCGGCCTCGGTGCCGTCGGCGCCGTCGGTGAAACTCAGCGCGGACAGGTCGGTCAGCGGCAGCGGGCGGATCTCCCAGCCGAAGAGCCGCTGGTGGCCGTGCGAGACGCCGCGGGTGATGCCCTTGCGGTCGTCCATCTGCGGGCCGTAGTTCACCCGGCCCAGCGCCTCGACCAGGATGTCCAGTACGACCCCGTCGGGCCCGGTGGCCAGCGGCAGCGTCGCGCCGGGGGAGTTGCGCTCCAGTACCCCGATCGGGCGGCCGTCCGCGAAGACCTGCGCCCGGTCGGCCAACCCGTCGATGCGCAGCGGCAGTTCGGGGCGCGGGCCGGGCACCCGGGTGCGGTAGTGGATCAGGCCGCGGTCCTGCCCGACCTGCTCCATCGGCAGCGGCGCCGCGTGCCGCCGCGGCCGCGACAGCGCGTCCAGGGCCCGCGCCAGGACCGCCTGCCCCGCGCGCGCTCCAGCCGCTGCGGCGCCACCCGGGGTACGGGGCCGGGCAGTTCGCCGTTCGGCAGGGGAAGGTAGCGGCCGATGACCTCGCGCAGGGCGTGGAACTTCTCGGTCAGCTCGCCGGCCTCGCCGATCGGCGCGTCGTAGTCGTAGCTGGTGACGGTCGGCTCGTAGCCGGCGTCCAGCGGGTGGGCGCTGGAGTGGTTGGCGCCCGCCCACAGGCCGAAGCTGGTGCCGCCGTGCGCCATCTAGAGGCTGACGGAGGCGCCGGTGGCGAGCAGTTCGTCCAGCGAGGCGGCGGTCTCCTTCGGGTCGCGGACGTGGTGCGGCAGGCCCCACTGGTCGAACCAGCCGATCCAGAACTCCATGGCGGTCAGCGGCCCTTCGCCCTGGTGGCGGCGCAGGACCGCCAGCCGTTCGGGGGCGCGCGAGCCGAACGTGGCGGTGGCGAGGTGGCCGGGGATGGCGCCGCCCTGCTGCATGGTGTCGTGGGCGCCGTCGGCGGTGAACAGCAGACAGTTCACGCCGCGCCGCACCAGGCCGTCGCGCACCCGTCCCACCGGGGCGGAAGCCCGGGCCGGACGGAACTCCCCGCCCGCACCGTCCTGCTCGTCCCCGCCCACCTCCGGGACCGGGCCGAACAGGGCAGCCCTCGAACCGCACCTCGAACGGCCCTCGAAGCGCCTCGAACGGCGCGACGGCGATGTCCTGGCAATGCCGCCCCGGCAGGGCGTCCGGCCACTCCTCCAGCAGCAGCCACGCCGCGGCAGCCTTCGGGTCAGCCCGTCGGCCGCACCACGGGAGGGAGCGTGATGACCGGGCCGATGGACCGGCAGCCGTCGTAGGTCATGGCCTGCAGCGGCGGGCAGTGGGCATTGGTCGGAACCGACGTGGGCGGGGCCGGCAGCTCCGGGCGCGGCGGGATCGTCCAGTACGGGGACGGCTTGCCGGCCGGCGCCTGCGAGCGGCCCGCCGACTGCTCCCCGGCAGACTGCGCCCCGCTCGTACCGGCGGCCGCGGTGGTGGGCGCGGCCTGGGACCGGGGGCGGGAGGTGGCCGGCCGGGCGGACGGCTCGCCGGCCTCGGCGTCCCCGGCGTCCTGCGTCGCCGCGACCGCCGCCTCGGGCGGGGTGGAAGCGGGGTCGGGTGCGGGTGCGGGGTCGGTGTTCGCCGGAGCCGTCGCCTCCGGGGCGGCCGCAGGCGCGGCCTGCGCCGGGGCACTGGGCGAGGGGTCGGCCGAAGGGCTGGCCGACGCGGCCGGGCTCGCCGCGCCGCCCGGCCCGGCCGAGGTGCCGCCCGGGGAGGAGACCAGGAGCGCCGCGCCGATCCCGGCCGCCCCGAGGACGCACACCCCCGCCGCGACGGCGAGGGACCGCCGCCGACGGCGTGTCACCTCGCCGCCCTGCGCTGCCGTTGCGTCCTGTGCCGTCGCCGCGTCCTGCGCCGCCGCGGTGTCGTGCGGCTGCTCGCCGGTACCGTCCTGCATCCGGACCCCACTCTGTTTTTCCTGTGATCATGCCGCTGAACTGCGCGGATGCTAGCAGGCGCCGCGATGCGCGGACACCGGCGGGGCGCGGGGCACAGCGGTTCGGCCCGGTGACCGGAGCAGGCAGACCGGAGAAGGGCGGCCGGATAAGGGCGGCCGCAGGGGGCGCTACTGCGGCGGCAGGCCGAGGGTGGGGAGGTGGTCGGCCATCAGCAGGGCGACGAGTTCGCGGCGGCTGCCCACGCCGGTCTTGTGGAGGATCGCGGTGACGTGCTGTTGGACGGTGGGCACGGTCAGGTGGAGGAGGGCTGCGATGTCCTTGGTGCTGGTGCCGCGCACCGCGTGCAGGGCGACCTGCTGTTCGCGCGGGGACAGGCCGTGGGCGAGGATCGCCAGCGGCAGGCGCTGGACGGGGGAGGCCGGGGAGGCGACGACGGCGACGCCGCCGCGGCGGCCGTCCAGCGGGGAGGCGTGCAGGGTCAGCCACTGCCCGTCGGGGGTGGACACCCGCATCTCGGTGGGGCCGCCGCGGCGGGCGGCCAGGCGGGCGACGGTGAGGAAGCCGCTGGGCACCCCGCCGGTGTGGGCGGTGGGTTCGGCCATCCGCCCGATCAGTTGGCGGGCCGCCGCGTCCGCCGAGCGCAGCCGCCCGTACCCGTCCAGGATCGCGACGGCCGGGGTGTGCGCGGGCTGCGGCGGGCCGGCGCTGCGCAGGGCGGCGAGGTGGGTGTCGCGCAGGGCGGCGCCGATGGGCGCGGCGACGCGTTCGGCCAGGCGCAGGTCGGGCAGGTCGTAGCGGCCGCGGGCGCGTTCGCGCATGAACGCCGCGGAGCTCCAGCGGCCGCCGCCGAGGTCGAAGTTGATCCGCAGTTCGTCGCCGTAGCCGCAGGGATGGAGCAACTCCCGGTAGCGGACGCTGCGTTCGGGGCGACCGTCGGTGGCCCGGTCGATGGTCTGCACCCGGTGGCCGGCGGTGCGGATCGCGGTGAAGGTGGTGGAGTCCCCGCCCTGGAGCTCCAGTTGCACGGCCTGCTCGAACTGGGCGAAATCGAGGCCGTCGGAGACGGTGGAGGTGGGGAACCCGGTGACCGGGTCGTTGCCGTGCCAGCAGCCGCCGTCGAAGCCGAGCGGTTCCTGGAGCAGGGTGTGCAGCTCGCGGAACAGCTCGGCGGCGGGTAACCCGGAGGACGCCAACTCGCCTATGGATGCCAGGACTTCCCGCTCAACGTCACGTCGTTTGGCCACGGACGGAATACTACGGAAGCCGGGGCCCGGCGTCCGGTGAACGGACGAGGAAGGGGCGGGCACGGAGGGGTTCGTCACGGGAACACGGAACACGGAACACGGAACACGGGGCGCAGGGCGCAGGGCGCGCCACTGTTCGGCGCGGGCCGTCGCCGGGAAGGTGTACGGGCCACGGGGCGGCGGCGGATGTCCGCCACCCGAACGGAGCATGGGGTGATGGGGTGCCCGGCCGTGTCCGAGCGCGAGTTCGCGGGCTCCGGCGGCCGCCGCCTGTGCCTGTGCTCCACCCGCTCGGCGCGCCGGCATCCCGTTTCGCCGGCGCCTTCCCGGCGATGGCCCGCGCCGCAGTGCCGGGATGCGGGCCGCCGGGAACCGCGTGTCAATGAGGAGCGTCGGCCGTGAACCGCTGGTGCGGCAACGGGGGCATGCGGCCTCCGGGCGCGCGCCCGCGCGTCGGCCAGGACGAACCGCATCCGCCGAACGCCCGACACGCCTCGTCAAGGGAGAAAGCATGGAATTCGTCGGTTATTTCACCCAGTGGTCGATATACGGCAGGCAGGTCTATCTCAAGACCATCCACGACAACGGCACCGCCGACAGGTTGACCATCCTCAACTACGCGTTCGGGAACATCACATCCGGAGATGTGGCGACATCCACCGACTACCCCGAGGGGTACACGGGCTACCGGGCTTTCGAGGAGACCAGGAGCGCCGGGGACAGTGCGAAGCTGGGAGCGGACGCGAACATCAACACCGGAGACGCCGACGCCGACTACGGCAAACCGTTCAAGAAGAACGACAAAGACTTCGCGCCGTCCATCGAGGCCGACGACCCGGGCTGGGGTGCGTCGGCGCTCATGGGGAACTTCAACCAGCTCAAGCAGCTCAAGGACAAGCACCCCAAGCTGAAGGTCCTCGTGTCGCTCGGCGGCTGGACGTGCAGCCGCAACTGGTCGTCCGTCGCGGCGACCGCCCAGAGCCGGAAGGATTTCGTGAGCTCCTGCATCGACCTGTACATCAAGGGGAATCTGCCCGAGGAGATCTGGCAGCAGGCCTGGGTGCCGCCTCCGGAGAAGCCGAAGCCCCCCGTGTTGGTGAAGAAATTCGGCGGCACCGGCGTGGCCAAGGGAATCTTCGACGGCATCGACATCGACTGGGAGTGGCCCGGTTGCGACAGCGGCCTCAAAGCCGATGACGGCACCCACGGGAACAAGTACACCAAGGACGACAAGGCCAACTTCGTGGAACTGCTGAAGGAGTTCCGCAAGCAGCTCGACGATCCGGCCCTGGTCAAGGCCTACCCCCCGCGTGGAGGCAAGTACCTGCTGACCGCTTTCCTCCCCGCCGACCCGAAGATCATGGATGCCGGCTGGAACGCCGCAGAGGTCATGAAGTGCTTGGACTTCGGCAACATCCAGGGCTACGACTTCCACGGGGCCTGGGAGAAGAAGACCAACCAGCAGTCGGCACTCCAACCTCCGACGACCGGTGACCTCTCCGTGGAGACGGCCGTCGGCATGTGGATCAAAGCGGCCGGAGAGAGCGCCCGGGCGAAGCTCACCTTCGGGATCCCGTACTACGGCCGCGGCTGGAAGAACGTGGGCACCGAGAACGCCGACGGACTGGGCAACTCGGCGAACGGGAAGCCCCCCGGCAAGTACGAAGACGGTATCCAAGACTACCGCGACCTCGCCGCACTCGACTCCGGCAAGTACCCGGTCTCCTACAAGCCGGACAACAAGAAGCCGAGTTTCGCCTGGCGGTACAGCAAGGACGACAACATCTTCTGGACCTACGACGATCCGACCGTGGTCTACCAGAAGGCCGCGTGGGCCAAGGACCAGAAACTCGGCGGCGTCATGGTCTACTCCCTCGACGGCGACGACCCGAAGACCGGAATCCTCGCCCAGAACATCCGCGCGGGGCTGGACGGCGAGAAGCCGCCGACGAACGGACAGTAGGAGACGCGGCGTTGCCGGACGAACGGAGTCCGTCGACCGCTGGGGCCCGCGGCGTGCGCTGCGGGCCCCAGCGGCACCTCGCCTCCACCACCCGACCGGCTACGGCTGCGTGCGCTCGCGCCACCAGGCGACCGTCGCCCGCACCTGCTCCTCCAGCGGCGTCGCCCGCACCGCGAACGCCGCCTCGTACGCGGAGCAGTCCACCACGAACGGCTGGTCGAACTGGTAGCGCACCTCCCACAGTTCGCGCAGCAGCGGGGAGAACAGCCCCGCCACGGCCAGCACCGCCGCCGGCAGGCGGCGTACCGCGACCGGCCCGACACCCGCCTCGGCGACCAGCCGGTCGACCATCGCCCGCATCGACACGGCAGGAGCGGTCGGCACGTGCCAGGCCCGGCCCCAGGCCCGCTCCTCGCCGGCGAGTTCGACCATCGCCCGGGCCACGTCCGGCAGATAGGTCCAGCTGTGCACGGCGTCCGGGGCCCCGACGACGCCGAGCGAGCGGCCCTTCAGCAGACCGGGCATCACCCGCGCGGCCAGGTGGCCGCCGTCGGTGACGCCGGGGCCGAAGAAGTCCGAGGCCCGCACCTCCACCGCCCGGATCCGCCCGGCCTCGTGCAGCGCCCGCGCCCGCTCCCAGGCCGCCGCCCGCACCCGCCCCTTGGGGCCGGTCGCGGCGAGCGGCAGGTCCTCGGTCATCGGGGCGGCCACCGGCCCGTAGCCGTACAGGTTGCCGAGCATGACCAGCACGGCGCCGCTCTCCTCGGCCGCCGCGCACAGCGAGTCGGCCAGCGCCGGCCACAGCCGCGTCCACTGCGGCAGCGGCGGCGCGGCGCAGCCGTGGAGGGCGACGGCGCCGCGGGCGGCCTTCGCCAGCCGTACGGGGTCGCTCGCGTCCAGGGCGAGGTGCTCGACGCCGGGGACGGCCGGCCCGGCGGGGGCCCCGGTGCGGGTGACGACCCGCACCTCGTGACCCTGTTCGGCGAGCAGGCGGGCGGTGGCGGCCCCGGCGGGCCCGTGTCCGACGATGAGGTGGAAGCTCATCCGCCACACCCTAGCCGCGCCCCTGGACGGGGGAGCGGCAGATAATTGGTATGGCAATCGTAAAAAGTGGATCTATGCTGTCGGTCGTTCATAAGCCTTTCACACGAAGCAGGTCTGCCCTCGATGAAGTTGCCCCGGGTGTCCGCAGTCGTCGCGGCCGCCGTCCTGGCCCCCGCCGTCCTCTTCCCCACCGCGGCCTCGGCCTCCGATACCCCCAAGCCGACCGGCATCTCCGGCCCTGACACCGGCTCGGACTCCGCCAAGGACACCGCGCCCGAGCAGGGCGACGCGCAGGAGCAGCGCGACCGCGCCGAGGTCGAGCGCATCCTCGCCGAGTCGCCGGCGGAATCTTGGAGCAGGGTGCACGAGGGCGCCGAGAAGGCCCTCAAGGGCACCGCCGCCGACCTGCGGCACTTCCTGGAGGTCGAGCTCGACGACCTGCGGAAGTCGGACAACCGGCTCCTGGCCGCCCGGATCCACAGCGCCGGCGGCCCGGCCGTCAAGGCGGCCGCCCGTGCCGCCATCAACGGCGGCGACGAGGCCATCGCCGAGTTCCTGAAGACCGGCCAGTTCACGGCCCGCGCCGAGGACGAGGACCGCGCCCGGGTCGAGGCCATCCTCGCCGACCCGAAGAGCGGCCGCGGCGTGCGCGAGGGCGCCGAGAAGGCCCTCAAGGGCGGTGCCGCCGAGCTGCGCCACTTCCTGACCGCCGAGCTGCCCAAGCTGCGCGGCGACGACAACCGGGTCAAGCTCGTGCAGCTCATGGACGCCGGCGGTCGGGCCGTGCGCGAGGCGGCCAGCAAGGCGCTGGACGCCCGCACGGACGAGGCCGTCGAGGCGTTCCTCAACGAGGGCTTCGCCAAGGCCCAGTTCGAGGACGACCGGGTCGACATCCTGCGCGTCATCGCCGACAAGGAGAGCAGCTCGTACACCGTCGCGGCCGCCCAGAAGGCCATGGACGGCAACGCCGAGGCCGCGCGGCACTTCATGACCGTCGAGCTGCCGCGCCTGCGCGCCAGCGACAACCGGGTGAAGGTCTCCCAGATCATCGAGACCGGCGGCCCGGCGGTGCGCAAGGCCGCCCTGGTCGCCTTCGACGGCAACGACGCGGACATCACGGCCTTCCTCAAGGAGGGCTGGGCCAAGGCCCGCGCCGAGGACGAGGCCGCGGCCGCGGCCGCCAAGCCCGGCACCGGCACCGGCAACGGCACCGGCACCGGCACCGAGAGCGGTACGGGCACCGGCACGGGCACCGACGGTTCCGGGCAGCAGCCGCAGACCGTCCAGCCCGCCGGCCTCACCGAGACCACCGGCACCGGGACCACCACCCGTACGGGCACCACCGGTACGGGCACCGGCACGCTCGCCTCCACCGGCACCGACGGGCTCGGCTGGGAGGCCGGCGGCGCCGCCGCTGCCCTCGCCGCGGGCGCGGCGCTGGTCGTGGCCGCCCGCCGCCGCTCCACCGGCTCCACCGAGAGCTGACACTCCCTCGCGTCCCCGGCCGCCGCCGATCACCACTCCGGCGGCCGGGGACGCGTCACGTCCGGCACCGCCGCGTCCGGCGCCGTCAAGGCCCGGCGGCTCAGTCGCCGTCCCCGCCGTCCCCGCCGTCCCCGCCACCCCCGCCGCTGCCCAACCGGCGCGGCCGGTTGCGCTGGTAGCCGCGCACCGCCCGCCCGGCGCCGAGGGTGAGGGCTGCGACCACGCGGGCCCAGCGCGGCCCGCCCCGGTCGGCCCACACCACGCAGCCGCACCCCGCGACGACCAGGACCAGCACCCCCACCAGAACCGCGCCGACCACCACGACCACCTGCCCTCTCCCGTGAAGCCCTCTGTACGTGTGACGGGTGGATCGTCCCACCCGGTTCGGCCGCGCGGGCGCACGCTGTGCCAGGATGCGGTAGCCGAACGGCCCAGGTCACCGCATCGGCCGTCCGTCGCACCGCCCGTTCTGCCCCGCACCGCCCGTACCAGCCGCACCCGAGGAGTCACCCGTGGCCACTGCCCGGTTCGCCACCCTGCACACCACGGCGGGTCCGATCCGCCTGGAGCTGTTCCCGTTCCACGCGCCGAAGACGGTCCGCAACTTCACCGAACTCGCCGAGGGCACCCGGGAGTACACCGACCCGCGCACCGGCGAGCCGGGCCAGGGCCCGTACTACGACGGCACGCTCTTCCACCGGGTGATCAAGGGCTTCATGATCCAGGGCGGCGACCCGACCGGCACCGGCACGGGCGGCCCCGGCTACTCCTTCGCCGACGAGTTCCACCCGGAGCTGTTCTTCACCAAGCCCTACGTGCTCGCGATGGCCAACGCCGGCCCGGGCACCAACGGCTCCCAGTTCTTCATCACGGTCGGCACCCCCACCCACCTCAACCGCCGTCACACCATCTTCGGCCAGGTCGCCGACGCCGCCTCCAAGGCCGTCGTCGACGCGATCGCCACCACCCCCACCGCGGACGACCGCCCGCTCGAGGACGTGGTGATCACGTCGGTCGAGATCGAGCACTCCTGACTCCGGTGGCCCCCGCCCGGCGCGCCGGCTTCGGCCGGTGACACGGGCGCACCCCGTCGGAAGGGGGTGTCGAGGACGCCCACCGCACGTGATCGAGGGGCGGTCTCATGGAGACCGCCCCTCGATCGGGCGTCAGCCTGGTTCCCCCGCCGTGAAGCCGGGAGCTGGCCGGATATCGAAGCCCTGCTGGAGTACCAGGCGTTCCCGGTGGTCGGGCGTCACGCCACCCACTCGACGCGGGTGACGCTGTCGTTGGTCGCCGACGACTCCTCAAGGGTGCTGTTGGCCTGCAAGGTCCGCTTGCCCGTGTCGTCGATCAGAACGGCATCGCTGTCGGTGTTGTTCACCCACGACGAGATGTTCTTGGACGCGCTCTTCGTGCCGTTGTGGCCGTCCATGGGCAGGTCGCTGAGGTTCACCGCGAAGCCGGCGCCGATCCCGTAGGCGGGGCCCTTTCGGTTGCTGTCGCGGTAGATGGCGAGCGTCTTGGGGGGTGCGGTCTCGCCGTCGGTCAGCTTCACGACGCCGGGGGGGAGCTGGGCCATGCGTGGATCTCCTTAGAAAAACCCACACCGAATGTGTGGACTCCCATCAAAACATCTAGGACGTAGACAAACTATCGGCCGGGGGAGTGAAGTCACGCCGGCGGGCCGCCTCGACGGGTCACTTCGGCGGGAGCGGGCAGGCGATCCAGTTCACGCCGATGCCGTTGGCGCGGACGAAGCCCGGGGGCAGCGTGGCCTGGTTGCCGAGACGGACGCCGGCCTTGAAGCCGGTACGGTCGGCGCCGTAGATCCCGGGGACGCACAGCTCGGCGGCCTTGGGGCCGCCCGCGACGTGCACCACGGTGTGGCGCGGGACCAGCGCCAACGCCACAGGCCGCGCGTAGGCTTCGGCCGGTGACACAGACACACCCCGCCGCCCCCGCCCCCGCCTGGGCCGCGCTGACCTCGGCCGCCACAGTCGACGAGGAGACAGGCGCCGCCTGGCTGACCGGACTCGGCTTCAACCACGCCGCGCCCACCGACCTGCTCCTGCGGCTCCTGGACGCCGGCCGGCCCTGGTTCCTGTACCGCGAGGACCTGCCCGAAGCCGTCCTGGACGCCGCCGTCGTCCACCCGGCCCGGCAGGTCCGCGTCACCGCCGCCGAAGCCGGCCACCTGTCACCGGCCCAGTGGGAACGCCTCATCGCCGCCAAGCCCGGGACGCCCCGGCGCGGGCTGTTCGCGGAGCTCGCCGAGGAGCACCTGAACGCCCGCAAGCGCCCGGGCGGCGGCCGCGGCATCGCCCGCGCCCCACACCCCGACGCCGTGCCGCCCGCCACCCCCGAGGAGATCGAGGCGATGGCCGCCGAGGTCCCCGACATCGAGCCCGACGGATTCTCCTCGGCCCTGTGGTGGGTCGGCGCACTGCACCAGGACGCCGCGGCCATGCGCCGCCTCGCCGCCTCCCCGAAACTCCTGATCCGCCGCAGCGTCGCCAGGGCACCGCACCTGCCCGCGGACGTCGCGGCCCTGCTCGCCCGGGACGAGGACCGCGTGGTGCGGCTCTTCCTGGCCGAGTCCTGCGACGACGCCCCGCCCGCGATGCTGCTGGAGGTGGCGGCCTGGTGGGACGGAAGCCTCTCCTTCCCCGGCCGCCCCCGCAACCACCCCAACTTCCCCCGCGACGGCCTGCTGCGTCTCGCGGCGGACCCGAACCCGCGCCTGCGGGTGCTGGCGCTCGACGACCCGGCCTCCACCACCGCCCACGTCGACCGGCTCGCCCGGGACTCCGACCCGGGCGTGCGCCGCGGCGCCGCTGGCGACCCGCGGATCGACCCCGAGGCCCTGGTCCGGCTGGCCGCCGACCCCGACCGGGGCGTGCGGTGGCACGCGCTGGCCAACCCGGTGCTGCCCGCGGCCGAGCTGGCGACGCGCCTGCTCGACCCGTGCAACGCCGAAGCCGCCGCCCGCAACCCGGCCGTCCCCGCCGCGGTCATGCACCGCATGGTCACCCGCGCGACCGCGCGCCCGGCAGACCCGTCGGCCCAGGGGAGCGGCTGAACTCCCCTGGGCCGACGGTCACTTCGACGGGCTACGTGAGCGGTCGGGTCACTTCGGCGGGATCGGGCAGGCGATCCAGTTCACGCCGATACCGTTGGCACTGGCGAAGTCCGGTGCCAGCGCGGCCTGGTCGCTGCGGCGGACACCGGCGGTGAACCCGGTGCTCTTGGCGCTGTAGATCCCGGGGACACACAGTTCGGCGGCCTTGATGCCGCCCACGACGGTGGCGACGAACGCGGGGCTGTCCGGCAGCTTCGACTGCTGCGCCGTGGCGTCGGTGAACAGGATCCTCGCGTCGCCGCCCTGGCGCCAGGCGTCGGAGGCGGTGTGGCCGGCGGCGAGGGTCGTGGTGTTCTCGGGGCAGGCGATCCAGTTGATCCGCAGCCCCCGGCTCTTCGCCGTTGCCGGGCTGAGGTCGCTCTGGTTGCTGAGGCGGATGCCGACGGTGAAGCCGTCGCGGCTGGGGTCGATGACCGCGACCGTGCTGAGGTCGGCCGTCAGCTGGTCGCCCACGACGGAGGCGGCGATCACGGGCGTGGTGGTGAAGCCCTTGTGGCGGGTGTCCACGTCGACCAGGATGATCCGGGACTCGTCCTTCTCCTGCCGCCAGGCGTCGGGGCTGGTCTGGCCGCAGGCGACGCCTTCGGCGTCCTGGGGGCAGGCGATCCAGTCCAGCCGGAAGCCGTCCTTCTCCGCTTCCGCGACGTCCAGGTCGGACTGGTCGACCCAGCGCAGTCCGACCTCGAATCCGTCCTTGGACGTCTTGTGGATGCCGGGGGCGCCGAGGTTCGCCACGTACTGGTGGCCGGCGACGGAGACGACGTAGACGGGGGTCTGCTCGTACTTCGCCTGGCTGGTGTCCACCGTGACGATCAGGGTGTTCGGGTCGTCGCCCTGGGCCCAGCCGGTCTGGCCCTGGTGGGCGACGACCTGGCCGCCGACCGGGACGGGTACGGCCGGCACCTGGGTGTCCACCGCGCCGGAGGAGTGGATGGAGGTGTTCGCGCGGGTCGGCGAGGAGATCTTGGCGGTGGCCTTGAGGGTACTGTTCGCGGCGGCGCGGGTGACGGTGCCGGTGACGGTGATCTTCGCGCTGCCGCCCTTGGGGAGGGTCACCGGCTGGCGCAGCCCGTTCGTGGTGGAGCCGATCCCGCAGACGGCCGCGCCGTGCGGGTCGCACGTCACGGAGACGTCGGACAGGCCGGCGGGGATCGTGCCGGTGACCTCCGCGTCGGGGGTGTCGTTCGGGCCGTTGTTCTCCACCGTGATCGTGTAGGAGACCTTCTCGCCGACCTTGGCCTTCGCCGGGCCCGTCATGGTGAGCGGCAGGTCGGCGGGCAGCGCGACGTACAGGTGCCTGATCGAGTGGGACGCCCTGGCCCCGCCGGTGCCGGCCGAGAGGCCGAGCTTGAAGGTGGCGGGCATGGAGACCTGCCCCGGGGCTGTGGTGAGGTCGTAGTTGTCGATGAGGGTCTCGGTGTCGGAGCCCTTGGTGTGACGTACCGTCAACTTGCCCTCGATGATGCTGATCCGGATGCGGGCGTGGTTCTGCCAGTTCGCCCGGAAGCCGCCGGGCACCTTCACGCCGGTGAGCCAGCGGAAGTTGTCCAGGAGGTTGCCGGAGCCGCGAAGGCCGAGCATGTCGGGCGTGCGCCCCGGTGCGTTGGGGCCGGCCAGGGAGGAGGCGTAGTTCCCGTAGTTGTCGAAGCCGATGCCGACGTATCCGGCGGTGACGCCGGGCTTCGTGGTGCTGGGCGTCTCGCCCATGCGGGAGTACCCGAGCGCGGCGCCGTAGGCGCCGGTGTCCGTGGTCTTGCTCCCGTCGATGAGGTAGAGGCAGAAGCCGTCGCCGAAGTCGCCGCCGGTGGCGGTGCCCTCGCAGGCGTAGTCGAACTCGATGCTGACGCCGAGCCGGGAGGAGAACGGCTGGTCGAGGTAGGCGGTGCCGGCCTGGTCATTCTTGTCGGGGGTCAGTTGCAGACTGCCGTTCGGTCCCGTGGTCAGTGTCGCGTTGCCGTGCAGGACCCAGTGCTGGTTCTCCGTCTTTCCGGACATGAAGGATTCGTCGATGGGGAACGTGGCCTCGGTGCCGGTCGGGGCGGGGCGTACGGGGGCGGCCATGGGAACTCCCTAGGGGGATCGCGGTGATGGGGGTGTCGGGGAGGCGGGGGATGCGGCGGATGCGGGGATGTCGAGGGGGCGTTCACGTACGCGGCCCTGCCCGACCGGGGGTCGGGCAGGGCCGCGGGGTGGGTCGGCGTGCCATGGGGTCGGGCGCTCGTCCGGGGGGATCAGCGCCCCGGGGGCACCGCGGCCCAGTGCTGGGCGAAGGTCGAGGTGTAGATCCTGATGGTGACCTCGGTGCCGATGGTCGCGCCCCCGGTGAGGTAGAGGGCGGGGCGGGCCGTGAGCGAGACCGTGAACCTGCCCTCCGACCAGTAGCGCACGTTCCACTGCTGGTTCACGTTGTTCCTGTCGCAGGTCTGGAGCGTGACGAGGCTCCTGGCGCCGCTGGTCGGCGCGGTCAGGCACGTGCCCGTCGCCCTGTTCTCGATGAGCTGCCTGCCGGTGGGGCCGCTCAGGCTCCAGAACTGGCGGTTGTTGTTCGGCTCGCGGTCGGCCATGACGACCGTGCCGCTGCTGTTGACCTCCATCGTCTTCACGACGCTGGGCTGGGTCGGCGGCAGGACTTCCAGCCGGACCCAGCTCCGGGTCGGCAGGGTCTGCTGGGTGGGCTGCGGGGTGGTGGCTGCCATGGCCAGGCCGGGGGTGCCGGCCAGCAGTGCCGTGGTGATGGCCGCGGTCGCGATGCGCTTGGCAGGAGACATGGTTGTCACTCTCATGTGGGTTGTCCCTTGTGGGGTGTCCGAGAGGAGTGCGGTGCGGGCTCTTCGGCGGGGGGTGGTGCCGGAAGCCCTGCGGGTCACGGGGGCGTGCCCGGGCGTGCCCGAGGGGTCGGATCGTTCGCCGTCCCGGCTGCCGGGCCTCCTGGGCCCGTGGATACGGAGGTGCTTCGTACCCACCCGACCAGGCTAGCCAGATGTCCGTCCGCCCGCAGCTCAGCCGGAAAGCGCAGGTCACGGGCGTGCCGTGGCGCCGAAGGGCCTGCCGGGGCGGGGGACCGGGTGCCTCGGGGGATCGCTACTTCACGGGCCGGAAGGCCCACTGCTGGTTGGCCTGTGCCGCATAGTCCCGGAGGACGGCCCTGTTGCTGCCGGCCTGTGCGCCCCCGGTGAGGGCGAGGGAGAGGTGGTTCCGGGGCGAGACCTGGAGTTGGGTGGACGTCACGTAGTGCAGGTCCCACTGCTGGTGCGTGTTGTTCTTGTCGCAGGTCTGGAGGGTGACGGGGTCCAGGGTGTCGCTCGGCGCGGTCAGGCACGTGCCCGTCGCCCTGTTCTTGATGAGCTGCCTGCTGCCGGTGCCGCTCAGGCTCCACTGCTGGCGTTGGTTCTCGGGGTCGACGACGGACACGACGACCTTGCCGCTGCTGTCGACGCCCAGCTGCCTGGCCGGGGTGTTGTTCGGGTAGATCCTGAGCCGGTACCAGTCCGCGGTCAGCTGGGTCGGCAGTGCGGTCTGCGGGGTGGCTGCCGTGGCCAGGCCGGGGGTGCCGCCGAGCAGCACGGCGGTGATGGCGGCGGTGGCGATGCGCTTGGCGGGAGACAGGGTGATCGCTCTCATGTGGTGTCCCTTGTGGGGTGTCCGAGAGGTGTGTGGGCTCGTCCGCGGATGGCGTCGGAAGCCCTGGTGGATCACGGGGCGGTGCCGCACGTGCCCGAGGGGCGGATCGCTCACCGGTTGCCGGGCCTCCAGGGGCCCGGTGGCACGGCGATGCTTCGCAGCCACCCGACGACCAGGCTAGCCAGATGTCAGGCCGCCCGCAGCTCAGCGGAAAACCGCAGGTCACGGGCGTGCGGGCGGGAGGGGCCGCAGGCAGCGGGCCGTCAGCAGGTGGGGCAGCCGGGAACGGCCGGAATCTCCGGGGCGGTGTCGTCGCCGCGGAGCCAGTCGGTGAGCCACTGCGCGAGGGTGAGGTCCTGCGGTGCCAGCCAGTGGCGGTCGCAGGCGTTCTCGTCCCCGCCCCACATGCGGCCTTCCGGGGTGCTGAGGTCGATGCACCACCAGATGACACCGCCGAGGGTCGCCAGCGGCAGCACGTTGCGCGGATAGAAGTCTTGCTCCCCGGACGGCTGGGAGAGCCAGTTACGGTAGAGGCTCATCAGGGACGTCTCGTTGCTGAACCGCTGCTTGGT
Organism: Kitasatospora sp. NPDC048286; assembly: GCF_043201735.1. Lineage (NCBI taxonomy): Bacteria > Bacillati > Actinomycetota > Actinomycetes > Kitasatosporales > Streptomycetaceae > Kitasatospora > Kitasatospora sp. NPDC048286. Next base: position 298,360 of record NZ_JBICZE010000011.1, read on the forward strand.
GTCGGTGAGCGACACAACGCCGCACGGGACGCTGCCGCGGCGGCGCAGGGCGCCGCCGTAGGGTCCGAAGCCCCCGTTGGCCGCCTCGCAGTAGATCCTCCGCAGCAGCGGCTGCATCGGAAACCCGGTGAGGGCCTCGAACTCGTCCGCGGCCTGTGCCGGTGCGGGGCAGGGGAGGCGGCGGGCCTCGGCGAAGTCGCGGATCCTCGCAACGATCTCGTCATCGGTCCAGGCAGGTGAAGTCACGGAGGAACCGTAGCGGCGCCACGGCTTCGCCCGCTGCGACAGCGGCAGCTACGGGGCGCCGGAGATGGTTCACGACACGTCGGGGCTCCGGCCGGTCGGAGCCCCGACGCTCACGCGAGGCCTCGGCTCAGGTCAGCACTCGTACACGCTGCCGCCGTCCGGGAGCAGGGTGTCCTTCACCCAGCCCTCCAGCGAGGTGCCGCTCTTGCGCAGGTGGGTCCAGGTCCCTTCGCTCTGCGTAGTGGTGTAGCAGTGATAGAAGACCTGGTCGCCCGGGTTGAGGACGCCCACGATGCCGCACGTCGTACCGGGCGCCGCGTGCGGGCCCGAGCGGATGTTCACGCTGCTGCGCGTGATGGTCTTCGGGTGGCTGCCGTCGGGGTCCAGGTTCGACCACGCGTGAGAACAGCTGAGGAGGCCGGCCTCCCCGGGGGTCCCGGCCGTGGCCACCGTCGGGGCCAGCCCCAACGCCGTGCCGGCGACCAGGGCGGCGGCCAGCAGGGCCGCGCTCTTCCTCATCGACATGTGCTCCCTCTCTCTCGCTCTCGGAGCCGTGGCCGTCTGCGGTGCGCGGACGGTCACGGCTCGCGGTGGTGGTGGGGGGCGGACGCGGGGCCGTGAGGTGCGCTGCGAACCCCTGGCACCCGGCGTCCGTGCTCAGGCTGCACGCCGGCGCAGCCGCTCCCCAACGCGATTCGGTCTGGCCCGAACACCGGTGGTCCGGGCGACCGCGCGGCCCGTGGCAGCGTGGACGTGGTGCGGAACCTGCTCAGTGCTCGGCGACGGCCCGGGAGTTCCGACGGGCGCCGTTGCGGGACCGGGGCCGGTCAGGGGCGTGCGGAGGGCGCGTTGAGCAGCGCGATGCCGGTGGGGGTGGCGACATGGGCGGTCGTCCGGCGGTCCCGGTGGGTGACGATCAGGCCCGCGTTGCGCAGCGTCGTGGCATGCTCGCTGGCGCTGGCCTTGGCGATGCCGACGAGCGCGGCGAGTTGCTGGGTCGAGCAGCCCGGGTGACGGGCGATGGTGCCGAGCACCGCGGCCCGGGTGTGGCCCAGCACGGAGCCGACGGCGTCGACCGCCGGCACCGCCGGGCCGTCGCCGGACGGGAGGGCCGCGAACAGTGGTGTGGCCGCGCCCTCCTGGAGCCGGGCCACCGGATAGCTGAGGACGGGTTGCGGCACCGCGTCGAAGTCGACGACCGGGGCCTCGACGCCGAACACCGACGGCTGGAGCAGCAACCCCTGTCCGCCCAGGTTCACGTCGGCGTCCAGACCGGAGGCCATCGCGATCTCCAGTACGGGAGCCCGCCAGCGGACCCGCCGCGGGTTGATGCGCGCGAGAACGGCTTCGACGCCGCCGCCGAGCAACTGGCGGGAACGCACCGCGGCGTCGGCCGCGGCCATGGCCTGGACCTCCTGCCAGTGGGGAAGGAGGGCGTGGTCGGCCACGTGTTCCAAGCTGTCGCACAACTGCCGCAGCAGCAGCGGGTCTTCGGGCAGCCGGTGGGCCCAGGAGGGCAGGGGCTGGTGCCGGGCCGTCCCCTCCAGGCTGGTTCGCAGGCGGCTGCGGGGCGTGGAACGGATCTGTTCGATCAGCTCGGCGGGTGTAGCGGCGTTCGTGCCGCTCAGGAAGTCGGTGATCCGCCCGCGCGGGGGCATCAGCGCGAAGGCCATACGCGAGGCGGGACGCAGGGCGGACAGCGTGCGGTGGCGCCAGGCCCCGAGCCGTACCGGGTGGGTGCGCTCCTGGAGTTGCCGTGCCGCGGTGCCCAGCTCGATGCAGGTGGCCGGTCTGTCGGCGATGCGGGTGCGCGCGAGGTCCTCGACGGTGAAGTGCATGCGTAACGGCACGTCGTTCGCCCTCTCCCGCTCGCTCGAAGCCCGGCCGGTCCCTTCCGGGGTGCTGCCCGCGCTTCCGCTCCTGACGGCCATCCTCGCCGAGAGCGGGCACGCGGGCCAGAGGGGGACGGGGCGGCGAATGCCCGTTCAGTGGGCGTCAGTCGGCCCAGGTGATGCGGAGTTCGTGTTCGCCGAGGGGGAGGGTGAGGACGGGGGCGTCGTCGAGGTCGCGGATGATGTCGCGGCTGGCGCAGGGGCCGGTGAGGCGGCGCTCCAGGAGGTAGTGCTGGAAGCGGGACATCGGCAGGTGGTGGAGCGAGTTCCAGAGGCGTTCGAGGTTGTCGGCGTTGCAGGTGTGGACGGTGGGCGGGCGCAGGCCCGGGATCTCCACGCGGATGTCGTGGTCGGCCCTCACGCGGCGGTCACCTCGGACCAGACGATCTTGCCGATCGGCTGGCGGGGGGAACAACCGGTCTCCTTGGAGAGGGACTTGACGAGGTGCAGGCCGCGTCCGGCCTCGCCGTCGAGGGTGAGGGCGCGCAGGACGGGCTCGCGGTCCCGGCGGGCGTCGTGGACCTCGATGCGCAGGCAGGTGGGGTGGGGGTCGAAGTCCGGGTCGTAGTCGAGGGAGAGGGAGAGGTAGATGCGGTGGCCCGGCGGGGTGCCGTGGAGGAGGGCGTTGGTGACGAGCTCCGAGACGATCACGAGCCCCGAGTCGAGGAACTGCTCGCCGGTCGGGGCGGAGTCGAGGAGCGAGGCGAGGAGGGTGCGCCCCTCGCCGGGGGCGCGCCGGCTGCGCGGCAGCCAGATGGCGGAGCAGGGGGTGGAGGACATGGCGAAGACACCTTCCAGGAACGGAGTTTGAAGCCATGTGGAGGCCGGGCGAAGCATGGGAATACCCGGCGGTAGACGGCCATGGTCACTCAGGAGACCCGAAGGACTACTCCCTGTAGCATGCTCCGCGATGGCTTCGTTTTGCAAGCGCACTTCCGTGCAATTGCGCGACATCGCAAGAGTCTTGTGACCACCGAGGGAGGTGGCAGACTGTGACCCGACGTCAACCAAGAGGGAGCGACGAGCGTGGACAGTCCAACCGTGCTGCGCCGTAGGCTCGGCTCCGAGCTGCGACGATTGCGCGAACGGACCGGGCGTCAGGCCAAGTCCGTCGCGGACCAGCTCGGCTTCAGTGCAACCAAGGTGTCGCGGATCGAGTCGGGCCAGACGACCCTGAAGGAATCCGACATCCGTGCGATGCTCGAACTGTACGGCGTCAGCGACGAGGCCGAATTGCGGCAGTTCATCTCGCTGACCCGCCGCAGCACCCAGCGCGGCTGGTGGCACGACTACGCGGACACGCTGCCGGACTGGTTCCAGACGTACGTGGGTCTGGAGGCCGATGCCGCGCGGATCCGCTCGTACGAGACGGAGTTGATTCCGGGGCTCTTTCAGATCCCCGAATACTCGCGCGCGGTCTTCCGGGCCTCCCTGGTGGGGCAGGGCGGCGACATAGAGGGCACTGTCGATCGACGGTCGCAACTCAGAACGCAACGGCAGGAAGTCCTCCATCGAACCGACCCGCCCGTCATCCACGCGGTTCTCAACGAAGCGGCGCTGAGCCGGCCCATCGGCGGTACCGGGGTGATGCGTGAGCAGATCCTGCATCTCCTGAAACTCGTCGAGCGGCCGAATCTCTCCGTTCGGGTGTTGCCGCTCAGCGCTGGCGCGCACGCCGCGATGAGCATGCCGTTCCACATCCTCTCGTTCTCGGACGTGCCCGGTCAGCTCGTCTACGTCGAAGCGCTGACCAGCAGCCTCTATCTGGAGAGGGAAGCTGATATCGCGCGGCACGAATTCGTCTTCGACCGGCTGACCGAGATGGCGATGAGCCCGCAGGAGTCCGCTACCTGGATGAATCGGCTACTGAAGGAGAACTATCGCAATGACAGCTGACCTGGAATGGCGCAAGAGCAGCTACAGCGGCGGCGAGGGCGGCAACTGCATCGAGGTCGCCAGTGGGCTTCCGGACTCCATCCCCGTCCGCGACAGCAAGGACGCTCACGGCCCGGCCCTTGCTTTCGCCCCTGAGGCGTGGCGGTCCTTCGTTGCCGGCGTTCGGGCGGGCGACTTCCCGGCCGGTTCCTGAAGCGTTTCCTGCCGGGCGGCCCTGCGGAGCACGCGGGGCCGCCCGGCCTGTGCTCGTCGGTCCAACCCAGGGAAGGCATCTCCTGGTTGGGGAACGTCGCAGAGGAGTAGGGAACTTGAGAGATCGATGCCACGAGACCGTCTGGCGCAAGAGCACCTACAGCAACGGTCAAGGCGATTGCATCGAGGTTGCCCCGGAACTCCACGGCACCTGGCGCAAGTCGAGCGCCGGCAACGGCGACGGCGACTGCGGCGAAGTCGCCGAGGGTGTCGCCGGCGTCGTTCCGGTTCGGGACAGCAAGGATCCCCATGGCCCGGTCCTCCGTTTCGCCCCTGAGGCGTGGCGGTCCTTCGTTGCCGGCGTCCAGGCGGGCGATTTCCCGGCCAGCTCCTGAAGTACCTCTTACCGGCGGCGTGCTGGGTCTCCACCTTGCTCGATCACCATGAGGAGTGAGTCCGGCCGGTCTGCTGAGCAGGCATTTCATCGGGAGATGAAACGCCTGACAAGGCGGCCTCGGGCGCGGGATGCTGACAGGAACGTCAACTCCGGGCGCAAGGATGCGCAAGCTATGCGACAGGAGAGGTAGCCATGGGCCTAGAGTTCTTCGGAATCGACCCTGAGACCAACGAGGAAGGCTCGCCCACCGTCTGGGCGGACGTGGCTCGGCGTCGGCTCGTGATCCAGAGCGACACCGTCACAGGGGCCGAGTTCGCAGAAGTCAACGAGACCGAGTGGGTTGCAGGGCACAAGGTCGGCGTACCTGACCACGAGTCCGTGATCAGTATTCCCGAGCGAATGATCCCCTTCATCAGGAAGGCTTGCGATGCCATCGAACGTGCCGGACTTCAGGACCCTGCTCCGGAAGACGAAGAAGTCGGCCGTGCATCTGGAGATGCGTGATCAGTACAGCGTCGGCGACGAGGCCGACCAGTTCGCCGCGTGGAAGGCCGGACACCGGTACTCCCTGGAGAACCGGGCCGAGTGGTGGCATCCGTTCCATGACTTCGTGGTGGAGACCATCGCCCGTGGGGTGACGATTCGGCGTGCCCGGATCGTGTCGGAGCCTGTCACCGAGTACATCCGCTACGAGCACTCCCACACGTTCACCAACATCGCGGCCGGTGAGCAGATCCGATGGCTGCCCCGGAGCCGGGCGCTGGACCTGGCGTTGCCGGGAGCCGACTTCTGGTTGTTCGACAGCCGGGTCGTGCGGTTCAACCTGTTCACCGGCGACGGTGAGTGGGCTGCTCCCCGGAACGTGATGACCGAGGAACCGGCCACCGTGGATCTGTGCGCGAGGGCTTTCGAGGCCGTGTGGGAACGAGCGGTACCCCACGAGGACTTCGAGGTCTGAGTCAGCTCTGAACCGCCCGGGTGGACAGCACATGCCATCGTCGTCTTCGTCCAGCGTCGTCGCCGCACGGAAGGCCATCGCCGACCAACTGGTCGAGATCCGCAAGGACGCCGGCCTCAACGGAGGTGAGCTGTCCGCCCTGTGCGGTTGGCATCCGGCCAAGACCTCTCGCATCCAGTCCGGCAAGGCCGCCCCGTCGGAAGACGACATAAGGGCCTGGTGCACGGCCTGCGACGCCGGAGACCGGATCCCGGACCTGATCGCGGCATCCCGTGCCGCTGACTCGATGTACCAGGAGTGGAGGCGCCGGAACAGCTCCGGCATGAGGCTCGCGCAAGAGAAGGTCATCAGCGACTACGAGCGTACGAGGCTCTTCCGGATCTACGTCTCCAACGTGCTCCCCGGCTTCTTCCAGACCGCCGAGTACGCCACGGCGCTCATGCAGTCCATCACGGACTTCCAGGGCACCCCGAACGACGTCGCGGCGGCCGTGCCGGCGCGTCTGGCGCGGGCACGGCTCATGTACACGGGGACACGCCGGTTCGCGGTCCTGATCGAAGAGTGGGTGTTGCGAACCAGGATCGGCAGCGCGGAGGACATGGCCGCTCAGCTCCGCCACCTGCTCACCTTGATGTCGCTGCCCTCCGTCTCCATCGGGATCATCCCGGCCTGCGGCCCGCGAGCCATCTGGCCCCTTGAAGCCTTCTACCTCTTCGACGATCAGCGGGTGGCGGTGGAGACCCTGACGGCGAAGGTCAACGTGCTTCAGTCCAGAGAGGTCACGGACTACGTCCGGGCCTTCATGGGCCTGTCCGGCATGGCCGTGTACGGGGTGCAGGCCAGGGCGCTGATCACCGCCGCCGTTGCCTCTATGGAGTGATGAACCGCAAGAAGGCGCAAGTTCGTTGAGAGTGCCACGCCGGGGCCCCTACGGTCTGTCACGCACCCCGCCGTCGACCGGCGCTCTCGCACCACCTCACCTGCCGCACCATCCCGACCCGAGGGAGGCGCACCATGACCACCTCCACGTTCCGGTCCCCGAACACGGTGCTCGCCAACGCCGTCGAGGACGCCGTGGACGTCCTGCGGCCGCGCATCGCGGACTCCGACATCGAGAACGTCAGCTTCTCCGTGGGCACCCAGATCAACGGGCACCCGCACCTCGGAACCCACCTCGTCCAGAGCCTCGCCTTCCTCCTCGCGGAGCGCGCCCGCGACGAGTTCGGCCTCGACACCGGCGTGGAGTTCTGCGCGCTCGACAACTCCCCGGCGGAGACGACCAATTTCGACGGGCGGCGCTACCAGCGGGCCTACGCCCACCACCTGGGCGCCGACGCGATCTCCTCGCTCGTCGCCCGGCACTACCTGCCGCTGTTCGACGCCTGCCGCGCCCGGACGAACGCGCCGTACACGGTCACCACCTACACCCGCCAGCAGGACACCCCGGCCTTCCGGGCCGAGTTCCTGCGGACGCTGGAACTCCTCGACGAGATCGGCACCTGGCTGTCGCCGAACAGCGGCACCGCGCACATCCGGCTGCCCTGCCCCGAGTGCGGGTGGGCGGAGAAGTACGCGGACCGGACGCGGCTGCTGGAACTGGACGACGCCGGCGGCCTGTTCGAGGCGCACTGCTTCGAACACGGCCGCCACGAAGCCGACATCACCCCGCTGGGCGGCGGCTACCTCGACCTCGCCACGCTCTACCGCAACGTCGTCAAGGAACGCTCCTACCGGCCCGGCGACCGCACCCTGCACGTCATGGTCAAGGGCGGCGACTGGGCCTTCGGATGCCAGCTCGTCGACGGCGCGCACGCCGCCCTCGGCCGGCCGGCCGGGCCCCTTCCGGTCCGGATCTTCACCCCCCAGATCCTCGGCAGCGACGGCGGCAAGCTCTCGAAGAGCCTGCTGCGCGAAGCCGCCGACGCCGGACCCGCCCGGGACGACACCACCCCCGCGTGGCTGCTCGACCCCTCGGCCTGGCCCGGCACCCAGGAGGACTACCTCGAAGCGCTGACGGGTCTCGGCGAACTCGTGCTGAGCGACCCCAGGCACTTCTTCCGGTCCTACACCACAACCGCATTGGAACACCTGATGAGCACCCGCCGGCCCGCCACGCACGACTCCCAGGCCAAGCGCCCCCGCACCATGCCGATCTACCGGCAGTACTTCGACCTGATCGCCAAGGGCGAGAAGACCGTCGAAGTCCGCGTCGCCTACGAGTCGATGAAGCGGATCAGGGTCGGAGACCTGATCAACTTCACCTGCCGCGAGTCGAGTTGCCTGACCAAGGTCACGCGGATCGGCAAGTACCGCACCTTCGGGGAGATGTTCGGCACCGAGCGGGTGGAAGCCGTCAACCCCCACGCCACCGAGGCCGAACAGCTCGAAGCGATCCACGCCATCTTCCCGCCCCACAAGGAGGCGCTGGGCGTGCTCACCTTCGAGATCGAGCGGGTGGACCCCCGGTGAGTTCCCCGCGCCGCCGCAACGTCCTGGTGATCTGCAAGGGCAACCACTGCCGGTCCCCGATCGCCGCGCTGATCCTCGCCGAACGCGCCGGGCGCACCCTCGACGTGCGCTCGGCCGGCACCAGGGACTGGCACCTCGGCAGGCCCGCCCACCCGCTCATGATCCAGGCCGCCGCCGGGTTCGGCTACGACCTGACCGCGCACCGCGGCGTCCTCCTCGACCGGCAGCAGATCGACTGGGCGGACGACCTGCTCGCCGTGGACGACGAGACCGCCGACACCGTCCAGGCCCTCGCCGGACCCAACCGCCCGGTGCACGTCCTCGGCACCGGCATCACCGACCCGTGGGGCGGCGAACTGGAGGACTTCGCCCGGGCCGTCGCGGAGATCCAGGACGCGGCCCGGCTGTTCCACACCGCCTGATCGGCACAACACGTACTTCCTGCCGGGCGGCCCCGCGGAGCATGCGGGGCCGCCCGCCTGGCCGGTGCGCCGGGCCCTGCACTGCTCGCTTCGCGGATTGGCCCAACTCGGCTGAACTGACGCTGACTTGACCTCTTCCCGCCTACTATCGAGGCGTGCTGACGCGATGGGGGAGTCGGGTGCGCCGGAACCCGGTGCTGGGGGCGGTCGGGGTTGCGGTCCTCTGGCAGGCGACGATTGTGGTGGTGGCGAAGTCGCTGCCGCCGATGGAGCCCGGATGGTTCCCGCAGTTGGGGCCGACCGTGGTCAACCTGGCGGGTGCGGTGGTGGTGCTGGTGCTGCTCCGGGCCTGGGGGATGTCGGCGGCCGGCGGGGTGACGAGCCTCGGCGTCACGGCGCGTTGGCCGGCTCTGCTGCCGGTAGCGGCGCTGGCCGGGCTGGCGGCGCTGCCCGGGATCGAGGGCAGTACGGCGACCCTGGTGGGCGGGGTGGTGCTGATGCTCAGTATCGGGGCCAGCGAGGAACTGGGCAGCCGGGCACTGGTGCTGGAGGTCGCGCGGCCACTCGGCCCGGTGCGTGCGGCGGGGCTGACGGCGGTGCTGTTCGGGGTCGGGCACCTCGACAACTGGCTGTTCTTCGACGCCCCCCTGGGCAACACGCTGTGGCAGGTGCTGGAGGCCGGTGCGTTCGGCTTCTGCCTGTGCGGCGCGCGCCTGTACATCGGGAGCATCTGGCCGCTGGTCCTGGTGCACGGGCTGTCCGACTACCTGGAGATCTACTCGCCCGGGAAGACGCCCGACTGGCTGCAGGCACTGGGCGTCGTCGTCGACCTGGCACTGGGACTGGTACTACTGCTCCGAGCTCCGACGGTTCCGGTTCCTGGCCCTCCGGGAGCGGTGCGCCCCCCGGCCCCATCCTGAAGCGCTTCCTGCCGGGCGGCCCGGCGGAGCACGCGGGGCCGCCCGCGAATCGCGAGCGAGTCGCGAGCGAATCGTTCAAGACTCCGCCCCAACCGGCCGCCCACACTGGGCGGATGACCACGACCGACACCTTCACCCCCGCCGCCGGGCGCCTCGCCCTCGGGCTGTACGACCCGATCGTCTCGCTCACCCGCGAACGCCTCTGGCGCAGCCTGCTCGCCATGCACGCCGCCCCCCGGCCCGGCGATCTGATCGTCGACGTCGGCTGCGGCACCGGCTCCCTCGCGCTCCTGCTGGGCCGGGCCGAACCCCAGGCCACCGTCATCGGCGTCGACCCCGACCCCGCCGTGCTGCGCCTCGCCCGCCGCAAGGCCGCCGCGGCGGGCGGCACCGCCGACTTCCGTAACGGCATGGGCGACGCGGTGGACGGCCTGGTCGGCCCCGGGACGGCCGACACCGTCGTCTCCAGCCTCGTCCTGCACCAGTGCCCGCTCCCCATGAAGCGGGCGATCCTCACCGCCATGCACCGCACCCTGCGCCCCGGCGGCAAGTTGGTGATCGCCGACTACGGCAAGCAGCGCACGCCGGCGATGCGTCTGGCCTTCCGGATCGTCCAACTCGTCGACGGGAAGCAGGACACCCAGCCCAACGCCGACGGCATCCTGCCCCGGCTGATCGCCGAGGCGGGCTTCGAGAACGTGCGCGAGGTGGAGACCGTCGCGACGGTGACCGGGTCGATGTCCTTCTACACCGCGCGGCGGGCCGGCGGCTGAGCGCCCGCCCGGCCAAGTTCCGTCCCGCGCAGGGCGGGCAGCACCTGCGCGGGCGTCAACCCCGTCAACTCCCGCATCCAGCGGGTGAAATGGGCCTGGTCGGCGAACCCGCCCGCGGCCGCCGCCTGTGCCGGCGAGCAGCCGTCGCCGAGGGCCAGCGCCGCCCGGGACAGCCGCTGCCAGCTGCGCCAGCGTGCCAGCGGCACCCCCAACTGCCGCTGTGCCAGGGCCCGCAGGCGCTGCGGGGACAGCCCGACCTGCGCGGCGAGACCCTCCAGCGGCACCTGGTCGTCGGCCAGTGCCGCCATCGCCGTCCGCAGCCTCGGGTCCAGGCCGGTGGCGGGCCGCCCGCCACCGGGCCGGACCTCCCGCTCGGTCAGGCCGTGCCACTGCGGGGCCACGGTGACGCCCTCGCCGCAGTCCTGGCGCAGCCGGTCGGCGAAGGCGCAGTGCGGGTCGACGAAGAAGACCAGCACCTCCCGGACCGGGCGCATCCGGTGGCGCACCATCGGCGGCACGACGATCGCGGGGCCGCGGTGGCGCTGCCCGGTCGCGTCGTCGATCGCCGGCCGCCCCGCACCCCCGCCCGCGACGGCGACCTGGAAGGTGGCGTGCCGGTGGAAGGCGCTGTCCGCCAGCGGCCCCCGGTACAGCGCGTACCCGGGCCCGACGGCGAACCGTGCGGGGGCCGCCGCCCTCACCGGCCCGCCTCCCGGGCCCGCCCGGCCAGGCGGACGGCGAAGTACGGCGCGGCGGCCAGCCCGAGCAGGGCCAGCACGCTCCAGAACGGGACCCCCAGCGGGCTCGGCCGGCCGGTGACCATCCGCCCGCCGTCCTCCAGCCAGACCCGGGTCTCGTGGCCGTCCGGGTACGGCCCGTCGACCGGGCGCTCCTCGCTGAACTGCTGTCCGTCCACGCTCCAACGGTAGGTGCAGCCGTACGTCCTGGCGCCCAGGCCGCCGCCCTCCACCGGCAGTTGGCCCGTCACCCGGCAGTGCGTCACCACCGCCGGCACGCTGCGCGGCTCGTGCGCCCGCACCCGGACGGTGTGGACGGCCTGGGCCGCCGCGAACGCCGAACCCCAGACGGCGGTCAGCAGCAGCACCGCCCACAGGCAGATCGCCGTGTACGCGCCGCGGCCGGCCCTGCCGCGCAGCGGGACCCAGGCGGCCACGCCCACCGCCAGCGCGGCGGCGCACAGCCACGCCAGCCGCCCGTCCACCGGCTCGTCCTGCGACCACGCCCACACCGCCGGCACCCCGGCGGCGGCCGGCACCGCGAGCGCCGCCGCCGCGGCCGTCCGTGCCCACCGGCGGTCGCGTTCCTTGCTGCTCGCCACGGCTCGTCCCCCTTCCCCCGGTTCCCCTGCCCGTTTCCGACGCCGTGGCGGCCCCGCGGGCGGGCCTTCGTGCCGAGCGGTGACGGGACCGCGACATCGTCACGGGCCGGGGGCCGGGGGCCGGTGTTCGAATCGATGTGTCGACTCTGTGTCATCACCGCAGGACAGCGGCCCATTGCGGTTCGATCACGGTGTGTCCGATTCGTCGAACATTGGGGGAAAGTGTGGTGGTTGATTTTGTTGGCAGTGGTGTCGGCGGGCTCTCATAATTCCTGCCGACACGCGTGACGAAAGCCCCGGAGAACCCCGATGGGGGAGTGGGGCCCGCGCGTGAGACTCCGCATTCTTCCTGGGGGGATCCCTTTGCCCGAGCCCGAGAACGAGGGCGCCGCCGCCGGGCCACCGGCACCGGCCGAACCGGCTGTCGCCGACGCCGTTGCTGCTGACGGCGCTGTAGCTGACGCCGCCGCACCCGCGCCCGAGCAGGCGCCCGCACCGCAGCCCGCCCCGCGCCGGCTGCCGCGCGCTGTGGGCGTCGCGCTGGCCACCGCCGGCCTGCTCGCCGTCACCGCGGCCAGCGCCGCCGTGACGGTCGCCGTCGGCAAGCCCGACGCCCGCCCGGCCGTGGCCGCCTCCGCCCCGCCGAAGGCGGCGAGCGCGAGTGCGAGCGCCGGCGCGAGTGCGACGCCCTCGGCCGCACCCGTCCCGGTGCCCACCGCCGTCCCGGCCGAGCCCGCCCCGGCCAGCACCGTCAAGGGCACGGTCAAGAACGGCCAGCACGAGGGCGACCTGCGCTACTTCCTGCTCCCCATCCCGGCCGGCGGCGAGTCCTACGGCCCCGCGGACGGGATGACCCTGACCAACGACGACGTCTCCGCGCTCTTCGGCAAGCAGGACGGCATCATGGACATCCTCGGCTCGTACGGCTACAAGGGCGGCGCGACCCGGATGTACCGGACCGCCGACGGCAAGGCCGAAGTCACCGTCACCATCCTGCAGTTCGGCTCCACCGCGATGGCGCGCGACTTCGTCAAGGGCTACAAGATCAAGTCGCTGGAGCCGTTCGACATCGACGGCGACCCGGGCGGCCACGGCTACCTGCAGACCCCCAAGCACGAGTCGTACACCGGCTCGATGAGCGGCATCTCCAGCCAGGGCGACGTCCAGTACACGATCGACGTCGACGTGAAGGGGACACCCGACAAGGCGCTGCTGAACGAGCTGATGAAGCGCCAGCGCGAGTGGCTCACCACCGGCGGCTGAGCCCGGCTCCCGTCCGCCCGCCCTTTCCCCTTCTTCCTCCTCTGGAGCCACTTCCGTGACCACCGAACCCGCGGAGCCGTCGCCCGCCGTTCCGCCGCCGCCCGCGGCCCCGCCCATCGCTGTTGACAGCAGTGAACCCGCCCTCCCCGACGAGCAGTTGACGGCCGAGGTCGCCCCCGCCCCGCGCGCCCCGCGCCGCCCTCGCCCTGTGCTGCTGAGCGCCTGCGCCCTGGTGCTGGGCACCCTGGTCGGCGGCGGCATCGGCTACGCCGTGCAGGCCCAGCGCCCGCCCACGCCGCTGCCACCGCTCCAGGTCGCCCACCCGTCCTACCCGGCCGACACCGTCGACCCGGCCGCCCTCGCCGCCGAGCAGCCCAAGCCGCTCGCCATCGACGGCGACCTGACCAAGCTGCTGATCAGCGCCCCCGAGGGCAGCACCCCCTGGGCCGACTTCCCGGACAAGCCGGCCTGGATCTCGATCGGCGAACTCGCCGAGGAGAGCGGCTACGAGGCGAAGAAGTTCAAGGAGCTCATCTCCAGCGGCTTCCGGCGCGCGGCCGAGGTCGCCTGGAAGAAGGACGACGTCCGCTACCGCGTCACGCTGATCCAGTACACCGCCGACCACGCCGACATGGCCAAGTCCCCCAGCTGGCCGGCCTTCGCGGACGGCGCCAGCGGCGGCTACAAGGTGGACGCCACGCCCCGCCAGTGGGCCGACAGCAACGACTCGTACTACCTCGGCGAGGCCTACGCCAAGCGCGGCCCGCTGCAGATGAAGGTCGAGGTCTTCGCCGCCCAGCCGGTGAACCCCGACATCCTCAAGGACATCGCCAAGCGGCAATGGGAGCGGCTGGTATGAACGACGACACCGTGACCGCCGCACCCGCCCCGGGCGCGCCCGAGCCCGAGCCGGCGCCCGACGCCGTGACGGTCGAGACCGCCGAACCCGCGATGCCGGTCGACCCCGCCGCGCCCGCTGACCCCGCCGACCCCGCCGGGCCGAGCCCCGCGTCCCGCCGGCTGCTGCGCGCGGGTGCCGCGACCGCCGCGGCCGCGCTGGTCGGCGTGGCCATCGGCATCGGCATCATCAAGACCCAGTACGACGACCCCGCGCAGGCCACCGCCGCCGCCCCGTCCACCGCTCCCACCCCCACCGCGACCGCCACGCCGTACGGCGCCAAGTCCAACGGCAGCCACTTCGGCTCGCTGCGGGACCTGCTGCTGCCCGTCCCGGCCGGCTACGAACTCGGCCCGGACGACGGCGGCTACGGCAACGACAACGAGCTGAACGGCGAGCAGCTGTCCGCCGAACTGGAGTCCGACCTCCAGCAACTCCCCAAGGAGAAGCGCGACAAGATGCGCTCCTACTGGGAGAGCATGCACGTCAAGGCCACCGGTGTGCGCACCTACCGGGCCGCCGGGGACGACCTGGTGGTCGGCCTGAGGCTGCGCCAGTTCAACCAGCAGGAAGTGCAGCGGATCAACGAGTACACCGCGGTCTTCACCGGCGACACCGGCCTGTTCCGGATCGGCCCGGCCATCCCCGGCCACCCCGAGGCGCACTGCTACCTGATGCCCGCGCCGCCGTCCGCGCCGATCGACTACCTGGAGTGCTCGGCCGCCGAGGGCGACCTCCTGGTGATCATGAGCGCCGAGGGCGTGGCGCCGCTGCCCAAGGACAAGATCGTCGCCCTCTTCACCCTCCAGCTCGACCGCCTCGCCCGCCCGGGAGCGTCCGTATGACCGACCACGCCACCCCGCCGCCGCCCGCGCCCGAGAGCGTGCCCGCGCCCGGGAGCGCTCCCGAGGCGGATCCGGTCCTGGCGGCGCTCGCCGAGCCCGTCGCCGCCCCCGAAGCCCCCGAAGCCCCCGTGGACCCCGCCGTTCTCGCGGAGCAGGCGGCCCGCCGCACCCGCCGCCGCAAGGCCGCGGTGCGCTGGAGCTGCGCCGCCCTGGTGTTCGCCCTCGCCGGCACCGGCACCGCCCTGGCCGTCACCGCGCCCGACCGCACCGACCTGCCGGGCCTGGCCACCGCGAGCGACGGCCGCTACACCTTCGCGCCGCTGACCCTGCCGCCCCTGCCCGCCGGGAAGAACGCCCCGGACGGCCGGGGCACGTCCCTGCACCACGCGGACCTGCGCCACCTGCTGCTGCCCGCCCCCAAGGAGGCCGGCGGCTCCCTGACCCCGCCCGTCTTCCCGGCCCCCACCCCGGCGCCCACCGCCTCGGGTTCGCCCACCGCCTCCCCGGCGCCGACCCCCTCGGCCTCCGCCGCCGCGCCCTCCGCCGCCGCGCCCTCCGCCACGCCCGCTCCCGGCTCCGAGGTCGCCCCGTGGGTGCCCTGCGACGCGCTTGCCGACGAGCAGCAGGACGCGGTCAAGGCCCGGGTCCTGCTGCTGGAGGACGCCTGCCGCGCGGCCACCGTCCGGGAGTGGACCGCCTCCGACGGCACCCGCACCCAGATCCGGCTGCTGCGCTTCGGCTCCTCCAAGGAGTCCTGGGACGCCTTCGCCGACCTGCGCGGCAAGGGCCGTCCCAAGGCCGCCGCCGACACCAAGAGCACCCCCCACGACGACTGGGACACTCTCGACGGCGTCAGCCTCACCACCGTGGAGTCCACCGCGGCCGGCACCAAGGGCACCCCGACCGCCCGGGTCGCCTACCTCTCCGCCTCCGACCTCCTCGCCGTCATCACCATGACCAACCCCGCCGGCGTCCCGATCGCGCCGTTCCGACAGGTCGTCACTCTCCAGTCGGACCTTCTGGCCTGACCCTGCTTCGGCCACCGGGCCGGTTCCCCCTCGGGGGAGCCGGCCCTGCCGCGTTCCCCGCCGTGTTTCCCCGGGCTGTTCGTCCCCGCCTTCTGGAACAAGATCGGGATATTTCCCGCACCAGCCCGTGAACGACCCCCACTTACGGTGGTCACACACCGGAGAACCGCACACCCGAACGCCCACAGGAGAGCCCCATGCGCACGCGCCGCCTCGTCCTCACCGCCGCCGCCGTCGCGGCGATCGCCGCCACCGCCACGGCTTGCGGACCGGACAACAGCGACGCGGCCGCCCCCGCCGCCACCGGCCCCGCGGCCACCGCCGCGGCACCCGCCGCCACGGCGCCCGCCACGCCCGCCCCGGGCCAGGCCGCACCGACGAAGACCGCCGCGCCCAAGTCCTCCGCCACCCCCGGCGCCCCCTCCGCGCCCGCCGCCGACAAGAGCGGGTACGGCCAGGTCTGCGGCGCCAACGACCTGGACTTCGGCGCGAAGAGCGAGACCCAGGCCGGCGGCTACATCCTGATCAGCGCCAAGGCCAAGCCGGGCATCACCTGCACGCTGCCCACGAGCCACCCCGTCATCGCGTTCGGCTCGCGCGGCATCGAGGCCTCGCCCGTCGAGCACGGCACCGGGGAGCAGATCACCCTCAGCGGCGCCAAGACCGCGTACGCGGGCGTCATGGCCAAGACCACCAAGGGCAACCAGGCGGTCGAGTTCACCGACGTCATCATCGGCATCGGCAACCCCGACCCGAACCCGGCGAGCGTCCCCGTCGGCACCACCCCGGTCGACAAGCCGGTCGTCACCAACTGGCACACCGCGCCGAAGGACGCCGTGCCGGTGAGCTGACGCTGCGTCATGTCATGATCTCGGCCGGGAAGATGGCAGCGATCTGCCGACGGACGTCAGCGGGCTGACGACACGGTGACGACGCGGCGCGGCACCCTCGGGAGGTCCCGCCCCACCTCCTCCGAGGAGCGCTCATGACGATCACCCTCCGCCCGGGAAGCACCGTGATGTTCACCGGCGACTCGATCACCGACTGCCGGCGGCGCGAGAGCGAGGACGGCCTCGGCTCCGGCTACCCGCTGCGCATCGCGGGCGAGTGGGCCCACCGGCACCCGGACCGGCCGGTGACCTGGCTGAACACCGCGAACGCGGGCGACAAGGTGACGGACCTGCAAGCCCGTTGGCGGACGGACGTGCTCGACGCGCGCCCGGACGTGCTGTCGGTCCTCGTCGGGGCCAACGACATGGGCCGGCACACCCTCGACCCGAAGGGCCACGTGATCCCCGCGGAGCGGTTCGAGGCCGACTACGACCGCCTCCTCGCGCCCCTCGTCGAGGCGGGCACCGAGCTGATCCTCATCGAGCCGTTCCTCCTGCCGATCCACGGCGTCGTCGAGGCCGGCGCAGCCGTACTCATCGGCGAGAAGGAACGCGAGCAGTGGCGCGCCGACCTGGACCCGAAGATCCAGGCCGTGCGCAGGCTCGCCCGCCGGTACGGCGCCCGACTGCTCGCCGCCGACGGCAGGTTCGCCGAACTCGCCGCGTCGAGCGCGCCGGAGCACTGGTCCGCCGACGGCGTGCACCCGACGCCGGCCGGTCACGCCGCGCTCGCGGCGGCCTGGCTGCGGCTGGTCGCCTGACCGAGGCCGACTGCCGAGGGCCACCGCTACGCCGACAGCCGTGCCGCCACCGGGCGGTGGTCGCTGGGTGTGGCGGGGAGCGTCCAGGTGGCGGTGGCGGTGGCGGCCAGGCCCCGGGTGAGCACGTGGTCGATGCGGACCAGGGGGAGGGCGGCCGGCCAGCTGAAGCCGAACCCGAAGCCCACACCGGACCCGGACTCGCCACGGGCCACGGTGAGGCGGCTGGTGAGCGGGGCGAGCGCCCGGTCGTCCGCGGCGGTGTTGAGGTCGCCCAACAGCAGGACCCGGCGCAGCGGTTCGGCGTCCAGCGCCCGGGCGAGGGCGGCGATGTCACGGTCGCGGTGGGCGGTGGCGAAGCCGGTGACGCCAGCCCGCACCGAGGCGAGGTGGGCGACGTACACGGCCAACGGCCCGCCGGGGGCGCTGACTTCGGCCCGCAGGGAACGGTTCCAGCCGGGATCGATGACCAGCCGCCGGGACTCCGTCACCGGGTAGCGGCTCCACAGCGCGACGGTGCCGGTGCGGGCGTGGTGGGGCAGCGTCCGCTCCAGTACGTCCCGGTAGGCGGGCAGGGCCGCGTCCGTGACCTCCTCCAGCGCGACCAGGTCCGGCCCGGCGGCGAGCAGTGCGCGGGCGGTGCCGGCCGGGTCCGGGTTGGCGGCGTTCACGTTGTGGGTGACCACCGTCAGCCCCGGCCCGCCGGCCCCGCCGCCCGTCGGCGCCGGACCGCCGGACAGCAGCACCGGCCCGAACACCACCGCCCACACCACGGCCAGCACCCCGCCCGCGCAGGCCGCCACCGGCGCCCGGCGCAGCGCCGCGCACAGCAGCGCCGCCACCGCCACCAGGCCGCTCCACGGCAGGGCGCTCTCCCACAGGCTGCCCAGGCCCAGGCCGAGGCCCGGCACCAGACGGTGGTCGCCGAGGGCGAGGGCGGTCAGCAGCCCGAGCGCGGCGGGCACGCGCCCGCGCCGCCACATCGGTACGGCCCGCCACCGGGGCGCGGTACGCCGGGCGGGTGCGGGTGCGGGTGCGGGCCGGCGCCGGGGCGGCCGGGAGTCCTCGACAGGGGTGTCGGTCACGGTGTGCCCCCTCACCCGGCGGCGTCCGGCAGCAGAGCCGGGCAGGTCCCGCCGGGCCGGGTGAGCAGCTCGAAGTGCCAGATCTCGTTGGAGTACACCTGGCACAGCCCGTACCGGGCGCCGTGCTGGATCAGCCAGTAGTCCGCGTTGGTCGGCCCGATGTCCACCGCCTTGCCGGAGACGTGCGCGGACTTCTCCGGTGTGTTGACGAACTTGCGGGCCTGCTCCACGCTCCCGTACTTGATCACCGCCTTGTCCAGCAGCCGCTGCTGGTAGGCCTTGTTGCGCCATCCGGAGGTGACGGTCATCTCGATGCCCTCGGCCCGGGCGTCGCCGGCCGCCCGCCGCAGGGCCTCGAGCAGCGGCCCGTCCAGGTTGCGCACGGCCGGGGCCTCGGTGTCGAAGGGGCTCAGCGTCCGGCCGTCGGGTATCTCCCCGTCCTCCTCGACCCCGGCCGCGGCCACGGCCGTGGCCGTGGTGGGCTGGGCGGTGACGGTGGCCGCCAGGGAGCGCAGGACGGCCTCGGTGCGGGGCGGGTCGGCGGCGCACGCCCCGGCCAGGGCCAGCACCGCCGCCGCGGAGGCGCCCGCGGCCAGCCGCCGTCGTTTGCCCTGAGCCACGGCCTGGTCCGCCTGGTTTGCCTGGTTCGTCGGCTGAGTCGTCTCAGTCGTCCGTGTCGGGTTCATTCCCGCCTCCCGGTGTGTTCGTCCGTTGCCGGACCATTGGAGGAGACGCGGTGTTGCGAGGACGTTTGCGCAGGCCGATACGTTTTCGATACACCCCATGGGGTCCAATAGGTGCGAACGGCGACGACGGGAGAACGGCACGTGCGGGTCCTGGTGGTGGAGGACGAGATCTACCTCGCGGAGGCGGTCCAGGCCGGCCTGCGGCTGGAGGCGATCGCCAGCGACATCGTCACCGACGGCGACGCGGCACTGGAGCGCCTGGCCGTCCACAGCTACGACGTCGTCGTCCTCGACCGCGACATCCCCGGCACCCACGGCGACGACGTCTGCCGCAGCATCGTCGAGCGCGCCCTGGGCTGCCGGGTGCTGATGCTCACCGCCGCCGCCCGCCTCAACGAGAAGGTCGCCGGCTTCGAACTCGGCGCCGACGACTACCTCACCAAGCCCTTCGACCTCGCCGAACTCGTCGTACGGCTGCGCTCGCTGGCCCGCCGCCCCGCCCAGGCCGCCCCGCCCGTCCTGGAGTACGCCGGGCTGCGCCTGGACACCTTCCGCCGCGAGGTCTACCGGGACGGCCGCTACGTGGGCCTGTCCCGCAAGCAGTTCGCCGTCCTGGAGGTCCTGATGTCGGCGCGCGGCGGCGTCATCAGCGCCGAGGACCTGCTGGAACGCGCCTGGGACGAGAACGCCGACCCCTTCACCAACGCCGTCCGCATCACCATCTCCGGCCTGCGCAAACGCCTCGGCGACCCGTGGGTGATCCACACCGTGCCGGGGGTCGGCTACCGCCTCGCCGACCCGCTCGCCGACCCCGGTACCGCCCCCGGTGAGGGCTCCCGGTGACCGCGCGCAAACGGCCCCACCGCCTCACCGCCCGGATGCGGCTGACCCTCAGCTACACCCTCTTCGCCGTCACCGCCGGGCTCCTCTCCCTCGCCGTCGTCTACGTCGGCATGCGCTACGTCCCCAACTACCCCCTCACCTCCTCCAACCCCCGCTACCGCTCCGACGCCCCCTCCCGCCAGGAGATCCTGCACTCCCTGCTCACCGCCAGCGGCTACGCCCTGGCCCTGCTGACCGCCGTCGGTCTGGTCGGCGGCTGGCTGATCGCCGGCCGGGTGCTGCGCCCGCTGCAGGACATCACCCGCGCCGCCCACCGCGCCGCGAGCGGGGCGCTGGAACACCGCATCGCCCTCGCCGGGCCGCGCGACGAGTTCACCGACCTCTCCGACGCCTTCGACGAGATGCTGGCGCGCCTCCAGCGCTCCTTCGAGGCCCAGCAGCGCTTCGCCGCCAACGCCTCCCACGAACTGCGCACCCCGCTGGCGATCACCCACACCCTGCTCCAGGTCGCCGCCGCCGACCCGGCCGGCCAGGACTGGCGCCTGCTCGTCACCCGCCTCCAGGACACCAACCGGCGCGCCATCGAGATCAGCGAGGCCCTGCTCCAGCTCGCCGACCTCGGCAACGCCCCGCCCGACCTCGCCCCCACCGACCTCGCCACCGCCACGGGCGAGGCGCTCGCCGCCGTCCGCGACGAGGCCGAGGCCGTCGGCATCACCCTCACCGCCGACCTGCGGCCCGCCCCGGCCACCGGCAACGCGGTGCTGCTGCGCCAGGCGGCCGTCAACCTGCTGCACAACGCGCTGCGGCACAACCTGCCGGCCGGCGCCGGCGGGCGGGTCACCGTCGCCACCGGGGCCGACCCCGAGCGGCCCGGGCGGGTGCACCTCACCGTCGCCAACACCGGCCCGCAGCTGACGGCGGACGCCGTGGCCACCTTCACCGAACCGTTCCTGCGCGGGCGCGGCCGCACCGCCGAGACCGACCCGTCCCGCCGCGGCCACGGCCTGGGCCTGGCCATCGTCGCCGCCGTCGCGGAGGCCCACCACGGGGAACTCCACCTGACCCCCGAATCGTCCGGCGGCCTGCGGGTGACGCTCAGCCTGCCCGGCCCGGTCGAGGAGTAGTCGAGGAGTAGGGGCTCTCCCGACGGACCGCCGCCGCCTGGGCCTGCCCGGCCGGTCCTCCCGCCTGACCCTGGCGGCCGTGTGCCTCAGGCGGCTCTTCCGCCTGTGTGCCCCTGCGCGCCTTCGGCGGCCCCCGGCCTGTGTGCTCCTGCGTGCTTCCGGCGGCCCTCCCGTCCGCCTGCCTTCGGCGGTCCTCCCGCCCGTGTACCCCTCGTGCCCCCGGCGGCTGTCCCGTCCGCCTGCCTCCGGCGGTCCTCCCGCCCGCCTACCCCCGGCGGCCCTCGTGGTCGTAGCCGGCCGGGGGCGGGTCAGGGGAGGTCGGGTGGGGTGAAGCCGAGGGTGGTCAGGAGGGCGACCGGGCTGCGGTAGTGGGCGGGGAGGTCCTGGTACAGGTCAAGGGCGGCGGCCCAGGAGCGGCGGGCGGCGGCCGGGCGGCCCAGGGCCTGCTGCGCGGCGGCCAGTCCGGCCAGGGAGTTGGCCCGCTGGTCGGTGAACCCGGTGACGTGCCGGCCGACGGACAGGGACCGCGCGAAGTGGCGCAGCGCCTCGTCGGGCCGTCCGGCGGCGTAGCGGGCGAGGCCGAGGACGTTGCGCAGTGAGCAGCCCAGGACGGTGTCGTGGAGGCCCAGTCCGGGCGCGAGCAGCCGTTCGGCCAGGGCCCGCGCGTCCTCGTACCGGCCGAGGAAGAGGTGCACCGAGGCCAGGCTGGTCTCGCACAGGCGGATCGTCCAGTGGTCGGCGTCCGGCCCGTCGGCGGGCAGCAGCCACAGGGCGCCCTCGTAGTGGCGGGCCGCTTCGGCGTAGTCGCGGGAGAAGAAGTGGAGCGCGCCGAGGTTGGCCAGTACCTGGCCCTCGGCCGCCGGGTCGGCGGCCGTGCGCACCAGGGCGAGGGCCTGTTCGTAGTGCCGGCGGGCCCGGACCAGGTCGCCCACGGTGCTCCAGGCGTGGCCTTGGTCGTTGAGGGCGCGGCCCTCGGCGAGCGGGTCCGCGAGGCGCCTGGCCGCGGCCACCGCGGTGCGGCCCAGGGCCAGCCGTTCGGCGTGCAGGCCGCTGCGGTGGAGGTGGATCCACAGTAGTGCGGGGAGTTTCCAGGCGGTCTCGTCGTCCTGGTGCTCGTAGGCGTGGCCGGGGGTGGCGAGCAGGTTGTCGCGCTGCCCGTCGCACCACCGCATGGCCTCGTCCGGTCCGGCGAAGGCCGTGGTGGGCAGGCCCTCGGGCGGGGGCGGCAGTGGCACCCGGGGCCGTCCGGGTATCAGCATCCGGGCGGCGGCCGAGGCCTGGTGCAGGCACCAGGCGTACCAGCGGCGCCGGGCGAGGCCGCGGGAGTGCTCGCTCTCCTGCTGCGCGGCCCGCTCGGCGGCGAACAGCCGGACCAGGTCGTGGAAGCGGTAGCGGCCGGCGGAGTGCTCGGCGAGGAGGTGGACGTTGGCCAGCCGGCGCAGGAGCCGTGCGCTCTGCGCGCCGTCCAGTCCGCCGACCGCCTGGGCGACCGGTTCCGACAGGTCGACGGCGGGGCTGGTCGCGAGCAGCCGCAGCAGGCGTCCGGCGGGCGCGTCGAGGGCGCGGTAGGACAGCGCGAACACCGTGCGCAGCCGGGTGGACGGGTCGTCGCCGTCCGCTTCGAGGACGTCCAGGCGGGTGCCCGCGGCGGCGAGTTCGGCGGCGAAGTCGGCGAGGTCGTGGTGCGGGCGGTCGCGCAGCCGGGCGACGGCGAGGCCGACGGCCAGCGGGAGGTGGCCGCAGGCGTCGAGCAGCCGGGTGACGGCGC
Source organism: Kitasatospora sp. NPDC048286 (assembly GCF_043201735.1). Classification (NCBI taxonomy): domain Bacteria; kingdom Bacillati; phylum Actinomycetota; class Actinomycetes; order Kitasatosporales; family Streptomycetaceae; genus Kitasatospora; species Kitasatospora sp. NPDC048286. The sequence goes on from NZ_JBICZE010000011.1 coordinate 321,055, forward strand.
GCTCCCGGCCCTCGACGCGTTCGGCCCCGAGCACCCGGCGCACCAGCGCCCGCCCCTCGGCCGGGCTGAAGTCCGCCAGCTCGATCCGGTGGGCGCCCTCGCGCACGACGAGCCCGGTGAGCCGGTCGCGGCTGGTCACGACGACGGCGCAGCCGCCGCTGCCGGGCAGCAGCGGGCGGACCTGCTCGGCGTCGAGCGCGTTGTCCAGGACGATCAGGACCCGGCGGCCGGCCAGGACGGAGCGGTAGAGCGAGGCCGCCTCGTCGAGCCGGCCCGGGATCTCCCCGGCCGGCACGCCGAGGGCCCGCAGGAAGGCGGCGAGGACGGCGTGCGGCTCCTGCGGGCCGGTCGGCGACCAGCCGTGCAGGTCGGCGAAGAGCTGGCCGTCGGGGAACCGGTCGCGGGCGCGCTGGGACCAGCGCACGGCCAGGGCCGACTTGCCGCCGCCGGCGATGCCGGTGATCACGGTGACGGCCGTCGGGGGTGGGGGTGAGCCGGTGGGGTCGTCGGTGGGGTCGGTGGCGGGGTTGCCGCCGGGGTCGGTCAGGTGGCGGTCCATGGTGCGCAGGTGGTCGTCGCGGCCGACGAAGGACGGCAGTTCCCAGGGGAGTTGAGCGGGGCGCGGGCGGGGCGGCTGCGCGGGCGGGGCCGCCGGCTCGGACCGGTGGGGCGCGGGCGGACCCGCCGCTCCCAGTAACTCGCGCTGGAGCGAGCGCAGTTCGGGGGAGGGGTCCAGGCCCAGCTCCTGGGCGAGGTGCCCGGCGTGACGGCGGTAGACCGCCAGGCCCTCGGCGTGCCGGCCGGAGCGGGCCAGGGCCGTCATCAGGTGCCGCACCAGGCCGTCGCGGATCGGGAACTCGGCGACCAGGGCGGTGAGTTCGGAGACTATCCGGTCGGGCCGCCCGGCCGTCAGCTCCAGCTCGTAGAGCAACTCCAGGGCGGACATCCGCCGCTCCTCCAGGCCGGCCGCGACCGCCGCCAGCGCCCGGCCCGGCAGCCCGTCCAGCGCCGGGCCGCGCCACAGCGCCAGCGCGCCGCGCAACCGGGCGGCCTGCTCGGCGCCCGCGGTGGCGGCCGACTCCACCAGGGCGACGAACTCCAGGGCGTCCACCCGTACTTCGGGCCCGTCGAGGAGATAGCCGGGGCCGTCGGTGCGGATCGGCGGGGCCTGCCCCGGGCCGGGGGCGAGCGCCCGGCGCAACAGGCCGACCATGTTCCTGACCTGGCGGTCGGCCGTGGCCGGCGGCGCCTCGTCCCAGACCGCGTCGACCAGCCGGGACACCGACACCGTCCGACCGGCATGGGCCACCAGTGCGGCCAGCAGGGCCTGTTGGCGCCGCCCGCCGACGGCGAGCACCGTGGAGTCCGGGGCCCGCACCTCCAACGTCCCCAGGATCCTGAACTCCACGCCCCGCCCCTCCGGTGGACCGGCCGCCGCGGTGGCGCACCGGCACTGCCGCTCTTCCTTGCTTCCGCTCTTCCGTACTTCGTCACGCCCGCCCGTGCCCCTGGGCGTGCTCGGCTCCACCGCCCGAACGGCCGTACGGATACGGACGGTGGCGGGGCAAGGTCATCTTCACCCGGGAGTCGTGTCCTGTCCATGGCATGTCATCGGGCCGCCCGTGCGTACGTCGTGATCCGGTCATGAGGAATTCGTGACGGGCCGCAGCAGGATCTCCACCAGTCCGGGCGGCACCCGCACGGCACCCGCCGCGCACCCAGCGGGTGCCGCGACCGGCCGACCCCGCCTCCTCGCTCCTCGGCAGGAGGCCCCCCGTGAACTCCCCGCACCCGCCGAACCGCCGACGCCCGAAGAGCTCCGGGTCGGCAAGTCACCGCCGCCCCAGGGCACTTCGGGCCCGCCGGGCTCAGGCGGGGCCGGGGAAGCGGTCGATGTTGCGCTCCACCCAGGTACGCAGGTGCGCCAGCGGGACGCAGGCGTCCACGCCCAGCGCGGTGAGGCTGTACTCGACCCGCGGAGGGACCTCGGCGTGGATCTCGCGGTGGACCAGGCCGTGCTCCTCCAGTCGGCGCAGGGTCTGGGTGAGGACCTTGGGGCTGACGCCCTGCAGGCGGGTGCGCAGCGCGCCGAAGCGCTGCGGGCCGTCCTCCAGGGCTCCCAGCGCGAGGGCGCTCCACTTGTTGGCGAGCAGGTCGAGCATGTCGCGGCAGGGGCAGGCCGCGGCGTAGACGGACTTGGGGTCGGTGCAGTCGGGGGCGTGGGCCGCCGTCGGGCGGGGCGTCGGTGTGTGGGTCGGCGTTGTGCGGGTCGTCGTCACCCGCCGATGGTACCCATCGGGTACTGCTTCGGTACCCGATGGGTACCAATGGTCCTTGCGGGTAACCACTACCCCTCGCATACCGTCGCCGACGTGCCCGGACGGCGGTGCGCCGCCCTGACGACGAGGAGACCCCCGATGCCCGCGACGACCACGATCCCCGCGACGATGCCCGCCGTCGCCTACCGCCGGAGCCTGCCGGTCGACGACCCGCAGAGCCTGCTCGACGTCGAGCTGCCCGTACCCCGGCCGGGCCCGCGCGACCTGCTGGTGCGGGTGGAGGCGGTGGCCGTCAACCCGGTGGACCACAAGGTCCGGCAGAACGCCGACCCGGGCGGAGAGCCGCGGGTGCTGGGCTGGGACGCGGCCGGCACCGTGGTCGCGGTCGGCGCGCAGGTGGAGCTGTTCGAGGTCGGCGACGAGGTGTACTACGCCGGCGCCCTGGACCGGCCCGGCGCCAACTCCCGCTACCACGCGGTGGACGAGCGCCTGGTCGGCCACAAGCCGGCCACCCTCTCCTTCGCCGGTGCCGCCGCGCTGCCGCTGACCGCGCTGACCGCCTGGGAAGGCCTCTTCGAGCGCCTCGGCCTGGGCACCGGCGGCCCGGAACAGGGCGGCACCCTGCTGGTGACCGCCGCCGCGGGCGGCGTCGGCTCGCTCGTCACCCAGCTCGCCCGCACCCTCACCGGCCTGACCGTGATCGGCACCGCGTCCCGCCCGGAGTCGGCCGACTTCGCCCGCCGCATGGGCGCCGACCACGTGATCGACCACACGCTCCCGCTCGGCCCGCAACTGGCGAAGGCCGCCCCCGGCGGCCTCGACCACGTCTTCGGCACCGTCGCCACCGACCGCAACCTCACCGCCTACGCCGAGGCACTGAACCCCTTCGGCGGCATCGTCGCCATCGACGACTTCGATTCCCTGGACATCGGTGTCCTCAAGGGCAAGAGCATCTCCTTCCACTGGGAGTTCATGTTCACCCGCTCCCTGCACGCCACCGCCGACCAGGCCGTGCAGCACCGGATCCTCGACCGGGTCGCGCGCCTGGTGGACGCGGGCGTCCTGACCACCACCGCCACCCGCGACCTCGGCCCCGTCACCGCCGCCAATCTCCGGGCCGCCCACCGCCTCCAGGAGTCCGGTACGGCGATCGGCAAGACGACCCTGACCGGGTTCTGAGCCGGTGCCCCGGCGCACCGGCCAGGTCGAGGCCCTGCTCGCCACCGGCGGCGGGGCGGTGGCGGCCCTGGCCGCCAGGGCCCTGCTGTCCGGGGTGTACCAGCACCACGGGCAGGACCCGGCCGTACTCGAAGGGGTCGACGCCGCGGTCCTGGCCGTCGGCGCCGTCACGGCAGTCCTGATCTACCGCTGGTTGCTGCGGCGGGACTGACGCCCCGGTCGCCCCGGTCGCCCTGGCGGATCCGGTGGATCCGGTGGCCACCGCCTCGGCCCGCCCCGGCCCGCCTCGGCACGAGAAGTCGGACGGGCCGACTTCTCGCTCCGGTCCGGGGGATCTCACGTCGCTCTCCTCGTCCTCCTCGTCCTCACCGCGTCGGCACGGTCGCTCTCGGCGGGCACGGGAGGGGAGAGCGCGGGTGGCGACGGATCCGGTGGCGGTCTGTCAGGCTGACTCGGTGTTCGAACATCGTCTCTGGCTTGCCGCGGTCCCGGGACCCGTGCCTGAAGCCGAAGCCCGTGTCTACTGGAACCTGAAGGACCTCCCCACCCCGAACCTCGACGGAGCACTGAGGAACGCGGACTACGTCTACGTCGGCTCCTGGCAGGACAGCCATCTGGCGCGGTCACCGCAGTCCGGCCGCTGCCCCGGTGTCAGGATCTTCGACTGGCTGTTCTACCGCGGGACCATCGACCGCTACCAAGCGCCGCTTCTCGATGCCAGGTTGCGGGATGAACTCATCGGGCTCTACCAGCCCCGTCCGGGTGACCTGCCAGCGGAGTCCGCTGATGCGGATGTGATCACCACGTTCCTCACGGCGCACCTCGGCCGGCACCTGCTGCCCGAGGAGGAGCCGCCACCGATCCCGCCTTCGCCGTAGGCGCCACTACCTGCCTCGGCACGAGAAGTCGGCCGGACCGACTCCTCGCTGCGGCTCGGTGGGGGCGTCGAGGGTCCGCTCCCCGGGAGGCCGGGGCCGTCGGCCTCCCGCACTCGTGCGCGGGGCCCTGGGCCGGCATCGGGCCGGCCCGTCACGCACCGGGCAGCGAGGCGCCCGCGGGCGTGACGGCGACGGTCAGGCCGACGTGGTCGGGGCGCCGGAATGGTCGTCCTGTCGCGCCACGGTCGCCGCCCACTGCCGGAACTGCGCCACGGGCACCGCGGGCGAGGCGGCCGACGGCGAGGCGGCGGAGTCAGGGCGCAGCGACGCCGCAGGCAGGAACACGGCGCGGCAGCGCCGGCACAGCCACGTCGCCCGCCACACCCGGTGGAGCCGCTGCCACTGGTCGTAGGTCCGCGGCCACTGCTCGGCGGCCCCACTCCGACGCTTCCGATAGCGGGCGTGGACGGCGAGTCCGATGCCCAGCAGGATCGCGGCGACGAGGAGCGCACCGTAGTGGTAGCCGGCCTGGTACGCGGTGTCGGAGCTGTCGCCGTTGCCGTCGCCGTCGCCGGAGAGGAGCGCGCGCAGTCCCAGCAGGCCGAAGAGACCGGCCAGGACGAAGAGGGTGATCGCGGCCACGCTCGCGCCCCCGGGCTCGGACGGCATCGACAGCAGCTCCCGCGTCGGCGGGTCGAGGGGCCGGTCGGTGTCCAGCAGGGCCTCTCGCACGGCGACGGTTTCGTCCGCCGCCGCGCACGTCGGACAGGTGGTGCTCATCGGGGGTGCCTCCGGAGGCGATGCGGGACGGACACGGAAGAGCAGGTAGTACAGCACAAGGGCCTGACTGCCCGTGCGACCGGCCCCGGCAGCGGAACGGGGAGGGGGCGGCGCCTGCGGTATCGGGACTACCGGTCCTCCGTGACCGGCAGGAGGCCGCGCTCGCCGAACACCTTCTTGGCGACGAAGGTGGCGTTCACGGCCTTCGGGAAGCCGCAGTAGGCGGCGGAGTGCAGCAGCGCCTCGACGATCTCCTGCGGCGTCAGCCCGACGTTCAGCGAGGCGTTGATGTGGACCTCCAGCTGCGGCTCGCACCCGCCCAGCGCGGTCAACATGCCCAGGGTGACCAACTGCCGCTCACGCGGCGCCAGCCCCGGACGGCTGTAGATCTCCCCGAACCCCCACGCGACCACCTGGTGCCCGAGCTCGGGACTGATGTCACCCAGCGCCTCCACCACCCGCCGACCAGCCTCCCCGTCGACCCGGTCGAGCACCTCCAACCCGTGCGCGAAACGCTCCCGCCGAACCTCGGCCTCCTCCACGGACCCACTCATCCGCGCTGCTCCTCTCCCGTCGTCCCGGCCGCCGACCACCGGGCGGCGGCGACCACGGCAGAACCGTAGAACTTGGAGCACACTCCAACTCAAACCCGACACGCTGACCCGCCTTCACAGGAAAATTTGCGGTCCGACCCCCCTGAAATGGCATCACTGCGCCCTACCCGAGCCGAAAGATTTCCTGTGACCCCCCGTCCGAAGGGGGGCGACGCAAACACGCCCGAGCGCCGTGCTGTGCCGGCCGGCTTCGCCCCGCGTGGAGTGGGAAGTCGGCGGGTCCCGACTTCCTGTGCGCTTGGCAGGCGAGGTTGTGGCCGCGGTGGGAGGCGGAACGCGGAAAGTCGGCGGGCCTGGTTTTCCGCGCAGGGTGGGGGGCCTGAAACTGAGCGACGGTCACCCGGCCGTGTCATTCTTCGGGGAAGCGGGCCGGGGAGGGTCTGCTGTCCGTTGACGGGGGGCGTGATGGGATCGATCGGTGTCGTGTGCGCGGTGGCCGGGCTTGTCGGTGCGGGGCTGTTGCGGTGGCTGCCCGTCAGAGGGCGGACGGACGGCCTGACAGCGGCCGGTGTCGCGGGAGTGCGGGGCGGTTCGAAGGCCGCGCTGGAAGTGGCCGTCGTAGAACTCCACCTTGCGGGGGCGATCGATGTCGGCCGGCTTGGCCGGCTGCGGCGGGTGGTGCACACCGGCCCCGGACGTGACGTGACTTCGCTGCACCGGGCCGTGTGGAAGGCGTTCGGCCGGGAGCTGTCGTTGGCCGATGCCGCCGCCGCTCCGGCGGTACGGCGGGCTCGGGAGGAGATGCGCGCCGAACTGGCCGGGCGTGGCCTGCGATGCGGACAAGCCCGGCTGACAGTGGCGGGCCTGCTGGCCCTGGCAGCAGGCGGTACGGGCGTGGCCATCGCGGCGCAGGAAGCCTTCTGGGCGGGTATGCCCCTGGCCGTACTCTCGCTCACTGTCCTGTGCGCCCCGGCGCGGACACTGGCCGGGAGCAAGCTGTTGCGCGAGATGCGCCGCCTGCATCCCCTTCCCGGTGCCACCCCGGCCGGGCCGGAGGAGATCGGCGTTCTTGCCGCGCTTCACGGGCGCCGGGCACTGCGTCTGCTCTTGCCGGAGTTCGCCGCCCATGCCGGTTTGCTCAGTGGCCGTGCCGCCAGGGAAACCGTCGCCCGAACCGAGGGCGACTCGTACGGCTCCAGCGCCCTTTCGGGTGACGGCGAAGGAGTCTGAGGGGGCACCACTGAAGCCTTCACTGTGCGGGCTGTGCCCATGCGTGGGTGAGAGGAAGTCGGCGGGTTCGACTTTCTGTGCGGGGCCGGGTTGTTGGTGAGGCCGCGCCCGTGCGGGGAGGCCGGTGCCCGCGCGGGGGAGTGGAAAGTCGACGGGCCCGACTGCCTGTGCGGGGTGGGGCGGTTGGTGTGGCCCCGGGGAGCAGGAAGTCGGGGTGGTCGACTTCCTGCTCCGGGGGCTTGCGGGGTTCAGGCGAGGTGGTACGGGGCGGGGGCGGGGACCTTGGCGTCGAGGGTGGCGGCGGCGTGGCGGGCCCAGTAGGGGTTGCGGAGCAGTTCGCGGCCGATCAGGACGGCGTCGGCGCGGCCTTCGGTGAGGATGGCCTGGGCCTGGGCGGGGTCGGTGATCAGGCCGACGGCGGCGACCGGCAGGTCGGTCCCGCGGCGCACGGCCTCGGCGAAGGGCACCTGGAAGCCGGGCCCGGCCTCGATGCGGGCGTCGGGGACGATGCCGCCGGTGGAGACGTCGAGCAGGTCGACGCCGTGGGCCTGGAGCTCCTTGGCGAGGCGGACGGTGTCCTGCGAGGTCCACCCCTCCCGGCCGTCCTGCGGGTTCTCGGTGATCCAGTCGGTCGCGGAGATACGGAAGAAGACCGGCAGGTCCTCGGGCCACACCGAGCGGACGGCGTCGACGACCTCCAGTGCGAAGCGGACGCGCCCCTCGAAGGAGCCGCCGTAGCCGTCGGTGCGGTGGTTGGCCGCGGGGGAGAGGAACTCGTGGACCAGGTAGCCGTGGGCGCCGTGGATCTCGGCGACCTGGAAGCCGGCGTCGAGCGCGCGCCGGGCGGCGTCGGCGAACTGCCGGACGATCGCGCCGATCTGTTCCTCGGTCAGCTCGTCCGGCGTGGTGTGGGCGGGGGAGAAGGCCTCGGCGCTGGGGCCGACCGGGGTCCAGCCGTGCTCCTCGCCCGGGGTGACGGGCCGCCCGCGGTCGACCCAGGTGCGCTCGGTGGACCCCTTGCGGCCGGCGTGGGCGAGCTGGATCGCCGGGACGGTGCCCTGGCTCTTCAGGAAGTCGGTGATCCGGCGGAAGGCCGCGACCTGCTCGTCGTTCCAGATGCCGAGGTCGTACGGGGTGATGCGCCCCTCGGGGCTGACCGCGGTGGCCTCGGTGATGATCAGCCCGGTGCCGCCGGCGGCGCGGGCCGCGAGGTGGGCGAAGTGCCAGTCGGTCGGGACGCCGGCCGTGTCCCCGTCCGGGACGGCGCTGTACTGGCACATCGCCGGCATCCAGATCCGGTTGGGGACGGTCAGGGACCGCAGGGTGAACGGGGCGAAGAGGGAGGTGCTCATGTCGGACTCCCGATGGGGTCGGCGCCAGCGCGAAGAGGAGAGCATGCAACTTTTGCAGCTGCACTTACATTCGCAAACAATAATTGCGCGTGCAGATATCTGCAAGGGTGCTCCGTCAGCGCGCCCTCCCACCTGCGAGAGCCCAAGCTGATGACCGTCTTCACCGCCACCCTGGACCGCGAGCCCGTCCCCGCCGCCGAACGCGCCGACCTGGCCTGACAGGGCGAGGTGGCGGTGCCCGGGGCCGGTGGAAAACCCGTTGGCCCCGGCCCGCCGGGCCCGCGATACTCGCCCACCGGCGCCGCCTCAACCGTCCCCGGCGCCGGGACAGGGGAGTGCATGGAGGTCTTCGAGTGCGGGCGGTGCGGACACGCGCTGACCGCGCCGCTGTCGCGGGTCCCGTACCCCGTCTACGCGGGCTTCTCCTACGGCAACGGCCACCCCATGCCCGTCCTGATGGAATCGGGCACCTACGCCGTCGACGAGCACCCTGCCAGGCCGGCCCGCTCGATCGTGATCGCCCCCGGGGACGCCTACGGCACCGTCCTCGTCCAGCGGAGCGAACCCGGCGCCTGCTGCGGCATCGACGGCCGCAACGGCCCGAACGTCACCTGCGCCGGCTGCGGCGGGAAGGTGGCGACCCGGCTCGACGCCTGCTCCCTGTGGCAGGCCACCTGGCTGGAGCCGGACGCGGTACGCCCCGTCCCCGCGGGCCCCGCCCGTCCGGCCACCGACTGGGCCGCGCTCACCCAGTGGTGGTGCGCCACCGAGCCGGCGGACCCGACGGGGCGCTGGGAACCGCGCTGGGAGATGGAGTCGGCCGTGACGCTCGCCCACCTGGTCGCCGCCGCGGACGGCTCGCCCGTCATCCTCCCCGACGGCCCCCTCGCGGACGCCTTCCGCGGCCCCCTCGCCGCCGCCTTCCGAGCCCCGTACAACCGGCTGCTCCCGCCGGGGCACTCGGCCGAGCGCGCGGCCGGGCGGCCGGTGAAGCGGGCGGCCCTGGCCGGACCGGGCCTGCTCCTGCCCGACCCCCTCCCGGACATCGCGGTGGTGCCGCGGCACCCACAGACCGGCGAGCCCTGGCCCGCACCCGTGGGCGTGGCCGTCGCGCCGCTCGCCGTCGGTTTCTGGACGCACTTCGCCCATCACGGCAGACGCCTGGTCACACCCGTCACCGGCCGGCTGCCCGCCGGCGTCGAACGCGACGACCCCCTCACGCCCCACCCCTACGGCTCGGACATTGCGTGGGGGGCCTACCGCGCCACCCTGGAACGTTTGTGGGAAGCGGGAGTTGGCCCCTGGTGAGGTCGGGTGGTGGCGCGGCCGCCCGCTGCCCGAGGTGTGTGGGGCGGCGGGCTGAGGGCGGCGGATTCGGCGGCCGGGTACGGGAGTTGGCACCCCGGGACGCCGGACGGCGCCGCCCGGGAGGACCGGGCGGCGCCGTCGGTGTCGTGCGCGCAGGCCGTCAGCGCGGGCAGTCAGCCGGCCGTCAGCGCGCCGTCTGCGGGACGCGCTGGCTCGGGACGGCGCCCCGGGCGGCGCGCGGCGCACCCGCGGCACCCGCGGCCACGCCGGCGGCAGCGGCGGGGGAGGCGCCGAGGGCGGTGCCCCGGGTCTCCTCGGCCCACAGGACGCAGACCAGCAGCCCGACGGCCGTGGTCCCGGCCGCGATCAGCATGGTCGGGCCGGTGCCCAGCCCGGTCAGCGACAGCGGCAGCAGGTAGGTGCCGACGGCCGCGCCGATCCGGCTGACCGAGGTGGCGACGCCCACCGCGGTGGCCCGGATCTCGGTCGGGAACAGCTCGTTGGGGTACGTCCAGTCGAGCACGTTCGGCCCGCCGCACAGGAAGGCGTACGCGCACAGCGCCAGCAGCGCGACGGCGGCCGGGGCGGTGGGCCACACGCCCAGCAGCGCCAGCGGGACGGTCATCAGCGCGAAGGACCAGATGATGACGGGCCGGCGCCCGCGGGTGTCGATCAGGCGCAGCGCCGGGTAGCAGCCGAGCAGGAAGACCAGGCTGATCAGGCCGGTGCCGAGGGTCTCCATCACCGTGCCGCCGGGCATGCCGAAGGAGGAGAGGATCTGCGGGCCGAAGGTGAGCATCGCGAACAGCGGGCCGACCTGGCACAGGAAGAACAGGCCGCAGAACAGGGTGCGGCGCCGGTAGGGCTGGGTCATCAGCAGGCGCAGCCCGACGGGGCGGCCGCGCTCGGCCGGGTCGGGCATCAGTTCCCGGCCGTCCACGCGCACGCCCAGGTGCTTCTCGACCACGCGCACCGCGTCACCGACCCGCCCGTTGGCGGCCAGCCAGCGCGGCGACTCCGGGGAGCCGCGCCGGATCACCAGGAACACCACGCACAGCACCGTGGAGCTCGCCAGCATCCACCGCCAGCTGCCCGGCCCGGCCAGCTCCAGGAAGAGGTAGCCCACCACGTAGGCGAGCACGGAGCCGGCGTACCAGGCGATGATCTGCTTGCCGAGCAGCCGGCCGCGGTGCTTGGTGGGCAGCCACTCGGCGAGCAGCGAGGTGGCGATGGGGTAGTCGGCGGCCACGGCCATGCCGAGCACGAAGCGCAGCACGGTGATCGCCCACACCGCGTCCACCCAGAAGGAGAGCACCGAGCAGACGACCATCACGAGCAGGTCGGCGGTGTACATCACCTCCCGGCCGATCTTGTCGGTCAGCACGCCGAAGAGCGCGCCGCCGACGAACATTCCGACCAGGGCGGCGGCGCCGATCAGGCTGACCTCGGCGGTGGACAGCCCGAGGTCCGGGCGCATCCCGATCAGGGCGACGCCGACGATGCTCAGAATGTAGCCGTCGAGCAGGGGTCCGCCTGAGCAGGCGAGGGCCAGCCTGCGGTGGAACGCGGTATACGGGGCGTTGTCGATGGTCTGGGACATGTGCTTGGGGTCCTCCGGAGCGTACGGCACGCGACCGCGCACCGTGCGCCGGGTAGACGGCAGGGAAAGGCGCCGCCCACGTCGGACGGCGCCATCGCCCGGTCACAACGGGCGACCGTCCACGGTTGCCCGGCCCTCGCGGGCCCGCCACCGGGCCGAAGGTCGAGGGGATTCACGACCAAGGTCCCGAAGCGGACAGGCCCTTCGCCCGTGCCGGATCGCCGCCCGCCCAGTCCTGCCGGGACGAGGCGCCGCCGCGCGCCCCGAACACGCACCGGGCGTGACCCTCGTCACTCGAAGCCCCCAACAGGCCTGGGAATGTGGCCCATTGCACACCTGGGCGGTGCCCGTCCGTACGGGTGTGACCCCGCTGCGTCACTTCCGGAGCGCTTACACGCGCCCCGCCGTCGGCTCCAGGTCAGCTCCCCGTCAGGACGCCGCCCGCCGTCAGGAGGTCAGCCCGAGCCGGGCGAGGCCCGAGTCCAGTGCCGCCTCCAGGTGGTCGGTGGAGCCGGTGGTCATCAGGATCAGCACCCCGCCCTGGATCCCGGCCAGCAGTGCCGCTGCCTCCCGCTCGGCGTCCAGCCCGGCGGCGGCCACTTTGCTGCCCTGGAGATGGCGCACGCCCGCGGCGAGCTGGCGCTGCCACTGCCCCAGCAGCTCGGCGGCCACCGTCCGGCCCGCGCCGGTGGCGGTGCCCAGCTGGGACAGCGCCACGTGCAGCGGGCAGCTGACGCCCTGGGCGCGGTAGCGGGCGAGGACCTTCTCGCGCCACTGCCACCAGGCCTCCCGGGAGGTGAGGGAGCCCAGTTCCGGCTGCTGGTCGTCGAGGACCCGGGCCGCCTCGAAGCGGGCCACGGCCAGCAGCAGCTCGTCCTTCCCACCGGGGAAGTAGTGGAACAGCTGGCTCTTGCTGGTGGCGGTGCGGGCCATCACGTCCTCCAGGCGCAGCGCGAACACGCCCTCCGCGCGGATCTCCTGCGCGGCGCCCTCGATGATGCGCTGCCTGGTCGCGGCGCCCTTGCGGGTCGGCGGGACGTGCCCCTCCAGCGCGTTCACGGCGTCCACGGCGGACACGGCGTTCACGGGCGGGTTCGCGAGGGCGCTCACGGCAGCAGGACCAGCTTGCCGGTGGTGCGCCGGGACTCCAGGTCCGCGTGCGCCCGGGCGGCCTCGGCCAGCGGGTAGCGGCCGGTGACCCGCGGGGTGAGCCCGCCCGCCAGAACGAGGTCGAACAGCTCGCCGGCGCGCCGTACCAGCGCCTCGCGGGTGGGGACGTGGTGGTGCACCACCGGGTACGTCAGCAGGATGCTGTTCGGCAGGTCGGTGGGCCGCAGCTCGGGCACGCCCATGAAGGGGCCGTAGTAGGCGTGCACCCCGTGCGGGCGCAGGGCCAGCTGGGAGGAGCGGAAGGTGTCGGCGCCGCCGCCGTCGTAGACGACGTCGGCCCCGCGCCCGCCGGTCAGCTCCCTGATCCGGTCCTCGAAGCCGCCACCGGAGTGCACCAGCACGTGGTCGGCGCCGGCCTCCTTCGCGACGGCGGCCTTCTCCTCGCGGGAGACCAGGCCGATGACGTCGCCACCGCGCGCCTTGACCAGCTGGGTGAGCAGCCGCCCGACGCCGCCCGCCGCCGCGTGCACCACCGCGGTGTCGCCCGGGGCGATCGGGTAGGTCTCGGTGCTCAGGTGGCTCGCGGTCAGGCCCTGCATCAGCAGGCCGCCCGCGACCTCGTCCGGCACCCCGTCGGGCACCTTGACCAGCGAGGCGGCCGGGACCGCGAGCAACTCGGCGTAGCTGCCCGGGTGGTAGAACCAGGCCACCCGGTCGCCGACGGCCAGGCCGTCCACCCCCGAGCCGAGGGCGGCGACGTACCCCATGCCCTCGGCGCCGAGCACCGCCGGCGCCGCCCAGCCCGGGCCGCCCTCGGCGCGGGCGCCGACGTCCATGTAGTTGACGCCGGCCGCGCCCAGGCGCACCAGCGCCTCGCCGGGGCCGGGGACCGGGTCCGGCAGCTCGGTCCAGCGCATGACCTCGGGGCCGCCGTGCTCCTCGATCCGGATCGCGTGCATGGGCTGACACCTTTCTGTACGGGCTCGTTCGGGGGAGGGTGAACAGCACGGTAGGCAGCCGAAAATGGACCCACAAGTCCAGAAAGCCGTACGGCGGTCGGGCAGTTGCCCGTCACCCCGCCGCCAGCGGCACGGCGACGTCCGCGACGTGCTCCTCCGGCCCGGCGGTCGCCCAGTTCGGGTAGTACACCTCCCGGTTCGGCCCGCCCCGCCGGTACCCGCGTGCGGCGACCCAGGCGCCCACCGCGTCGTGGGCGGCGGCCATCGCGGCGAAGCCCCGCCGGGGCAGGGCGGTGTACGCCTCGCGGTGCGCGGCCTCGATGCGCACCCCGAACGGGCCGTGCGGCCCGACGGCGTTCGGGGTGGGGGCGCAGACCTCGACCAGGGCGTCGCAGTCCTCGCCCACCAGGCCGTGGAACACCGCGAACAGCGGCCCGGACAGGCACGCGTCGACCTCCCGCAGCCGCCCGAGCAGCGACTCGCCGGCCTCGGCGAGGAAGCCGGGCAGCGCGGCGGCGTCCACGTGCCGCCGGACGAACAGGACGTGCTGCTCGGGCACGTCGCGCTCGGCGATCTCGAACATGGTGGTGCTCCTTCCGGTCAGAACCTCTCGGGCGTAGCCCACCGCCTCCCGGCGGGCCGCGTGCTCGGCCTCCCGCTCCCGCCAGTACGCCAGCAGCGCCCGCTCGCCCGCGCCCGCGCCCGCGCCCTCGGCGGCGTCGCCGTCGACGTCCAGCACCGCCGGGATCCGCGCCAGCGGCAGCCCGGCGGCGCGCAGCAGCGCGATGCGCCGGGCTCGCTCGACCTGCGCCGGGCCGTAGCGGCGCACCCCGGTGCGCGGGTCGACCAGGGCGGGCGGCAACAGCCCCCGCGCGCCGTAGAGCCGCAGGGCCTTGAGGCTGAGCCTGGTCCTGGCGGCGAGTTCACCGATGGTGATCATGTCCTCCTGCACGCCCGCCACTGTGCCCCCTGCCCCAGGGGCAGGGGCAAACCCGCGCCCCCTTCGTGGCGGTACGTCAGCTTTCCCGCCGGATCCGGCAGCCTGTTCGCGGCGTCGAGCTGGACGGTTCACCAGGCCGTGGACCGCAGGTCGTCCGTGCACGGTTGACTTCCCGCGGCCCGGGAGGACCCGCCCCCGGGCCGCACCGTCCGCGGGCGAACGACGACACACCCGGCGCCCCGCCCGCCGCCGTACGAGGAGAACCCCGCATGCCACCCCCACCCGCACCCGCCCGCACCCGCCGCGCCCTGGGCGCGCTCGCCCTGGCCACCGCCCTGGCCGCCGGCCTGTCCGGCCTCGCCACCCCCGCCCGGGCCGACTCCCCGGCCCGGAACCAGAACCAGAAGCAGACCCACGCCACCGACCCCGGCCTGGTCCTGGACCGCCCCGGCGAGTCCGTGGTCACCCGCCGCGAGGTCACCCCCATCGCCCCCGGCCTGACCATGACCGCCTTCGACCGCCTCGCCGCCGCCGGCTGGATCCGCGGCAAGGTCCTCGTCGCCGACCTGGACACCGAGGGCCTGAGCGTCGACTACCTGTCCTCCGGCAAGGTGACCACCCGCCGGACCGTCACCGACATGGCCCGCGGCGCCGGAGCCGTCGCCGCGATCAACGGCGACTACTTCGATATGAACGCCTCCGAAGCCCCCCTCGGGGTCGGCGTCTCCCGCGAGGACGGCCTCATCCACGCCCCCGTCGAGGGCTGGAACCAGGCCGTCACCGTCGGCACCGACGGCCTCGCCCGGATGGCCCAGGTCTTCCTGGAGGGCCACGCGAACCTGCCCGGCGGCCGCGAGCTGACCCTCGACGGCGTCAACACCTACGGCCTGCCCGCCGACGGCGTCGGCGTCTTCACCCCCGCCTGGGGCGACGCCACCCGCGCCCACGTCGCCGACGGCTCCACCGACGTCGCCGAGGTCGAACTGCGCGACGGCAAGGTCACCGCCGTACGGGACCGACCCGGCGCCGCCGTCCCCGAGGGCGCCACCGTCCTGGTCGGCCGCGAGGCCGGCGCCCGCGCCCTGCGCGACCTCAGGCCCGGCGACCAGGTCACCGTCGGCTACCGCCCCCGCGCCTCCTTCGGCGAGGTCGCCGTCGCCGTCGGCGGCTACCAGGTCCTCGTCGCCGACGGCGTCGCCCAGCGCTCCGGCGAGAACGACGCCAACCAGCCCAACGCCCGCACCGCCGTCGGCTTCTCCGCCGACAACCGGCGCCTGTACCTCGTCACCGTCGACGGCCGCCAGGCCGACAGCCCCGGCATCAACCTCCCCGACCTCGCCGTCCTGATGCGCGACATGGGCGCCCACAACGCGCTCAACATGGACGGCGGCGGCTCCGCCGCCATGGCCGCCCGCCTGCCCGGCGCCCAGCAGGCCGGCACCGTCAGCCACCCCTCCGACAACGGCGGGGAACGCGCCGTCGCCAACGGCCTCGGCCTGTTCTCCACCCCCGGCACCGGCACCACCAAGGGCTTCCGGCTGCGCCCGGCCGAACCCGTGGACACCGCCGCGCGTCTCTTCCCCGGCCTGCGCCGCACCGTGCGCGCCCTGCCCCACGACGAGGCCTACGGCGCCGTCACCGCCCCGGCGCCCGCCACCACCTGGTCCACCGCCACCGGCGACAAGGTCGGCGTCGAGGGCCGAGGCCTGGACGCCGTCGTCACCGGCCGCGCCTCCGGCCCCGCCGAGGTCGCCGTCACCGCCCAGGGCGCCCAGAAGTCCGCGCTGGCACTGACCGTGCTCGGCCCCGCCGTGCGCATCACCGCCGGCGCCGAACCGATCGCCCTCGACAGCACCGGCGCCACCGCCCGCCTCACCGTCACCGGCCACGACGCCCTCGGCCACACCGCCCCCGTCGAGGCCGCCGACGTCAAGGTCACCGGCGGCGACGGCGTCGTCGAGACGAGCGCCGCCCCCGACGGCACCATCGCCCTCAAGGCCCTCGCCGACGGCAAGTCCGCCACCCTCAAGCTCACCGTCGGCCCGCTCGAGAGCGCCGTCGCCGTCACCGTCGGCATGACCGAGAAGCCCGTCGCCGACTTCTCCGACGCCGCCGCCTGGAAATCCGGCAACGACCGCGCCCCCGGCGGCTCGGTGGCCCCCGCCCCCGGCCCCGACGGCACCCACGGCCTGCGCCTGGCCTACGACTTCACCCACTCCACCGGCACCCGCGGCCAGTACGCCATCGCCCCCGAGGGCATCGTGCTCCCCGGCCAGCCCCGCGCCCTCACCCTGTGGATCGAGGGCGACGGCAACGGCGCCTGGCCGCGCATCCAGTACCGCACCGCCGCCGGCGTCACCGCCAACCTCGACGCCCCGACGGTCACCTGGACCGGCTGGCGCAAGGTCGAGTTCCCCGTCCCCGCGGGCGTCCAGTACCCGCTCACCGTCCAGCGCTTCCGCCTGATGGAAACCAGCGCCGCCCGCTCCTACACCGGCGCCCTCACCCTCGCCGACCTGCGCGCCAAGGTCGCCCCCGACGTCGAACTGCCCGCCCAGCCACGCGTCACCGACCCCGTCGTGCTCACCCACGGCACCGTCGACCACCGCCCGCTGCGCGTCGCCGTCATGTCCGACGCCCAGTTCGTCGCCCGCAACCCCGACAGCGACATCGTCCAGGCCGCCCGCCGCACCCTGCGCGACATCGCCGCCGCCAAACCCGAACTGCTCGTCATCGACGGCGACTTCGTCGACGAGGCCGCCCCCGCCGACTTCGCCCTCGCCCGCACCCTCCTCGACGAGTTCGACCAGCTCACCGGCCACACCGTCCCCTGGCACTACGTGCCCGGCAACCACGAGGTCATGGGCCCCGGCACCATCGACAACTTCAAGGCCGCCTTCGGCGACACCACCCAGGTCTTCGACGTCAAGGGCACCCGCTTCGTCACCCTCGACAGCTCCCTCGGCACCCTGCGCGCCGGCGGCTTCGACCAGATCGCCACCCTGCGCTCCGCCCTCGACGGCGCCGCCCAGGACCCGTCCGTCACCGGCCTGCTGCTCTTCGAACACCACCCCACCCGCGACCCCCTGCCCGACCAGGGCAGCCAACTCGGCGACCGCAAGGAAGCCGCCCTCGTCGAACAGTGGCTCGCCGACCTCCGCACCCGCGGCAAGTCCGCCGCCATGGTCACCGGCCACGTCGGCGCCTTCCACGCCCAGAGCATCGACGGCGTCCCGCACCTGATCAACGGCAACTCCGGCAAGGGCCCCGCCGCCGAACCCGACCGCGGCGGCTTCACCGGCTGGACGATGCTCGGCATCGACCCCGCCGCCGGCCGCGTCACCGACCCCTACGCCGTCGCCGACGACACCACCGCCTGGCTGCGCGCCGAGGTCCACGCCCGCGCCGACACCGTCGACCTCAAGGCCCCCACCGCACTCGGCCTGCTCGAAACCGCCCCCGTCCACGCCACCTTCACCCAGGACGGCGAACGCACCGTACCCGTCGCCTGGCCCGTCACCGCCCAGTGGGGCGGCGCCAGCGTCCACATCGGCACCGCCGCGAGCGCCCCGCGCACCGCCGTCGCCGCCTACGACCCCGCCACCGCCACCCTGACCGGGCTGCGCCCCGGCACCGGGACACTGAGCGTCACCGTCGGCGGGGTGACGGCTGAACAGCCGCTCACCGTCGGCCCGGTGCCGGTCTGCACCACCACCGTGCGCGGCAAGCACTCCTCGCTCGCCGTCACCTCGGGCGTCACCTGCCTCCAGGGCGCCAGCATCGACGGCCCGGTCCTGGTCCGGCCCGGCGCGTCCCTGGTGGCCGTCGACTCCACCGTGGCCGGCCCGCTCTCCGCCCGCGGCGCGGGCACCCTGCTGCTGAGCGACACCACCGTGGGCGGCCCGGTCGCCGTCAGCGGCACCACCGGCAGCACGGCACTCCTGCGCACCACGGTCGCCGGCCCGCTGCACCTCGCCCTCAACCGGGGCGCCACCCTGCTGGCCGGCACCACCGTGCGCGGCCCGCTGGACTGCTCCGGCAACACCCCGGCCCCGGTCGACGGCGGCCTCGCCAACACCGTCGGCGGCCCGAAGGGCGGCCAGTGCGCCAAACTGTGACGAACCATCGGCAATGACCGCAGGCCCAGACCGTCCACGGTCCGGGCCTGCGGGCCGCTGATGGCCGGAGTTGAGCGTGATTCCTATGATGGACAGTCAGTAAGTCGTTATGCCGGTGCCATGATCCTCGGAGTGTGCCACGGGCCCAGGGCGCGCCCGGGGAACCGGGCCCGCCCCCGGATCCGCTCCGGTCCTCGGCATCGGTTCCTCGATTCCTCGGTTCCTCGATTCAGGGAGAAGCATGCGCGGCACCGTGCTCGCCGACCGCTACCGGCTGGTGGACTGGCTGGGCGGCGGGTCGATGGGCGACGTGTGGCTCGCCGAGGACGAGGTCCTCGGCCGCCGGGTGGCGGTCAAGGTGGTGAAGCCCGCGCTGCTGGACGAACCCGGCTTCGCCGAGCGCTTCCACGCCGAAGCCCGCGTCATGGCGCAGCTGCGGCACCCGGGCATCGTCGGCGTGTACGACTACGGGCACGACGGCGGGTTCGGCGAGGGGCGTGGCGGCGGGCACGGCGAGGGGTACTCGGGCACGGCCGGGCGGCGCCCGGTCGGCTACCTGGTCATGGAACTGATCGACGGCCAGCCGCTGAGCGCCGTCCTGGAACACCGCGGCGCCCTGCCGGCGGCGCAGGCCCTGCGGATGGCCCTGCAGGTGCTGGAGGCGCTGGAGGCCGCGCACGAGTCCGGGGTGGTCCATCGGGACATCAAACCGGCCAACCTGATGGTCCGCGGCGACCGGACGGTGATCGCGGACTTCGGCATCGCCCGGCCCGCCTGCGACGCCCGGCTCACCGTCCCGGGGATGGTGCTGGGCACCGCCGCCTACCAGGCGCCGGAACAGGCCTCCACCGGGACGGTCACCGCCTCCGCCGACCTCTACGCGCTCGGCGTGGTCCTCTACGAGTGCCTGGCCGGCCACCTCCCGTACGAGGGGGAGACCGCCCTCGAAGTGATCCTCAAGCACCTGACGGAGCCCGTGCCGCCGCTGCCCGGGGACGTGCCCGCACCGGTGTGGGCGCTGGTCGAGCGGGCGATGGCCAAGGAGCCCGGCGAGCGCTGGCCGGACGCGGCGACGATGGCCACGGCGGTGCGGCGCGCCCTCGCGGCGCTCGAGGGGTCGGTCGAGGGGTCGGTCGAGGGGACGCCCGCGCCCGCGCCGGGCCCGACCCAGACCCGGACCCGGCCTGCCGCCGTACGCGCGCCGCGCGCCCGGCGCCGCCTGCGGACGCTGGCCGGGCTGACGGCGCTGACGCTGCTCTGCGTGGCCGGGGCCGCCGGGGCCACGGTGGTGCGGCCCGGCCGGGCGCCGCACGGCGCCGTCGCCCAGCCGGCGGTGCCGGAGCCGGTCGCGCTGGTGGAGGCGGCCCGCCCGGGTGCCCAGCAGGCGCCAGCCCCCGCACCGTCGGCCGGAGAGGGCCAGAGCCCCGCACCCGCCGCCGGGCCCGAAACGCCCACCGGGTCGCCCTTCGCCGCCCCGCCCGCGGTCCCGCTCGCTGCGCCGCCCACCGTCCCGGCTCCCGCCGTACCCGACCGGAGCCCCGCCCCGCCCCCGGCCGCACCACCGGCCGGCCAGAACCCCGCCCAGCCCGCGCCGAGCCCCTCCGCCCCGGACCGGCCCGCCACCGGCGAACCGGCCCCGCCCACCGCGACCGCGACCGGGACGCCGCCGCCGTCCGTGCCGCCCACGGGGCAGCCGAGGCCGCAGCTGCCCGCCGTGGCGCAGATCGCCGGTGCCAACGGCGCGTTGGACAACTACCAGTCCGCGGACGTGGACGGCAACATGGTCGGCACCTACGTCGTCAACGGCACCTCGGCGCAGCTGTGGCGACTGGACAAGGTCGCCGAGGGGATGTACTACCTGCGCAACGCCTCCAGCAACTTCACCAAGGTGCTGGACCAGGACCGCACGAGCCGGCAGGTGCAGATCTGGTCGAGCCCGCCGGCCGTCTGGAACCAGGTCTGGGACATCGAGCCGGTCCCGGGCGGCTACCGGATCTACAACGTCGGCACTCGGCTGTGCCTGACGTCCGAGGGCATCGGCGTGGGCACCCGCGGGGCGGACTGCACCGGCGGTCAGAGCCAGGTGTGGACGATCAGCTGAGCCGCCGCTGAGCCCCCGGCCGCCGACCGGGCGTGCGGCCGGTCACGCCGGAAGCCAGGACGGCCACTGCCGGCGCGGCCGCACGACGGGCCCGCCGGGGCCGATCAGGGCGCGCAGCCGGTTGGCCTCGGGGGAGCCGATGGAGGCCAGGATGTCGTAGGCCTCCGACCGGCGCGCCAGGGCCTCGTCCGGTTCGGTGCCGCGCTCGGCGAGCGCGTCGCCGAGCGCCGCCAGCGCCAGCCCCCGCCCCCGGCGGTCGCCGTCGAGGGTCAGCACCTCGACCGCCCGCCCGGCCGCCGCCACCGCCTCCTCGCCGCGGCCCACGGCGCGCAGCGACTCGGTGAGCCGCAGCAGGGTACGGCCCGTACGGCGCCGGTCGTCCGGCCGCAGCAGGGACAGGGCGTTGCGGTGGTGGCGCAGGGCCTGCTCGAACTCGCCGCGGTCGTGGGCGATCGTCCCCAGCGAGTCCAGGGCGAGCGCCTGCAGCTCGTAGTCGGCGAGCCGGTGGCAGATCAGCAGGGACTGGTCGACCACGCGCACCGCCGCGTCGTACCGGCCGAGTTCGGTGAACGCGCCCGCCAGGTTGAGAAGTTCGGCCGCCACCGAGCGCTGGTCGCCGAGCCGCTCCCAGACCGAGATCGCCGCGGTGAAGCCGCCGAGCGCGTCGCCCGGCCGGCCGACCTGGACGAACAGGGCGCCCAGCGCGGCGTGGGCCAGGGCGAGCAGCGGCCCCGGCAGGTCGTGGGCGGTGCACAGGTCGCGGGTCCTGAGCAGCTCGGCGAGGGCGGCGGGCTCGGAGCCGACCTCGGTCAGCAGCCGTCCGAGCACCAGCCGGGCCCTGACCTCGGCCGTCCGGTCGCCCGCCCGGACGGCGGCCTGGAGCAGGACCTTGGCCGCGTGCCCGAGCGGCCGGGTGGCCTGCCCGGTCTCGCACAACAGGCTGCAGCCGAGCAGCAGTTCGGCCGCCAGGTCGAGCCGGGGCGGTTCCGCGAGCCCGGCGTACTGGCCGACCAGCGCGCCGACGCCCTGGTAGTCGACGCCGCCGGGCGGCGCCACCGCGCGGGGGCCGGCGCCGGCCCCCGCCTCGGGCAGGGCGGCGCGGGCCGCGGACGGGCCGAGCGCCGCGAGGGTCTCCGCGTGCTGACGGGCCACCAGGCGGGTGAGCACGGCCGCCGGGCGGTCCTCCTCGCCCCGCGCCCGCGCGTCCGCCCGCGCGTCCGCCCGCGCGTCCGCCCGCGCGTCCGCCCGCCCGTCCTCCTCGCCCCGCACCTGCCCGTCCGCCTCCGCCTCTGCCTCCGCCTCCGGGGCGAGTCGCTGGGCGAAGGAGCGCAGCAGGTCGTGGTACCGGTAGCGGTCCGGCGGCGCCGTCTCCAGCATCGAGCAGTCGACCAGCGACTCGGCCAGCTCCTCGGCCTCGTGCTCGGGCAGGCCGAGCACCGCCGCGACCGCGCCCGGCGACAGGTCGGGCACCTCCGGCAGCGCCAACAGCCGGAAGGCGCGGGCCTGTTCGGGCGTCAGCTGGTCGTAGCCGAAGCGGAACGCCGGCTCGACGGCGAGGTCCCCGGCGCGCAGCACGTCCAGCCGGCGGAGGTTCCCGGACAGCTTGTCGAGCAGCCGCTCCATGGCCCAGCCCGGCCGGCAGGCCAGGCGCGCGGCGAGGATGCGCACCGCCAGCGGGAGATGGCCGCAGAGCCGGACGAGTTCCGCCGCCGTGTCCTGCTCGGCCCGCAGCCGCTGCTCGCCGATCACCTGGCCGAGCAGGCCGAGGGCCTCCCGCGGGGCGAAGGCGGTCAGCTCGACGACCTGCGCGTTGGGCAGCGAACCGAGCCGGGCCCGGCTGGTGACGAGCACGGCGCAGCCGGGCCGGCCCGGCAGCAGCGGCCTGATCTGCTCGGCGTCCCGGGCGTTGTCGAGGACGACCAGCACGCGCCGCTCGGAGAGCAGCGAGCGGAACTGGGCGGAGCGTTCGGCGAGCCCGGAGGCCAGCCCGTCGGCCGGCACACCGAGGGAGCGCAGGAAGACGCCCAGCACCTCCTCGGGCCGGGTCGGGCGGCCGTCGGCCCCGTGCAGGTCGAGGTAGAGCTGGCCGTCGGGGAAGTCGGCGGCCAGCCCGTGTGCGACGTGCACGGCCAGCGCCGTCTTGCCCACGCCGCCCAGACCCGCCACGACCGCCACGGGCACGGTGCGGGGGGCGAGCAGGACGGCCCGCAGCGCCTCGGTCTGCGCCTCGCGGCCGGTGAAGTCGGCGAGGTCGGCGGGGACCTGGGTCGGCCGCACCGGCGCCCGGTACGGCGGGCGGGGCGCGGCCGCGCTGGCTGTGCCGGTGCCGGTGGCGCCGGTGGTGGCGGCGGGCCGGGGCGGCGCGGGCGCCAGGAGGGCGGCGTCGGCGGCCAGGATCCGGCGCTGCAGCTCGCGCAGACCGGGCCCGGCGCTGACGCCGAGCTGCTCGCGCAGCCGCCGGTCCGTCGCGCGGTACGCGCCCAGGGCCTCGGCCTGCCGGCCGGTGCGGTAGAGGGCGAGCATCAGCAGTTCGCAGAACCGTTCCCGCAGCGGGTGTTCGGCCGTGACGGCGGTCAGTTCGGCGACGACCTCGCCGGACGGCCCGGCCTCGACCTCGGCCTCCAGACACGACTCCAGGACGGTCACCCGGCGTTCGGCCCACTCCCCGCGCTGCCGCTCCGCGTACGGGCCGGGCAGCGCGGCCATCGGCTCGCCCTGCCACAGGGCCAGCACCGAGCGGAGCACGGCGGCGGCGCGGGCGTGCTCCCCGGCGGCGCGCAGCGCCTTCGCCTCGCCGACGAGCTCTTCGAAGCGGTGGGTGTCCAGCGCCCCGGCGTCCACCGCGAGCAGGTAGCCGCCGCTGAGCGTGCTCGGAGCCTCCGGCCCCAGGACGCGGCGCAGGCGGTGGACGTACGTGCGGATCACGGCGGACGGCTTGGCGGGCGGCTCCTCGCCCCACAGGTCGTCGACGAGCTGACCGGTCGACACGGGGTGGTTGGCTCTCAGCAGCAGCGCGAGCAGCAGGCTCCGCTGCTGCGGCGAGCCCAGCGCCAGCTCACCGCCGTCCCGCCACCCCCGCAGCGGCCCCAGCACCGCGAACCGTAAACCACCCACCGGCCGTCCCCCTCCACCCGCAAAAATCCCCCGGGGCATTTTACCGGCCGCATCACCCCTGGTCAGGGCGGCGCACCCGGGTCGGACCCGCGGCTTGTCCATCACCTGTCAACAAGCTGTCGACCGTTCGTCGACCATCTGTCGACGGGCGCCGCCGAGTCTTCCGGCAGGAGACCGCACCGACGCGGTCCCAGAGCGAGAGGAACACCCGATGGCACAGCGGAAGTCCCTGGTCCGAGCGACCCTGGCCGCGGCCGGCGTCGCCGCCGCGCTGTTCACGGCCGCCGCCCCGGCCGGCGCGGCCACCGCGCAGCAGCAGCCCACGCAGGAGCAGACCCAGGAGCAGACGCAGCTGCTGAGCGCGGCGCGCAGCACCGAGGTCCTGGTCGTCAACTGGACCGGCTGCGAACTGCGCCTGCAGAACAACTGGCTGGACCACGGCATCTGGACGAAGGCCCCGGACCCCATCATCACCGACGGGAGCACCGCACGCTGGCAGTCCGAGAGCAACGGCTTCATGACCGGCACCGAGGGCCACGTCATCTACGACGCGGCGAACTGCGGCAACCCCGACCTCAACGGCAAGCGCGTCCAGCTCCACTGGAACAACCCGTACGTCGGCAGCAACGGCTACGACACCGCGGGCTCCGACCCGAAGTTCGGGTTCGCGCAGAGCGGCGGCAGCGGCAACAACGCCGCCGTGTACTGGACGATCAGGGGCCTCTGACCGCCGCACCCCTGACCGCCGGGCCCCTCACCGGCGGCCCCTGACCGCCGGGCGCCCGGCCGGGACTTCCTCCCCCCGGCCGGGCGCCCGCGTCCGTTCGGCGACGCCGTCAGGTCACTCGGCGTCGGGCAGCAGCGCGGCGACCTCCGCCAGGACGCGGGCCGCCGGCGCCGGGTCGACCAGCCACTTCAGGTGGCTGCCGGCGAGGGTGCGGACGTCGTACGGGTTCTCCGGCGTCAGCTCGTCGCCCTCGCGGATCATCCGGTCCTGCATGGCGAGCGGTATGCCGGCGTCCTCGGTCAGCCGCACGTACGTCCGCGGGATCCGCCCCCAGGTGTCGGCCTGCGCCCGGTCCTCGGGAGTGCCGGTGTCGAGGTTCTCGTCGGGCTGGAAGGTGTTGAGGAAGGCCAGGAACTCGTCGTCCGTCCCGTCGGCGAGGAAGGCCGCCTTGAACGCCGCGAGGACGGAGGGGTCGGCGGTGCGGAAGTTGGAGCGCAGCAGCCCCAGTTCGGCCGGGTTCCCGACCATCGCCGCCAGCATTCCCGAGGCGTCGACCGTGGCCATCTCGGGCTCGGCGTAGTAGGCGCCGACCTCGAGGTCGACGGGGCACCAGGAGGAGACGTAGACGATGCGGTCGATCAGGTCGGGCCGCCGGTTGGCCGCGACGGTCGCCGTCAGACCGCCGCGACTGTGGGAGACCAGCACGACCGGCCCGTTGCGCTTGGCCCGCTCGAGTATCCCCACGAGGTGCGCGACGTTGTCGGCGAGCGTGACGCCCTTGATGGCCCCCGGTGCGGCGGCGAGCCCCTCGAGGTCCTGCGGCGCCTGATAGGCGCGCGGGTACGTCGCGGCGAACCCGTGCCCGGGCAGGTCGACGGCGACGGAACGGTGCCCCAGGAGGCCGAGTTCGGCCTGGAGCGGCGCGAAGGAGAAGGAGTTCGCGAAAGCTCCGTGGACCAGTACGAACGTCGGTTGCATGTGTGTGCTCACTTTCTGACCTGTACTCAGTGCAAGATCATCGCACTGCCCGGAGGGGCCCGTCTCGGCCATTCGTGTCGCCGGTGGATACAACCGATCACGACTTCGGCATGCTGACCGCAACGTTGTTCGAGACGCGACGAGGGAGAAGGCCATGCGACGGATTGCGGCTCTGGGTACGGGTGCGGCACTGCTGGTGGCGGCCGGGGTGATGGCGGCGCCGGGGGCGTCGGCGACCTCGTACTGCAGCACCACCCAGGGCACGAACTGGGGATCGGTGAGCTGCCAGACCACCGCCACGAAGAACCACTGGCAGCTGGTGCTGGTCTGCAACAACGACAACGTCAAGGGCAACCAGACGACGGTCATCGGCTCCTGGCGCATGGGCAACGGCAGCGACACCCTGTACTGCCCGACCGGCTACAGCACGGCGTACACCAAGGTCAACAACGACAACTGACCTGTAGGGCAGGGAAGTCGGCCCCCGCCGCCCGGTGGGGGCCGACGTCCGTACGTGCCGCGCATTCACTCTTCCGGCCTATAGGGCAAGGTGGTTCGAGCCCGATACATTTCCTGTACCGGGACGTTTCCCCACGAACCCACAGCATGTGGCGATTCGCCTTCGGTTCGCCGTCACCCGCGACATCCGCAACGGGCGCACCCGCCGTCCCGCCCCGACAGGCCCGACCCACCGACACCTCCGGCGGCCACGGACGTCGGCCGCCGACGAGGACGGCCCGCCCGACGGCGCGTGAGCCGGCCTACGGCGTACGGCCTCCGGCCCGAAGACCTGCGTCAGGCGGGCCACCGCCGAAGAACCGCCCCCAGGCCCGTCCCGCCGTCCGGCACCCACCGTTTCACTCGGGGAGGAACCATGAACGCCGCCGCCAACTGGAACGACATCCTGGTCCGGGACAACTTCCGCGACATGGGACAGACCCCCACCTCCGACCCCGTCTGGGAATCCCCGGACATCATCCCGTTCGGCAGCGACATCCTCGACTTCGGCCTGCTGGAGTCCAGCTACAGCGGCCCCGACCTCGGCATCCGCCACCCCATCGTGCAGGGACGGCTCAACCGCATCTACGTCCGGGGAAAGAACCTGAGGACCGGATGCCCCACCTCCGGCGACGTCAGGCTCTACTACGCCCCCGGCGGGCTGCTCCTGGACCCGCGCGCGTGGACCCCGCTCAACGCCGAAGGCGGCGGCACCGCCGTGCCGTTCACCGTCCGCGGCGGCAGCAGGGAGATCCCGCCCGGGCAGATCTGCGTCAGCAGGTCCGCCTTCCTCTGGCCGAGCCAGAACCCACCCGGCCACTACTGCACGATCACCACCGTGGACACCCCCGCCCACCCCATGTCCGCGACGCTGCCCACCTTCAGCTCGCTCGTCGACTACCTGAACTGGGTCCGGTACAACCCCAACGTCGGTTGGCGCAACATCGACGTCATCCCGTGCCGGCAGACCAACTACGTCCTCTCCGACCTGGCCGTCAGCAACCTGGACAACACCCCGGAGCGGATCGTCTTCGGGATCTCCGGCACCGACCTGCCCGACGGCACCGCGACCTTCTCCAACACCGACCAGCAGGCCCCGTTCAGCGTGACGGCGCCGGTCTACTCGCCCGGCAGCGACGAGGGGTACTCGCGTGCGGTCACCCTGCCCGCCAACTACTCCGGCACGGTCACGGTCGTGATCCAGTTCGACCAGCCGCTCCCGTGTGACGCCCGGATCGTGCTGCGGGCCTACAAGGTGGTGAACACCACCGCCGGAGCGCTCGAACGGCGACTCGCCGTCCCCCTCACCGGCGTGCCCGGGCTCCAGGACTTCCTGTTCCTCGAAATGGGCGCGTACACCTTCGTCGCCGCCGAGAGCGGTACGTGACGACGCCGCAGACGCCCACCCCGGGCTCCGGGCCGATGCGGGCGACCGGGGGGAGTGGCCGCCACCCGGCTGGTCACTCTGCGTCAACACCCCCACTCCGACGGCCGGTTGCCGCAGGTCGGCCGCGTGCGACCGCACCCGTTCGGCTGACCCCGGGGTGATACGCCCGGTGCGGTCTTTCACCCGCGAAGGGCAAGGTGGCCCGGCCTCGCCCGGACCGGAGGCACCGGCGGCGTCCAGGATGCTCGTGGACGTCCCAGGAATCGCCTGCGACCGATCGAGCGAAAGAGAACACGACATGACGAAGACCGGAAAGATCGCACTGGCCGTCGCCGCGGCGGGCCTGTTCACCGGCGCCCTCACCGCCACCGCGCCCGCGGCCTCCGCCCAGCCCACGGAGTTCACCACGTTGGTGTCGTCGGAGAAGTACGGGAACTTCCTGCACCCGGGCCCCGGCGACGACGTCACCCTCGGCGACTCCAGCGAGTGGACCTTCCAGGAGGTGGCCCCCGGCACCTACGAGATCCGGGCGGCCAACCGGCCGGGCGCCCCGTGCATCACGTCCTTCGGCCAAGGGGACGCCGTGAAGCTGGCCGAGTGCGGTTTCCCGTTCGGCAACCAGACCTGGAAGCTGCAGCCCGCGAAGCCGGGCCAGACCGAGCCCGTCCTCATCGAGGCCGCGGGCCACCCGGGTGAGGTCCTCGAGCCGCACGGCGTCGGGGAGAAGGTCACCCTGGAGCCGCTGAACGGCGACGTCGCCCAGCAGTGGAAGGTCTACGGCCGGTAGGAGAAGCAACCCGCCCGCGGGGAACGAGCCTGCGCACCCGGCGGGCTCGTTCCCGCTTTCCGGTGAAGGCCGGGGTGCGCAGGAAGTCGGCGGGGCCGACTTCCTGCGCGCCGCGGTCGAGGACTGGCCCCGGCGTCCCTTCGCACGCCAATCGGCCATCGCTTCCAGCCAAACACGATCGCCCCGGAAGAACCTCCTGGTCTCAACTCCCGGCCTGAACGAGATTGCCGGTGCAGGAACAAACACCCGTTCTGCGCAATGGAGTTGAAGCATAAACAGAACAAGGGCTCTCGCTCTTGCGGTGATCGGCGCCCTCGCGCCGGCCACCATGGGAACCTCCGGTGCCTCCGCCGCGCAGGCCGTACCGGCCGCAGCCAAGCCGTGGACGTCCACCTCCACCCAGGTGCCCGCGCCACGGACACTGGCCGCCACGGACTACTGGACACCGGAACGCATGACGGCCGCAGTCCCGGCCAACAACGCCGACACAGTGCCCGCACCCCCCTCTTCCCTCCCGGACCAAGCCCCGGCGCAGCCCGCGCTGTCGGTCGCTCCGGTCGCGCCCCGGAAAGCGCCCGAATCCAACCCTGCCAACGAGGGGCCCGACAACAGCGCTGCCCGCCTGGCCGGGGTCAACGCCTCGATCCTGGTGGGCAAGGTCTTCTTCCACAACGTGGGCAAGGACCGCGACGCATCCATGCCGGCCAAGGGCCGCGCCGAGACCTCCTGCCCCTCACCCCGCCCGTAACGCGCGGCCCCTCGGGCGGGATGCCGGAGGGCGGCAGGGGCAGGTACGCCGCCGGCTTCGGGCAGTTGTACGCCGGCTTCTCGGCAGGCAAGCAGCATGACCTCAAGGATCGGCAGTCCGCGCTGATGCTGCGCTGCGCGATGACGACGAGGACGGCGCCCCACCGAACCGCACCGGGGTGGACCTGGCGCACGGTTCGGCAGTGATCCGGTTGCCGAAGGCCTCCTGCGCAGGTGTCCGCGGATCGCCCGGGACGAGTAGGCCCGGTCCGCCAGGACCAGGAGGCGCCGGGTGCGCGGCCGGCCGATCGTCCTGGGCACGAGGGCGTATGTGAGGCGGTGGTCGGGGTTGGGGGGAGGACGGTGTCGGGGCGCCGCGGGGGGGGGGGGGGCCCCCCCCGGCGGCCGGGTTCGGCAGGGGCGGGCCCGCCGGCATCTAGGTCCGGTTTTGGGGGTGCTGGCGTTGTAGACACACGT
>NZ_JBICZE010000011.1:350167-356299 GCF_043201735.1 Kitasatospora sp. NPDC048286
CGCCCCGGGGGGGGGGGGGGCGGGGCCCGGCCGGGGGGGGGGGGGGGGGGGGGTTTGGGGGGGGGGGGGGGGGGGGGGGGGGGGGGGGGGCGCCCCCCCGGGGGCCGCCCCCCCCCCCACACCTCGGCGGCCGGTTGCGGCAGGGCCTGGCCGGCCGTCAGCTCGGACCGTTTGTGGGGTAGCTGGCGTTGTCGACTCCGGTGGATTCCTACAGCCCGACTCCGGACATGAGGTCCGGTAGTTCCGGCACAGGCTCGGCCCGGCGCTGGAGGAGGTGGACCTTCGCCTCGGGGAGTTCGGCCACGCGCAGCAGCTGCCAGCCCTGCTCCCGTCGGTAGTAGCGCGACAACGGTTCCTGGGCGGTGCCGCGACGCACCCATCGGACGTTGTCCGATGCGGCGCGGTCGAGGGCCCACCAGGCGAGCAGGCGGCCGAGGCGGTACGGGTTCGGCCGCGTGAAGCTGGTCGTGAGGAAGAGGCTGGGCTCGGCGCGTTCCTCGTCCGTGAAGCCCCACCGGGGAAGGGCGCTCTCCCGCATGACCGTCGTGCAGCCGACCACACCGTGCTCCTGGTGTTCCAACACCCACACGGGAATGTCAGGATGTGCGGCCTGGGCGCCGAACTCGTCGGCCGCCGCCGCGCACTCGCCGAGCCCGCGTTCCGCCAGCCAGCGGGACCGCTCGCGGACCATGTCGGCGATCGCGCGGGCATCGGCCTCGGTCGCTTCGCGCATCCGGAACACCGGTGTCTCCTGTCTCCTGTGTGACGGTCCTTCAGGCGATCAACGCATCGTCGTTGCAGAGTCCGCGAGCAGGGCGAACACCACTTCACGGTCCTCGCGTTGGGCTCTTCCGGTGTCAAGCCGGTCCGCGACGGCGTGCAGCGCCTCCGGGTCGAGAAGCCGGGCCTCCAGCAGCGGGGAACCCTCGTCCAGTAGCTGTCGCACGCGGCCGGCACCGTGCCTGCTCATAGCGAGGGCCATGATATTGCCGAAGTTCTCCGGGATCGGTGGGCGGGCGATCTCCGGCGCCATTCCATGGCGGTCGATGAGCTCCCGGAGAAGTTGCTTGTCCTCGCGCCAGTCCACGGGCGTCCACTCGCACAGCCGCACCAGAGCCGGAGCCGTGAGCGGATGGACCGGCCACATGCCGCGTTTGAGGAGGGGAGGAGCCACGCCGGCTTTTGCCATGAGCGCTGTCTCGGGGACGACGGCTGCTGGCGCGATCCCCGTATCCACGTCGTACAACGCCTCGCGGGCTGTCGGTCCGAGCCACGTCGGCAACTGCGACAGGGGGGTCGTGCGCTGCGGGGCCTCCACGCTGGTGAAAGCCATCAGTTCATCACCGCCGATGCCCGTGAATACCGTTCGAACCCCTCGCTGTTCCAGTAGAGAGTGGAGGGTGTCGACAGCATCGAGGTAGAGGTCCCCGTAAGGGGACACAGGCACCTGGCGCGCGAAGATCGAACCGGGAGCGTAGGGCAGGTGATCCACGGCGTTCACGGTGACGTCGGCCCAGTCGCGATCGATGTGGCCGATCACGCTCCGACGCCTCCGGGTCTGCTGCGCTCCCCGAGCCCCGTCCAGGATCAGGGCGGCGGCCACGAGGCCGGATCCGCGTTCGTCGGTGCTTAGGGCGAGAGCGGTGTTCGTGGAGTCGACGCCGCCGGACAGCTGCACGGCGGTGCTGTCCGCGCTCCACGGTATCCGCCTGATGACGCTGCTCAGCACTTGTTCGAACGCGTCGACAGGGCTCGCTCCGTCGCGGATCTTCCGGGCTCGGGAGTGCTCGGCAGGCTCAGGGAACTGCACGGACAACTTGCCCGGTGTGTAGAGGGCGCAGGCGCGTTCGGTGAGTTGGTGCACGTCCTGCCAGAACGTTGCGTTCGTGTATCGGGCCGACAGCGAGATCCGTCGTGCCACCTCCACGACGTCCAGGTCGCCGCTGTGGCGGCGCAACTCCAGCAGGTCCCAGGAACCGTACAGGGCGTCGGTGCATGCGGTGAGATAGAGCGGTGCGGTACCGGAAGTGCCGGTGAGCACTCGTACTTGTCCGTCCGTGCGTGTCTCGACCATCACCCAGTCGTCGTTGTGGTCGAGTACCGCGCTGACGGCCTTGTCGTAAAGAGCGGCGTCGGCAGTGTGCGCGCGGCTCAGACCCTCAGCGGCCCCCGCGATGCGGGCCACGTTGATGAGTGCCGTACGTCTTCCGTCCGTCAGGAAGTGCTGGGCGGTCATGGGGTGGCAGAAGGGCTCGACCCAGGAACTGCCGCTGAACCAGCGGCCAGCGGCCCATTCCCACGGGTGTCGCATGTCGTCCGCAAGGATGCGTAGCTTGAGCATGGATTCCCCTCGTACGGTGTTGCCGGGGTTGGGCGGACCGCCCTTGGAAGGGCGGTCCGCCCTTGATGTCAGACCTCGAAAGAGTCGTAGGTCTGCGGGGCGTCGCTGCTTCCGCTCTTCTTCTTGTACTGGTAGCGGTCCGTGGTCGGGGCGATGTAGTACTCGGGCTCGCCCTCGAACAACTCGCCGGCCACCTCGGCCAGCTCCTCCAAGACTGTGCTGGGCAGCATGCGGTGCTCCTCTTCTGTCTATCGGATGGTGTGCGTCGGATTGTTTTCTCTTCGCTCGGGCGTCAACAAGGCTCATCGCGGGTGGAGTTGGGAGCCCGAGCGTTCCGTCGTGGCCTATGGCGCACGCCGGAGCCATGGGGGCGCGCGGGAGGAAGGCCTCGAGCACTGCTCGCATGCTGGCGATGGTGGACAGGCCCGGCCGATCAGGCATGGGCGACTGCGCTGCACAGGAAGTCGGCGGGCTCGACTTCTCGTGCGGGGTGTGGGTTCAGGTGTGGGTGGCTTGGGTGCGGCAGTGGGTGAGGGCGTATGTGAGGCGGGGGTCGGGGTTGGGGGTGGTGGTGAGGAGTTCGCCGGCGGTGGTGAGGGTGGTCCAGTAGGTGGTGGGGTCGCCGGTGCGGGGGAGGGGGTGGGTGGCGGTGAGGGAGAGGTAGGCGGCGGTGAGGTTGCCGGTGGTGAACCAGCGGTTGAGGCCGTGGTGGTGGCCGGGGCGGATGCCGCCGATGGCGTCGATGGCGGTGGTGAGGAGGGCGACAATGGTGTGTTGGGTGGGGGTGAGGGGCTTGGGGATGTCGAAGACGCCGAGGGCTTCGAGGAGTTCGCCGGTGTCGTTCTCGGAGTTGGGGCGGGGGTCGGCGAGGAGGGCGTCGTGGCAGTCGGCGAGGCGGCGGGTGGTTTCGGCGTGGGGGATGTCGAGGGCGAGGCAGACGGCTCGCGCGACGGGGAGGGGCTGGTGGCCGAGTCGGGCGAGGAGGGCGTAGGTGGCGGCGGGGGTGGCGCCGCGGGAGAGGGTGTGACGGGCGAGGGTAGCGAGGTTCACGGGGGTTCGGGCTTTCAGACGGTGGTGGCGGGAGCGACGAGGGCCCAGACGAACTTGCCGATGCCGCAAGGGCGGGTGGCGCAGCCCCAGCGTTCGGCGAGTTCGTTGACGAGGAACAGCCCGCGCCCGTGCTCGTCGTCGGGGGAAGCGGTGCGGAGGGCGGGGCGGGTGGTGCTGGCGTCGTGGACTTCCAGCCGGAGGCGGGAGTTGACGAGGGCGAAGCGGATCTCGATGTGGCGGTCGTCGGGCGCGCCGGAGTGCTGGACGGCGTTGGCGAACAGTTCGCCGAGGAGGAGTTCGGCGGTGTCGCGGTACCGGTCCCCGGAGGGCAGCCCGGAGAGGTAGGCGCGGAGCATGTAGCGGGCCAGGGGCGTGGATTCGACGCAGGAGTCGAGGCGCGCGACGAACATGCGGGGACGCCGGGCAGTGAGCATGGGGGAGCACCTCAAGGGGGGATTGCGTGCGAAAGATTGCGCTGTGCATCCGGTGAATCACCAGGTGTAGCCATGGTGACGTGACTTCCCCTACGATCGGAAGCGTTTGAACTCTCTAGTTAGCCCCACTTTAAGTTGAGGGTGATCATGAATCGTCGAACGCTTGATCCGACGTCATCACCACTGGCGGCGCTCGTTGTTCATCTCCGCGCGTCACGGGATGCCAAGGGCCTGACTCAGGTCGGGCTGGGGAAGCTGGTCGGGTACTCGAACGTCTACATTTCGAACGTGGAGACGGGAAAGCAGGCTCCGAGCTTAAACTTTGTCAGGCTCTGCGACGCGGCCTTGGAGACCAACGGGTCGCTCGAACTCCTCTGGTGGAGCTGGAAGAACGGGTCGTTGATTCCGGGGTTCCCCGAGTTTGCGGCCAAGGAGCGGGAAGCTCTTGCTATCCGGCTCTTCGAGCTGGACATGGTGCCCGGCATACTTCAGCACTTGGACTACAGCGCTGCTTACGAGTCGGCACCCGTTCGGCGTGGCGAAGCAACTCAGGAGCAGGCGGACGAACGTCTCAAGCTTCTGTCCGTGCGACAGCGACTCCTCGACCGGACGCCGGCGATTCACGTTGTTCTCGATGAATCAGCTCTGCGGCGCCCAATCGGCGGACCGGCTGTCATGGCACGTCAGTTGCAGCTGTTGGAGCACCTGGCGGCGCGACCTAATATTGTTGTCCAGGTCGCCCCCTACACGCTCGGTGAGGAGCGTCCCTTCTCGCATGCGGTCACGCTGCTCACTCTGCCGAATCGTGCCATGGTCGGGTACACGGAGACGCTGCAGCGGGGCTTCCTGGAGCAGGATGCTGGGGTCGTATCAAGGTGGGCCGGAATGTACGATCGGCTCCAGGTGAATGCCCTGAATCAACCGGACAGCCTGGTCGTGATCCGGGAGGCACGGAAGGACTGTGAACGCCATGCAACTTGACCTGACCGGCGCCGGGTGGCGGAAGAGCACGTACAGCAACGGGCAGGGTGGTTGCGTCGAAGTTGCAGATGGCTACCCAGGTGTCATGCCGGTCCGCGACTCCAAGGATCCAAAGGGTCCTGCCCTCGTGTTCCCTCTCGACGGGTGGGAGTCGTTCGTCGCTGCCGTCCGCAGTGGCGAGTTCGGCGAGGTCTGAAGTCAGTCAGCCTGACGCCCGGCTGGGGGTTCCCCCGTCGGGCGTTTTGCGTGTGCGGGGGAGGGCAGGCAAGGGCCATGAGTGCTCTGGAACCTGATCTGGCCGGCGCCGTGTGGCGCAAGAGCTCGCACAGCAACAACGGTGGCACCTGTGTCGAGGTGGACGACGCGCACCCAGGGAGGGTTCGCGACTCCAAGGACCCGAACGGGCCGATCCTCGCCTTCCCTGCCGAGGCCTGGACGTCCTTCGTCGCCGCCGTCCGCAGCGGTGAGTTCGGCGACGTCTGAGTCGAATCCTGGAAGGAGTGGACTATGTCTCACACCGTGGGCGCCAAGTGGCGCAAGAGCACCTATAGCAATGGCGGGGGCGGTTGCATCGAGGTGGATGATGCGCGTCCCGGCGCAGTCCGCGACTCCAAGGATCCGAAGGGGCCTTCTCTTGTCTTCCGGGCCGAGGCCTGGGAGTCGTTCGTCACCGCTGTCCGTAGTGGCGAGTTCGGCGAGGTCTGAAGTCGGTCAGCCTGACGCCCGGCTGGGGGTTCCCAGCCGGGCGTTTTGCGTGTGCGGGGGAGGGCAGGCAAGGGCTATGGGTGCTCTCGAACCTGATCTGGCCGGCGCCGTGTGGCGCAAGAGCTCGCACAGCAACAACGGTGGCAGCTGCGTCGAGGTGGACGACGCGCACCCGGGTAGGGTCCGCGACTCCAAGGACCCCCACGGGCCGATCCTCGCCTTCCCCACCTCCGCCTGGGCGTCCTTCGTCGCCGCCGTCCGCAGCGGTGAGTTCGGCGAAGCCTGAGGTCAGGGTCAGCCGGTGCAGGTCGCGGCGTCCACCAGCTTCTCGAAGGCCTTCCGGGTGGGCAGCGGGGTCGAGAGGCCACTGCCGTTCATCGAGACGGAGAGCTGACGGCGCAGGTCGGGGCTGGTGTACAGGAAGGTGCTGAAGCCCGGGATGCCGCCCGTGTGGCCCCAGAGCTCGCCGCAGTCGGTGGTGGTCCGCTCCAGGCCCAGGCCGTACCTGCCCTGGCTCTGCGGAGTGACCGTCATCATCTCGGCGAGCTGCGGCCGGGGCAGCAGCCGTCCGCCGAGCAGGGCGGTGATGAAGGTGTTGAGGTCGGCGGTGGTGGAGATCCC
>NZ_JBICZE010000012.1:0-136672 GCF_043201735.1 Kitasatospora sp. NPDC048286
AAGACGTTGGGCACCTCGAGGGCGAGGTAGCCGGTGCTGCTGGTGGCGCGGAAGCAGATCTGGTTGCCGCTGCTGTTGGGCAGGTCGAAGCTCAGCACGCTGATCTGGTTGTCCACGGCGCAGTCGGACAGCATGATGTGGCCGTCGCCACGCAGCAGCTTGACGTTCGGGTACGGCGCCGGGCCCGGGTGGTTGAAGTCCTCGACGGCCACCGGCGCGGTCGAGTTGTCCGCGGGGGCGCCGTCGGCGGAGGCGAGCGCGGTGGCGCCCAGCGTCGCGGCCAGAGCGATGGTGCCGCCAACGAGCCAGCGGGACACGTGCTTTGCCATGCCTAATCCTTTTCGTTCATCTGGTGTTGCCCCGGAGGGCGGATCCACGGATTGGTACGAACCAGCCCGTATGACAGGCGAACCGACTGGTAGTGACGAAGCGTCAATGTCGATGGAAATGCCTTCGCCGGTCGCATTGCCGCCAATGTCGACGGCAGTGGAATCCGACCCATCGAAGCAGATGAACTGACGTCTCGACAACTATTTCCATGGTCAGATGGGGCGAGATGTCATGCTTTCGAAGGCAATAAGGAGTTCTTGGCGATGCGCTGCATTTGCAGGCCTATGCCCGTGATCGTGGATCTCACGGTGCCTTCTCTGCCCGCAACAATCGGACTTCGTAGGCGTTCTGTCGCAGTGTCATTTGTCGTAGGCTCCGCTGCGGCCGTGATTCGGCCGACTCGACAGTGGAGGTTTCCCGTGCGCCTATCGATATCCCGCTCACGACGGCGGAGGAGGGGGAGGCCGCCGCTGCTGGGCAAGCTCTCCTTGAGCCTGCTACCCCTCGCCCTGACCGCCGGTCTGGTGGGGGCCGGTATCCCGAACGCGGTCGCCGTCGAGCCGACCGACGACGGGGTCCAGCTGAGCGAGCGCGAGCGCACCGTACAGGCCTGGCTCAGCGGCGGTCCCCGCGTACACCAGCTCGCCGAGACCGCGCTGGCAGGCTCCGACCAGGACGTCAAGCGGTTCCTGGACAACGACCTCGCCGGCGCCCAACACCTGGACGACCTGCTGGCTGCCACCCAGATCGAGAGCCTGGGCGGGCCCAAGGTCCGCGAGGCCGTGGACAAGGCCATCGGCGGCACCCCCGACCAGCTGCACACCTTCCTGCAAGGCGGCTGGCAGGCGGCGCTGGACGCGGACCGGCGACTGTGGATCACCCGGCTCACCGACCCGGCGATGGGCGCCGGCCGCGGCATCCAGGCGGCCGGCGACGCCGCGCTGCGCAGCAACAGCAGTGACGACCTGCAGCGGTTCCTGACCGAGGGCCAGTTCGCCGCCAAGGACGCGGACGACCGGGTCAAGCTGGTCCAGATCCTGAGCGCGGGCGGCGCCAACACCCAGGCGGCGGCTCGTGCGGCGTTGAACGGGTCGGTCGAGGACGTCCGCGACTTCCTCGCGGTCGGTCAGTACATCGCGCAGAACCGTGACCTGGAGCGCGCGAGCATCGCGCAGCTGGTCCAGCAGGCGAAGGAAGCGGGCGCGCAGGCGGCCCAGGAGACGGCCGCGGCCATCGACGCCAAGGACAAGGCGGTCTACGAGGCGCAGAAGGCCATGGAGGCCGCCGCACTGGCCGCGTCCGAGACACAGCAGGCCGGCAATGACGCGGCCAAGGCGACCGAGGCGGCGAACAAGGCCGCGACGGCGGCCGAGCGCGCGGGTGCCGCGGCGCAAACCGCGATGTCGGCCGCCAGGGCCGCCAACGCGGGCGCACGGGCCGCCGCCTACGCGGCGTCGAACGCCGCTGCCGCCGCGGCCGGGGCCCAGCGGGCCGCAGCCGATGCCGAAACCGCCGCGGCCGGGGCCGCCGGCGACGCGACGAAGGCGCACGAAGCGCGGGTCGCCGCCGATGCCGCCACAGCTGCGGCGAAGCTGGCCGCGGAAGCGAACACGACGCTCGGTCACGCGAACGAGGCCGCCAGGAACGGCAAGGACGCGGCGGGCGCCGCGCTGAGCGCCAAGGGCAACGCGGATGCCGCGGCGGGATCCGCCGAGCAGGCGGGTGCCTACGCGGCCAGCGCCGGCGGCCAGTCGGCCAAGGCCAAGCAGGCCGCGGCGGCGACGCGCCGCCAGGCCGCCGAGGCCGGCCGTGCCGCCGCCGCCTCCCAGCAGTTCGCCACCGAAGCCTCGACGCAGGCCGCGGCCGCCGCAGAGCTGCTGAAGACCGCGGGCCAACACGCCACTGCGGCGGCCCAGGCCGCCCGGGACGCCGCCGACCACGCAGGCCAGAGCTCCAACGCCGCGCAGGAGTCGACCAACCACGCGAACGCCGCCTCCGGCTACGCCACGGAAGCCCAGAAGGCGGTCAACCAGGCCAACGACGTCCAGGACCTGGCCCGCCGCACCGAGGCCGAAGACCTCGCCAACCGCACCGCGGCCGCCGTGGAGAAGGCCCGCCAGGCCAAGGCCGACGAGACGGCGAAGCAGGAGCAGACCAACCAGGCCGCCCAGGAGGTCCAGAAGGCCAGGACCGAGTCCGACCGCCTCGCCCAGCTGGCCAACCAGCCCGGCACCACCCCGGAGCGGGTCGCCACCGACGGCCGCAAGCTCGCCATCCTCTCCCGGAAGATTTCCGGCTCCTGGGGAGCTGCTGCGGCCCAGGCGGCCCTGTCCGGCAATGACATCGCCGTCCTCAGCTACCTCAAGACCGAACGCCGGGCGGCCGAAGCACGGGACGCCCGCGAACACGCCGCGCAGATCTACGAGGACGACGAGAACGACGCGGTCCGCACGGCCGCGTACACCGCGCTCCAGGGTGGTGCGGACCAGGTCAGTGCGTTCCTGGACAGCGGGCAGTACGAGGCCGCGGCCCCCGACAACCGGCTGACGATCACCCGTCTCAGCGACAAGGCCGGCCCCGCCGTCAAGGCTGCCGCCGACGCCGCACTGCGGACCAACACCCCCACGGCCCTGCGGGACTTCCTCGGCACGGCCCTGGCCGACGCGCAGGCCACCGACGACCGCCTCACCGCCACCCGGCTCGAGGACTCCCCGACCACCGAGCCCGAGCTCAAGGCCGCAGCCAGGATCGCCCTCGAAGGCCCGGTACTCAAGCTGCGCGCCTTCGTGGCCGAGGGTCAGTTCACCGCCCAACAGAAGGACCGGCTCACCGCCGTCCACGTCGCCGACGTCAAGGGCCTGATCGCCGAAGCCACCGCCGCATCCGCGACGGCACAGAAGAACGCGGCCACGGCCCAGGCCGCCGCCGCCTACGCCCGTGGCATCGCCGACGAGGCCAGGGGCTACGAGGC
The DNA here is from genome assembly GCF_043201735.1 of Kitasatospora sp. NPDC048286. Taxonomy (NCBI): domain Bacteria; kingdom Bacillati; phylum Actinomycetota; class Actinomycetes; order Kitasatosporales; family Streptomycetaceae; genus Kitasatospora; species Kitasatospora sp. NPDC048286. The sequence goes on from NZ_JBICZE010000012.1 coordinate 3,302, forward strand.
CGCGGCCAAGGCGTCGGCCGACACCGCCGCCGACCACGTCGCCAAGGCCCAGGCCGCCGCCGACGCCGCCCAGGCCGCCGCGGCCAAGGCCACCTCCGCCGCGAAGGCCGCGAACACCGCCAAGGCCTCCGCCAACCGCGACGCCGCTGCCGCGATGTACTCCGCCAGGCAGGCGGAACACTCCGCCGGCGAGGCACGGTTCGCGGCATCGAATGCCTACGGCGCCGCGAACGCCGCCCGGGCCTCCGCGGAGGCGGCCGGCAAGGACGCGACAGCTGCGGAGCAGTCCCGGATCGAGGCCTTTGCCAGCTACCAGACCAAGTACGAAGCCGAGGAGAAGGCCCGGCTCGCCAGGATCGCGGAAGAGCGCAAGGAGGCCGAGAAGCAGGCCAGGGAGGCCAAGCAGAAGCAGGAAACGATCGCGGCGCTGGAGGAGGAGCTCAAGAAGCAGAAGGAGGACAACGACAACATCAACGCTGTCTACCGTCTGTTCTCCGAAAGCGTCCACCTCACCCTCGACGTCATCGGCGGCGCCGGTGGTGTCATCGCGCCCGGCCTCGCCGACATCGCCGACCTCGTCAACTGCGCCTACTACGCCATCGAGGGCCGGACCCAGGACGCCTACCTCTCCTGCATCGCGGCGATTCCCCTCGTCGGAGACGGCGCCGCCGTCGCCAAGTTCGCGCAGTGGGCCAAGAAGTTCGGCCCCTGGGGCGAGAAGGCCGCCGAGTTCATCAAGAAGCTGGTCGGCCGGCTCCCCAAGTCGTGCCCCGTCAACAGCTTCCCGGCCGGCACCCGCGTCCTCATGGGCGACGGCTCCACCCGTCCGATCGAGACCGTCAAGGCGGGCGACGAGGTCCTCGCCACCGATCCCGCAACCGGACTGACGGCGCCGCGCCGCGTCAGCGCGACGATCTACACCCCGGACGACCGTGACTTCACCGACGTCTCCCTGGGCACCGGGCAGTCCCTGACCAGCACCGACCACCACCCCTTCTGGTCCGAGAACCAGAAGCAGTGGATCGACGCCGCCGACCTCAAGACCGGCGACGAACTGCGCGACCCGGCCGGCCAGCCCCAGCGCATCGAGAGCGTCCGGCACTGGAACACCCTCCAGCCCGCCTACAACCTCACCGTCGACGACCTCCACACCTACTACGTCCTCGCCGGCGAGACGCCGGTCCTGGTGCACAACGCCGAGGTCTGCGGGGTCGCACTGGGGATCCAGAAGGAGGGCGATCTCCGCAACTTCGCGGACAGCAACCGGTACGAGCACTTCCTCGACAAGACACAGGAGGGCGCGCTGGCAGCCGTCCGGGACGTCGCCAACGAGCAGCCCGGTCGTCGGATCTACGTCGTCCTCGACGGCTTCAGGATGTCCAACGGAAAGCCCGGAACGCCGCAGGAGCTCTTCGAGGACTTCTACAGGGAAGGCCGCATCGACAAGAGCTACATCACGACCCAGCGGGAGATGAACATCCTCGGAGAGGCCGTCAGGCTGGGCAACCGGTCATGGGAATCGATCACGTTCCGGTGGCAGGGCAAGGACGTCTCACTGACCCTGCCCGACTTCAACGCCCTTCGGGCCGCCGGATGACCCGGAAGCCGGCCGTCACGTTCCACCGGGGGCGTACCGACGGCGACTAGTCGGTTCAGCCGTCGAATCGGCTAACGTCGACCGAGAGGTCCCTTCTGTCGCGGCCAATGCTGCCGGGAAGGGGCCTCTCGGCCGTTGCGTCACGTCCGCGAAGGCCTGACGTACCGAATCCTGTGTTTTCCATCGAATGGGGAAGTTCATGCGTCTGATCGAGTGGGACCGCGAGTTCAGGATCTGGGCCTACGGGTTCAGCTACTCCAGGCTCCTCCTCCGAAGCGCGCCGAGGTTCGACGGCGACGAGCGCATCGAGGTCCTCTTCAGCAATGTCCACCACATGAGCATCTCGGCGGACATGTCGAGCCTGTCGATCGACCGGATCGAGACGCCGGAAGAATCGCGCGAGTTCGGCATCGCCCTCCCTCCCGCCCCCAAGGAACTGTTCGTCCTGAACTCGGGCGCCGGTTACGTGATCGCGACCCACTGCCAATGGAACGTGGATCACGAGTGGCTTGACGCACCGTCGCACTTCTCGCCGTTTCGGGCGGTGAAATAGGGGCGCGGCGGCGGAGAGGGGACCGCAGGGGATCCGCGGGCGGCGGGGGGATCCGCGGCCGCCCGCGGCCGGGGGTCAGCAGCCGATGTAGCGCATGCCGACGCTGGTGAAGTGGGCGCCCGAGGGGGCGTGGAGGGTGATGGCGCGGGACTTGCCCTTGCCGCCGGCCCAGTCGCTGTCGACGTAGCCGCCGCTGGAGAGGGCGCCGCGCACGTAGGGACAGCGGCCGTCCGCCTTGGTGTCGTGGACCGTGCCGACGACCTTGGTGTTGTAGTTGCACCACTTGCCGTTCGCGTAGCCCTCGCCGGAGCTGATGCTCCAGTTCTGGGTGCAGGAGTCGGCGGGCGGCGCGGCGTGGGCGGCCGTGGCCGGGAGGAGCAGGGAGGCGAGGGTCAGAGCGGCGACGGCGGCTCCGTGGACGGCGAGACGGCGCTTGGACATGGCGGTACCTCCACACGGGGTGCACGGTGGACATCCGGGCCGGGGCGGCGGGGTGGCGCGGCACACCACGCGGCGTACGGCGCGCGTGGCGGCCGGATGGCCCCGGGCGACGGCCCGGCCTCGGCGGTTCATCGAGCGTGACGTATTCGAACGACCGTCGTCAACAAGCGAGTTGAGCGTGGATGGTGGTATGCCACCTCTGGGGCACCGGGGCGGCCCGGGTGACCCAAGGGGTACGTCCCGCACCATGGGGGTGGGCCGGACGATCGCCCGGATGCACGAGCTTCGGCCCCGAGTTCGGTGCGGCGTCCGGTGTGGAGGCCGGTGTGGAGGCCGGCGATTGCCTCACGGCCGGTCGGCCTTCTGCGCCCGGTGGGCGGCGACGCGGACGCGGGTGGCGCAGCGCGGGGTGCAGTAGCGCTGCGGGGTACGGCGGCCGGTGTCGATGAAGAAGCGTTCGCAGCCCGGGGCGGCGCAGCGGCCCCAGGCGCAGCCGCCGCGTTCGCTGAGCCACAGGCCGAGGGCGAGGGCGGCGGTGGAGAGCAGCCAGTGGGTGAGGCCGGCGTCGGCGGGGGCGCGGGTGTGCAGGGACCAGGGCCGGCCGGGGAGGCGGACCAGGCGGGGGCTGGCCGGATGGCGGTCGAGCAGGGCGTTGATCAGCTCGGCGGCCCGGTCCGGGTCGTCGGTGTCGAGGACGGCGATCACCTCGGCGGTGGCTCGGCGCAGTTCGCGGGCGTCGGCGTCGGTGAGCCGGAAGGGCGGGCCGCCGTGGCGGTCCAGGACGGCCTGGAGGTCGGCGGCGCCCGCGTCGGGGTCCTCGCGGACGGTGTTCGCGAGTTCGGTGAGGAAGTGGAGGCCGCGGGGGTTGCCGTCGTTCCCGTCGTCTCGGGAGCGGGGTTGGGGCTGGGCCATGGGGTCGCCTCGAATGGTCGGGGGGATGCCGTCCAGGCCATGGTAACGTCAAAATGACTTGGTAGGCGTTACTGAGGAGTGGGTGGTATGCGATTCCCCGAGACCACGCCCGTGCTCGTCGTCGGTGGAGGCCCCGTCGGCCTGACCCTGTCCGTCCTGCTGTCCGGCCACGGCGTGCCGCACCTGCTCGTCGAGGCGCACCCGGGCACCTCGCGCCATCCCAAGGCCCGTGGGGTGTCGGCGCGTTCGATGGAGATCTTCCGGCGGTGCGGGCTGGAGGAGGAGGTCCGGGCGGCCGGGCTCCCGGCCGCCCAGGTGTTCTTCTACCGGGGCCGCGACCTCGTCGACCCGGACTTCGTCCGCACCGGTGTGGCGAGCGGCGCGGCTGAGGGACCGGAACGCACGCCGTCGCCCGGGCTGATCTGCTCGCAGGACGCCCTGGAGGCCGTCCTGCTCCGGCGGGCCCGCCAACTCGCCCCAGACAGCGTTCTGTTCGACACTCGCCTGATCTCCCTCACCCCGCAGGACGGACACGTCCGGGCCGTGCTGGAGGACCGGGCCACCGGCGAGCGCCACACCGTGCGCGCCGACTGGCTGGTCGGCTGCGACGGCGCGTCGAGCACCGTCCGCGAGGCGTCCGGGATCGCGATGGCGGGGCCGACCGGCCTCGGCCACTTCCTCAGCATCCGCTTCGAGGCACCGCTCGGCGAGGTGGTGGCCGACCGTGCCAGCGCCTCGTACTTCCTCACCGCACCGGGCCGTGGCGGGTTCCTGGCCGTCGACAACGACCGGCGGTGGATCTACCAGTACCCGTACGACCCCGAACACGCGGACACCGCCGCCCTGTTGGCCGACCACCAGGCGCTCACCCGGCTGGTCCGGGAGGCCGCCGGGCTGCCCGAGCTGGCGGTCACCGTCCAGGACACCATGACCTGGCGGATGGACGCCCGCCTCGCCGAGACCTAGCGCCGCGCGCGGGTGCTGCTCGCGGGCGACGCCGCCCACGTGGTGCCGCCGACCGGCGGACACGGCATGAACGCTGGCATCGGCGACGCGGACAACCTGGCCTGGAAACTCGCGGCGGTCACGGCCGGGACGGCGGGCGAAGCGCTGCTGGACAGCTACGAGGCCGAGCGCCGACCGGTGGCCCGGCAGGTCATCGACATCTCGCTCGCCAACTCCCGCGCCCGCGGCGGCTATCGGATCGACGACGAGCTGCTGCTGACCGCCGCCTACCGCTCGACGGCGGTCCTCGCCGATCCGGCCGATCCGGACGCCCCCGCCGATCCGGACGCCCCGGCCGCTTTGCATACTCCGGACATCCCGGAACGGTCGCCCCTGGACCCGGACGGCGACCACCCCGAGGCCGCACCCGGCACCCGGCTCCCCCACCTGCGGCTCGGCAACCGGGCCGGCGCCGCCTCCATGCTGGACCTGGTCGGGCCGGGCTTCACGCTGTTCACCACCACGGGGGCGGAGGCCTGGCGGCGGCAGGCGGCCGCCGCCACGGCGGCGGGGCTGCCGGTCACCGTGCGCACGGTGCCGCTGCCCGGCCTGTCCGAGGCGACCGGCATCCCTTCGACCGGAGCCGTCCTCGTCCGGCCGGACGGCCACATCGCCTGGCGGGCACCCCAACCGGACGCGGGCGATGGACAGTTGATCGCCGCCCTGCGGCGCGTACTGTCCGCTGGGCCTGCTGCCCAGGACGCCGGTCACTACCCATCCGCCGATTCCGCTCAGCGCCTGGCGTGACGGATCCTGAGTCGACCGAAGCCGGTGGTGCCGGTGATCCGGATCACCGGACTGCCGAGGTGGGAACGGCGGGGCGGGGTGTAGCGCACGTCCTTCCAGCCGCCCTGGAGGCCGTCGATGTCGACGACGGCGTCACAGGGGACGGTGATCTTGGCGCCACCGGTGCCGAGCCCCAACTCGATGTCGATCACGGGGTGTTCGATGACCGCCTTCGACAGGTCCAGACGCACCCGCCCGAAGGCCGACACCACCTTGAAGGCACGAGGGACCCGCCAGGGGCCGCGGCGCACCAGCCGCCCGGTGGCGGCGGCCAGGGTGGGGGCGGATTCCGGGTTCACCTCGGGCAGCGAGGCCAGGGGCGCCGCGAGGTCGGCGCGCGTCCCGGCGGTGAGCACCCGATGAAGACGCTCGTCCATCTCCTCGCGTGAGATGTGCCCTTCGGCGAACGCCTCCTGCAGGCGCTCAACGGCGCTGTCACGGTCGGCATCGCTGATCGGCGGGTTGTCCGGCAGAGCTGTCACCGTCCCACTCTAGTACCCCTGGCGGCGGAACCACTGGGCGGGGAAGCCCACTTGGGAGGACGGGAAGAGCCCGCAGGACGGCGCCTCCGCCCCTCGGCCAGTCCCGGGCGGGATGCCGCTCGGTCGGCGCCGGCTCTTCCGAGGCCGCCGTCGAGGGCGACCGGAATTCGGAGGCCGCCGGACGGTCGACACCCTAGGCTCCCCGTATGTCCGGTCCTACCTTGGTCATCGACCTCGCTGAGCCCGTCTCCCCCGCCGTGCTGCGGGAGTTGCGCGCCCTGATGGTGCGGCTGTCCTGCCGGCTCGAGGAGACCCGCCCGGCCTGCTACGACGCCCACGTGCCCGCGGAGCGGCTGGGCATCGAGGACACCCGGGACGAGGACTGGCGCCGGCCGTACCCGCTGCCGCTGCTCGGCGAGCGGTCGACAGACGAGCGGTCGACAGACGAGCGGTCGACGGAGGAGGGGTCGACGGACGAGCGGCTCGCGGCGTTGGTGGGCTTCAATCCGGCGCGCGAGGACTGGCGCCGGCCGTTCGACGTCTACCTGTTGGGAGCAGGGGCCGGTGACGAGGACGTCTTCGAGGGCGAGCACGCCGACGAGCCCGAGATCGAGGCGATCCTCGGGTTCCGGGCCGTACAGGCCGTCAACGTCAGTGCTGCCTGCAACCGGTGGATCGACCATGTCGCGACGGCCCTGCTGACCGCCGCCGTCATGGACGTGACCGGCGGGGTCTGCAAGGCCGAACTCGCGGCCGGTCAGGCGGCGGCGGTCGCCGGTATCCCGGGGCTCCTGGGTGTCGCCGACGACGGGTGGGACACGGCCCTGGTGACGGCCGAGTTCCTGCGTGCCTGGGCCGGACGGCCGGGATTCCGGCTGGTCAAGTAGTCGGAATCCCGGCCCCGGCCGTTCGGCCCAGCCCCTCCCAGGCCCAACGCTCAGCGGCCGGTGGTGAGGACCATGCGGAAGCGGGCCCGGCCGCTGGTCATCTTGTCCACCGCGGCGGCGGCCTCCTCCAGCGGCACTTCCTCGATCCACGCCCGCACGCCGCTGAGGGCCGCGAAGCGCAGCGTGGCCTCGGTGTCGACGGCGGTGCCCGAGGAGTGGCCGTAGACCTTGCGGTCGCCGGTGATCAGCTGCAGCGGGCTGACCGCAATGCCGTCGGTCGAGACGCCCACGACGATGAGTTCGCCGCGCCGGCCGAGCCCGTCGACGGTGGCGGACACGGCGTCGGCGTTGGTGACGGTGGACAGGACCACCTTCGCACCGCCGAGGGCCCGCAGCGCCAGGGCGACGTCACCGACGGTGCTGTCGATGTAGTGCTCGGCGCCGAGTTGGTGGGCCAGCGGCTCCTTCTCCGCGCCGCGGGCGATGGCCACGGTGCGGAAGCCCATCGCGCGGGCGAACTGGACCCCCAGATGGCCCAGTCCGCCCAGGCCCAGCACGGCGACGGTGTCACCGGCCCGGGCGCCGGAGCGGCGCAGGGCGTTGAAGACGGTGATCCCCGCGCAGGCCAGCGGGGCGGCCTCGGCGGCGCTCAGCTCGTCGGGGATCGCGGCCAGCGCCATGGCCGGGGCGATGACGCTGTCGGCGTAGCCGCCGGGGTAGGCCGCGCCGGGGACCTGCAGCTCGGGGCAGTGGATGCCGTCGCCCGAGCGGCAGGCCTCGCAGTGTCCGCAGCTGCCGCCGTACCAGCCGACGGCCACCCGGTCGCCGACCTTCCAGCCCTCCACCCCTTCCCCGAGCGCGTCGATGCGGCCGGCGATCTCGTGGCCGGGGGTGACCGGGAAGGTGGTGCCGGGCAGGGCGCCACCGGCGATCAGGAGGTCGGAGTGGCAGACACCGCAGGCCTCGACGGCGATCCGCACCGCCCCTGGCCCCGGCTCGCGGACCGGCACCTCGGACAGCTCGGGCACCGCGCCCGGAGCGGCGACCCGCACGGCACGCTGCGGGCCGTCGGAACCGGAGGAGGACGAGGACGGCGAGGAAGGGGAGGAAGGGGACGAGGAGTGCGAGGAGGCAGCCATGAGTGGAGACCCTTCTGTACGGGGTAAGGCGGGGCGCCGCGCGCACCCGCCGGTTCCACCAGCTTCGTACGTCCACCACCGTTTGTCCGCGCACCGCCGGTCGGGACCGTGGACGCGTCGAGTCCGCCGCTCGCGGGCCACCTCCACACGCGTCAGTCGACGTCCGGGGCGCTGCTGACGTGGAAGAGCGCGGCGCGCAGGTCGTGCACCGCCTGCTCCATGTCCACCAGGGAGTGGAGGGACAGCACGATGTCGTCGGGGACGCCCATCAGCCGGGCCGCCCGGAGGACCTGGGCCCGCTCCTCCTCCGCGTAGACGCCGTCCGCGCCGGCCATCTTGATGGCGTGGTACACGAGGTGCGGGGCGGCCTGCCAGGTCTCCACGTCGGTACGGATGGCCGGCAGCAGGTCGTCGAGGTCGGCCGAGCGGAAGTCGAACTCCCGGTAGAGCTCGATGACGTCCTCCGGTGCGCCCATGCGCCGCTGGTGGTCGATCAGCCAGTCGAGTTCCGGCTCGCTGACCTCGCCGTCGGCGCCGGCGATCACCATCAGGGCCTTGCCGTAGTTGAGGAAGGCCTCCCGGGTGGCGGCCGACAGGCCGTACAGCTCCCGGCACAGGTCGCTCATCGGCAGCAGTTCCGTACGGTCCACGTCTCATCCTTCCGATCCGGGCCCGAGCCCGTCCTGTCCCGTCCTGTCCCGGACGGCACCCGACTCCTGGCATCCGATCTTCGACGTTCCCCCGACGTACGGGCGGCCCATCTCCGGCAGGTTCACTCCGTCGGGGGATCGGAACCGCGCGGGGGCCTTCGATCGGCTTCCGGCCAACTTTGGATATGACCATGCCAATACATTCGGGTGGTTCACGTTCCCGGCTAGGGTCACTCCAGATCCACAACTCGGCGCCGCACGACCGCCGTTCGGCGCCGAATGGACACCCTGCCGATTGGACTGGTGCGAAGTGATCAACCGACGTCGCAGACTGCTGGACCGCCCGTTGACAGCGAATCTCCGAAGCCGACTCGCCTCCGCAGCAGGGGTGATCGCCCTGATGGTGGCCGTCCTCACCGGCGTCTCGGTCGGCACGGCCAGCGCCGCGCCGACCGCGGCGCCGACCACCGCTTCCGCTTCCGTTTCCGTTTCCGATGCCACCAGCCCCCAGCTCGCCGCCGCCGGCTGGATCTGCCGCGGAGCCCCCGTCACCCCGGGCTACGTCCTCACCCAGCACACGAACAACGGCTGCAACGGCGCCGGCATGTGGTACCAGCAGCCCGTGCAGAACGGCATCTGGACCTGCGCCACCTCCCCGATCCCCGCCGGCTACGTGCTCTCCGGCCACACGCCCAACGGCTGTGACGGCTACGACTCCTGGTACATGCGGCTGCCCGCGGACGGCCTGTGGACCTGCGGCACCTCGCCGATCCCGTCCGGCTACGTGCTCACCAACCACGCCGCCAACGGCATGGGCTGCGCCAACATCGACGCCTGGTACATGCAGCTCGCCCGGGACGGCATCTGGACCTGCGCGGGTTCGCCGATCTGGCCCGGATACATCAACACCAACCACCAGAACCCCGGCTGCGGCGGCCTCGGCTCCTGGTTCCTGCAGCTCGCCAGGCCCGGACTGTGGATCTGCCCGTACACCCCGATCCCGGCCGGCTACCACACCGGCACCTACAACAGCAGCTACTGCGGCGGCCTGGGCGCCTGGGTCCTCATCCGCAACTGACCCCGGCCGATCGAGTCGAACTACCCCTACTGCCGGACAACTTCGCCCGCCGAGCCGCTCCCCCGGCACGGCGGGCACTTTCGAGTGAAAGCCACCCCACCGGCATCCCGAAGGCGAGAATGGGGTCCGCATCCGCCGACGATGACCCCGATCCCGAGGAAGGCCCGTGATGGCACAGAGCACCCCGGACTTCGCCGAACTGCTGCGGGGCGCCACCCGGTCCGCCGTGCACCTGGAGATGCGCGACAGCTACGCGGTCGGCGACGAGGTCGAACCCTTCGACCGCTTCAAGCGGACCGGCGAGGTGGACAACGACCCCGACGCGTCGTTCTGGCCCACGTGGATACCCCTGGTGGAGGACGCGATCTCCCGGGGCGTCGTCATGCGCCGCGCCCGGATCGTCTCGGAACCCGTGACCGACTACATCAGGTACGAACACGCCGTCACCCCCGTCAACCTCGCGGCCGGCGAACAGGTCCGATGGCTCCCCCGGAGCCGGGCGTCGACCATCGCCCTCCCGGGCAACGACTTCTGGCTGATCGACCAGCGGCTGGTGCTCTTCCACTGGTTCACGGGCGACGGCGACTGGGCCGGCCACGCCTTCTCCGAGGACGAGGCCGCGGTGGCGCTCTGCTCCGCGGCGTTCGAGGCCGTGTGGGCGGCGGGCATCCCCCACGAGCAGTTCACCGTCTGACTCTGCGAGCACGCAAGTACCGGACGGCGCCGCTTTCCGCTCCTCTGGCTGCACCAGGTCAAGCCGGGCGGAAGGATCCTGGCCGCCCTGCCCGGGTGGAGCCACGGCACTGGAACCACACCTTGGCCAGAGGCGCATCCCAGGCGCGAACGATGCTCACCACCGACGGCCCGCCGCGCTCGAGGCGAGCGCGACGGGCGCGACGGGCGCCGGTGGATTGCTCAGTGGCGGTGGTGGTTGTCGGGTTGGGCGGGGTCGCCGGGGTGTTCCAATCCTTCGACGAGCATGAGGCGTTGGGCGCGTTCTCGGTCGAGCCAGCGGACGAAGGCGGCGCGGCGGGCGGCGTCGCGCAGGGCGGGGGTGGGGTCGTCCTCCTCCAGCGGTGTTGTGGTGGCGAGGAGGGCGGCCTTCCAGGGGCCGACGGTGACCCATTCGCCCTCTGGCGCTGTGCGGAGGGCTTCGGTGAGGGCCAGCGGAAGGGTGTCGGGGTCGGCCTCCAGCTCGCCGTCGGGGAGCGCGAGGCGCCAGCGGGTGACTTGCGCGCGGGTGGTCATGGCGCGGTAGTGGGCGATGTCGGTGGGTGAGGGCTCGGTGTCGGCCGTCACGGACTCGTAGACAGCGCGGACGGCTGGGCTTCCCTCGAAGGCGGCCGCTGTGATGGAGCCGAGTTCGACGGCGGCTTGGTGGTCGAGGTGGACGGGGCCGTCGGAGACGACGGGCAGCTTGCGTTCGGCGGCCACCGCCTCGCAGAGGGCCTCGGTCAGGAGCACCTGGGCGACCCAGCGGGTGAGTTGGCGGTCCTCCGAACTGCCGGTCTGTGGCAGGGCGGTGGCGCGTGGGCCGCTCCGGAGGGCGGTGAGGCGGTGATAGAGGGCCGCGCGGGAAATGGGCCGTCCGTCGAGGAGGCCGAGCGTGGTCATGCTTCCACCACCAGGGCGACGGTCGGGGCGTACTGGCAGCGGCCGAACCACATGACCTTGGCGAGGGCCCAGTACGAGCCGGGGTCGGTGGATTCGGGGACGGTGACATCGAACTGGACGGTCGTGGTCGAGCCGGCCGCGACGGTGAAGCCGCGGACGGGCTCGGCGATGGTGTGCCAAGTGCCCCACGGGGAGACGAGTTGCAGCTCGCCCCGGATCTCGCCGCGGGTGCGGTTGGTGAGGGTCACGGCGAGGAAGTTCCGGCCTCCGGGGACGACCCGCAGGGTTTCACGCGACACCGCGACGTCCAGGCCGGTGTCTCGGCCGGTGGTGGCCTTGGTGCCCTGGGCGATCGTCCAGTCCTCGGGGGTGTCTCCGGGGACGGGCAGGACGCCGGGCAGGTCGCCGACGGCGATGGTCACGACGTCCTCGATCTGCTGGCCGTCGTGCTCGATCCGGACGGCCGCGAAGTACAGCCCCGGTTCGGCCCCGGCGGGCGGGGTGAGGGTGACCGGGAAGCGCAGGTGCCCTCCGGGTTCGAGCCGGTACGGGCGGCTGCCGAGGCTGGTCGTCCAGCCTTCGGGGGGCAGCACCACGGCCGTCCCCTCCACCTCCGCGTCCCGCAGCTGGGAGGAGAGGGCGACCGACATCGTCACCGAATCCCCCGCCGTCCGCAGCAATCCGGGCGAGGCGCCGACGGACACCGGTAGGTAGCCGAGCGGTGCCGGGCCCCGGTTGTGGAGCCAGTAGCGGGCGTGGACGGGTTGGACGGCCTCCGCCACCGGGCCGAGGTCCGCTTCACCCGCCGGAGCGGTGACGGCCGGGGTCGCGAGCAGGGTGGCGATCTGCGAACCGGCGAGGTCGAGGGCGGGGCCGTCGATGGGTAGCGGCCGTTCCAGCAGGTCGGCGGCCCGGACGTCGCCCAGCCCGAGGGCGCCGCCGAGTCGCACCGACCGTCCGAGGCCGGTCGACTCGACCAGGCGGACGGCGAGTTCGGGACCGGCCTCGGCCACCGAGCCCTGCGCGATCGGGTTACCCGAAGGCTTGAGCGCCCCCAGCAGCACCTCCCGCTGCGGCTCGACCCGCAGCCAGGACAGGGTGGCCGGCAGCGGCCCCTCCTGTGCCGGGACGATCCGGGCGTACAGGGGGTGGTTGAACTCCTGGCCCTGGGCGGGCAGCGTCTGGTCCCGCCAGTCGCCGTTCCCACCCACCAGTGCGTAGCTGAACTCATGTGTCCAGTGCTGGAGTTGGAAGGACGCGCCGTCGGGCAGGGTGCGCCGGGGTGGGTCGATCCAGACGCCGGAGGGCCAGCCGGTGCAGGAGCGCATCAGCGACAGGTGCAGCGCTCCGGTGGTGTCGACCGCGAAGCCGGGCAGGCCGAAGCTCAGCAACGCCACGGTGTGGTCCGCGAGTTGCTCCGAGACGGGAACCGTCGACGGGCAGACGGCGGTGATCCGGGCGTCGGCCAGGTCCTCCACCAGCGCCGCAACGTCGGAGACGACGAGTGCCGGCAGCGCCCGCAGGTCGCGCAGGTCGGCGTCCGGGCGCCAGACCTCGGTGAGCGGCCTGAGGGCCGGCACCCACACCGCGCCGTGCGCTTTCAGGGCGGCGGCGCACTCCTCCCCCACCAGCGAAAGCAACTCCCGTGCCACCGGGTTGACTTCCGGCGGGCCGACCACGATCCGGAAGTCCGGCAGGTTGGAGTCCACGTCCAGCCACCCGTACCGCGCCCAGTCCGCCGCCGAGGTGGTGGCGGTGACCCCGACCCGGGCGAGGGCGACCACCAGCGGACGGGCGTCGGCCGCGTCGTCCAGAGTGGGGACGACGACCTCCGCCACGCCGAGGGCGCGCGAGCCGGCCGCCACTCCCGCCGGGTCGATCAGGTCGACGCGCGCGGTGGCGCCGAGCGCGAACCAGGTGTTGGCCGGGTTGTCCAGCGTCCACGGCGCCTCCGCCGAGTCCACGTCCGGCATCGCGAAGCCGCGCCCGACGACGGCGCCGGCGACCTCACTGACGGGCAGCCCGCCGGGGACGTCCACCGGGAAGCGCAGTCGCAGCAGCCGGTCGGCGCCGGAGTGGTCGACCACCCGGGTGCGGCAGTCGACCTGGTCGAGGCCGCGCCAGAGCGTGACGGTCTGCTCGTACCGCACGGAGTCGACCGTGCCCTCGATCACCAGGCGCTCGCCGAGCGGCCCGGTCTCCCGGCGCACCGACGCCGGGGCGTCCCCGGAGCCGACCACCGGTCCGCTGGGCACCAGGTGCCAGGGGCCCTCGCCGAAGTCGGGGTGCTGCGGGTACTCCTCGTACACTCGCAGCTCGTTGCCGATCCGGCCGTCCTGGATCAACTCCCGCTGGTGCAGGAGGTCATGGACCGACGTGAGGCCGCCGCCGCGCGCCGGGTCGGCGGTGGCGCGGTACCGGTCGTTCCCGATGGTCACACCTGCGGCGGCCGTCCACGGCTGCTCCGCGACGCCCTCCACCAGCCGCCAGGTGCGCCAGCCGAGTGCGGGCACGTCGGTGGCCAGGAAGCGCAGCGTCCCCCGGTCGACGGCGCTGGGCACCGGCTCGCCCCGGTCGTCCAGCACCCGCACCGACCGTACGCCGTCGGGCAGTTCGACTGTCACGAGGTCGGTCCGGTCGAAGGAGAGCGTGTTGGTCACCACCACGGCGGAGCCGACGCCCAGGGCGGAGCCGATGCCCACCTCGGAACCCTCGCGCCCGGCGGAGCCGTCGCCCTCGGCGGAGCCGAAGCCCACCGTGGAGATCCGCGCCGTGAGCGCGTCCAGTGCCGCGTCCCGGACGCCGGACGCCAGGTCGTACGCCTCCCGCCAGCCGCCGAGCAGGTCCAGGTACACCTGGTCGGACTCGGAGCCGGTGATCGCGTCGTGGTGTGCTCCGTAGGCGAGTTGGCGCCAGACCTTGTCCAGCGCGGCGGCCGGGTAGCGGCCGAGGCCGTGGACGGACGCGAGCGCGGCGAGCTTCTCCGCATCCACGGCCGCGACCTCGCCGGCGCGTTGGGCCTGCTTGGTGTCGATGTACGAGACGTCCTTGCCGGTGTACACCGGGTTCATGTCGCGGGTCTGCGGGCTGGGTCGCCGTCCGGTGGCGGCGAGTTCGGCGCGGACGGCGTCGAGGAAGTCGCGCGGGATGGCGCAGACGAAGCGGGGCCAGAGGTACTTGGCGGCCCAGGAGCGGTGGATCTCGGTGACCCACTTGTTCGGTGGGGTGTAGTCCGTGCCGACCGGCAGCAGCAGGTTCTTCGTCGCCCCGACCGGCTTGAGCTTGCGGTACAGCTCGTAGACGGCCTGTTCGGCGGTGGCCAGGTCGGGCGAGGAGTCCATCCACCAGCCGGCCGAGTAGTGGTGCGGCATGTAGTGGGTGAGCACGCCCTCGCCGCCGGGGGCGATCCACTCGAACTCGCTCGGGAACTGCATCACCCGGGCGTCGTCCTTGGCCGCGCGGAAGTTCTTCTGGATCGGGCCCCACTGGTGGAACGGGCCGCGCGCCCAGGCGCTGCCGGTGAGGCCGGCCGCGGCGAGGTGGCCGGGGAACTGCGGGTCGTGGCCGAACACGTCGAGCTGCCAGGCGGTTCGCGGGTCGCCGCCGAGGATGTCGCGCTGGTAGCCGATGCCGAGGACGATGTTGCGGATGGTGGTCTCGGCGCCGGTGAGGTTGGTGTTCGGCTCGTTGTAGGTGCCGCCGACGAGTTCGACCTGGCCGCGTTCCAGCAGCTGCCGCAGTGTCTCGCGGCGTTCCGGGTGCTGGTCGAAGTACGGCTTCAGGTAGTCGACTTCGGCGAGGACGAACTTGTACACCGGGTCCCGCAGGGCGAGGTCCAGGTGGGCGTCGACGAGGGCGAAGCCGTTGCGTTCCCACAGCGGCCGGGTGGTGGCGTCGGCGGAGAGCAGTTCCCAGGGGGAGGTGTAGGCGGCCTGGGTGTTCCACCAGACCGGGTCGTAGTGGAAGTGCGAGACCAGGAACATGGTCCAGCCGGGCTCGGCGACGTCCACCACGGCGTCGACGGACGAACCCTCGACGCTGACGGTGACGGCGAGCCGGTCGCCGGGAGAGGCCCCGCCGATCTCCAGCGGGACGTCGACCAGCCCCGTGCCGGTCGCCTCGCCGCGGACGCCCTGGCCGCTGACGGCGATCCGGGCGGCCGGGCCCTCCAGCCTCACCCGCAGCACTTGGCGCGGGGCGTCCTCGGGCCCGACGAACAGGTCGGTGCTCTCGACGGCGGTGATGGTGACCGGCACGGGGTGCCTCCTCTTCGGACTCTTCGGAACAGGGCTACGCGCCCCAGGCCTCGAACTCGTAGATGCGGGCGGCCGGGTCGCTGGTCTGGGTGGGCGTGGTGACCACCAGCCGGACGTAGCGGGCGGTGGTGTTCACCGGGTGACTCGTCGTGCCGGCCGTGTTGCCGGTGACGTCGGCGACGGTCGTCCAGGGGTCGCTCGTGCCCGACCGGACCTGGATGGTGAAGTCACGGGTGTTGTACGAGGCGCTCTCGCCGCCCGCCGCCGCGTGCTTGACCACGAAGGTCGACAGCTTCCTCGCCGAACCGAGGTCCACCTCCAACCACTTGGCGGAGGTCAGGGTGCACCACTTGTCGCCGGTCCCGCCGCCGACGCTGCCGTTGACGGCCTTGGCCGGGCCCTCGTTGGCGTTGCACTGGCCGGAGGCGGTGGCCGGGCGGTTCAGCGCCAGATTGGTGGCGGTCGGCGGGGTGCCGTTCCAGCTCACCGTGGTGGAGGTGGCGGCCGAGCGTCCGTAGGTGGTGGAGACCGCCTCGACGTCCAGCGCGGTGGCGTTCTCGCCGCCGGCCCGGTCCAGCCGCCCGACGAAGTACGCGTCGTTGGGTGTGGCGCCGAGGAAGGTGCGGCTGCCGTCCGCGTTGCGCCGGTAGACCTCGTAGTGGTGCACGTTGCCGCCGGGCGCCGCCGTCCAGGACAGCCGCAGGGACTGGCTGGCGCCGGGCGTCACGTCGCTCGCGCCGAGGACGGTGAGGCCGGACGGTGCCGCCGGTTTCTCCACCGAGCCGTCGTAGAGGGCGATTTGGCCGACCCTGAGGTCGTAGGCCGGGTCGCTGCCCTCGACTCGCAGGGCGATCTGGGCGACGGTGCGGCCCGCGTAAGGGGAGAGGTCGAGGGTGTGCCGCTCCCAGCCGGTACCGGAGTTGGCGCCGACGTCGATCGTGGTGAAGGTGCCCGGCGCGTCGGTGAAGGAGACGGCGGCCTTGAGCTTGGTGGGCCCGGCGGCCGGAGTCTTGACCACGAGGTCGAGCCTGGTGTCCGCGGCGACCGGCAGCCTGGTCTGGTACAGCCGCACGGTGTTGGCGGCGTCGAGCTTTCCGCTCAACCGCAGTGCGGATCCGCCCTGGTAGGCGTCGGTGAAGTCGACGGACGGGGTGAGTCCGGCGCCGCTCGACTCGACCACCCAGCGGTAGGTGGGCGGGACGTCCTGGAGCGAGAGGTTGTTCCAGCCGCCGGTGGCGACCCGGGTGCCGGCCGCGTTGTAGAAGTCGCCCTGCCCGGTGTCGAAGGTGGTGACGAAGGGCTTGGCGGTGATCGGCGAGGACTCGGCGACGTAGCCGGCCAGGCCGGGCCAGCTCGACGAGAGGTCGATCCTGGACGGGTCGTTGGCGGCGCCGACCCAGTAGCGGGCGTCCTTGGCGTAGAAGTCGGCGCGGTCGGTGGCGGACTTCCAGGTCCACTCCGGGCGGTAGAGCCCGAGCGAGGTGGTGTGCGGCTGCCCGGACGGGAAGAGGGAGGCCCAGTTCACCCCGGTGTTGTAGCCGTTGGCCTCGGTGTCGATGCCGGAGTAGAGCTCGTACTCGCTGCGGCCGAGCTGGCGGGCCAGCGCCCGGGAGGAGTTCAGGCCGCTCGACGACCAGCCGAAGTTCAGGAACATCGAGTCCGAGGTGCGCTTCGAACCGTCCTGGAGGAAGGGCGAGTTGGCCGAGGTGAGGGCGTTCTGCCAGTTGACGGAACCGGAGGTGGTCATCGCGTCGTACCACATGAACTCGGTGCCGCTCTGGGCCTTGGTGTACTGCATCAGGTTGCGCACCTCGGCCGCCAGGGCCGAATCCCCGCCGCCCGTCTCCTGGTTGATGAACCAGCCGTCGAAGCCGTAGTACTGCGCGGCCTGGACGAGCTTGTCGGCGACGGGGTACCGACTGCCGGACTTCTGGACGAAGTCGCGCACCCACTGGAGTTGGCCGCCGTACGCGCCGGGCGGGAAGAAGACCGTGCCGTACACCTTGACGCCGTTGCGGTGGGCGGCGTCGATCACGGTCGGGTTGGGGGCGAGGATCAGGCCCTCGCCGGCCGAGCCTCCCCAGAACACCAGCTTGTCGACGTACTGCCAGTAGCCGAAGGCGTAGTAGTTCGGGTCGGCGGAGCCCTGGGAGGGGTTGTCGGAGGTGGGGCCGAAGGAGACCAGCGAGGCGATCCGGCCCTCGCCGGTGCGGGCGTTGGGGTTGGCGCGCAACGCCGGGTCGCTGGTGCGCGGCTGGAGCGGGACGCGGGAGCGGTTGAAGCGGGCGTCCGGGTCGGTGGCCGGGTCCCAGTTCAGGATGCTGTTGGGGTACCAGTACGAGGCGAAGGGCTGGGTGCCCGACGTGGCGGTGGCGGCGGGCGCCGCGGCCGGTGTCGGGCCGGCCCAGGCCGCGGGAGTCGCGGTCAGCGTGGCCGCCGCGAGGGCGGCGCCGAGCAGCAGGGGGAGGCGTCGTGACATGCGGGGGCTCCGATCGAGCGGAGGAGGGTGGGCGGGCCCGCCGTCGCGGACGGGGGCCCGGCTGCATGCGGGCGTGCCGGTGCTGGATCGAGTGGGGTCGGAGTCGGGGCCGAGCGGGGACCGGTTGGGAACGGGGTCGGGACCGAGTCGGAGTCGCACCGCGGCCTGACTCCCCGAGCGCGCGGAAGCGGAAGGGAGCGGACGCGGAGCGAGACAGGCAGCGGGAGCCGGACGGAGCGCGGTGGGTGCGCGGGTGGAGCGCGCCCGGGTGGAGCGCGCCGAGCGGCGCCCGCTCGGCGCTGCGAGGCTAAACCGGTTCAGAACCGCTGTCAACGATGTGCGCAGCGACCACGCCCGCGGGGGAAGCCGCCGGGGAAGCCGCCGGGAATCCGGCCGGCGCGACCCCCGGCGGCGAGGTGGACTCCCGTACGGTCAGCCGGGGCGTGGGCATCTGCAGGTCCCGCCCCGGACCGGCCTCGTCGAGCTCCGCCAGCAGGCTGCGTGCGACCTGCTCGCCGAGCGCGAAGGTGTCCCGGCTGAGCGCGGTCAGCGGAGGGTGGACGATCCGGGCGAGCACCGAGTCGTCGAAGGAGACGATGGACAGCTCGCCGGGCACCGCGACGCCCATCTCCCCCGCCACACCGAGTCCGGCGACGGCCATCACGTCGCTGTCGTAGACGATCGCGGTGGGCCGCCTGGCCCGGGACAGCAGGGTCCGGGTGGCGGCCGCGCCCTCGGCGTCGCTGAAGTCGGTGGGCACCGACACCGCCTCCTCCAGTCCGAGCCGGCGCGAGGCGTCGCGCAGCGCGCGGATCCGCCGCTGGGTGTGCTGGAAGTGCGGCAGCCCGGCGAGGTGGGCGATCCGGCGGTGCCCGATGGCGGCCAGGTAGTCGACGATCGAGAGCATCGCCTCCCGGTCGTCGGCCCAGATCCGCAGCTGGTTTCCGCCCTTGCCGGGCCCGCCCAGCACCACGGCGGGCAGCCCGAGTTCGTCCAGCACCGGCAGCCGCGGGTCCTTGACCTGGAGGTCGACCACGATGAAGCCGTCCACCCGGTGCTCGGACGCCCAGCGCCGGTAGACCTCCGTCTCGGCGGCGGTGTCCTCGACCACCATCAGGTGCAGTGCGACCGAGCCGGCCGAGAGCACCGCCTGGAGCCCGGACAGCAGTTGGCTGAAGAACGGCTCGACGCCGATGGTGCGGGCCGGCCGGGCGATCACCAGGCCGACGGCGTCGGCCCTGGCTCCGCCGAGGGCCCGCGCGGCGCTGTGCGGCCGCCAGTTCATCTCCTCGGCGACCCGCAGGATCCGGGCCCTGGTCGCCTCGCTGACGCCCGGGCGGCCGTTGAGCGCGAAGGACACCGCGCCCTTGGAGACACCGGCCTGGCGGGCGATGTCGGCGATCGTCGGTCTGCCCACAGAACCCGACTCCTCTCTTGACAGCCAAGTTTAGGCGGGAGCATAGTCCCAGGCATCGCTAGACCGGTTTAGTTAGCCAGATTGCGGAATCCTCCTCCCCGAGCCGGCACCCCGTGTTCCGGCACCTCCGAGATCCGGCACGTCCCCCAAGATCCGGCACCACCCCCGAGCTCAGCACGATCCCCCACCCACCCCAGGACCGGGAGACCCTCATGCGAAGAATCTGGGCGGCACTGACCACGACCGCGCTCGCCACCGCCGCCCTCACCGGCTGCGGACTCGGCTCCGGCGACACCAAGGACGGCGACACGGTGGCGAGCGCGGCCGCCACCGGCGAGGTCAAGGGCAAGGTCTCGCTCCAGACCTGGGCGCTCAAGCCGAAGTTCACCGACTACATGCAGGGCGTGATCGACGGCTTCAAGAAGAAGTACCCCGGCGTCGAGGTCGAGTGGCTCGACCAGCCCGGCGAGGGCTACTCCGACAAGGTGCTCAGCCAGGCCGCCGCCGGCACCCTGCCCGACGTGGTCAACCTCCCGCCGGACTTCGCCTTCCCGTTGGCGAAGAAGGACGTCCTGCTGGACGTCGCCAAGGCCGATCCGAAGCTCGCCGAGGAGTACGTCCCCGGCGGCGTGGACGCCTACCGGTTCAACGGCCACCCGGGCACCTACGGCTACCCGTGGTACCTCAACACCGATGTGAACTACTGGAGTTCGGAACTCCTGACGAAGTACGGCCTGGACCCGCACAAGCCGCCGGCCAACCTGGACGAGCTGATCGCCCAGGCCCGGACGATGAAGGAGAAGTCCGGCGGCCAGACCTATCTGATGAGCCGCAAGCCGGGCATCGGCGACCTGTACAACATCGGCGTGAAGATCATGTCCGACGACGGCAGGAGCTTCACCTTCAACACCCCCGAGGCCGCCGCGCTGCTCGACAAGTACCGCGACGCCTTCAAGGAGGGCCTGATGCCGAACGGGGTGCTCACCGACACCTACGCCGGCAACTCCAAGCTCTTCAGCTCCGGCACCGCGGCCTGGACCACCGGCGGCGGCAACTTCATCACCAGCCTCGCCACCGACAACCCGACCCTCGCCCCGAAGGTCGTCCCCTCCCCCGCGATGGCCACCCCGCCGCTGTACGTCCAGGGTCTGTCCATCCCGAAGAACACCAGGAACCCGGCCGCCGCGGTGGCCCTCGCCCGCTGGGTCACCAGCCCCGAGAACCAGGCCGCCTTCGCCCACCTGACCAGCGTCTTCCCGTCCACCAAGGCCTCCGCGAACGACCCGTTCTTCAGTAAGAGCGACGGCACCAACGCGGGCGACGCCAAGGTGATCGCCTTCACCTCGCTCGCCAAGGCCCAGCTGATCCAGCCGGTCGAGGTGGACGACGCGATGGGCACCGTCATCAAGCAGCAGTTCGCCCTGGCCATCAGCGGCGACACCAGCTCCAAGCAGGCGCTGGACACCGCCGTCGAACAGTGCAACAAGCTGCTCAAGGGCTGATCCCACCAGGCGCCACCGAACCCTCACCGCGCCCCAAACTCACCGCGCCCCAACCCCACCGGGCCGCGTCCCGACCCCGAACCGGTGACGAGCGGCGGGTCTCCCCCACACCCGCCGCTCCCCACCCCGACACTCCCCGGCGGGCACCCGCACCACCCCCAGCCCCAGGAAGGCGACGGCATGACCCACCGGCGTTGGTTCACCCCCTGGCTGCTCGCCGGGCCCGCGATGGTCTGGCTGGCCGTCTTCAACCTCTGGCCGGCCGTCAACACGGTGATCCTCTCCTTCACCGACGCCAAGCCCATCGGCGGCGGGCAGTTCACCGGCCTGGAGAACTACGGCCGGCTGCTGGACGACGAGCAGCTCGCCGACGCCCTGCTGAACAGCATCGTGTTCATGCTGGTCTGCCTGCCCCTGCTGACCGTCCTGCCGCTGCTGCTCGCCCTGCTCGTGCAGCGCAGGATCCCCGGCATCACCTTCTTCCGCACCGCCTTCTACACCCCGGTGATCGCCTCCGCCGTCGTGGTCGCC
Source organism: Kitasatospora sp. NPDC048286 (assembly GCF_043201735.1). NCBI lineage: Bacteria > Bacillati > Actinomycetota > Actinomycetes > Kitasatosporales > Streptomycetaceae > Kitasatospora > Kitasatospora sp. NPDC048286. The sequence continues at coordinate 24,631 of NZ_JBICZE010000012.1, forward strand.
CTGATCTGGGGCTGGGTGCTGGACGACCGCGGCCTGGTCAACGGCCTGCTGCGGCAGACCGGGCTCGCCGACTCCCCGGTCCCGTTCCTGACCGACCGCTGGCTGCTGCTGTTCAGCGCGATCGCCCTGACCGTCTGGAAGGGCCTCGGCTACTACATGGTCATCTACCTCTCCGCCCTCGCCAACGTCCCGCGCGAGCTGCACGAGGCGGCGGCCGTGGACGGCGCGGGCCCGCTGCACCGGTTCTGGCACGTCACCCTGCCCGGGGTGCGCCCGACCATGGTCCTGGTCTCCGCGCTGATCTCGGTGAGCTCGCTGCGCGTGTTCTCCGAGCTGTACGTGCTCTCCAACGGCCAGGGCGGGCCCGGCGGGCGGGACATGTCGGTGGTGATGCTGATCCAGATGTACAGCCGCGGCTTCAACGGCCACCTGGGCTACGCCTCGGCGCTCAGCCTGCTGCTGTTCGTCGTCACCCTCGGCCCGATGCTGTTCCTGATGCGGCTGAACCGGAAGGCGGCCTGACCCGTGACCACCGTCCACACGTCGAACGAGACCCCCGCGAAGCCCTCGGGGAACGCCGGGAACGCCGGGAACTCCAAGCCCGCCCGGGGCTTCAACACCCCCTCCACCGCCGTGACCGCCGCCCGCTACCTGCTCCTGGCCCTGGTCCTGCTGCTGGTCATCGGCCCCTTCCTGTGGCAGCTGTCCACCTCCCTCAAGGGCCCCGCCGAGGACGTCTACACCCGTACCCCGAGCTTCCTGCCCGACCAGCCCACCCTGGGCAACTACGGCAAGGTCGCCGAGGTCATCCCGGTGTGGACCTACGCGCTCAACTCGGTGATCGTCGCCGCGGTCTGCATCGCCGGCAACGTGGTCGGCTGCACGCTGGCCGGCTACGCGCTCGCCCGGCTGCGCTTCCGCGGCGCCAAGCTCGTCCTCGGCCTCTTCCTCGCCACCCTGATCCTGCCCGGCGAGGTCACCATCGTCTCCCAGTACGTGCTGGTGCGCAGCCTCGGCCTGGCAGACAGCCTGCTCGGCGTCGCCCTGCCCGGCTCGATCGCGATGCTCAACGTGCTGCTGATGCGCACCGCGTTCGCCGCCGTCCCGGCCGAGCTGGACCAGGCCGCGCTGGTGGACGGCGCCGACGTCTGGCAGCGGCTGTGGCACATCGGCCTGCCGAACGTGCGCGGCATGCTCAGCGTGATCGTGATCTTCACCTTCATCGGCGCCTGGGACGACTTCCTGTGGCCGCTGATCGTGCTCAACGACCCGCAGAAGTACACCCTCACCGTCGGTCTCCAGTACCTCAACGGCACCTTCTCCGCCAACCCGCGGCTGATCGCGGCCGGCACCATGATCGCCTTCCTGCCGATCGTCGTGGTGTTCGGCGTCTGCCAGCGCTTCTTCTTCAAGGGCGTCAAGGAGGGGGCCGTCAAGGGATAGCCCGTCCGGGGACAGTCCACCGTCCGTACGCCCCACACTCGTTGAGGAAGCCATCCGATGACCACCGCTCCCCGCTTCGGTGTCAACTACACCCCCAGCGCCGGCTGGTTCCACCACTGGCTCGACTTCGACCTCGACGCCGTGCGCGCCGACCTCGACTCCATCGCCGCCCTCGGCCTGGACCACGTCCGGGTGTTCCCGCTCTGGCCGGTCTTCCAGCCCAACCGCACGCTGATCCGCCCGCGCGCCGTCGAGCAACTCACGGCCCTGGTGGACGCGGCCGGCGAGCGCGGGCTGGACGTCGCGGTGGACGGCCTGCAGGGCCACCTGTCCAGCTTCGACTTCCTCCCCTCCTGGACCCGGACCTGGCACCGGCGCAACCTCTTCACCGACCCGGAGGTGCTCGACGGCCAGGCCGCCTACCTGCGCGCCCTGGCCGGGGCGCTGCGCGAACGGCCCAACTTCCTCGGGATGACGCTCGGCAACGAGATCAACCAGTTCTCCGGCGCCCCGCACCCCGACCCGGACCGGGCCACCCCCGCCGAGGCGGAGGCCTGGCTGCGCCGGATGCTCGACGCCTGCGAGCGGGGCGCCCCCGGCCGACTGCACCTGCACGCCTCCTACGACGCGGCCTGGTACCTGGACGGGCACCCCTTCACGCCCTGGCACTCGGCCCGGATCGGCGCCGCGACCGCCGTGCACTCCTGGGTGTTCAACGGCACCGCCCAGCGCTACGGCGCCCACTCGACCGCCACCACGCAGCACGCCGCGTACCTGGTCGAGTTGTCCAAGGCCTGGGCGGACGACCCGGCCCGCCCGGTCTGGCTGCAGGAGGTCGGCGCGCCCGCCCCGCACATCACGGCCGAGGACGCGGCGCGCTTCACCGGTGCCACCGTGGCGGCCGCGCTGGACTGCCCGGACCTGTGGGGCGTCACCTGGTGGTGCTCGCACGACGTGGACCGCTCGCTCGCCGACTTCCCCGAACTGGAGTACAGCCTCGGCCTGTTGACCACCGACCGGACGGTCAAGCCGGCCGGCGCCCGGCTCGCCGAGGCTGCCGCCGAGGCCCGCCGGTCCTGGCAGGCGCCGAAGCCGCGCAGCACCGCCGTGGTGGTCGCCACCGGCGACGAGGTCACCTCGCCCCGCCGCTCGGTCTGCGGCCCCGGCGGCCCGGTGTACGAGGCGTTCATGCGCCTCGCCGAGGACGGCGCCCGCCCGACCGCGGTGCTCGCCGAACGCGCCGAGGACCACGCCCACCTCGCCGCGCGTGGCATCACCGAGGTGGTGCACCCCGCCGACGTACGTTCGCTCTAGCCCGTTCCCCCTTCAGCCACGCGACGCCGGCCACCCCGTCCCCTGCCACGCACCCTCAGCCACGCGACCCCAGCCACCCCGTCCCCTGCCACGCAACCCCAGCCACGCAACGGAGCCCGCTGACATGCACGATGACCGCACCCTGGTCGAGTCCCGCCTCAAGCGCGTCCTGGACGAGCGCATCCGTCCGGCCGTGTACCCCGAGTCCGTCCCGTTGGAGGTCGGCATCTGGACGGCACCCGGCGAGCCCGTCCCGGTCGCCGAGGGCCTCGCCGCCCCGCGCACCCCGATCGCGGTGGGCGACGCCTGGGGCGCGCCCTGGGGCACCAGCTGGATCACCGTGACCGGCACCGTCCCCGAGGCCTGGGCCGGACGCACCGTCGAGGCGCTGATCGACCTCGGCTTCGACGCCAACATGCCCGGCTTCCAGTGCGAGGGCCTGGTCTACCGCCCCGACGGCTCCCCGGTGAAGGGCCTCAACCCGCAGAACCAGTGGGTGCGGATCGCCGCGCCGGCGGCCGGCGGCGAGCAGGTGCTGCTGCACGTCGAGGCCGCCTCCAACCCGGTCATCCTGGACTACCACCCCTTCCTGCCCACCGAGTTGGGCGACCGGGAGACGGCCGGCGACCGGCCGCAGTACAAGCTGGCCCGGATGGACCTCGCCGTCTTCGACGAGACGGTCTGGCAGCTGGTGATGGACCTGGAGGTGCTCGGCGAGCTGATGGCCGAACTGCCGGTGGAGGGCCCCCGCCGCTGGGAGATCCTGCGCGCGGTCGAGCGCTGCCTCGACGCGATCGACCTCCAGGACGTCAACTCCACCGCTGCCGCCGCCCGTTCGCAGCTCGAAGGGGTACTGGCCGCGCCCGCCGTGCCGTCCGCGCACCGGATCAGCGCGATCGGCCACGCCCACATCGACTCGGCCTGGCTCTGGCCGCTGCGCGAGACCGTCCGCAAGGTGGCTCGCACCACCGCCAACATGACCGCGCTGCTGGAGGACGAGCCGGAGTTCCGCTACACCATGTCCCAGGCTCAGCAGTTCGCCTGGATCAAGGAGCACCGCCCCGAGGTGTACGCCCGGGTCCGGAAGGCGGTGGCCGAGGGCCGGTTCGTCCCGGCCGGCGGCATGTGGGTCGAGTCCGACACCAACATGCCGAGCTCGGAGGCGATGGCCCGGCAGTTCGTGCACGGCAAGCGGTTCTTCCTGGACGAGTTCGGGGTGGAGAACCACGAGGCCTGGTTGCCGGACACCTTCGGCTTCACCGGCGGCCTGCCGCAGATCATCCGCAACGCGGGCTCCAAGTGGCTGCTGACCCAGAAGATCTCGTGGAGCCAGGTGAACCGGTTCCCGCACCACACCTTCCTCTGGGAGGGCATCGACGGCACCCGGATCTTCACCCACTTCCCGCCGGTGGACACCTACAACTGCTCGATGAAGGGCAGCGAGATCGCCCATGCGGCGAGGAACTTCAAGGACAAGGGCGTCGCCCGGCACTCGCTCGCCCCGACCGGCTGGGGCGACGGCGGCGGCGGCACCACGCGCGAGATGGTCGCCAAGGCGGCCCGGATGAAGGACCTGGAGGGCTCGGCCACCGTCCGCTGGGAGAACCCCGCCGAGTTCTTCGCCAAGGCCGAGGCCGAGTACCCGAACCCGCCGGTCTGGGTCGGCGAGCTCTACCTGGAGCTGCACCGCGCCACCCTGACCAGCCAGGCGAGGACAAAGCAGGGCAACCGGCGCAGCGAGAACCTGCTGCGCGAGGCCGAACTCTGGTGCACCACCGCCGCGTTGCGCACCGGAGCGGCGTACCCGTACGAGCAGCTCGACCGGATCTGGAAGACCGTCCTGCTGCACCAGTTCCACGACATCCTGCCGGGCTCGTCCATCGCCTGGGTGCACCGCGAGGCCGAGGCGACGTACGCGGCGCTGGCCGGGGAGCTGGAGGGCCTGATCGGCGCGGCCCAGCGGGCGCTGGCCGGGGCGGCCGCCGGCGGGCGCGAGCTGGTGTTCAACGCGGCGCCGCACACCCGCTCGGCGGTGCCGGCCGGCGGGGCCGCCGCCGTCGTCATGCCGGGCGGCACCTGCGAGGCGGTCGAGCGCTCCGGGGGCGGCTTCACGCTGCGCAACGGCCTGCTGGAGGTCGTCGTGGACGCGGACGGCCTGATCGCCTCGGTGGTCGAGCTCGCGACCGGCCGGGAGACCGTCGCCCCCGGCAGCCGGGCCAACCTGCTCCAGCTGCACCCCGACTTCCCCAACATGTGGGACGCCTGGGACGTGGACCAGTTCTACCGCAACACCGTCACCGACCTGACCGGCACCGACTCGCTCACCGCCTCCTCGTCCCCCGCCGGGGCCTCGGTGCGGATCGCCCGTTCCTTCGGCTCCTCCACCGTCGTCCAGACCCTCACCCTGCGGGCCGGCGAGCAGCGGCTGGACATCGACACCGAGGTCGACTGGCACGAGACCGAGAAGTTCCTCAAGGCCGCGTTCCCGCTGGACGTCCACACCGAGCGCTACGCCGCCGAGACCCAGTTCGGCCACCTCCACCGGCCCACCCACACCAACACCAGCTGGGACGCCGCCAAGTTCGAGGCCTGCAACCACCGCTTCGTCCACTTCGAGGAGCCCGGCTGGGGCGTCGCCCTGGTCACCGCCTCCACCTACGGCCACGACGTCACCCGCACGGTGCGCGCCGAGGACGGCGGGACCACCACCACGGTCCGCTTCTCGCTGCTGCGCGCCCCGCGCTTCCCCGACCCGAAGACCGACCAGGGCCTGCACCGCTTCCGGCACGCCCTGGTGCCGGGCGCGGCGATCGGCGACGCCGTCCGCGAGGGCTACCGGATCGGCCTGCCCGAGCGAACGGTCACCGGCAGTGCGGAGCGGGTCGCGCCGCTGGTGGAGCTGGACAACGACGCCCTGGTGGTGAGCGCCGTCAAGCTCGCCGACGACCGCAGCGGGGACCTGGTCGTCCGGGTCTACGAGGCGGGCGGCGGCCGCGCCCGGGGCCGGCTGACCACCTCCTTCCCGCTGGCCGACGCCGTGCCCTGCGACCTGCTGGAACGGCCCTGGGACGGCACCCGAGGCGAGGTCGCGTTCGAGGACGGCGCGGTGCGGCTCGCGCTGCGCCCGTTCGAGCTGGTGACCCTGCGCCTGCGGGCGACTGCCTAACCCTTACGCTGTTCGGCGCCCTTACGATGTTCGGCCCTCTTACGCTGTTCGGCGCCTCGGCCCCGTGGCCGGGGCGCCGCCCCCGACCGATCTGGAGCCCGCCGTGCCCGTCACCCCGCTGTTCGCCGCCCTCGACATCGGCGGCACCAAGATCGCCGGGGCGCTGGTCGACGCCGACGGGCGGCTGCGGCACCGGCTCCAGCTGCCCACCCCGGCCACCGAGCCGGGCGCGGCCGTGCTCGCCGTGGTGCACCAGGTGCTGGAACGGCTCGCCGGGACGGCCGACTGGGCCGCCGTGACGGCCGTCGGGATCGGCAGCGCCGGCCCGGTCGACCTCGCCGGCGGCACCGTCAGCCCGGTCAACATCCCCGGCTGGCGCGGCTTCCCGCTGGTCGAGGCGGTCGCCGCGCACCCGGCGGTGGCGGCGCACCCGGCGGCGGCCGCCCGCGCCCTGCCCGTCCGGCTCGCCGGGGACGGCGTGGCGATGGCCGCCGCCGAGCACTGGCGGGGCGCGGCCCGGGGCGCCGACAACGCGCTCTGCCTGGTGGTGTCCACCGGCGTCGGCGCCGGACTGGTGCTCGACGGCGTGGTGCGGCCCGGCCCCAGCGGCAACGCCGGCCACCTCGGCCACATCACGGTCGACCTGGACGGCGAGCCATGCCCGTGCGGCTCCCGCGGCTGCCTGGAGGGCCTCGCCAGCGGCACCGCGATCGCCCGCCGGGCCCTCGCCGAGGGCTGGCGGCCCGCGGACGGCGACCGGACGGCCCGCGCCGTCGCCGTCTCCGCCGCCGCGGGTGACCGCATCGCGCTGGCCTCCTTCGACCGCGCCGCCCAGGCGCTGGCCGCCGGGATCGCCGCCACGGCCGCCCTGGTGGACCTCTCCCGGGTCGTCGTCGGCGGCGGGGTGGCCGCCGCCGGGGACGTGCTGTTCGCCCCGCTCTCCCGACACCTGGACCGCTACGCCGCCCTCTCGTACATCCGCGGCCTGGACGTGCGCCGCGCCGAACTCGGCACCGACGCCGGGCTGATCGGCGCCGCCGCGCTCTGCCGCTGAGCCCGCCCGGAGCCGCCCCATGCCGCCGTCCCCGCTGCCGCCCTTCGCCCTCCTGCGCAACCCCGTCCGCCGCTACGCCTGGGGTTCGCCCACCGCCATCCCCGCGCTCATCGGCACCGCGCCCGACGGCACCCCGCAGGCCGAACTCTGGCTGGGCGCCCACCCGTCGGCGCCGTCGCTGCTCGTCACCGGCGACGGCAACAACGGCGACGGCAACGGCGATGTCCCGCGGCCGCTGAACGAGCTGATCGACGCCGACCCGGACGGCCTCCTCGGACCGGACACCGTACGGCGGTTCGGCCCGGCGCTGCCGTTCCTGTTCAAGGTGCTGGCCGCCGACCGGGCCCTCTCCCTCCAGGTCCACCCCACCCGCGCCCAGGCCGAGGCCGGCTACGCCGCGGAGCAGGCCAGGGGGATCCCGCTGGACGCGCCGGAGCGGGTGTTCAAGGACCGCGGGCACAAGCCCGAACTCATCTGCGCCCTCGGCGACTTCGAGGCGCTGTTCGGCTTCCGACCGGCCGTCGCCACCGCCCGGCTGCTGGACGCCCTCGGCGTGCTCCCGTCCTGGGCCGCCGCCCTGCGCACCCGGCCCGCCGAGGCCGTGCTGCCCGAGCTGCTGCGCACCGGGTTGAACGCCGACGCCGCCGAACTGGCCGCCGTCACCGGGGCCTTGCGGCGCGCCGCCGCAACCGGCGGACCGTACGGCGCGAGCTGCGCCGCGTACGCCCGCCTCGCCGAGGAGTACCCCGGCGACCGCGGGCTGCTCGCCGCGCTGCCGCTCAACCACGTCCGGCTCGGCGCCGGGCAGGCCCTGTACCTGGACGCCGGGATGCCGCACGCCTATCTGCGGGGCGTGGGCGTGGAGTTGATGGCCGAGTCGGACAACGTGCTGCGCTGCGGGCTCACCGCCAAGCACGTCGACGTGGACGGCCTGCTGGCGGTCACGTCGTTCCGCACCGGGGAGCCCGAGGTGCTCGTACCGCGCCCGACGGGGCGCGACGGCGAGGAGGCTTTCGCCTCACCCGCCGAGGAGTTCGGTCTCTTCCGACTGCGCCCCGGCGCCACCACCGTCCGCGTCGACCTCACCACCCCGCAGATCCTGCTCTGCGTCTCCGGGCGGGCCCGGCTGCGGGCACCCGGCGGCGCCGAACTCCCGCTCCCGGCGGGCGCGTCGGCCTATCTCCGCCCGGGCGCCGGGCCGGTCGAGCTGACCGGCCCGGGCGCGGAGCTGTTCCGGGCCACCACGGGGTAGCTGCCGGCGCGGGGCGGGCCTGCCCGGCGCTCAGGCCGGTGCCGGGTGGCCGAACAGCAGGTCGTAGCCGTCCGGGAGTTGCTCGATCACCCGGTCCAGCAGCTCCCCGGGGACCAGGTCGGCGACGGTGCTGAGCACGGCCCCGATGTCCCACTGCGCCGTCGCCGGGGTCGCGCCGTCGATCCACCCCACCACGGCCTGCACGAAGCGTTCGGCGGTCAGCGGCTCGGACGCGGGCGCGGCGTCGCGCAGCAGCGGGGCGTAGGTGACGGGCAGCGCGTCGGCGAGTTCGACCCGCTCGGACCCCACCAGGTGCTCGCCGAGCAGGGCCAGCACGACCCGGGCGGCGTGATCCGCCTCGGCCTGGCTCCGGTACTCACCGCGCTCCACCACGCGGGCGAGGAAGTCCTCCCAGGAGATGGTCATTGCATCCTCCTTCCGGTCGGCGGCGCCGGCCGGCCCGACGGCGGCCCGCTCGCCCTGGACCAGCAGGGAGGTCGCAGCCCGTGACCACCGTGGAACGTACCGGTGCCCGTGCTGCTCAGCGTAACTCGCCCCGGCGCCCGCGGAAGCGGCCGGCCGTCAAGGAACCGTACGGACGCCCCCGAGACCGGGGGGCCGGCCGGGCGGGATCGCCGCCGCCGGGCCCGGGCGGCGGTTCACCGCACCGAGGCGTGGCACCGCCTGCGCGGTCGGCGCGACGGCACCGCGGCGGCGGCCGCACCGACCGGAACCCGCTGCGCCGGCGGCGTCGCGGCCACCCCGGCCGTGCCCACCGCCGTGCCCACCGCCGCGGCCGTCACGGCCGTGGCCACCACCGTGGTGGTGCTCACCGCCGTGGCCGCGGTCACCGTGGTGGCCGCCAGGGCCGCCTGGGCGCGGGCCGCGTCCGCCATGAACGCCGAGAGAAAGCTCCGCTCGGCCGGGCTCAGCGCCCGTGAGCGGCCGGAATCGCGGTCCCGGGCGACCACCACCGTCCGTGCCCGCATAAAGGTGATCCGGTCCCGGCAGACATTCACCTCGACCTGCACGGAACTCCGTCCGAGCCGTTCCACGGTGAGCCGCACCGACAACGGCTCGGGCCGGTGGTGCAACTGCTCCAGGTAGTCGATCTCGTGCCTGGCGATAATGAATCCGGACGGGAACAGCGATTCCCGTACGGCGGTTTCGTGGTGGCTGAACAGGTCGTAAATCCCCTCCTGGACGTAGCCGACCAGACGCGCGTTGTTGATGTGCCCGTTCTCGTCGACGTCGCTCCACCGGGTGGGGCAGGACAGCACGTGCACGCCCGGTTGCACCGCGCTCACTGCCGGGTCAGCCCGGCACCGGCGGGGAGCAGCGCGCGCTGCAACCTGGCGTAGTAGCCGGAGTGTTCGGCCGCCATCCGGGCCGCGGTCCACCCCTCCTCGGCCGCCTCGGCCGCCGCCTGGACGACCAGGCTGTCCAGCACCCCGTCGACCGCGCGGCAGAGGTCGTGAACGGCCGCGAGCCGCTCGGTCACGTCCGCCCCGCTCCCCGCGTTCCGGGACGGGAAGGCTGCCAGTGATTCCATCGCGAGCTGAAGGTCGTCAACTCCGTCCGGCCGGTTTTCCGCAGGGAAATTCCGCATGATTTTCTCCATGACTCATTCGGCCGTTACGGCCCGGTAGCTAGCGTTCGATTACACCGGATCGGTGTCGACCCCCCGACCCCACGACGCTATCCCAGCCGACCGGGGTCGACTGATGGTTTGCGGACCGCGACGGGAAACTGACCACCATCGGAGTAGTTTGTCGGTGTACACAATATGCCCCATCAGTCGAATGCCGTCCGCAATTCGGGTGGAATTTCCGACGCGCGCCCCAGGATGGACTCCCCGGACTCCGAAGTCTGCTACCAGCCACTCCACCACCTCGCCTTGTACAGGTGCGCGCCGCGCAGCGACCGCGTGCCCTCGGGCCGGTGCAGGGTGATCACCGAGGTGCACCAGTCGCACGGAACCTCGTGCTCGGGCGCCACGGTGAGCAACCGGCCGGTGCCCGGCTCGTCGCCGACGCTCTTGAGGTCCCGCTCGGCGGCCGGATCGGCCAGGTGCACGGCGGTGAAGCGGCCGGTGGCCGGGTCGTAGCGCCACAGGCCGTCCGAGGTGGTTACCCAGAACCCCCCGGGAGCCGCCAGGACGGCGGCCAGGTCGTGCCCCCCGCTCCCCGGCAGGGGGCTGCTCCGCACGGCGTCGAGCGTCGGCGCGGCCGGGGTGCCGCCGACCCGCAGCGCGGTCAGTGCCGTGTCGCCGAGCGCCCAGAGCAGGCCGGTCCGGCCGTCCCAGTGCACCCCGTGCGCGCCCGGCAGCGGGAACTGCGCGTACGCCGCGGCCCGCGGGCCCTGCGAGGCCGCGTACAGCCGCACCCAGCCGCCCGAACTCGCGGCCACGGCCACGTTGCCGTCCGGCAGCAGCTCGATGCTGTGCGGGTTGACGGCCGTCCCCAGGTCCGCCGCCCAGTGGACCCGGCCGGTGGTGGTCTCCACGACGGCGGCGAGCCCTCCGGAGGCGGTCGTCAGCAGGTAGCGCCGCCCGTGCCGGACGCGGGACTTCGCCTCGTCCGGGTTGGTCCAGCTGCGCGCGGGCGTCAGATCCGCCAACTCCGCTGCCCGGTCGGCACTCCAGCCCCAGACCACCGGCAGCCGGTCCGGCCCGCGATAGGCCATCAGCTCCTCGGCGCTCTGCAACACCAGCACGCTGCGCGAGGCCTGGTCCACCACCGCCACCTGCCGACCCGGCGACCCGGCCCACGCGCCGGCCGTCGGCGCGCAGAGCAGCAGGGCGACCGCGAGGGCCGGCGGTGTTCTCCTCAGCACGCCTTCACCGTCGTTGCTGCCGGGCGAATCCGCTCGGCGGCACGACCGAATGGACCATCGATGCGCGGTGGTGGATCGTGCGGAGCCGTCGGCGGATCCACCTCGTTCACTGTCATCCGCACATCGTGGCGGGACGGCCCCACCGGCGGTCGGCGCAACGCGGTACGGGCACGTCGGGACGTCAACCCGGCGTTCCGGAGCCGCTCGTTCGGCGTCCGAAGGCTCAGCGCACCCGAAGGCTCAACGCGTCCGAAGGCTCAGCACGCCCAACGGCTCAACGCATCCAAGGGCTCAACACGCCCGAAGGCTCAGCGCCCGGCGACGACGTCCGCGACCCGGGCGATCGGCGAGGTGGTGGCCCGGCCGGCCGCCTCCTGCCGGTCGGCGGCGTGGTACGCGGCGTACATCGCGTGCACGCCGAGCCAGCGCAGCGGCTCCGGCTCCCAGCGCCGCACGGTGTGGCCGACCCAGGGCAGCCGGGTCAGCTCGGTGTCCCGGTCGAGCACCAGGTCCCGCAGGGTGCGGCCGGCCAGGTTGGTGGTGGTCACCCCGCTGCCGACGTACCCGCCCGCCCAGCCGAGCCCGCTCACCCGGTCCAGCTCGACGGTGGCGCACCAGTCCCTGGGGACGCCGAGCACGCCCGCCCAGGCGTGGTCGATCCGCGCGTGCGCGGCGTCCGGGAAGAAGCTGTCGAGGATCCGGCGGAGCTGGCGCACCGTCTCCACCTGGGTGCTGCCGTCCGAGTCCGTGCGCGAGCCGAACCGGTACGGCACGCCCCGCCCGCCGAGCGCGATCCGGTCGTCGGCGGTGCGCTGGGCGTACATGTAGGCGTGGGCGAAGTCGCCCAGCACCTGGCGGCCCTGCCAGCCGGTCTCCGCCCAGAACTCGGCGGGCAGCGGCTCGGTGGCGACCATCGCGGAGTTCATCGGCAGCCAGGTGCGCTTCTCGCCGCGCAGCCCGGCCGTGAACCCCTCGGTGGCGCGCAGCACTTGGTCGGCGGTGACGGTGCCGTGCGGCGTGACGGCGCGGGGCTTGCGGTGGCCGTCGCCGGGCAGGATCGCGGTGACGGTCGTCCCCTCGTACACGTCGACGCCCAACTCGCGTACGGTGCGGGCGAGTCCGCGGGCGAGCTTCGCGGGCTGGATGCGGGCGCCGTACCGGGTCCAGCAGCCGCCGATGGTGCCGGCGACATCGATCCGGTCTCGTGTCTCCTTCTCGCCGAGCAGCTCGAACCGGCCCTCGCCGTAGGCCCGCTCGCCCTCGACGTGCTCGCGCAGGCGCTCCAACTGGGGCTTGCTGCGGGCTACTTCGAGGACGCCGCCGCGGACGATGTCCGCCTCGATCCCCTCGGCCGCGGCGACGTCGACGACCTCCCCGACCGCCGCGTCCATCATCCGCTGCATCGCCGCCGCACGCTGCCGCCCGTACCGCTTGGCGAACGCGCCGCGCCCCGCGAAGCCGTTGTACAGCCAGCCGCCGTTGCGCCCGGAGGCGCCGTAGCCGCAGAAGCGCTGTTCGAGGACGGCGATCCGCAGGGAGGGGTCGGCCTTCTTCAGGTAGTAGGCCGTCCAGAGACCGGTGTACCCGCCGCCGACGATGCACACGTCGACGTCCCGGCCCCCCGGCAGGGCGGGCCCCTCCTCGGGCACCCCGTCCGCCGCGTACCAGAACGACACCTCGCCGTTGACCGCCGCCACCGGAAACCTCCCACACCCTCGCTGACCTGCCCGGACGCTACCTCCGGCGGGCCGCTGCGGGCCACCCCTCACAGTGCAAGGATCGCCGGCCCCGATCAGCCACCCTGTCAGTCCCGCAGCAGCTCCAGCGCCCGCGTCCAGCTGTACGAGCCCGGCACGAAGTCCGCGATCCGCACCCCCGTCCGCCGCAGCTTCGCCAGGCTCTCCTCGTACGCCGGATGGGCCGCCTGGGCCGCGCTCAGGCAGGGCTGCACGGCGACGGGGATGCCCCAGCCGTACGACTCGCAGAGGATGCCGAGGGCGAGGGTGTCGGAGATGCCCAGCGCCCACTTGTTGATCGAGTTGAAGGTGGCGGGCGAGACGACGATCGCGTCCGGGTCCGGCAGAGGACGCGGCTCTCCGGACCTGCGCCAGGCCGAGCGGATCGGATACCCGGTCTGCGCGGTGATCGCCTCGGCGTCGATGAACGCCATGGCGTTCGGAGTCGCCACCACCCCCACGTCCCACCCCTGCCGCTGAGCCGCGGTGATCAACTCCCCGACCCCGCCCACGACCCCCGCCGCACAGACCACGACGTACAGCACCGGCTTCTCGGCCATCCCGGCAATCCCCTCTGGTCACCGCCGCCCCACTACCGGGTCGGCAGGAACCACCTTCCCAAACCGCTCCCCCGCCGCACCCCCGCGCCCCCGCCCCGTGGGCCTCAGGTGCGGATCCGGACGGGCGGGGCGACGGAGGGCGGGGAGCAGCGGGAGGTGGTGGCGCAGACGGTGAGCGGTCTCTGGTGGGGGCCGTCGAGGACCTGGACGGACCAGAGCACGGGGTAGCTGCCCCCGCAGACGGCGCAGTTGGGGCGGGGCGGAGCCGTGGGCATCGGGGGCACGACGGGCGGCGGCGGGGTCGGCGGCATCGGCGGGGTGAGCGGGGGCGGGGGCGGGGTGAGCGGGGGCGGGGGCGCGGGGTCCCAGGCGGGGAGGTCCGGGGCGAGGGCCCGGAAGTCGTGGCCGCATTCGGAGCAGGTGTCCAGGACGGCCTCGGTGCGCATGTCGCCGCAGCTCGGACAGAAGGTCACCGGCTGTTCGTCGGCGACGGTGCTCTCGCAGCGCACGCAGACGAAGTCGGGGTCGATCCTGGACCGTTGGAAGATCGCCCCGAAGATCAGGAAGGGGTTGGGGTCGCCGTCCTTCTCGTACGTCGTCTGCAGCACCGAGGCGATGGTCCTGAGGCGGTTCTTCCGCTGCCGCAGCCGTTTGAGGTCGAGGTTGACGACCTTGGTCTGCCGGCAGGCCCGGCAGGTGCAGAGGGTGCGGACGGGCAGGCGCGAGCGGATGCCGAACTGGCGGTGCAGGAACTCGAAGGCCGGGCGGTCCGCCTCGGCGACCGCCACCTCCACCGAACCGAACCCACCCGAGCTGAGGCGGCCCTCCACCATGGCCGCCAACCGCGCGACGTCGGCGGCCAGTTGCTCCGGTACGCCCTCCGGCCGGCTGCCGATCATCACCGGGATCGCCAGCAGGGTGCGGGCGGTGGCCATGTCCATCGCGAGGTAGCCGGCCGGAGAGCGGAAGACGATGCGCTCGATACCCTCCCACAGCGCCGGGCCGGTGGAGCGGCGCCCGCCGGAGAGCCGCTCGTTGACGCGGGCGGCGACCCCGCCGACCAGGCGCTGGCCCGTCTCGTGGTGCCGGGCCAGCGTGTCGGCCCGGGGCGCGCGGGCCCACCAGCGGGGCTGGGGGAAGCCGGCCGCCGGGTCGAGGCCGGTGAGTGCCCGGTCCAGGGCGGACAGCGTCTGCTGGAAGGCGGCCACGTACGGGTCCTGCACGCCCAGTGCGATCACCGAGACGGCCCGGTCGGTCAGGTGCAGGGACACCGAGGTGTGCACGCCGTCGGCGGGCGCGAGGTGGAGGCGGGCCGCGAGCGGCACCTGGTCGGGCAGGAGCATCGCCGAGCGGACGGCGGAGCCGCGCCGGGCCTCGACCACGGTGGCCATCTCCGAGGTGATCTGGAAGCCGAGCGAGCGCAGCACGTCCACGGCGGCGACCCGGACGCGTCCGGTGTCGGCCTGGACGCGGCGCTCGGCGTCGAGCGTGATCGATGCCAAGGTTCCTCCGGAGCAAGGGAATCGGGGAGCGGGAGCGGGGAGCGAAAGCGGGACGCGGGACGTTCTCAGCGCGCAACCGTAGCGAATCCGCCCCGCCGCCGTGGTCGTGATGCGGACACTGCCCGGTCCGGCGGGGATGACTGTCTCGGGCGGGCCGCCCGGTCACCCCACCAGCGCGGCCGCCGCGTCGGCGCAGCCCCAGCTGAGGGTGACGCCGGCACCGCCGTGGCCGTAGTTGTGGACGATCCGGCCGCCCGGTTCCGCTTCGAGGCGGGGGCCGCCGTGGCGGGCGGGGCGCAGGCCGACGGCGTGGCCGATGACGCGGGCGTGGCGGAGCTCGGGGATGCGGGCCGTGCAGCGGGCGAGGATGGCCTCGGCGGTGGCCGGGTCGGGGGTGGTGTTCCAGTCGTCGGGTTCGAAGGTGCCGCCGAGGACGACGTCGGCGCTGCGGGGGTGGATGTAGGTGTAGCCGGCCGGGTCGTCCTGGATGCGGGTCGAGGTGGGCAGTCCGGGGTTGCGGACGAGGACGAGCTGGCCGCGCACCGGGTGCACAGCCCGGTCGTCGCAGAGCTGCCGGGCGCCGATTCCGGTGGCGTTGACGACGACGGGTGCCCAGGCGAGGGCCTGGTCGAGGGCGTCGAGGCGGCGCTGGACGACCTCGCCGCCGTTGTCGACGAACCGGCCGAGCAGCCAGAGCAGGTAGAGCGGCATCTCGATGGCGGGGGCGGTGAAGGACCAGCCGTCCGCGCAGTCCGGTCCGCGTTCGGCGGCCGTCAGCCGGCGCAGGTCGGGGACGGCCTCGCCCCACCAGGGCAGGCCCTCCGGCTGCCGCTCGTGCTCCAGCATCCGGGTACTGCGCATCGAGACGCCGGGGACGCCCTGCTCGGCCTGGCGGGCGAACTCGGCGAAGGCGGTGGCGGACCAGTGCGCCACCCGGCGGTCGGTGCCGGTGGCGACCGGGAACCAGACGGCCGCGGCGACGGCCGAGGTCGTCGACAGCAGGCCGTCGGCCGTCATCACGACGACCCGAAGTCCCCTCTCCTGCAGCCGGATCGCTGTGGTGAGCCCGATGACTCCGCTTCCGACCACGACGACGTCCATCGTGAACTCCTCCCTCGAAGGCCTGACCGCCGGGGTGCCGGCGGCCGTCTCCAGGAAAGCCGGTCGCGGCGGAGGCCGTCCAAGACCGGTTCTGTCCGGGAGCGATAACCCGCGCTTATCATCGCCGGATGGATCTGCGGATGGACCTGCGTCTGGATCTGCGCCGGATGCGCTACTTCTCCGTGCTGGCCGAGGAGTTGAACTTCACCCGGGCCGCCCGGCGGCTGCACGTGGCGCAGCCGGCGCTCAGCCAGCAGATCAAGGCGCTGGAGCGGCAGCTGGGCGCAGAGCTGGTGGAGCGGACCAGCAAGGGCTGCGCGCTGACCCCGGTCGGGCGGGCCGTCGCGGAGGAGGCCCGGCGGGTGCTGCGGGAGGTGGCGGCGGCCGAGGAGCGGGTCGCGGCGGTGGTGCAGGGGCGGGAGGGCAGACTGCGCGTGGCGTACACCCGCTCCGCCCGCGGCGGGGTCTGTGATGCCCTGGTGACGGAGTTCCGCAACCGGCACCCGCGGCTGGACGTCGCGCTGCAGACCACCTGGACCTCGCACAGCGTCGGCGAGTTGCTCGCCGGGCGGCTGGACGCGGCGTTCGTCCGGCCTCCGCTGGACGTCCCCGAGCTCGCCTGCCGGATCATCGCCGAGGAGGAGTTGCTGCTCGCTGTGCCGGCCGGCCATCCGCTCGCCCGCGGCCGGGCCCGGATCGGCCGGCACCGGATCGTGGACGAGCCGGTGGTGCTGTGGCCACGTGAGAACGGGCCCGGGATGCACGCGCTGATCACGGCGCAGCTGTGGCCCGGTGGGTCGCCGCGGATCGTCCGGGAGGAGCCGGACGACGAGCAGCTGTTGCTGGCGGTGGCGGCGGGTTACGGCATCGCGCCCATCCCCGAGGGGCGGGCCCGGGTGTTCCGGATCCCCGGTGTCTGCCTGCGCCGGCTCACCGCCCCGGTGCCGACCGTCACCCTGGGGCTCGCCCACAATCCGCGCACCGCGCCCCCGGCCGTCCAGCTGCTGCTCGCGATGGCCCCGCCGCTCGGCGGCGGCCGGCCGTGATCCCGAACGGCCGGTTCCCGCCCGTGCCTTGCTGACCGACGACCGGCCCTCGGACGGCAGCCGTGCCCGCCCCCGTCATGCCGCGGGGGCGGGCACGGCCGTTCGGGGGCCGGCTCAGCCGATGGTGGAGCCGGTGATCGGGGCGGACAGTTCGACCGTCTTACCGTTCAGCGCGGTCTTGACGAACTGCCAGCTCAGGCCGGTGATGACGCCCTTGTCCAGCGGGGCCAGCTTGGCGAAGGCCGGCTGGCTGAGGTCGATGTGGGTGGAGTCGCAGGAGGGACACTGGTCCTTCACCGGGACGGTGATGGTCTTGCCCTGGTAGGTGACCTTGACCGAAATGCCCTTGCAGACCGGGTCGTTGTTCGGGTTGGCGGTGGTCCACCAGGCGTGCGAGACGGCGACCAGCATCTGGGTCGCGGCGTTGATCTGGGTGCCACAGGCACCGTAGCCGGCGTCGTTGTAGTAGGTGGCCTTGCCGGACATGGGCTTGTTGATCGGTATCGCGGCGCTGGCGGAGCCGGCCGAGAGGGCGATGAGGGCGGCTGCGGCGAGCGGGGCGCCCGCGAGGATCCTGAGGTTCTTGCCGATGGCGCGCATGGGTTCGTTCCCTCCGGTTGCAGTGCAGGTCATGGGCATGACAGGCGACAAGTCCGGCGAACCGCAAAGCAGTTCATCGATCGAACGCCCGCCCCCGTGGAGGAAACGTATGCGTTCGAGCGCATTGTGGTCCAGACCTCCACGGTGTCGGCATGAACACAAGGCAGGAATCTTTACCAATGCGCCCGAAGGGACGAAGATGCGTGACCGCCCCGGCACGGAGGGTGTTGACAGGCCGTCACCCGTCCCCCTCCGGAGGCCCCCTCAGATGCGCACCTCGCTCGTCGCCCTGCTCCTCGGCACCGTCCTGCTCCCGACCACCGCACCCGTCACCGCCGGTGCGGCACCCCGCGAGGTGAACCAGGGCTACAGCATTCCGGTCGCCGGCGTCACCGACCTCGGCGCGCTGCCCGTCCTCGGCAGCCTCGGACTGGACTTCGCCCGCCTGCTCACCAAGTAGCAAGCTCTGCCCGAGGCGGCGGCCGCCTCCGAGCAGCCGGGCACCCCGGCCGTGGTCCCCGATCAGCCCACCGAGATCCCTCCGCCCGGGTTACCCTCGTCCCGCGCGGCGACCACCCGCGCAACCGACCGAGGGGGGAACGGATGATCGGGGACCTGCTGCCGGACGTCGTGGTGACCGAGGTGGCCTACCTCGATCCGCCGGAGGCCCGGCTGGAGCCCGAGGAGGAAGCGATCATCGCCCGCGCCGTCGACAAGCGGCGCCGCGAGTTCACCACCGTCCGGCACTGCGCCCGGGCCGCCCTCACCCGACTCGGCGTCCCGTACCAGCCACTCGTCCCCGGCCTGCGCGGCGCGCCGAGCTGGCCGGACGGCGTGGTCGGCAGCCTCACCCACTGCGACGGCTTCCGCGCCGCGGCCGTGGCCCGGGCCGGCACCCTCGCCTCCGTCGGCATCGACGCCGAGCCCGCGCTGCCGCTGCCGGAGGGCGTCCAGGAGGCCATCGCGCTGCCGGTCGAGCAGCAGCGGCTCGCCAAGCTGGCCGCCGAGCACCCGGGCGTCCCGTGGGACCGCATCCTGTTCAGCGCCAAGGAGTCGGTCTACAAGGCCTGGTTCCCGCTGACCCTGCTCTTCCTGGACTTCAGCGAGGCCGAGCTGGACCTCTCCCCCGACGGCACCTTCAGCGCCCGGCTGCTCGTGCCCGGCCCGGTGGTCGACGGCCGCCGGATCGACGGCTTCGACGGCCGCTGGGCGGTCCGGAACGGACTGCTCGCCACCGCGATCGCGGTCTCCCCCTGACCGGCCCCCGACCCGCCCCCGTCCCGCCGTCGGCGCCGCATATCCTCGTCCCCGTGACGGTGACCTATGTGATCGACGGCGACGGGATCAAGACCCTGGAGGACTTCTGGGAGGCGGCCGGGCGGACCATCGGGGCGGACGGCTACTTCGGCCGCAACCTCGACGCCTTCGCCGACTGTCTGCGCGGCGGCTACGGCACGCCGGACGACGGTGACTGGGTCATCGAGTGGCGCCACCACGAGGTCTCCCGCCGCAACCTCGGCTACCCGGAGACGGTCCGTCAGCTGGAACGGCGGCTGAGCCGCGCCCACCCGACCAACCGGGCGCACATCACCGCCGAGCTGACGGCCGCCCGGGCGGGCCGGGGGCCGACGGTCTTCGACTGGCTGGTCCGGATCATCGAGGAGGAGCACCCGGGCGGTCTGCGCCTGGCGTAGGGCCTGTCTCCTGGGTCCTTGCCGGGGCCGCGACGCTCCCCCGGCCTTCGGCCGGGAGGTACCCCCCGGGGCGCGCACCTCGCGGCGGGCCCCGCCACGGGCCTCCCGGCTACAGCACGTCCGAGAGCCGCACGAAGCTCCGCCCCGCCGCCAGCAGCCCCGGCACCGCGCCGGCCACCCCGGGAGCCGTACCACCGCCCGGGTGGTTCATGTGACCGATCACGATCGCGCCCGGCGGGGCCGAGGAGACCTGGCGCCGCACCTCGGCCGCGCTGTACGTCGCCCCGTCGTCCCCGTTCACGGTGAAACCGGCCACGCCCTGGCCCAGGTCGGCGACCACCCGGGTGGCGACGTCGTCGTAGTGCGCGGTGCCGGAGCGGAAGAACCGCGGCGGGTGCCCGAGCAGCCCGGTGAGCTTCCGCGCGTTGCCCGTCACCTCGTCGTACACCTCGCCGACGCCGCCCGTCCCGGCGATGCCGTAGGCGGAGCGGCCGGTGACCGAGAGCGGGCGGTGGGCGGTGCCGTGGTTGCCGATCTCGAACAGCGGGTCGGCGGCGAGCCGCTCGAACTCGTCCGGGTTGGCGTCGATCCAGCGGGCGTTCAGGAAGAGGGTGGCCGGCACGTCGTGCGCCCGCAGGAAGTCGATCAGGTCGGCGTCGTAGCCGTTGCCGCCGGGGCCGCCACAGGCGTCGAAGGTGAGCGCCATGGCGCTCTCACCGCCCGGCAGCGCGGTGACCACCCCGGAGACGTCCAGCCCCCACTCGCTCGGCGCCAGCGCGCCGTACCGCTCCACCGTCTCGGCCCGGGTCGGCACGTGCGGGGCCTGTCCCGCGGGCTCGGGCGTCGGACCGGGAGTCGACTCCGGCGCGGACGTCGGCCCGGCGGCGGCCTCGGCGGGCCCGCCGGACGGTGTCGCCGGGGCCGCCGAAGCCGTCGGGGCGGCCGGGGCGGAGGCCGACGACGCGGCCGAACCGGTGCCCGCCGCCCTGCCCCCGCAACCCGCCAGTGCCCCTCCGGCCACCACCATGAGCAGCGTCCGCCGACTCACCGACACGGTCGTCTCCCGTTCAGGCTGTTTCTCACATCAACTGATGACATGACTATGAACCGACCATTCGTCACTCACCGCAACTCGCCCCCGACCCCGCCCGGCCCCTCTTCACCGGCCCGCCCCACCGCCGTGGGCCCCGACTCACCCCCGGTTCACTCGCCGGGGTAGTCACGCGAGCGACCCACCCGCCCCGATCCGGAGGCCTCGATGCCGACCGAACCCAGCAGCCCGCGCCCCGACCAGCCGACCCACCAGCCGACCCACCAACCGACCACCGAACCAGCCGAGCAGCCCGCCGCGCAGCCGGCCCGGCCCGCCCGCCGCGACCTGCTCCGCACCGGCCTCGCCACCGGCGCCGCCACCGCCCTGGGCCTGGCCGCCACCACCGGCCAGGCGAACGCCACCCCCGCCGACGCCCCCGGCGCCCCCGGCGCCACGCCCGCCGACCGCACCCTCACCCTCACCGGCCACCTGCCCACCGGCGCCCCCGACTTCGTGTACCTCCCGGTCGAGGTGCCCGAGGGCGTCCGCGAGATAGCCGTCTCCTACGGCTACGACAAGCCGCCGGTCCCGGCCGGCACCCCCGGCAACTCCTGCGACATCGGCATCTTCGACGAACGCGGCACCGACCTCGGCGGCCCCGGCTTCCGCGGCTGGTCCGGCGGCTTCCGCACCGGATTCAGCCTCTCCCGCGGCGCCGCGACCCCCGGCTACCTCCCCGGCCCGATCAACCCCGGCACCTGGCACGTCGTCCTCGGCCCCTACCAGGTCGCCCCGCAGGGCCTGGACCACCACGTCGAGGTCACCCTCCGGTTCGGCCCGCCCGAGCCGCGGTTCACCCCGCAGTACCCCGCCGAGCGCGCCCGCGGCCGCGGCCGGGCCTGGTACCGGGGCGACTGCCACCTGCACACCGTCCACTCCGACGGGCGGCGCAAGCCCGAGGAGGTGGCCGCCGGAGCGCGCGCGGCCGGCCTGGACTTCATCGTCTCGACCGACCACAACACCAGCTCCTCGCACGCCGCCTGGGGCCCGCTGGCCGGCCCCGACCTGCTGATCCTGCCGGGCGAGGAGATCACCACCCGCAACGGCCACTGGCTGGCCCTCGGCCTGAAGCCCGGCCAGTTCGTCGACTGGCGCTACCGCTCGCGCGACGAGGAGTACCCGCGCTTCGCCCGTCAGGTCCACCGGTCCGGCGGCCTGGTGGTGCCCGCACACCCGTACTGCCCGTACGTCGCCTGCCAGTGGAAGTTCGGCTACGAGGAGGCCGACGCCGTCGAGGTGTGGAACGGCCCCTGGACGTACGACGACGAGTCGGCGGTGGACACCTGGGACGGCCGGCTCGCCGTCGCCCTGCGCGAGGGCCGCTCCTGGCTGCCCGCCCTGGGCAACAGCGACGCGCACAGCGAACCGCAGGTCATCGGCTCCCCCCACACCGTGGTGCTCGCCGAGGACCTCACCCGGGACGCGATCCTCGACGGGCTGCGCGCCGGGCGCAGCTGGCTGGCCGAGTCCTCCGCCGTCGGGCTGGACCTCACCGTCACCGGACACGGCCGCCAGGCGGGCATCGGCGAGGAGCTGACCGTCCCCGCCGACGCCCCGCTGGACGTCCGGCTCACCGTCTCCGGCGTGCCCGGCGGGACGGTCCGCCTGCTCACCGACGAGGGGCAGATGCACCAGGAGTCGCTGCCCGCCGACGGCGCCGGCACGGTGATCTGGCGCACCACCGCCTCGCTCGCCGCCTACGTCCGGGCCGAGGTGCGCCACCCGAAGGCGGACGGCACCCCGGGCCGGGGCAACTCGATGGGCCCGGACCTGCCCTGGGGGCCGATGGCGGCGCTCACCAACCCGATCGTGCTGCGCACCGGCGACCGGTAGGGGCCGTCGGCGGGCCCCAGGTCGTCTCGCCGACCCGCCCAGGAACCGGGTGGGGGACGACTCGGGCCACCCGTTTGGACTAGGTTGATCCCCGAAACGCATCAGTCGTAGGGACGAGGCGGTCGGTTGTCCGGATATGGGCCGACCAGCCCCTTCGCACTCCGACCGCCCCGCCCCGGCTACCCGACCGTCCCCGGCCCGCGAAGGGATCAGCAGCTGTGAACCGTACGACCGTAGGTGGGCCGGAGCTCGGGGGCGGCGGGGGCGCCGGGGGCGTCCTCGTCCTCGTCGACCCGGCCGGGGCCGGGAACAGCCCGGTCGCGGAGCTGCTCGCCCGGGAGCTGAACCCGAGCGTCCACCTGCGGACCGACGACTTCCTGCGGGTCATCCGCAGCGGCCAGCTCCCGCCCCACCTGCCCGAGGCCCAGCGCCAGAACGCCACCGCCCTGGCCGCGGCCGCCCAGGCCGCCTTCGCCTACGCCACCCGCGGCTACCAGGTCGTGGTGGAGTCCCCCGCGGCGCCCGCCGCCCTCGACACCTTCCGACGCGAGAGCCGCACCACCGGCGCCGCCCTCCACTACGTCGTCCTCCAGGCCGGCCCGGCCCCCGAGGACGCCACCCACACCCTCGACACCACCGACCTCACCCCCGAGGCGACCACCGACTCCGTCCTCGCCGCCCTCACCCACCGCACCCACCTCCTCGGCTGGTAGGGCCCCTCCTCCCCCTCAGGCCCCGCCTCGCTCAGGCCCCCACCACCCCGTCGATCGCCTCCCGCAGGAAGTCCGCGTGCCCGTTGTGCCGGGCGTACTCGTGGATCAGGTGGAGCATCACCAGCCGCAGCGACACCTCGGCGTCCCACCGGGCCTGGTAGCCGGTGACGTCGAGGGACCCGGCGGCGCGCTCGATCCGGCGGGAGTGCTCGACCTCGGCCTGCCAGGCGGTGAAGGCCTCGGCCCGGGTGGTGCCGGCCGGGTCGTACGCGGCCTGGTAGTCACCGTCCTCCGACCAGACCAGCGGCACGTCCTCGCCGTCGATCACCCGGCGGAACCAGGTGCGCTCGACCTCCGCCATGTGCCGGACCAGCCCGAGCAGGCTGAGCGTCGAGGGCGGGCTGGAACGCAGGCGCAGCTGCTCGTCGGTCAGGCCCTCGCACTTCAGGGCCAGCGTCGCCCGGTGGAAGTCGAGGAAGCCGCGCAACATCTCGCGCTCACCGCCGGTCAGCGGTGGGGCGGGGCGGCCGTCGGGGGCGTTCACGGTGTCGTTCTCCTCGCGGTGGTCGGGAAATCCCCGCGGACTGTAGCGAACTGTCCTCCCCTTCCGGAGGTCATTTTTCCTCCGGCTTCCCCAGCCGCTTTCCTCCGACTTCCCCAGCCGCCTTCCTCCGGCTTCCCCAGCCGCCTGTCACATCCGCGCGCCCTCCGGTGTCTTCATGTCCGGCAACCCAGACAGCCCACCGAACCGGGAGGACGACACCATGGCACTGCGACTGCCGAAGGCCCAGCTGCCCGCCGAACTGAGCGAGAACATGATCAAGGGTTTCGGGGCCACCCTCGAACCCGTCGAGGCGATCTGGCACAACCCCGCCGTCGCCACCGCGAACCTGGACTTCTCCCGCCGGATCACCGAGTGGGACGCGCTCGACGAGGGACTCAAGTCCTTCGCGCACATGGCGGTGGCCGCGCAGGTCGGCTGCGGCTGGTGCCTGGACGTCGGCTATTTCCACGCGCAGAACCAGGGCCTGGACCTGGCCAAGGCCAGGCAGGTGCCGAACTGGCGGGCGGCGGAGGTGTTCACGCCGCTGGAGCGCGAGGTGCTGGAGTACGCCGAGGCCATGACGGTGACCCCGCCGGCCGTCACCGACGAGCTGTACGACAGCCTGCTGGACCAGCTCGGCGCGGCGGCCATGGTCGAACTCACCGCCTACGTCGCCTTCGTCAACATGGCCACCAGGAACAACACCGCCAACGGCGTCCGTTCCCAGGGCTTCTCCGACTCCTGCGACATCCCGCTGGCCCGGCGCACCGCCGCCACCGGCAACGCCGGCGGCGCCCCGGCCGGAGCGTCGCCGGCATGACCGAGGACCCCTTCGTCACCCACCGCGGCCTGCTCTTCACCGTCGCCTACGAGCTGCTCGGCTCCGCCGCCGACGCCGAGGACGTGCTACAGGAGTCCTGGCTGCGGTGGGCCGAGGTCGACCGCGAGCAGGTGCACGACCCGCGCTCGTACCTCATCCGGATCGTCACCCGCCAGGGCCTCAACCGGCTGCGGACACTGTCCCGCCGGCGCGAGCAGTACGTCGGCGAGTGGCTGCCGGAGCCACTGCTCACCACCCCGGACGTCGCCGAGGACGTCGAACTCGCGGAGAGCGTCTCGTTCGCGATGCTGACCGTACTGGAGACACTCGGGCCGACCGAACGGGCGGTGTTCGTGCTCCGCGAGGTCTTCGAGCTGCCGTACGAGGAGATCGCCGAAGCCCTCGGCAAGACCTCGGCCGCCGTACGGCAGGTCGCCCGGCGGGCCCGCGGACACGTGGCGGCCCGCCGGCCCCGGGTGCGGGTGAGCCGCACCGAGCAGCAGCGGGTGGTGGAGCGGTTCCTGGAGACCCTGCGCACCGGGCGGTTGCAGGACCTGATGGAGGTGCTGGCGCCGGACGTCGTCCTGATCGCCGACGGCGGCGGGATCGCGGCGGCCGCGCCGGCCCCGGTCCACGGTGCCGAGGCGGTCGCGGCCCTGCTCGCACGCGTCGGGCGGCTGCCGGTCGCACCGGACACCGCCACGGTGTGGCTCAACGGCGCGCCGGGCGGCCGGATCGACGTCGGCGGCGAGCCCTCGGTGGTCAGCCTCACGGTGGAGGACGGCCTGATCACCCGGGTCTACGTCGTGCGCAACCCGCAGAAGTTGACCCGGCTCGACACCCCGGCCGACCTCACCCGCTAGCCACCCCCCGTCGCGCGGTGGTGCCCCGAGCCCCTCGGGACACCACCGCGCCCCCACCGTCCCCCGGAACCCCCGCCATCACGTACCGTGTTCGGACCACCACAGGTTTGGGTACGTACCTCGGCGCGCCCGACGGCCGGGCACCCACCGAGCAGGAGACCCAGCGGCCCATGGACCACAACCGCATCCCCCCGACCGTGCGCCGGACCTACGGCACCGACGACCTCAGCACCGCACCGTCGTTCGCCGGAGGATTCATCAACTTCGGCTACTGGCAGGGCATCGACCTCACCGCCCCGACCCCCGAGGACCGGGTGCGCAGCCAGGAACAGCTCTACCGGCGGGTGCTGCGGGAGTTCCCCGAACCACGCGAACGGCTGCGGCTGGCGGAGGTGGGCTGCGGGCGCGGCCTCGGAAGCGCTCTCGCCCTGCGGGAGTTCCGCTTCGCGGCGATGACCGGGGTGGACATCCACCCCGACCAGATCGAGCGCGCCCGCGCCGTCAACGCGAGAGCCCTGGCCACGTACCCCGATCGGTTGGCATACACCCTCGGCGCGGCGGACGAACTCCCGTTCTCCGACGGCTACCTGGACGGCGTCTTCTCCGTCGAGGCCGCCCAGCACTTCCGCGAACTGAACGGCTTCGCCCGCGAGTCCGCCCGCGTCCTGCGATCGGGCGGCCGACTCGTCGTGACCACCTTCTTCACCGCCCCCGGCCCCGACGCCGCCGAACGCCTCAAGATCATGCTCGCCAGCTTCGCCGACGGCCTCGACGTCCCCCACCCCCTCGACGGCTTCACCACCGACCTCACCCGCCACGGCTTCACCGACATCACCACCGAATCCATCGGCACCCACGTCTGGCCAGGCCTCGACCGCTACCTCACCGACACCGTCCCCACCGCCCACTGGTCCCGCCACTTCCTCACCGCCTGGCGCGACAACCTCCTCGACTACCACGTCGTCACCGCCACCCGCATCTGACACCGGAGTTGGGCCGGCTTGCGCCCCGGTCACCGACCGCCTGGTCGGCATGGCGATCCATCACTTGAGCCGTCCCCGCGCATGCGGGAATTACTCCAAGGACGTTCGGTTTGGCGAATTCGACCAGACGTCGACCCCCGTGATGTGGTCCCGGCCGATGCCAGAGCTGATGAGGTCGGCGGACTGCTCGAAGGCGCACTGCCCGGTCCGCGCGCGGGCGGCCGCCGTTGCGGGAACGGCGGCCGCCCGGCGTGCGGTCGGTGGCGGTGGCGGGTCAGCGCCGGAGGGTGGTGACGGTGAGGCCCGGGGCGGTGCGGATCTCCGCTTCGGTGAAGCGCTCGGTCATCCACTGCTTGCGGGCGTAGGCGCGGGTCTGGTCGGTGTAGTGGGGTGAGGTCGGGTTGGCGGACTCGCCGTAGGTGAGCAGGGTGCGGGTGCGCGGGCCGTGGTCGGTGAGTTCGGTCGCCATCACGAAGCTGGCGCCGTGCGGGACGGCGCGGAGGTCGGTCGGGTAGGTGCCGCCTCCGGTGCCGGAGTCCGGCCCGGCCGTCATGACCACGTTGAAGCAGCCCAGTTGGTGGGAGCAGCCGTGCAGCGGGATTCCCGCCCAGCGCTGGACGCTGCCGATCGGGGCGTCCACGGGGAGGCCGCGGGTGGCCAGGTCCTTGACCGCGTCGGCCAGGGCGCGTTGGGCGTCGGGGTTGGCGGCGTCGATGCCGCGCGGGGTGGTCAGCGGCTGGGCGGGGTCGGCGGGGACGGTCTGCCAGGCCGTCGTGCCGGTGCGTGCGAGCGCGTCCCGGTAGGCCTGCCAGAGCACGGTGCCGTGGCTGTCGGCGTCGGCCCGGGTGTCCCAGGCCGCGAGTACGTCGCAGGCCGGGCGGACGTCGACCGGGTTGCCGTCGGAGCCGGCGATCACCGGGTGGGCGCGGCAGAGGGTCACGGCGTCGTCGCGGTCGAGTTCGGCGCTCTGCACCCGGTTGCCGAACATCGTCGCCTGGAGTGTGTTGAGGGTGAAGCCGGGGGCACCGAGGCCGTCGGTGCCGGACCTGCGCTCGGCGATCATGCGCAGGCTCAGCTGCGAGCGCAGCATCCGTTCGGAGGCGCCCTTGTAGACGGTGGGCAGGCCGGTGATCGGCGCGTCCGCGTTGGTCAGGTACGGGCCGTTGTTGGCGTTGGCGACGTAGTCGGTGCGGGTCAGGCTCGGCTGGTTGGCGGGGCCGAAGACCCCGGGCACGAGCGCGTCCGGGTCGCTGCCCGGGTCGCAGGCGGTGGTCGAGCCGTCCAGGACCGGCCCGAGGGGGGTGACCGCGGCGAGGCAGCGGCCGAGTTGCTCGTCGGGGAGGTGGGGGACGGCGGAGGCGTCGGTGAACCAGGTGGTGCCGGTGGAGTCGACGGCCGTGGTGTACACCCAGGGGAGGCCCTGGTAGGTGCGCTGGGCTTGGCGCAGTTGGTCGAGGTTCTGGGCGCGGCCGACCGCCAGCCACTGGTTCAGCGAGCGGAGGTTCTCGGCGTTGGCGTCGCCGAAGGTGTAGGCGTACTGCCCGGTCCAGCCGTCGGCGAGGACGTAGCCGAGGCGGGAGCGGTAGACGGTCCGGTCGACGGTGGTGGGCGTCCCGTCGGCGGCCCGGACGGCGACCTGGACCTTCTCCTGCACCATCCGTTCGACCTTGCCGTCCACCAGGTAGGCGGTCGGGTCGCCGGGCACCAGGGTGAGCCGGTGGAGGGCGTAGTGGTCCGCGTAGCTGGTGGTGTGGCTCCAGGCGAGGCCGCGGGTGTGGCCGATCTGGAGGAACGGGATGCCGTACAGTCCCGCGCCGGCGATGTCCAGGACGCCGGGGATGGTCAGCTGGGCCTGGTAGAAGCGCTCCGGGCCGGCCCAGTGGAGGTGGGGGTTGGCGAGCAGCAGACCGTTGCCGTTGCGGCTGGCGTCACGCCCGATCGCCCAGGCGTTGCTGCCGAGTTCGGGGTTGTCGGCGGATCGGCCGGGAGCGCCGATCAGGGGTACGGCCGCCGCCTGCTCGGACGTCTCGCCGGCGGGCCCGGCCCCGGCGGTGGGCCCGTCCCCGGCGGCAGGCACGGCCCCGGCGCCCGGGACGGCCGTGGCGATCTGCTTCTTGGCGGCGGCGCTGCCCGCCATGGTGTTGACCTCGTAGAGGATGTTCCACAGGTCGTCCGCGGTGATCGGCCCGACCCAGTCCTTCCCCCGGCAGGACGGGTCCGGCAGGTGGTCGGGGCCGGTGTCGCGCAGGTAGCGGTTGTATCCGGCGACGTAGCCGTCCACCAGTTGCCGCGCCTCGTCGGTCGGGCCGAGCGGCGCGGGGGTGGCCAGCAGGCGCTTGACCGTCCCGGTGCGCAGCACGCCCTGCTGGTAGGTGTCGCTCACCAGGTTGCCGACCCGGTCGACGGACTGGCCGTCGGGGCCGAAGTGGCGCGAGCGTTCGCCGCGAGCGGTGACCACCTGGTCGGCGAGCTGGCACAGGTTGTCCTGGGCGAAGGCGTATCCGTAGCCGTAGCCGAGGCCGCCGAAGTCGTATGCCAGGACGTGCGGGACGCCGTACTCGGTCCGGCTGATCCTGGCGGTCCAGCCGCCGCGGTCGGTCTCGGAATCCGCCGCCTGTGCCGCGCCGGGTACCAGTGCCGTCAGCAGCGCGGATGTCACCCCGAGCGCGAGCGCACCCGAGGCGAAACGCCTTGCGCGCGAGCGGAACTGATGCTCACTCGTTTTCCTGTCGTTCATCATGGCCCCAAACTGCCGTCGCGGGCACCGCCGGTCATCGCCCCTCGGGACGACCCGGTCTCGGCCCCCTGGACGATCCGTATACGTCTCGGGTCAGGGATGTTCCCTGACCGCACCGCTTCTCCGTCGGACGATGCGGTTGTGGATCATCAGGGTCCGCGCCCCGACTGACGGGCGGACGAGCGGTCACGACGACGAGTCGGCCAGACCGGTGGGCACCTGCCACTCCCGGCGCCGACCCTTGTTGGTCAGCAGCAGCCCCTCCTTGAAGGCCAGCAGCCCCAGTTGGCTCGCCGCCTTGGCGGCGGGCGGCAGGGTGTCGCCCGCCTTGCCGTACCCGAAGGAGGGCAGGGTGGCGGCGGTGAGCCCGAGTCGGGTGAGGCTGCTCGCCGGGGGCACCTTGACGACGTCGGCGGACGCGTCCCCGATCAGGTGCCGGATCAGCGTGGGGCCCGCTCCCGGCAGGACCGGCAGCACCTCCTTGATGAAGTCCAGCACTCCCTTGGTCAGCGCCGTCCCGGCCTCCGAAGGGCGCTGTTGCCGCCGGATAATGGTGTCCTTCAGAGCGGCCCCGTCGCCGAACTTGACCAGGTCGAGCTGCTCGTGGACGCCCAGGACGTGGCCGACCACCCGCCAGATGTGGAAGTAGGCGTCCCGGTCCTCGGGCAGCAGCTCGACCCCGAGCTTGGCGAGGCCCTGCGGGATCAGCACCGAGAAGCTCATCAGCGTGCCGGCCAGGTCCTCCTGGTTGACGGGCACGCCCAGGGCGGCGGCGTCCCAGTCGCCCAACTGGGACACGTGGTAGCGCATGGTGGCGTGCAGCAGGCGGATCTTCTGGGCCGAGCGGAGCCCGTGGCCGGTCGGCCCCAGGCCGTCCTCGTCGAGCACGTCGACGACGAACTGCGAGGTCTCCGCCAGCCGCCGGTACACCCCGGAGGTGAGGCGCTGGGAGCGGGCCAGCACCTCGGCCCCGTTGCCGCAGGTGTAGCAGAGCGGGAGCGAGCCGCAGAGCAGGATCGAGGCGATCAACGGCTGGTAGCGGCCGAGCAGTTCGTGGCCGCGCGCCATCTGCTCCCGGTCGGCCCAGGCGGGCAGCTCCGCGGTCGCCTCGAAGTACCGCTGGAGCTTGGGCGGCAGGCCCTCGGGGACGGCGTCGCTGTTCCGGCCGAAGCCGAGCAGCGCCTGCCGCACCTGCTCCTGCTGCCCCAGCTCGTAGGTCTCGGCGATGGCGGCGTCTCCGAGCGGGTCGCCGGTGCCGCGCATCCGGTCGAGCAGGTCATCCGTCCAGCCGTTGGCGGCCATGTGGTCCTCCGTCGAGTCGACACGTGGTCCGCACACGTATCACCGCGCTCCGGGCCGCCCGGGCAGCCTCACCCGTACGAGGGCGCGCCGCCCGCTGAACGGCCCGAGGGTCGGCTCAACCCACCGAGGCCTTGGTCGACCGCACCGGCTCGGCCTCCGCCCCGCCGGCACCCGCCCCGCCGACACCCGCCCCGCCGTCCACCTCGGCCAGCGTCGCCAACCGCCGCAGGCTGGCCCGGCGTTGGAGCGCGCCGAGGCCGACGGTCGCCGCGCCGAGCCCGAGCCAGCCGATCGGCCCGGCGGCCATCACCACACCGGTGAGCAGCAGCGGGCCGACCGACTTCTGCACCGACTGGGACATCCCGGCGACCCCCAGGTACGAGGCCCGGGCGCCCGGCGGGGCCAGCACGACCGCCAGTTCCCAGGAGCTGACCGAGCGCAGCAGTTCCGCCAGGGTGACCAGGATCGCCGCGGCCAGCAGCGCGACCGAGGCCAGGACCGGCCCGGCGCCGGTGGCGAGCACGATCAGCAGGCAGCCGCCCAGCACCGTCACCCCGTACCAGCGCACCGCCGCGGCCGCCCCGAGCGGCCCCTCCGCCCAGGCCGAGACCCGCAGTTGCAGCAGTACCACGAGCACCGTGTTGAGCGCCAGGAAGATCGGGACGACGACGTGCGGCGCGCCGGTGTGGTGGACCAGCCAGAGCGGCAGCCCGACGTTGAGGATCGAGTCGTCCAGGCTCAGCGGCATGTCCAGCAGGACGAACCGCAGGTAGCCGCGGTCACGCCAGGGGCTCGGCGGGGCGGCCGGCGCCCCGCCGGGCTCGTCCCCGGCCTTCGCCGCGACCAGGCCGCGCCCGGACGGCTCCCGGGTGCGCCAGACCAGCAGGGCGGCCAGCACGTAGGAGAGCCCGTTGGCCAGGATCAGCACTCGGTAGGCGGACGTGGTCCCCACCGCCAGCCCGATCGCCGCGACGCCCGCCCCGAGCGCGTACCCCGCGTTGGCCACGCTGCGGAACAGCGCCTGGTAGGTGGCCCGCCGCTCGCCCGCGACCCGGGCCGCGAACAGCATCTCCAGCGTCTTGGCGGCCCGCTCGGCCAGGCAGATCAGGGCCACCACGGGCAGCAGCGCGGCGAAGTCGTCGACCACCAGCAGCAGCGCCATCGCGCCCAGCCGCAGCAGGTGGCAGCCGATCAGCAGCAGGCGCACCGGCACCCGCTCGGCGGCCCGTCCGGCCAGCGGGGACCCGGCGATTCCCGCCACCGCGCCCACCCCGAGCAGCAGGCCCAGCTGCCGCGCGTCCATCCCGCAGACGTAGGTGAAGTAGAGCACCGAGGCCGCCGCCCACACCCCCGTGCCGGTCCGGTCGACGCACTGCGCCAGCAGCATGATCCGCGCGTCCCGCCCGCCCGGCGGCCGCCGCAGCTGCGCTATCAGTCCGTTCCCCCGCATGGTGGTCCCCCGTCGCACTCGACATCAATCCCGGCATCAATCTCGATATCAAGATACTTCACATCAAGAGACTTGCGGAACCCCCGGGAACGCCGATGGCGCCCGACCCCTTACAGGGCCGAGCGCCACCGGTGCGGCCACGGGCACCCGCCGGGCCCGCCGCTCAGCGGCGGCCCAGCCCCCGCAGCAGCGCCGCACCCGCCGCCGGGGCGCGCGCCGCCCGGCCCTCGACGCGAGGCGGGCGGTGCGCCACACTCTCCCCAGCAGCACCCGCGCTCCCAACGCACCGGTACGACGCACCGACCACCGCACCACGGAGAGCCGACCGTTGACCACTCGCCAACTGCTTCAGATCGCCTTCTCGTCCGGACGGACCGGGTCCGGACCGGCCACCTGGGGCCAACGGGCCATCTGGGACGCCGTACGACAGCTGCCGCCGGCCGACGCACCGCGCTACAACATCGCCACCGCGGCACCGCTGGACCCGGGAGTGCCCCTGCCCGTCCTGCTCACGGCGCTGCAGCAGCTGCTGCACCTGCACGACTCACTGCACACCCGACTGCTCCCCGACGAGTCCGGCTTCCTCCGCCAAGTCGTCGACGGTGAAGGCCTCTTGGACGTCCACCTGCAACCCGCCGAGGAGCACGATGGCCACGAGGATCGCGAGGACTACAAGGAGCCGGCCGAGCTCGGCGCCCGGCTGCACGAGGAGCTGGCCGCGCAGGCCTTCGACACCGCCACCCAGTGGCCGCTCCGGATCGGCGCGGTGACGGCGGGCGGGCTGGTCCGGCACATCAGCCTGGTGCTCTCGCACACCGCGGTGGACGGCACCGGGATGGGCCGGCTCGTCGCCGACCTGTCCGCGCTCTGCCTCGGCAGCTCCCCCGAGGAACTGGCCGAACTGCGCGCACCCGCCCGGCAACCGCTGGAGGAGGCCGAGTTCCAGAACTCCGAACGGGGCCTGCGACGCGACGCGGGAGCCCGCACGCAGTTCGTGCGCAAGCTCAGGCTGGGCCCGGCCCGGCTCTTCCCGCCGGCCGCCGCGCAGCCCGGCCGGTTCCCGAACGCGGTGCTCCGCTCCCCCGCCCTGCCCCGGGCCGTCGAACGGGTGGCGGCCAGGCACCGGGTCAGCACGGGCTCGGTGCTGCTCGCCGCGACGGCCGCGATGACCGCCCGGCTCGCCGGCTCCACCGAGGCCGTGCTGAACGTCGTGGTCAACAACCGCTTCCTGCCCGAACTGGCCAACGCGGTGAGCGTGGTCGCGGGTGACGGACTGTTCCATCTCCCGGACGCCACCGCCGAGTTCGACGAGATCGTGCGCCGAACCCACGCCGCGGCGATCGGCACCTACCGCCACGCCTACTACGACAAGCTCGCGTTGGCGGCCGAGATCGACCAACTGACCGCCGAGGGCGTCCGACTGGCCGACCGCTCCTGCGTGTTCAACGACACCAGGGAACTGCTGCCGGCCACGGCCGACCCCGGCGGGGACCGGACCACCCTCAGCTGGCCGGTGGAGTTCGAACCCCGCCCCGGCCTGACCTACGCCCTGGACGCCCTGCAGACCGCGGACGCGCTGAGCCTGGCCATGACGGCGGATCCGTCGGTGCTCCCGCGCTCCGCGATGGAGCGGTTCCTCTACGGGGTCGAGGAGTTGATCCTCACCGAGGCCGTCACCGAGGCCGACGCCGGGACCACTCCGGAGGTCGACCCAGCCGCCCCCGGGCCCGCCGACCACGCCTGACCCCGAGGCCGTCCTGACCGACTGTCAGTGCCACACGCTATGGTCGGCCTCGAACGATCCCAGCACGAACAGCACCACCGTCACCAGGGGGCACCATGACCACACCGGGCACCGGCCCGCTCACCACCGCCGACCTCGTGGAGGGCTGGCACCGGGTGGGCGTCCGTGCGGGCATGGCGCTGATCGTGCACTCCTCGCTCTCCAGCCTCGGCCGGGTCGAGGGCGGCGCGGCGGCCGTGGTGGCCAGCCTGCGCGAGGCGGTCGGGCGCGGCGGCACCGTCGCCGCGCCCACCTTCACCTCGGACACCGTCCGTGACCCGGCCCCCGGGCACAGCGGCCCGCCCGGCCCCGGGGTCGCCGAGCTCCGCGCCGCCGTCCCGCTCTTCCACCCAGGGCTGCCCGCCACCACGGGTGCGGTGGCGGAGGCGCTGCGCGCCCTGCCGGAGAGCCTCCGCAGCAGCCACCCGCAGGTCTCGGTCGCCGCCGTCGGCGCGCACGCCCGGGAGGTCACCGCCCGGCGCTCGCTCGGCTTCGCCGTCGGTCGGGAGTCGCCGTTCGGTGCGCTGCACGACCTCGGCGGGTACGTGCTGCTGGTCGGCGTCGGCCACAACCGCAACACCTTCCTGCACTACGCCGAGACCTTCGCCCCCAACCGCCGGCTCAAGCTCCGCCGCTTCCCGATGGCGATCCAGGGCGAGCGGGTCTGGATCGAGGCGCCGGACGTCGCGGACGACAACGGCACCCACTTCCCGGTCGTGGGGCGGGAGTTCGAGGAGCGGGCGGGAATCCGGGAGGTGCTGGTCGGCGACGCGCCCTGCCGTCTGATCCCGGTCCGCGACCTCATACCCTTCGCCGTCCGCCGCCTGACCGAGCTGCTGGCGGCGGACGGCCCCGGAGCGGCATAGGCCGGGCCGACGGTCCCGCCGTACGCGCGGAACCGCCGACTCGTTCCCGCATGCCGTCAGTGACGGTCCTCGTGCACCGAGGCGGCGTCCTGGATCTTCTTCCAGGACTTCGGCTCCACCGGCAGCTGCGCCTGCGCCTTGCCCGCGCCCGTCTCCGCACCCGGCGCCAACGAGGCGACGGCCGTGGCGCCCGGCGCCACCGGCCCGACGGCCGGCTTGCTCGGGGTGAACAGCCAGGTGTTCAGCAGATCGCCGAGCTTCTGGCCCGACACCTTCTCCGCGTACGCCTGGAACTCCGGAATGGTGGCGTTGCCGTAGCGACGCTCGGTGGGCCAGCCCTTCAGGATCCGGAAGAACTTCTCGTCCCCGACGGCGTTGCGCAGCGCCTGGATGGCCACCGCGCCGCGGTAGTACACCGCGCCGGAGAACTGGTTCTCCTCACCCGGGTCTCCCGGCTTGACGGTCCAGAACGGGTCGTCGGCGGGGCGTGAGGCGTAGATGTAGTCGGCCAGTTCCTGTGCGGTGCCCTCGTTCTCGTGCTCGGACCAGAGGAACTGCGAGTACTCGGCGAAGCCCTCGTTCAACCAGATGTCGCTCCAGCGCGAGAGCGAGACGCTGTCGCCGTACCACTGGTGGGCCAACTCGTGCACGACCACGGAGGTGTTGGACCCCTTGGCGAACAGCCCGGGGCCGTAGGAGACCCGGGTCTGGGTCTCCAGGGCGCCGCTGGACCGAATGTTGGCGACGTAGCCGCCGGCCGAGCTGAACGGGTACTCGCCGAAGTAGCCGCTCAGCCAGTCGACCAGCTCGCCGGTGCGCTCCACGCTTGCCCGGGCGGCATCCGCGTTCTCGCCCAGGTCCTTGCTGTAGGCGTTGTAGACCGGCAGCCCGCCGGCCGTGGTGTCCCGGGTGACGTCGAACTTGCCGATCGCGAGTGTCGCCAGGTACGTCGCCTGCGGCTTGTTCTCCCGCCAGCTGTACCGGGTCCACCCCGCCTGGGAGGTGGTGCCGGCCAGCACGCCGTTGCTGATCACCTGGGTGCCGTTCGGCACCTGCACCGAGACGTCGAAGGTCGCCTTGTCGCTCGGGTGGTCGTTGCTCGGGAACCACCACCCGGCCGACACCGGCTCGCCGGACGCGACCGCACCGTCCGGGGTACGGCGCCAGGCGGTGTAGCCGCCGTACTTCTTCACGGTGGACGGCACGTCCTTGTAGCGCACCACCACGGTGGCCTGGCTGCCCTTGGCGAGCGGCCGGGCGGGGGTGACTTCCAACTCCTGATCGCCGCTGGCGGCGAAGGTCGCCGGCCGGCCGTTGACCCGGACCTCGGAGACGTTCAGCGTGAAGTCGAGGTTGAACCGGGAGAGGTCCTGGGTCGCCGTGGCGAGGATGGTCGTGGTGCCCTCCAGCTCATCCGTGGCGGGCTGGTACTTCAGCCGGATGTCGTAGTGCGAGACGTCGTACCCCCCGTTGCCGAGGGTCGGGTAGTACGGGTCCCCGACGCCGTCCGCGCCGGGTTGGAAGTCGGCAGCCGAGGCGGGGACGGCAAGGAACAGGCTCAGCGCACTGGCAGCGGAGACGATCAACCTCTTGCGCACATGGTCCTCCAGGAGTCACCGGAACGATTGGGTTGAACCGATCCTTGTCCCGGAGGCCCCGCTCCCACTCCCCGATCGTGAGACCTTCATGAAAAGAAACACGCCGAAATGACGGCTTCGCGGCACTGCCGCGAAGCCGTCACGCCACTCGTTGCCGATATGTCGTCAGTTGTGGGCTTCGTGCACCGAGTTGGTCTCCTGGATCTTCTTCCAGGACTTCGGCTCCACCGGCAGCTGCCCCTGCGCCTTGCCCGCGCCCGTCTCCGCACCCGGCGCCAACGAGGCGACGGCCGCGGCGCCCGGCGCCACCGGCCCGACGGCCGGCTTGCTCGGGGTGAACAGCCAGGTGTTCAGCACGTCGCCGAGCTTCCGGCCCGACACCTTCTCCGCGTACGCCTGGAACTCCGGAATGGTGGCGTTGCCGTAACGGCGCTCGGTGGGCCAACCCTTCAGGATCCGGAAGAACTTCTCGTCCCCGACGGCGTTGCGCAGCGCCTGGACGGCCACCGCGCCGCGCTCGTACACGGCGCTCGCGAACTGGTTCTCCTCGCCCGGGTCGCCCGGCTTGATGCTCCAGAACGGGTCGTCGGCCGGGTGCGAGGCGTAGACGTAGTCGGCCAACTCCTGTGCGGTGCCCTCGTTCTCGTGCTCCGACCAGAGGAACTGGGCGTAGCGGGCGAAGCCCTCGTTCAACCAGATGTCGCTCCAGCGCGAGAGCGAGACGCTGTCGCCGTACCACTGGTGGGCCAGCTCGTGCACGACCACCGAGGTGTTGGAGCCCTTCGCGAACTGCCGGGGGCTGTAGAAGATCCGGGTCTGGGTCTCCAGGGCGTAGCCGGTCGGGACGTTGGGGACGTAGCCGCCGACCGAGCTGAACGGGTACTCGCCGAAGTAGCCGCTCAGCCAGTCGACCAGCTCGCCGGTGCGCTCCACGCTCGCCCGGGCGGCATCCGCGTTCTCGCCCAGGTCCTTGCTGTACGCGTTGTAGACCGGCAGCCCGCTCGGCGTGGTGTCCCGGGTGACGTCGAACTTGCCGATCGCCAGCGTGGCCAGGTACGTCGCCTGCGGCTTGTTCTCCCGCCAGCTGTACCGGGTCCAGCCGGCCTGGGAGGTGGTGCCGGTCAGCAGGCCGTTGCTGATCGCCTGGGTGCCGTCCGGTACCAGCACGGAGACGTCGTAGGTGGCCTTGTCGCTCGGGTGGTCGTTGCTGGGGAACCACCACCAGGCCGCCTCGGGCTCGTTGGCCGCGATCCCGCCGTCCGGGGTGCGGTGCCAGCTGGTGAACCCGTACTTCTTCACGGTGGACGGCACCCCCTTGTACCGCACCACCACGGTGGCCTGGCTGCCCTTGGCGAGCGGCCGGGCGGGGGTGATCTCCAGTTCCTGCTCCCCGCTGGTGGCAAAGCTCGCGGGCCGGCCGTTGACCCGGACCTCGGAGACGTTCAGCGCGAAGTCGAGGTTGAACCGGGAGAGGTTCTGGGTCGCCGTGGCGAGGATGGTCGTGGTGCCCTCCAGCTCGTCGGTGGCGGGCTGGTACTTCAGCCGGATGTCGTAGTGCGAGACGCGGTACCCGCCGTTGCCGTAGGTGGGGTAGTACGAGTCGCCGACCCCGGCCGCGCCGGGTTGGAAGTCGGTTGCCGAGGCGGGGACGGCAAGGAACAGGCTCAGGGCACTGGCAGCGGAGACGATCAGCCTCTTGCGCACGTGGTCCTCCAGGGATCACCGGAACGATTGGGTCGGATCGATCCATGTCCCGGAGGCCCCGCTCCCACTCCCCACATCTGAGATGTTCATGAAAAGAAACGCGCCGAAATCACCGCTTCGCAGCACTGCCGCGAAGCCGTCACTCCGTCTCACCCCCGCCCGCCCTCATGCCCGCCCCACTCCTCACGCCCACCGCCCTCACGCCCCGAGCACCACCGGCGCCCGCACCAGCGAGCCGTACTCCGTCCACGAGCCGTCGTAGTTCTTGACGTGCGGGTAGCCGAGCAGCTCGGTGAGCGCGAACCAGGTGTGCGCGGACCGCTCGCCGATCCGGCAGTACGCGATCACCTCGCGCTCCGACTCCACGCCCTTCCCCCCGTACAGCGCCCGCAGCTCCTCCGCCGAGCGGAACGACCCGTCGTCGTTGGCCGCCTGCGACCACGGGATGTTGACCGCGCCCGGGATGTGCCCGGGCACCTGCGCCTGCTCCTGCGGCAGGTGCGGGGGCGCGATCAGCTCGCCCCGGAACTCGGCGGGCGAGCGGACGTCCACGAGCACCGCGTCCGCGCCGGGCTTGGCGAACACCTCGGCCTTCGCCAGGACCTCGTCCCGCAGTGCCCGCAGCTCCGGCCGCTCGGGCCCGTCGAGCCGGTAGCCGCTGTGCTGGTAGTCCATCACCTCGTGGGTGAGCTCCCGCCCCTCCAGCTCCCACTTCTTGCGCCCGCCGTCCAGCAGTCGCACCGGCCCGAAGCCGCGCAGCCGCAGCAGCCAGTAGGCGTACGCGGCGAACCAGTTGTTGTTGCCGCCGTAGAGCACCACCGTGGTGTCGTCCTCGACCCCGGCCGCCCTCAGCAGGTGCTGGACGCCGTCGCGGTCGATGTAGTCCCGGCCGACCTGGCTGTGCAGATCGGTGGTCCAGTTCCAGCCGACCGCCCCGGGGATGTGGTCCCGGTCGTAGGCCTCGGTGTCCTCGTCCACCTCGACGACCCGGATCGTCCCGTCGTCCAGGTGGTGGGCCAGCCATTCGGTGTGGACCAACGCCTCGGGGTGCGCGTAGCCGTTGCCGGTCATCCCAGGCCCTCCTTCGCTCTGCCCAGGCTGCGGCGCCCGACCACGGGCTCAGCGGGCCGCGCGACGACGGCAGGACGTACGGGCACGGCGAGTCGCCGGCGACCGGGCCGGACAGTTCGAACCTACGCCGTCCGTCCGGCCCGGGCCACCCCGCGCCCCCTCGCTCTTCGCCCCCCAGCCCCCTCGCCCCTCGCTCTTCTCGCTCCGCTCAGGAGAAGACGACGGAGCGCAGCTTCAGCCGGTCGCCGAGCTTCTTGCCGGGGTTCATGACGTAGAACACGTCACCCGCGCAGTCGGCGGCCAGGTAGACCGTGGCCGTGGAGCGGGTGAGGTTCTCCGGCGCGAAGCCCGGGTCGTCCTCGGTCGTCCACGGCAGGTCGATGCACTCGCCGCTCGGCGGGTCGGCCAGGCCGGTGACGACTCCGGGGCCGACCTTGTAGAGGAAGTCGCCCGTCGCGGCATTGGCGGAGAACGGGACGGCGAGGACGAGGGCGACGGCGCTGGCGGCGGCGAGCACGGCGTTGCGGAGACGCATGGGTGAGGGCCTTTCAGGTGGTACTCGGCGGTACCCGGTTAGTGATGCGAGATCACCCTAGAGGCCCAAAATCCGCAGAAACGCTTCTTCTAATCCACCTATTCGAGTGATTTAGAGGTTGAAACCGCTACTCGCCTTCATTCGAAAGCCACCGGAAATCCCACTCAGTTCGGCGGGGCCGTGAAGCTGTACCCGGAGTCGACGAGCACCGGCAGGTACGCCTTCAGCGCCGCCACCGTCTGTGACCGGTCCCCGCCGCCGTCGTGGTTGAGCACGATCGACCCGGGCCGGACGTTCTTGAGCACCCGGTCGATGATCGCCGAGGTCCCGGGCCGCGCCCAGTCCCGCGGATCCACCGACCAGGCCATGTTCCGCATCCCGAGGTCGGCGGCCACCTTGAGCGAGGTCGGGGACCAGTCCCCGCCCGGCGCGCGGAACCAGGTGGGCTGCCGGCCGGCGGTCCGCTGCAGCAGGTCCGAGGTGCGCTCCAGCTCGTCCCGCACCTTGCCCTCCGGGAGGTGCCGCAGGTCAGGGTGGGTCCAGGTGTGGTTGGCGATGTGGTGGCCGCGGTCCGCGATCTCCCGCACCAGGGCGGGGTGCTCGACGGCGTTCTCGCCGATCAGGAAGAAGGTCGCCCTGACCCCGTACTGCTCGAACAGCGCCAGCACGGTCGGGGTGTGGCGGGGGTCCGGACCGTCGTCGATGGTGAGCGCCACCGCCCGCCGATCCGGGTCCAGGTCGTACACCGGCTTGCCCTCCTCCTCGGTGAGCACCCGGCGCAGGGGCACCGCACTGGGCACGGTGGCCGACGGGGACCCGGACGGCGGCACCGGCGAGGTCACCGTGGACGGCCCGCTCCCCGGGGTGGCCGCGGCGGACGGCTCGCCCGCCGCCCCCTCGGGCCCCGCCGGAGCGGACGGGGCGGCGGCATCGGTCGCCCCCGCCGTGGCGCCGCCCTCCCCCTCGCCCCAGGTGCCCCGACATCCGGCAGCCGTCCCCAGGAGGGACATTCCGGCCGCAACCAGCAGCAATCTACGCGAAGTAATCTGACGATCTGACAGCATTGTGGATGCTTCCCCCGGCCGTCACCGCCGCTCCCCGGAGGCAACTCAGACGGACCCGATCACCACTCCGACGGCCCAAGGGCTCCTGCCGCACACCCCGTTTCCCGGGTTCTTCCACGGATCTTCCCCGACCGGACGCCCCGCCTCCTCCCGGGCCCGCTACGCTGTGCCTTCCCCAGTGTGATGATCTGCCATCAGAGGACGTGGCCATGACGACAAGTCAGGACTTCCCCCACCAGGGCCAGCAGGACGACCACGCGACCGAGCTCAGCCAGTGGGAACGTTTCGGTGTCGACACCACCGCCCCGCACTCTGCGCGCGTCTACGACTACTGGCTGGGAGGAAAGACCAACTTCCCGCCGGACCGCGCCATGGGGCAGGCCATCGAGCAGGCCGTACCGAGCGTCAAGGCGATGGCCAAGGCCAACCGGGCGTTCCAGGGCCGGGCCGTGCGCTACCTCGCCCAGGAGCACGGCATCCGCCAGTTCCTCGACCTCGGCACCGGCATCCCGACCTCGCCGAACACCCACGAGATCGCCGAGGCGGTCAGCCCGGGGACCCGGGTGGTCTACGTCGACAACGACCCGATCGTGCTCGCCCACGCCCGCGCGCTGATGGTCTCCAGCCCGGCCAGCCGCACCACCTACATCCACGCCGACCTGCGCAAGCCCGAGGAACTGTTCGCCGACCCGGCGCTCACCTCCACCCTCGACCTCACCCAGCCGGTCGGCCTGCTGATGATCGCCGTGCTGATGCTGATCGCCGACGAGGACGACCCGTGGGGCCGGGTCGCCGCGCTGCGCGACGCCCTGCCGGTCGGCAGCTGCATCGCGCTGACCACCCCCACCCCGGACTTCGACCCGGAGGCCGTCGGCAAGGTCGCCGAGGCCGCCCGGGCCGGCGGCATGACCCTGGTGCCGCGCGGCTACGACGACGTGGTCCGCTTCTTCGACGGCTGGGAGCTGGTCGAGCCGGGCGTCGCCCCGGTGCTGGCCTGGCGCCCGGACGGCGAGCCCCCGGCGGACCCGAAGGCGGCGTACTACTGGGGCGGCGTCGCGATCAAGCGCTGACGCCACCGGCACGCCTCCGTCCGACGGGCCCCGTCGGACGGAGGCGTCACTTCAGCAGCCGCGACAGCCGCCGGTCCGCCAACGGCTTGCCCCCGGTCTGGCAGGTCGGGCAGTACTGCAGCGAGGAGTCCGCGAACGACACCTCGCGGATGGTGTCCCCGCACACCGGGCACGGCGAGCCGGCCCTGCCGTGCACCCGCAGTCCGAGCTTCTTCTCCGCCTTCAGCTCCCCCGCCGCCAGCCCCCGCGAACGCTCCACCGCCTCGCGCAACGTCCCCCCGAGCGCCTCGTACAGCCGGGCCACCTCGTCCTCCGTCAGGCTCCCGGCGATCTTGTACGGCGACATCCGCGCCGCGTGCAACACCTCGTCCGAGTACGCGTTGCCCACCCCGGCCAGCACCCTCTGGTCCCGCAGCACCCCCTTGAGCCGCCGCCGCTCGCCGCGCAACAGCCCGGCGAAGTCCGCCAGGCCGAACCCCGGGTCCAGCGGGTCCGGCCCGAGCCCGGCCACCCCCGGCACCTCGGCCGGATCGCGCACCACGTACACCGCCAGCCCCTTCTTCGTCCCGGCCTCGGTGAGCTCGAAACCGTCCCCGGCCTCCCCCGCCAGCCGTACCCGCAACGCCAGCGGATTGCGCGGCCCCGGCCGCGGCGGCTCGGCGGGCAGCCTGTCCTTCCACCGCAACCACCCGGCCCGAGCCAGGTGCACCACCAGGTGCAGCCCCTCCACCTCGATGTCCAGGAACTTGCCCCGCCTGCTCACCCCGCCGACCGTCCGCCCCTCCAACCCCGTCACCGGCGGATCGAACGTCTTCAACGCACTGATCGCCACCGGCTGCACCCGAGCGATCACCCGCCCGGTCAACCGCTCGGACAGAAAGGCACTCAGCGCCTCGACCTCAGGCAGCTCCGGCATGCGCCCAGTCTCCCCCGCCCCGCCCCCACCCGCGCGCCAAAAAGCCCCAGACCCCACCCCCAACAGACCCCACCACCCAGCGAGGGAAACATCCCCACCCCCAGCAACCACCCACCCACCCCTCCCCCTCCCAGGCGAGAGGGACGCGCTGCGGGAGGGGGCGGCGGAGGGGGTGGGTGCGGAGAGGGGCGTGGCGGGTGATTTTCAGACTGCCAACGGTCTCAACGCCCCACCGCCAGGGTTGGCAGTCTGAAAATCATCCAGCCCCCGGAGCACCCACCCCCGGAGCCGCCCCCGGCCCCCACCCTCCCGAAAGCCCCGTCCACCCCCAGCACCCCAGCACCCCCCGTTGCCCACCCCACCCCCAGGGCGCAGGCTGGAACACAGGGAGGTGCACCGCACCATGAGCACCCTTGAGGAACAGATCGACATCGCCGTCCCCGTCCTCGCCGCCTGGGAGCAGCTGCACCGGGTGCACGAGTACCCCCAGTTCGTCGACGGCGTCCGCAGCGCCCACCCGCACGGCCGGAACCTCGCGCACCTCGGGGTGGAGATCGACGGCGACGAGCGCTCGGTCGACGCCGAGATCACCGACCGCGGCCGGGGCCGGGTGATGTCCTGGCGGACCACGGACGCCCCCCGGCTGCGTGGCACCTTCGCGCTGCTGCCGCTCGACGCCGGGCACACCCGGGTGCAGATCCGGGTGGAGTACGACCCGGACGCGGTGCACCGGGAGTTCGGCGGGCCGCGCGGCTTCGCCCAGGCCGGGGCGATCGAGCGGGCGGTGCGCGAGGATCTGGACCACTTCCGGGAGCTGGTCGAGGCGCGGGTGAACGAGGCCGAGGCCCACCCGGAACCGTCGGGCACCCCCGCCCCAGCCCCCGACCACCACCGCCCGTAAGCGCTGCATAAGCCCAGCTCAGGACGGGTGGTGAGGCTCTTCACAGCTCACCACCCGGCAGACCATTCCAGTTTCAACCTGTGGCAGACTCGGGTCCCATGGACATCGGCCCGGCCACCAGGACGCTCCGCGCGGCGGTCTTCGCCGCGCTGGTCGTACTGCTCGCCGGGCTCGGCCAGGTGCTGGTGACCGGCCGTGCGCTGCCGGTCGGCCCGATGCTGCCGGCCTTCGCCGGCGTCTTCGCGGTGGCCTTCGCGCTGGCCGGCCGCGAGCGCGGCTACCCGGCGATCGCGGCGGTGTTCCTGCCGCTGCAGCTGGGCACCGGCGCGCTGTTCGACCTCGCGCAGAGCACCTGTCCCTCGCTGCCGCCCGGTGCCGGGCACGGCCTGCGGCCGCTGCTGTGCGGCGGCGGCTCGCTCGGCGGGTTCCTGCTCGGCCACGGCGCCTCCGCGCAGACCGGCGTACTGCTGCTCCTGCTCGTGCTGCACACGGTGATCGCGCTGGCCGGCGCCTACTGGCTGCGCCGCGCGGACGCCGCGCTGTGCTGCCTGGCCGGTGCCGTCCGGATGCTGGGCGAGTTCCTGCACCGCCACCTGCCCGCCGCCGCCCGCTGGCTGCGGCTGCTGTTCGCCCCGCTGCCGGCCCGTCCGCCGGCGCGGGTGCCGTTTCCCCGGGCCAGCCGCACGCTGGTCCCCGCCGAGGACGTCGTCGTCCGTCCGGCCGTCCGGCGCGGTCCGCCGGTGTTCGCCCTGGCCGCCTGAGCGACGGCGCTCCCGCCCGCTCGACCGGCTGTTCTCTCCCCTCCCCACGGTCCCCGACCGGCCC
This sequence comes from Kitasatospora sp. NPDC048286, assembly GCF_043201735.1. Classification (NCBI taxonomy): domain Bacteria; kingdom Bacillati; phylum Actinomycetota; class Actinomycetes; order Kitasatosporales; family Streptomycetaceae; genus Kitasatospora; species Kitasatospora sp. NPDC048286. Next base: position 68,605 of record NZ_JBICZE010000012.1, read on the forward strand.
CTCCACGCGGTCCCCGACCGACCGCGTGCCTCCCCGTACGCCCGAGAGCACAGGACGACACCCCATGAGCAACACCCGCAAGGCCGACAAGAAGGCCTCCGCCACCGACCGCATGCGCGCCGCCCGGGCCCAGGCCGAGCGCTCCGACCGGATCCGCCGCCGGGTGGTGGTCGGCGGCGCCTGCGCCGCCGTGCTCGCCCTGGCGGCGGGCGTGGCCTTCGCCGTCGGCGGCTCCTCCGGCTCCGGCTCGGGCGCCGCGAACGGCCCGCTGGTCGTGCCGGCCAACGCGGGCGGCACCGGCGGCACCGTGATCACCTACGGCAAGGCCGACGCCCCGCACACCCTGGAGGTCTACGAGGACTTCCGCTGCCCGTTCTGCGAGCAGCTGGAGACGACCACCGGCAAGGCAATCCAGCAGCTCGCCGACGAGGGCACCTACAAGGTCGAGTACCACCTGGCGACGTTCCTGGACAACAACCTCGGCGGCAAGGGCTCGCGCACCGCGCTGGCCGCCGCCGGCGCCGCGCTGAACGAGGGCGTGGACAAGTTCAAGGCCTTCCACGACGTGCTGTACGCCAACCAGCCGGACGAGCGCAGCGACGCCTTCGGCGACGTCAACCACATCCTGGACCTGGCGGGCCAGGTGCCCGGTCTGAAGACCGACGCCTTCGTGAAGGCGGTCACCGACCAGACCTACGCCCCGTGGGCGGCCAAGGTCAACGAGGAGTTCAACAAGAGCGACGTGACCGGCACCCCGACCGTCAAGCTGGACGGCAGGAAGCTGGACGTCCTCAGCAACGGCAAGGCCGTCTCCCCCGAGCAGTTCACCGCGATGGTCAAGCAGGTGACCGGATGACGGCCGGCTCCCCCGCCGTACGGCCCACGTACGGCGCGAGCCGCCCGTTCGCCTGGCTGCTGCTGATCGGCGGCGCGGTCGGCCTGTTCGCCTCGACGGTCCTCACGCTGGACAAGATCCGGCTGCTGGAGGACCCGTCGTACGTCCCCAACTGCAACATCAACCCGATCATCAGCTGCGGTTCGATCATGCGCAGCGAGCAGGCGGAGGCCTTCGGCTTCCCCAACTCGCTGATCGGGCTGGTCGCCTTCGGGGTGGTCGTCGCGGTCGGTGCCGGGCTGCTCTCGGACGCGGCGTTCCGGCGCTGGTTCTGGCTGGGCCTGCAGGCCGGGACGGTGTTCGGGGTCGGCTTCGTGACCTGGCTGATGTACCAGGCGCTGTACCGGATCGGCGCGCTCTGCCCGTACTGCATGGTGGTGTGGGCCGCGGTGATCCCGCTGTTCTGGTACACCACGCTGCACAACCTGCGTTCGGGCGTGCTCCCGGTGGGCCCGCGGCTGCGGGTGGCCGTCCGGGAGGCGGCCCGCTACCACTGGGTCGTCCCGACGCTCTGGTACGCGGCGATCGCGCTGCTGGTCCTCAACCGGTTCTGGTACTACTGGAGCACCCTGATCTGATCCCCGTCCGCCGCCCTGCCCGCTCCGGCGGGAGGGCGGCGGACCGTCCTCCCCGTGGGGTGCCATGCGTCGCAGGATCGTTCTCTTCGTCTCCGTGTCGGTCGACGGCTACTTCGAGGGCCCGGACCACGACCTCGGCTGGAACCTCGTCGACGACGAGGTGCACACCCACTTCAACCGGGTGCTCGCCCGGATGGGTGGTTTCGTCTCCGGCCGGGTGACGCACGAGCTGATGGCCTCCGTCTGGCCCACCGCCGACCAGGACCCGGACGCCGACGCCGTGACGGCCGAGTTCGCGGGCATCTGGCGCGACATGCCGAAGACCGTCTTCTCCCGCACCCTCGACCACGCCGACTGGAACACCACCGTCGTCCGCGAGGTCACCCCGGAGTCGGTCGCCGCCCTCACCGCCGGTCCCGGCGGCGACCTCGCCCTCAGCGGCGCGAACCTGGCGGCGTCCTTCCTGGCCCAGGACCTCGTCGACGAGTTCCGCTGCTACGTCCACCCCGTCGTTCTCGGCCGCGGCACCCTCTTCTTCCGCCCCGCCGACCACCCCGTCCCGCTCACCTTCAAGGACACCCACCGCTTCACCAACGGCGTCACCCTGCTCCACTACGAGCGCGGCGGCCCGTCCCCGCTGGACGGGTGACGGGCCGCCGCTGCGCTCGGGTCAGAAGGTGTACGCCTCGACCTCGGCGAGGAGTTCAGCACAGCGCTCCTCGCTGATGAAGGAGGCGCGGAAGGAGTTCGCGGCCAGGCGGCGCTGGGCCTCCTGGTCGAGGCCGAGGGCCTCGCGGACGGCGCGGAAGTTGTCCTCGACGTAGCCGCCGAAGTAGGCCGGGTCGTCGGAGTTGACGGTGACCAGCAGGCCGGCGTCCAGCATCTCGCCCAGCGGGTGGTCGGCGAGGGTGTCGACGCAGCGCAGCCGGACGTTGGAGAGCGGGCAGACGGTCAGCGGGATCTGCTCGCGCACCAGGCGGGCGACCAGCTCGCCGTCCTCCAGGCAGCGCAGCCCGTGGTCGATCCGCTCGACGCCGAGGACGTCCAGCGCCTCGGTGATGTACGCGGCCGGGCCCTCCTCGCCCGCGTGGGCGACCCGGCGCAGCCCGGCCTCGGCGGCCCGGCGGTACACCTCGCGGAACTTCACCGGCGGGTGGCCGACCTCGGCGGAGTCCAGGCCGATGCCGGCGATCCGGTCGAAGTAGGGGCGGGCGGCCTCGAAGGTCTCCAGCGCGGACTCGGCGGACTCGTCCCGCAGGAAGCACATGATCAGCTGGGTGCTGACGCCGTGCCGTTCCTCGCTGCGCTCCAGTGCCCGGGTCAGGCCGTCCACCACCACGCCCAGCGGGACGCCGCGGGCGGTGTGCGCCTGCGGGTCGAAGAAGATCTCCGCGTGGCGCACGCCCTGCTCGGCGGCGCGGGCGAGGTAGGCGTCGGCGAGGTCGGCGAAGTCGTCCTCGGTGCGCAGCACGGCCATCAGCGCGTAGTAGAGGTCCAGGAAGGACTGGAGGTCGCTGAAGGAGTACGCCTCGCGCAGCGCCTCGGTGTCGGCGTACGGCAGCTCGACGCCGTTGCGGGCGGCGAGCTCGAAGGCGAGCTCGGGCTCCAGGGTGCCTTCGATGTGCAGGTGGAGTTCGGCCTTGGGAAGCGGCATGTGCGATCTGTCCAGCGGTAGCGGGTGGACCCGGAGGTGACGGAAGGATCATCCTATGAGCTTGTCGACGTGGGGGCTCGGCGGGCGACCCGCCCGGACCTGCCCGGCCGGCCCCGACCGGGTGCACCGGCGACGCTCCGCGGGCACCCTGTAGGAGGGGACTTCCGCCGAGGAGGCACCGAGATGCGGCACGCCGAAGACCCGCACATCCGGCCCGCGGGCATCTCCCCCCATGCCCTGGGCAACGACACGCTCCTGCACGAGCTGGAACAGCTGCACCGCACCCGCCACGAGACCTTCCTGTACGGCTCGGAGGACGCGCTGAAGCGGCACACGCTGCGCACCGGCGAGCTGGAGGCCGAGTACCTGCACCGCTTCCCCAACCGGCAGGTCACCGCGGCCCGGACCAGGGCCGGGGCCAGGGCCAGGGAGGCGGCCGCCCGGGTGGAGTCGCTGCCGGAGTGACCGGAGCGGGCCGCGCGCCCGCCGGGACACGCCGGGCGCGCGGTGGTGTGCCCGGAGCCGGGCCGTCGGAGAGGGTGTGAGGGCAGACGCACCGGACCCGAACCTCCTGGGAGCCCCGCATGCCCATCGCCAGCGTCAACCCCGCGACCGGCGAGACCGTCCAGACCTTCGAGCCGCTCGACGCGGCCGGCATCGAACGGCGGCTGGCCCGCGCCGAGGCCGCCTTCCACAGCTACCGCGGCACCTCCTTCGCGGCCCGCGCCGAACTGCTGCGCCGCGCCGCCGACCTGCTGGACCAGGAGCAGGAGGCGGTCGCCCGCACCATGACCGAGGAGATGGGCAAGCCGCTCGCCGGGGCCCGCGCCGAGACCGCCAAGTGCGCCAAGGCGATGCGCTGGTACGCGGACAACGCCGAGGCGCTGCTCGCCGACGAGCACCCGGCCCCGGCCGACGTCGCCGACTCCGGCGCCGCCCACGCCTACGTCCGATACCGCCCGCTCGGCCCCGTGCTGGCCGTGATGCCGTGGAACTTCCCGCTGTGGCAGGTCGTCCGGTTCGCCGCACCGGCGCTGATGGCGGGCAACGTCGGCCTGCTCAAGCACGCCTCCAACGTGCCGCGCACCGCGCTGGTGATCGAGGAGCTGTTCCAGCGGGCCGGCTTCCCCGAGGGCTGCTTCCAGACGCTGCTGATCGGCTCGGGCGCGGTCGAGGGCGTGATCCGGGACCCCAGGGTCGCCGCCGTCACCCTCACCGGCAGCGAGCCGGCCGGGCGGGCGGTCGCGGCCACCGCGGCGGACGTGGTGAAGAAGGCCGTGCTGGAGCTGGGCGGCAGCGACCCGTTCGTCGTCCTGCCGAGCGCCGACGTGGACGAGGCGGCGCGCACCGCCGTCCGGGCCCGGGTGCAGAACAACGGCCAGTCCTGCATCGCCGCCAAGCGCTTCATCGTGCACACCGACGTGTACGACCGCTTCACCTCCGCCTTCACCGAGGCGATGCGCGCGCTGAAGGTCGGCGACCCGATGGACGAGGGCACCGACGTCGGCCCGCTGGCCAGCCGCCAGGGCCGGGACGACCTGGAGGAACTGGTCGAGGACGCCCGCACCCGGGGCGCCCGGGTGGAGTGCGGCGGCGGGCGGCCGACCGGCTGGGACTCCGGCTGGTTCTTCGAGCCGACGGTGCTCACCGGCATCACCCCGGCGATGCGGATCCACCACGAGGAGACCTTCGGCCCGGTCGCCACCGTCTACCGGGTGGCCGACCTGGACGAGGCGGTGGCCGTCGCCAACGACACCCCGTTCGGGCTCAGCGCCAACGTCTGGACCACCGACGAGGCCGAGCGGGAGCGCTTCGTGCGGGACATCCAGGCCGGCGGGGTGTTCTTCAACGGGATGACGGCCTCCCACCCGGCGCTGCCGTTCGGCGGGGTCAAGCGTTCCGGGTTCGGGCGGGAGCTGTCCGGGCACGGGATCCGGGAGTTCTGCAACGTCACCACGGTGTGGATCGGCTGAGCCCTCCCGGGCCCGCGCCCGCCCCGGGCCGGTCAGGATGCCACGCGGTGGCGGCCCGGCCCGGGGGTCATCCAGCGGGCGATCACGCCGCCCAGCGCGATGAGCGTCAGCCCCCAGAAGATCGCCATCGGTATCAGCACCGGCAGCAGGCTCACCTGGACGGCCACCATGCAGAGGCCGATCGAGAGCGCGACCATGAACGTCACCACGGTGGGGCTGAGGCTGAGCAGCCAGTGCCAGGCGCGGTGCCCGAAGCCCCGGTTCCGCTGGGCTTCGGGCTCGGCCTGTTCCTTGGCGTCGATTTCCTGGTAGGTCAGCAGGTCCATCGGGATCGCCTCCAATGCTGGACGGCTGGACGGGAGGAACGCCTGGCCCGGGAGGGTCAGGAGGCCTTGCGGGGAGCCGAGGACTTCCGGGCGGTGGTCTTCTTCGCGGCCGGACCCTTCGCCGAGCCCTTCGCCGAACCCCCTGCGGAGCCGCCGGTGGTGGTCTTCGCGGTCGCCTTCAGGGCGGCGTTCGGGGCCGACTTCGCGCCGGTCCGCTTCGCCGGGGCGCGCCTGCGCGGCGCCGGCTCCTCCCCCTCGGCGTCCTCGGCGCCGCCCGGCCCGCCGCCCCGCCCGCCCTTGGCCTGCTTGAGGCTGCTGCGCAGCGCCTCCATCAGGTCGATCACGTTGTCCGGCGCCTCGCCCGGCTCCTCCTCGTGCGGGACCTCCACACCCTCCAGCCGCGCGGTGATCACCTGCTGCAGGGCCTGCTGGTAGTCGTCGTGCAGCTGGGAGAGGTCGAAGTCCTCGGAGAGGGTGTCCATCAGCGACCGCGCCATCTTGAGCTCCTGCGGCCGGACGGTGACGTCCCCCTCCGGCGCGATGCCGGCCGCCGGGCGGACCTCGTCGGGCCAGATGCAGGTCTGGAGCACCAGGGTGTTGTCGTGCACCCGCAGCACCGCGGGCGACTCCCGGGTGCGCAGCGCGATCTTGGTGACGGCGATCTGCCCGGACTCGGTGAGCGCGTCGCGCAGCAGCGCGTACGGCTTGGCGGCGGCCTTGTCGGCGACGCCGACGTAGTAGGCCTTGGAGAACATCAGCGGGTCGATCTCGTTCTCGTCCACGAAGGCCAGCACATCGATGATCTTCTTGCTGGGCAGCGGCAGGTCGGCGAGGTCCTCGTCGGAGAGCGTGACGGTCCGCCCGTCGGGGGACTCGTACCCCTTGGCGATCTCCGCGTACGGGATCTCCTTCTCCTCCCGCTCGCAGTACCGCTTCATCCGCACCCGGCCGCCGTCCTTCTCGTGCACCTGGTGCAGCGGAACGTCGTGCTCCTGGGTCGCGGAGTACAGGTGGACGGGGATGCTGACCAGCCCGAAGCTGATCGTCCCCTTCCAGGTGGTCTGCATGGGGTCGCTCCTGACCGGCGCCGGGAGCCGGCCGGCGCCGCGAACGCTCGGGATGCTCCTGCGGCATGCCCCGAGAGTCCCACTGTGCCTGGATTTGCGAGGATCGGCCACACCGCGCCGACAATGGGCCGAGGAGGTCGATGCGGATGACCGCCCGTAGCCGGGAGGACCGGCAGGACCGGGCCGGGCCGCCCCCACCGGAGCGGTACGGCTACCTGGTGACGTACGCGGTGCGGGGCGAGCCCGGCACCCGGCGCGCGGAGGTGGCCGTCCTGCCCGGATACTCACAGGAGGAGGACATCCCCCGGATCCTGGCCGCCCGGCTGACCGGGCGACCGGCGGACGAGACCTCGATCACCGTCCTCGACGTGCGGCCGATCTGACCGCCCACCCACGGGCGATTTGAGCCCCAACAGAGCTTGGAAACCTCTCAAAAGGCTGACGAGGCGTCAGATTTGAGGTTTTCATGCCACCTTTCCACCCACCCCGACCAGGTCTTTTGCGTTCGTTGAGCGAACAGTTACCAAAAAATTGTTCCGATCATCGGTGCGTAGAAGTTAGGTTGCGACGCAATGCGCGGGCAAGTCCCCCACCCTCCGGCACGACGAGTCGAGGGTCACACCGCGCTGGAAAGGCACAGGGTCCCGAGATGAGTGCGGACACCACCAGGCCCACCACGGCCACCAAGCTCCCCCAGCAGACCGGTCCGGTCGGACACGGCGGCGACGGCCACCTGAAGGCCGGGCTCAAGAACCGCCATCTGTCGATGATCGCCATCGGCGGCGTGATCGGCGCCGGCCTGTTCGTCGGCTCCGGCGCGGGCATCGCGACCACCGGCCCGGGCATCCTGCTCTCCTACGCCCTGGCCGGCGCGCTGGTCGTGCTGGTGATGCGGATGCTCGGCGAGATGGCCGCGGCCGACCCGCAGAGCGGCTCGTTCTCGGCGTACGCGGACCGCGCGCTGGGCCGCTGGGCCGGCTTCTCCATCGGCTGGCTGTACTGGTTCTTCTGGGTCGTGGTTCTCGCGGTCGAAGCGACGGCCGGTGCGAAGATCCTCAACAACTGGGTGCCCGGCGTGCCGCAGTGGGGGTGGGCGCTGATAGTGATGGCGGTGCTGACCGCCACCAACCTCTTCTCCGTGGCCTCCTACGGCGAGTTCGAGTTCTGGTTCGCCGGGATCAAGGTGGTCGCGATCGCCGCATTCCTGGTGATCGGCACCCTCGCCGCCTTCGGCCTGCTGCCCGGCACCCACGCGGTCGGCGCCAGCAACCTCACCGGCCACGGCGGCTTCCTGCCGCACGGGGTGGGCGCGGTGTTCACCGGAATGCTCACCGTGGTCTTCGCCTTCATGGGCAGCGAGATCGTCACCCTGGCCGCCGGAGAGTCGGAGGACCCGGAGAAGGCGGTCAGCAAGGCCACCAACAGCGTCATCTGGCGCATCGGGATCTTCTACCTGGGCTCGATCCTGCTCGTGGTCACCCTGCTGCCGTGGGACTCCGCCGACGTCAAGGCGAGCCCGTACGTGGCGGTGCTGGACCACATCGGCATCCCGGGCGCCGGCCAGGTGATGGACGTGATCGTGCTGACGGCGGTGCTGTCCTGCCTCAACTCCGGGATGTACACGGCCTCCCGGATGGCCTTCTCGCTGGGCCAGCGCGGGGACGCGCCCAAGGCCTTCGCCACGGTGACCTCGCGCGGCGTGCCGCGGGTGGCGATCCTCTCCTCGGTGGTCTTCGGCTTCGTCGCGGTCTTCTTCAACTACACCTCGCCGGACACCGTGTTCGCCTTCCTGCTCAACTCCTCCGGCGCCGTCGCGCTCTTCGTCTGGCTGGTGATCTGCGCCACCCAGCTGCGGATGCGGAAGATCATCGAGCGTGAGATGCCCGAGCGGCACACCGTCCGGATGTGGCTGTACCCGTACCTGACCTGGACGGCCATGGGCATGATCGGGTTCGTCATGGCGTACATGTTCACCGACGCCGACGGGCGCAAGCAGATGTACCTGTCGCTGGTCGCCGCAGCCATCGTGCTGACGGCCTCGGCCGTGGTGGGCCGACGGCGGCGGGCCGCGGTGGCGGCGGGCTCCTGACCCGCCCGCCCCGTGCGGGAACGCCGGGCCCGGGAGCCGATGTGGAGGCTCCCGGGCCCGGTGCCGTTTCTCCGGCGCCGTCCCGCCGGGCGTCCCGTTGGCCGGTCGGCTCGACGCCCCGCCGGGCGTCCCGCTCGCCGCCCCGTTCGCCCTCCCCAGTTTGACCAAGGCACGTCAAGGGGGATGCCTGGGCCAGCGCTCCCCCACGAGCACTTCCCGACCCTCACCGGGAGACCCCGTGCCGATCCCGCCCGCCCCCACGCCGCCCTCCCCGCCACCGCCCCGTGCGGAACCCGAGTCCGCACGCCTGCGCTTCGGCCGTCGGCTGCGCCACTGGCGCGAAGCCCGCGGCCTCAGCCAGGCCGAGCTCGGCCGGCTGCTCGGCTACCACGACTCGCTGATCAGCCGGGTGGAGAACGCCCGCCGCTGGCCGCCGCCGGGGATGCCCGACCGGGCCGACGAACTCCTCCTCGCCGACGGCGAACTGGCGCAGCTGTGGCAGGCCCTCCAACGGGAACGCCGACGCCTCGGCGAACTCGCCGCCGCCGCCCGGAAACCGCTCGCCGCTGGCACCGCCCCACCGGACGCCGCCACCGTCGAGGTGCTCGCCCAACTGCTCGCCGTCTACCGCGCCGCCGTCGGCCGGATCGGCGGCGAGGAGCTGGCCGCCGTCCTGGAGCACCACGCCCGCACCCTGGCCGGCCGGCCACGCACCGGCCCGCGCGAGAGCCCCGCCGCCGACCGTTCGCTCGCCGCCCAGTACGCCGAGCTCGCCGGCTGGGCCCACTTCGAGGGAGACCGCCACGCCCACGCGCTCGGCTGGTACGCCACCGGGCTGGAGTGGGCCCGCGCGAGCGACGACCGGGCCACCACGGCCGCCCTGCTCGCCCGCCAGAGCACCCTGTACTGGTGGCACGGGGACGCGGCCACCGCGCTCACCCTGGCGGAGGCCGCCCGGAGCACCGCCCCTCCCCTGCCGGAGCTGTGGGCCTGGGCCGCCGTCGTCCAGGCCCACGCCCACGCACTGGCCGGACAGGCACCGCAGGTCCACCGGACCCTGGCGGACGCCCGGCGGCTGACCGGCGCCGCACTGCGCTCCGGCGCGCCGACGCCCTGGACGGAGCGCGCCGAACTGGTCCTGGCCGTCGCCCATGGCACCTGCCACCGGGACCTCGCCCTCCACACCGGCCGCACCGCCCACGCCCACGCCGCGGCGGACCGGCTGGAGGCGGCCCTGCGACTACTCGACCGGGCCGCCCGCCCGCGCGACCACGCCCTGATCACCGCCCGCCTCGCCGGCGCCCGCGCCCTCGCCGGTCACCCCGACGCCGCGGCCGCTCTGCTCTCCCGGCTGCCCCCGAACACCACCGGCCGCATCGCCCGCGAGCAGCGGCGGGCCGGGGAGTGGCTGCGCCGGTGAAAGCCCGGGCTCCGCGGCCCCGGCCCGGACGCCGCCGCCGGTGAAAGCCAGGACGCCGCGCGGGCGCCCGGACGCACGGCAGCGGGGCCGGCCACCACCTGCGGGAGTGGTGGCCGGCCCCGCCGGACCGGTCCGGCGGCCCCTGCGGGTCGGCTCAGAGGCCGGCCGCCGCCGAGGCGATGGCCGCCGCGTACGTGCTCACCTGGGAGTAGACGCCCGGGTAGCCCGCGCGGGCACAGCCGTTGCCCCAGCTGACGATGCCGACCTGGACCCAGCGGCCCGCCGCGTCCTGGCGGACCATCGGGCCGCCCGAGTCACCCTGGCAGGTGTCGACGCCGCCCTGGGAGACGTAGCCCGCGCAGAGCGAGCCGGCCTTGTTCAGGCCCGGGTAGGCGCCGGCGCAGGTGGCGTCGTCGACGAACGGCACGGTGGCCTTGAGCAGGTACCGCTGCTGGGCGCCGCCCTCGCTCGCGGCGCCCCAGCCCATGATGGTGAAGGTGCCGTTGTCGTAGGCGGTGGAGGTGGCGATCGGCAGGGTGCTGACCAGGCTGCCGCTGATCGGCGAGGCCAGCTTGATCAGCGCCCAGTCGTCGCCGTTCTCGGCGCCGGTGAAGGCGGGCGCCTGGTAGACGTACGAGGAACGGACCTTGATCGCGGTGCCGCTGCGCAGGTCGACCGCTCCCGCGGTGACGGTGATGCTGCTGTCGGCGCCGGTGCCGTCGACGCAGTGGGCGGCGGTGAGCACGATCTGCGAGGTGTAGAGCGCGCCGCCGCAGCCCATCGAGAGCCGCACCATGAACGGGAACTCGCCCTGCGCGGCCCGCGTGCCGCCGACCACGCTCGGCGACGGCGCGGGCGAGGCGGCGGCGGGCAGCACGAGCGTGCCGACGCCGAGCACCAGACCGACCAACAGGCTCATCAGCCTGCCGAGTTGACGCTTCATCGGACTCCTCCTTGCAGGTGGGGGAAGACCGAGAGTGGCCCGGCAGGCGGCGCTACAGGAGGGGGGCGCCCTTGCCGGTCGAAACTGGCAGGAACACGGCAATGCAAGGTTCCGGGCCGGGAGGCCCTAGGGTGATCGCCCATGCGGGATCTTGTGGCGGGGATGAAGTACCTGGTCGAGGGCCAGAAATGGGTGGGCCGGCACGGCCGCTGGTGGGGCTTCGGGATGCTGCCGGCCCTGCTCACACTGGTCGGCTACGTCATCGCGCTCGCCTTCCTCGGCGCCTGGGCCAAGGACCTCGCGGACTGGGCCACCCCGTTCGCCGACCACTGGGGCTCACCCTGGCGGGAACTGCTGCGCGACGCGCTCGCGGCGATCGTCTTCGGCGGCGGACTGCTGCTCTCCCTGCTCACCTTCACCGCGGTCACCCTGGTGGTCGGGCAGCCCTTCTACGAGGCGCTCTGCGCCGAGGTCGACGAGACCGAGGGCGACGCGCCCGCCGCACCGGACACCGCGCTCTGGCGCGAGCTGCTGACCGCGGTGCGCGACAGCCTGTACGTGCTGGTGCGGGTGGCCGCGTTCGGCGTGGTGCTGTTCGCCTGCGGGTTCATCCCGGTGGTCGGGCAGACGGTGGTCCCGGCGCTCGGCTTCCTGGTGTCCGGCTTCTTCATGACCGTCGAGCTGACGGCCGTCGCCCTGCAGCGGCGCCGGGTGCCGCAGCCCGAGCGAATCCGGCTGCTGCGCGCCCGGCTCGGGCTGGCGCTGGGTTTCGGCACACCGCTGATACTGGCCTTCCTGGTGCCACTGGTCACGGTGCTCGCCATGCCGGGGGCCGTCGCCGGCGCCACTCTGCTGGCCCGCGACCTCGTCCCGACCGCACCGCAGGAGGAGCGGGAGAGGCCGGCCCCCGACGTCTCCGCCCCCGACGCCTCCACCCCCGACGTCTCCACCCCCGACGTCTCCACCCCCACCGGGTCGCCCGTCCCGGGCAATCCGTACGCGACCCCCTGAGGCCGTGACCCTCCGCTCACGCTGCGCCGACATCGGGTGGGCAAACGTGTGAGCCCGCCCACAGGGGGATCGCCATCCACGATCCCCGATAGTGGACGCGCGCCCCGGTGCCCCCATCCCGACGCCGTCGAGGCGCCCCGGGCGGACCGTCCACGACCGCGCTCCGCCTGAAGAACACAGGCCACCGTCGGTGTCGACGCTGCGATCCCTCACCGCCTCCCGGACTCTGCCGTCGGATGGGCAATTCGGGCAAATACTCACAAACCAACCGCCGATCCTCGCCATGCCGACTCCGCAGCCACGATCCGGCGTAGTAGAGAACGCCTTTGCCACCCGTCCTCGGCCCTGCCAAGAATGGCCCGTCGCCAGGCAGCGCAGCCTCACCTCCTCCGCCGCCGCGCTGCCCGCCCGCCCCCGCCTCTCCGGCCGGGGCGCAACGGCCGTCCAGGGCGGCCGCAGCGGGCCCCGCTCACCCGGAGCCCGCGCGATGCCCCGCCCCCGGTGCCCACCGGCACGGCCCCCGACGGAGAAGGATCGTCCGCCCGATGCAGCTCAGCCAGCTCAGCCATGCCCGCCGCAACTCCCTGATCACCGGTGTCGCCACCCTCGTGGTCGCGAGCGCCGCCACCGCCGCCCTCGCCATCCCGCAGGCCGGGAACAACACCGAGGCCGCCCCGGTGGCCGCCGTGTCGGCGGACGGCCGGCCGGTCACCGAGCCGGGCCAGGCCGATACCGCTGCCGCTGCCGCTGCCGCCGACGCGCAGGCCGCCCAGGAGGCCCAGGCCAAGGCCGAGGCGGACGCCGCCGCCCAGGCCGAGGCCCAGGCGCAGGCGCAGGCCGACGCCAAGGCCGACGCCGAGGCCGCCGCCTCCCGCTCCCAGGAGCGCCAGAACCTCGACAGCGCGCCGGCCGCCTACTCCGGCACCCCGCAGCAGATCGCCGCGCAGATCGTCCCGGCCGGCCAGCTCCAGTGCTTCAGCAACATCGTGTTCCGCGAGAGCAGCTGGAACCCGCTCGCGGTCAACGCCTCCTCCGGCGCGTACGGTCTGGTCCAGGCCCTGCCCGGCTCCAAGATGGCCTCCGCGGGCGCCGACTGGCGCACCAACCCGGCCACCCAGATCAAGTGGGGCCTGAACTACATGAACACCCGCTACGGCAGCCCCTGCGCCGCCTGGTCGTTCTGGCAGGCCCACCACTGGTACTAAGCCGGACCCGTTCGGCCCACCGGGGCCCGCGACGCACCTCGCGTCGCGGGCCCCGGCGCACATCGCCGCAGGTCGGGACGGGCGTGGACACGTCCGGCAGGCGGCGTGAAGATATGGCGCACGCTCGTACGATTTGCCACCGATTGCTCGGAATTACGGACCGTCAGGGCTTTGCCACGGTCCGCAGGCCCACTTACGCTCCGGCGTCATGCCCTCACCCCTGATCAGCGTCGTGGTCCCCGCCTACGACCAGCACGGACAGCTCGCCGACTGCCTGGACTCGCTGCTCGCGCAGTCCCTGGCCGACATCGAGGTGATCGTGGTCGCCGACCGCTCCCCCGAGACCGCGGGTGGGCTCGCCGACGCGTACGCCGCCCGGCACCCGCGGGTGTCGGTGCTGCACCTGAACGCGGCGGTCGGGGTCGGGGCGAGCCGGAACGCGGGGGCGGCGCGGGCGGCCGGCGAGTACCTGCTGTTCCTGGACGCCGACCACCTGCTGCCCCGGGACGCCCTGCGGACGCTCGCCGACCGGCTCAAGCAGACCGGGCCGGTGGACGTGCTGCTGTTCGGCCACTCCCGCCGCCACCAGGACCGGGACTGGCCGGGCGGGGCCGAGGCGTTGCTCGCCGAGGCCGGCCCCGAGCCGTTCGCGCCCTTCGACCGGCCCGAGCTGTTCGGCGCGCCGCCGCTGATCTGGGACCGGCTGCTCCGCCGCGGCCACTGGGCCGAGCTGGGCCTGGCCTTCCCGCCCGGCCGCTACGAGGAGGTCCCGGTGGCGCACGCGGCGCTGCTCGGCGCCCGGAGCGCCGCCGTGCTGGCGCGCGAGTGCGTCCAGCTGCGACGCCGGGAGACCGTCCACCCGGCGGGCGGGCCCGGCAGCAGCGTCTTCGACCTGTTCGAACAGTACGAGCGCAGCTTCGCCCTGCTGGAGGACCAGCCGCACCTGTACGCGGTGCGCGACGCGCTGTTCGTCCGGATGATCCGGCACTACCTGTTCGTCTTCGACCTGGCCGGCTGCGTCCCCCGCACCGAGCGGCCGCAGTTCTTCCACCGCGCCGCCGAGCACCACCGGCGCTTCCAGCCGCCCGGCCACCGCCGGCCCGGCGGCCGCGAGGGGATCAAGTTCTCGCTGCTGGCGGGCGGCGCCTACCCGGCGTTCGAGGTGGCCAAGCTCTCCCACATCGCGCGCGGCACGCTCACCGGGCGGAAGTAGCTCAGCGGGCGTGCGCGGTGCCGCCCTCGGCGGCCATCGCCGCCGCGATCCGGCGGGCCCGCTCGGCCCTCACCCCGGTGGGCTGCGGCGGCAGCACGTCCATCCACAGGGGCAGGGTCGAGCCGCGCAGCTGGGCCACCCCCTCGGGGCGGGCGAGCAACCACAGGTGCAGGTGCGCCGAGCCGTCGCCCCAGCGGTTGACGTGGACCCGGCCGACGCCGCCGAGCGACCGTACGGCCCGCTCCACCCTCTGCAGCATCGGGCCCAGCTGCGCGGACAGTCCGGCCGGCAGGTCCAGCAGGTCGTGGTGGGCGCGCGGCCAGAGGAGCAGGGTGGCGGGCAGGCCGTCCGGCTCGTCGGTGGTGCCGAGCCGCCAGTACTCGTCCGTCCACAGGAAGTCGGCGTCCGGGCGGGCGCAGTCCGGGCAGCTCTCCGGGCCGTCCTCGCCATTGCGGGGCGGCTCCGGCAGCTCGGGCGCGCGCAGTTCCCGGACGGTCAGCTCGCCCTCGTACGGGAAGATCTCCCAGGACGGCGCGCCTTCCGCCGGGAAGGGCAGCGGCTCGCCGATCGGGAGGTGGGCGAGGTAGGCCTCGGGGCCGGCCGGGTCAACGGGCACGGGTTCGTCGATCATGACCGCCGAGGGTGCCACATGACACCCCGTCGGCGGTACCCCCGTCGTGCCCGGTACCGGTCCGGCCGGGTGCCTGCGATCATCGGCGGAGCCGTCGCCGCACCCGCCCGGGAGGTCCCTGGTGAGCCGTCCGTCCGCCGTACCCGGGGCCGCGCTGGCCCGTGAGCTGGCCGCCGTGCTGCGCGGCGAGGTCCGCTTCGGCGCCGCCGAGCGCACCGTCTACAGTCAGGACGCCTCCAACTACCGGCAGTTGCCGCTGGGTGTGGTCAAACCCGCCGACCTCGACGACGTGCGCACGGCACTGGCGCTGTGCCGAGAGCACCGGGTGCCGGTGGTGGCGCGCGGGGCCGGGACCAGCATCGGCGGGCAGGCGATCGGCCCGGGCGCGGTGGTGCTGGACTTCCGCCGCCACCTCGGCGCGGTGCTGGAGCTCGACCCGCAGGCCCGCACCGCGCGCGTCCAGCCCGGCACCGTACTGGACGACCTCCAGCGCGCCGCCGGACCGTACGGGCTGCGCTTCGGCCCCGACCCGTCCACGCACAGCCGCTGCACCATCGGCGGCATGATCGGCAACGACTCCTGCGGCTCGCACTCGCTCGCCTGGGGGCGCACCGCCGACAACGTCGAGCGGCTGGAGCTGCTGCTCGCGGACGGCACCGAGCTGACCGTCGGCGGACGGCTCACCTCCCGGGAGCGCGCCGCGCTCGCCGCGCGACCCGGAAGGGTCGGTCGACTCCATGCCGAGCTGCAGGATTTCACCGACCGCAACCTCGCCGTCATCCGGCAGGGCATGCCACAGCTGCCCCGCCGAACCTCCGGCTACCCGCTGGACGCGCTGCTGCCCGAGCACGGTCACGACCTGGCCCGGGCGCTCACCGGCACCGAGGGCACCTGCGCGCTGCTGCTCGGCGCCACCGTCCGACTGGTCGAGGACCCGCCCGCGCGGGCCCTGGTGGTGGCCGGCTACCCCGACGAGGGCGCCGCCGCCGACGCCGTCCCGGCGCTGCTGCCCCACGGCCCGCTGACCGCCGAGGGCATGGCGGCCGACCTGATCGCCGCGCTGCTCGCCGCCGGGCCCCGCCCGCCCGCACTGGACCGGCTGCCCTCCGGCGAGTGCTGGCTGTTCCTGGAGACCGGCGGCGACACCCCGCTGGCCGCCTACCAGGCCGCCCGCCGACTCGCCGACGAGGTGCGCCGCGAACGCTCGGCCACCGTCGCGCTGGTCACCGACCCGGTCGAGCAGCGCCAGCTGTGGGCCGTCCGGGAGGCGGGCGCGGGGATCGTCACCCGGCTGCCCGGAGGCGGCGAGGCCTGGCCCGGCTGGGAGGACTCCGCCGTCCCGCCCGAGCGGCTCGGCGACTACCTCCGGGACCTGCGCGCCCTGCTGCGCCGGCACAGCCTGCGCGGTGTCCCGTACGGGCACTTCGGCGACGGCTGCGTGCACCTGCGGATCGACTTCCCGCTGGACGAGCCCCAAGGGGTGCTGGTCTTCCGGGAGTTCCTGGAGCAGGCGGCCGACCTGGCGGTCTCGTACGGCGGTTCGCTCTCCGGCGAGCACGGCGACGGACAGGCCAGGGCGGAGCTGCTGCCGCGCATGTACCCACCCGAAGTCATCGGCCTGTTCGGCGAGTTCAAGCGGATCTGGGACCCGGAGAACCTGCTCAACCCGGGCGCCCTGGTCGATCCCCGCCCACTCGACGCCGACCTGCGCTTCGTCACCGCCCCGCGCCGCACACTGCCGCTGGCGCTCCCGTACGAGCAGGACGGCGGCAGCCTGGTCAAGGCGGTGCACCGCTGCGTGGGCGTGGCCAAGTGCGTGGCCCCGGGCAGCGGGGTGATGTGCCCGAGCTACCTGGCCACCGGCGAGGAGCGGCACTCCACCCGGGGGCGGGCCCGGCTGCTCGCCGAGATGCTGCGGGGGGACGCGGTCGCGGACGGCTGGCGCTCGCAGGAGGTCCGCGAGGCGCTGGACCTCTGCCTGAGCTGCAAGGGCTGCGCGAGCGACTGCCCGGTGCACGTCGACATGGCGACGTACAAGTCCGAGTTCCTGTACCAGCACTACCGGCACCGGCCGCGTCCGCTCGCGCACTACTCGATGGGCTGGCTGCCGCTCTGGCTGCGGGCCGTCGCGCTCGCGCCCGGAGCCGCCAACACGCTCGCCCGCTCCCGGGCCGGCGCTCTGCTCAAGCGGCTCGGCGGGATCGACCGGCGCCGGGTGCTGCCGGTCTTCCCGCCGGAGACCTTCACCGCCTGGTACCGGCGGCACCGCGCCGGCGGCGGCGCCCCGGACCGGCCGGCCCCGGCGGACGCCCGGCCGGTGCTGCTGTGGCCGGACACCTTCTCCGAGCACCTCCAGCCGAACGTGCTGCGCTCGGCCGTCGAGGTGCTGGAGCACCTGGGCTTCGACGTCCGACTGCCCTCGGGCCCGGTCTGCTGCGGGCTCACCTGGTACTCCACCGGCCAACTAGACACCGCCCGACGGGTGTTGCGGCGCAGCCTGCGGATGCTGGACGGAACCGGGCTCCCGGCCGACACCCCCGTGGTCGGCCTGGACCCGAGCTGCACCGCGACCCTGCGCGAGGACCTGCCCCGACTGCTCGGCACGGAGGGCCGCCCGCTCGCCGACCGCACCCGCACCTTCGCCGAGTTCCTCGACGAGTACGCCCCCGACGCCCCGCTCCCCCGGATCCGGCTGGACGCCCTCACCCAGACCCACTGCCACCAGCACGCGGTGCTCGGCAGCGCCGCCGACCGCCGGGTGGAGGCCCGGCTCGGGCTGAACAACCGGGTGCTGGAGGCCGGTTGCTGCGGGCTGGCGGGCAACTTCGGCTTCGAGCAAGGGCACTTCGAGGTGTCCGAGGCGATCGCGGAGCGGGTGCTGCTGCCCGAGGTCCGCGCCGCCGGGCCGGAGACGGTGGTGCTGGCGGACGGCTTCAGCTGCCGAACCCAGATCGCCCAACTCGCCGACGGGCGGCAGGCCCTGCACCTGGCGGAGCTGATCGCCCGGGAGCTGCGCCGCTAACGCGCGTGCCCGGCGAGGAAGGCCCCGGCGTGTGCCGCGGCCTCCTCCCGGGTCCGGTGGCCGGTGGCCGCCTCGCCGGCCGCGCCGTCGGCGCCGGTGGCGGTCCAGCGCCAGCCGTCGGAACCCTCCACCAACTCGGCTTCACCACCGAAGAGTTCCAGCGACCCCGGCCGCGTCGCCGGACGACTGACGGCCTCCGGCCACTTCTTCCGGGCGCCCTGCCGGGTGATGCCCCAGACGGCACCGAGCTGCTCGTAGCTGGCACCGTAGGAGCCCGCGGTGGCGGCCGCGCCCGCGGTGAGCCGCTTGACCTCGGCGTCCACCAGCTTCCAGGCGGACAGCACGGAGAGGGCCACCTCGACCGGTTCGGCGTTCCACATCCGCTCCGCGGGCAGGCCGGTCGCGCGGGCGCGCACGGCGGCGGCAAGGGGGTCGAGGGCATCGAGAAGGGCCTTGGCCAGCTCGGCCCGTTCCTCATGGGTGATCTCCGCGATCGTCATGGCGACAACTTTAGTTACCGGATCCGATTTCGACAACAAAAGTTACCGACGAAGCCGATCCCCGAGTGACGGGCTCGAACCCCGCCGCTCCGGCGCGAAAGGGATCCCCGAGGAGAGCCCCCGCCGGCCGACCACCAGGGCCTCCCCCAGGAAGCCCACGCCGATCGACAGCTGGACCGGCCGGGCGTCCGCAGCCAGGCCGAAGTGCGCGGCGAGCGCGGCGAAGCCGGCCATCAGGGCCAGCGACAGCGCCGCCACGAGGAAGGTCCACCCGGTGTAGCGCTGCCAGAGCACTCCCTCCCGCTCGTAGACCCGTACGGTCGCGCCGCGCGCCGCCCCCAGCGCGACGCCGAGCGCGGCGCCCGCCACGATCCATCCGTAGTCGGCCGCACCGAGGCCGTGCCGCTGCGCGAGCGCCCAGACGCCGAGGCCGGTGAGCACCAACGGCGGCGCGAAGAGGTCCCGGGCGTTGAGCGGTTCGCCGCGCAGCCGCCGGATCACCACCGCCACGACCACGGCGGCGATCAGCCCCACGTGCACCCAGCCGTTCATTCCCGCTCCCCCAAGTTTTGTAGCTCGACCGTGCTAAATCAGCAATTTAGCTCGCCCGTGCTATAACGGCAACATGCCGAAGATCGTCGACCCCGCCGAGCGCCGCCAGGCCGTCGCCGACGCCGTACTGCGCGTCGCGGCCCGCGAAGGGCTGGAGCACGCCTCACTGCGCAACGTCGCCGAGGAGGCCGGACTGGCCGTCGGCTCCGTGCGGCACTACTTCGCCGGCAGCTCGGAGCTGATGATCTTCGCGATGGGCGAGCTGGCCCACCGGATCGAGGCCCGCATCCGCGTCCACGCCGCCGCCCTGCTCGACCCTGCCGCCGCCGGGACCGACCGGCGCGAGCGGACCGCCCGACTGCTCGCCGAGACCCTCCCGCTGGACGCCGAGCGCCGGGAGGAGTCCGCACTCTGGCTCTCCTTCGTCACCGCCGCCCGCACCCGGCCCGGCCTGCGACCCCGCGCCGCCGAACTGCAGGCCGGACTCGACGACTTGGTCAGCCGCATCCTCGCCGAGTCCGCACGCGCCGGCGGCCTGGCCCCCGGCCTCGACCTCGACCTCGAGACCCGCCGACTCTCCGCCCTGCTGGACGGCCTCGCCCTCCAGGCCGTCCAGCACCCCGACCTGGTCGGCCCGGACGAACTGCGCGGGGTGCTGCGCCGCCACCTCGACACCCTTGCCGCACCGCACTCCTGACGGAACGTCGACTCCCCCGGCACAATGGCGCGATGACCCTCACCACCGCCGACGCGGACAAGCTGTTGACCGAGCACTTCGCCCCCTGGGTGCGGGACCTGGGGCTGTCGACCGTCGAGACCGGCGAGCGCCACGCCGTACTGCGGCTGCCCTGGACCGACCGGCTCGCCCGCGAGGGCGGCGCGCTGTCCGGCCAGGCGCTGATGGCCGCCGCCGACACGGCCTGCGTGATCGCCCTCTCGGCGGCCCGCGGCGGCTTCGGCCCGATGACCACCGTCCAGCAGTCCACCACCTTCCAGCGGGCCGTGCTCGCCCAGGACGTCCTGGTGCACGCCCGGATCACCAAGCTCGGCCGCCGGATCGCCTTCCTCGACATCACCCTCATCCCCGAGGGCGCCGAAAGCCCCGAGGACACCGGCGACCCGGCCGCCCACGCCACCGCCGTCTACGCCCTGGGGTGACCCGACCACCACCCGGGTGTCACACCGCCGTGCCCGCCGGTGTCCTCATGCCGCCAGGTCATCGGGACCCCGTCATCGGACACAGTGGAGCGCACACATGAGCAAGGTCTGGTTCGTCACCGGTTCCTCCCGCGGCCTCGGCCGCGCCTTCGTCGAGGCGGCCCTGTCCCGCGGCGACAAGGTGGCCGCGACCGCCCGCGACACCTCACGGCTCGCCGACCTGGTCGCCGCCCACGGGGACGCGGTGCTCCCGCTCCCGCTGGACGTCGCCGACCGGGACGCCGTCCACCGCGCCGTCCAGCGGGCCCACCGGCACTTCGGCCGGCTCGACGTCCTCGTGAACAACGCCGGCTACGGCCTGTCCGGCGCCGTCGAGGAACTCTCCGAGGAGCAGCTGCGCGACCAGCTGGACACCAACCTGTTCGGCCCGCTGCGGGTCGTCCAGGCCGCACTGCCCCTGCTGCGCGCCCAGGGCTCCGGGCACATCGTCCAGATCTCCTCGGTGGCCGGCGTCGCCGCGTTCCCGCTCGGCGGCGGGTACTGCGCCTCCAAGTGGGCCCTGGAGGGCCTGAGCGAGACGCTCGCCCAGGAGGTCGCCGGGTTCGGCGTCAAGGTGACCGTGGTCGAGCCGGGCAGCTACGCCACCGACGCGGTCGCCTCCGCCGTACGCGCCGAGTCCGACCCGCACTACGACGGGCTGCGCGCGGCCTTCGCCGCCCACGCCGCCTCACTCGATGTCGGCGACCCGGCCGCGGCGGGCCGGGCCCTGCTCCGGCTCGTCGACGCCGAGCGGCCGCCGCTGCGGGTGTTTTTCGGCACCCAGGGCCAGCCGATGCTCCAGCAGGTCTACGCCGACCGGCTGGCCGGCTGGGCCGAGTGGGCCGAACTCTCCGTCGAGGCGCACGGCCCCGCCGCCCCGGCCGCCTGACCGGCACGACCGCGACCGTGGCTCCACCCCGGCGGGGGCCGGGGCGGGGCCACGGCCCACGTTTGCACGACGGTGTCAGCCCTGGGCGATCAGCCCTGGGCGGCCCCCGCGGGCGCCTCCTCCGCGCAGACCGCCGCCACGAACTCGGCCACCCGCGCCTGCGGCAGACCGCGTGCGATGTCCGCCTCGCTGATCATGCCGACCAGCTTGTGCTCCGGGTGGTTGATCACCGGCAGCCGGCGCACCTGGTACTGCTCCATCACCCGCAGCACCTGCTCGCAGTCCTCGTCCGCCTCCACCGTCATCGGCCGCCCCTGAGCCAGTTCGCCCGCCGTCACCGACGCCGGGTCGCGACCCTCGGCGACGCAGCGCAGCACGATGTCCCGGTCGGTCAAGATCCCCAACAGCTTGTCGCCCGGCCCGCAGATGGGCAGGGCGCCCACATGGCGTTCCCGCATGATCCGGGCGGCAGCCGCGAGCGTCTCGTGCTCGCGGATGCACTCCGCGCCCGGGTGCATGATGTCGCTGGCTATGGTCATGGTCCGCCTCCTGACCTGGCTTCCCTTCCCACGTCCATCGTGGTCCGGGTGGATCGCCGACGCCACCGGGGCCGTCCCGCCCGTCCCGCCCGGGCGGTGTGCTCAGCCCCCTCCGCCCGGCCCGGTGGCCTCGTCCGGCTCGACCCGACCGTCCGGCGACTCCGTACGGTTCAGCGGCGAGCGATCCAGCACCTCCTCCAGCGGCGGGAGTTCGTGCCGGGGCTGGTCCGGTTCGAGCTCCTCCTCCGGGACCTCGCCGCTCTCCACCGCGTCCTCCGCGGCCTTCGCCCCGGCCGCGGCCGCGGCGGCCGTGAGCAGGTTCCGCTGCTGGACCTCCGTCGCGCTGTCCAGGAAGCGCAGCAGCTCCACCGGGAAGGGCAGCACCAGCGTCGAGTTCTTCTCCGCGGCCACCTCCACCACGGTCTGCAACAGCCGCAGTTGGAGCGCGGTCGGGGTCGCGCTCATCACCGCGGCGGCCTCCGACAGCCGCTCCGAGGCCTGGTACTCGCCGTCCGCGGTGATGATCCGGGCCCGCCGCTCCCGCTCGGCCTCCGCCTGCCGGGCGATCGAACGCTTCATCGACTCCGGCAGCGCGACGTCCTTGATCTCCACCCGGTCGATCTCGATGCCCCAGCCCAGCGCCGGGCTGTCGATCATCAACTCCAGCCCCTGGTTGATCGGTTCCCGGTTGGCCAGCAGGTCGTCCAGCTCGCTCTTGCCGATGATCGAGCGCAGCGAGGTCTGCGCGACCTGGGAGATCGCGAAGTTGTAGTCCTGCACGTTGACGGTGGCCTTCACCGGGTCCACCACCCGGAAGTAGACCACCGCGTCCACCCGCACGGTCACGTTGTCCCGGGTGATGCCCTCCTGCGCCGGGATCGGCATCGTCACGATCTGCACGTTCACCCTGTGCAGCCGGTCCGCGACCGGCATCAGCGCCACCAGCCCGGGATCGCGCACCTCGTCGCGCACCTTCCCGAAGCGGAACACCACGCCCTTCTGGAACTGCTGGACGACCCTGATGCTCGTGATCGCCCAGATCGCCCCCAGCCCGGCGAGCCCCGCGAGGGCACCCAGCACCGAATCGACGATCATCGCGGCCTCCTTGCGGCCTGCGCGCACACCGGCACGTCCGGCCGCCGCCGACCCGGACCGGCCGGGGACCGCCGGAGCAACTGATTCCACGCTACGCCTGCCCGGCTCGGGGCCGGAACGAACGTCCGGGAGCCCCTAGGATCTCGGCCATGCCGACCGTGGCCGCACCCTCCTCCCCCGCCGACGACCCCGACGACCCCCGGCACCCCGCCGAGGCGGCCGCCCGGGCCGGCACGCTCGCCGCGATGGACCGCGTCGTCACCGGCTGCCGGGCCTGCCCGCGCCTGGTCGAGTGGCGCGAGGAGACCGCCCGCACCAAGCGCCGCGCCTACCAGGACTGGGACTACTGGGCCCGCCCCATCCCCGGCTTCGGCCCCCCGGACGCCCCGCTCGTCCTGGTCGGCCTCGCCCCCGCCGCCCACGGCGCCAACCGCACCGGCCGGATCTTCACCGGCGACCCCTCCGGCGACCTGCTCTACGCCGCCCTGTACGAGCTCGGGTTCGCCAACCGCGCCGAGTCCGTCCGCCACGGCGACGGACTGGAGCTGTCCGGCGTCCGGATCACCGACCCGGTCCGCTGCGCCCCGCCGGACAACAAGCCCAGCACCGCGGAACGCGACACCTGCCGGCCCTGGATCAGCCGGGAGCTGGAGCTGATGCGCCCCACCGTGCGCACCGTCGTCGCCCTCGGCGGCTTCGCCTGGCAGGCGATGCTGCCGGTGATCGCGGACGCCGGCTGGCAGGTCCCGCGGCCCCGCCCCGCCTTCGGCCACGCCGCCCTGGCCACCTTCCCGGCCCGCGACGGCGGCCCGGAGCTGCGGATGTACGGCTGCTACCACGTGAGCCCCCGCAACACGAACACCGGTCGGCTGACCACCACGATGCTCCGCGACCTGCTGCGCGAGGCGGCCCGCTCGGCCGGGCTCGACCCCCGGTAGCCCCAAGCGCCGCCGCGCCCGCAGGTGCACCCGGGCGCCGACCGACCACGACACCGCAAGGCGCGCCTGTGCCCCGGGGCACGCCGCCCGGGCGCTAGCCGAACCGGGCCAGCTTGCGCTTGCCCGCCCGCCGCCAGACGTCCGGCAGCCGTCGCCGGGCGGCTTCCTCGGTGACCAGCTGGCGGCCGTACAGGACCCCGTAGCCGAACGGCTCGCCGCTGCCCGCCGCGCGGGCGGCGAGCGCGCCGGCGGCGACCACCGCGTCCTGGTGCTCGCCCAGGACGTCCTGGACGGCCTTCATCCGCCGCGCGTAGCGCTCGGCCCGGGCGCCGATCGCCGCGGCGGCGGTCTCACCGGCGTAGCGGGCGCGCTTGGCCGCCTTGCGGGCCTCGTGGAGGGCGACGGCCCGGTCCGCGGGCGCGGCGGCGAGGGCGGTGCGGACGCGCTCGGCGGTGCGGTGCTGCTCGCGGGCGGCGATCCGGGAGAGCTCCGGGACTGCGCTGCGGGCGGCGCGCGGTCGCAGCGGCGGGTCGGCGAGCAGGGTGGTGAGGGCCTCGCCGAGGGCGCGGCGGCGGGGGCTGTCGAGGGCGGCGACCACCTCGGGCCACACCTCGCGGTACTCGGCCCGGCCCCACCGCTCCAGCGCGGCGGCGACCCGCTGCGGCTCGCACTCGGCGGGCAGCTCGCGGGCCTCGGCGGCCAGTCGCTCGGCCAGCACCTCGCGGTCCCGCGCCGCGCCGAGGGCGGCGGCGAGCCAGCGCAGGTCGGTGACCAGCTCGTCGGTGGCACCGGGGGTGAAAAGCCGTCGGAAGGTCCGCAGGGCGCTGCGCAGCCGGCGGCAGGCGACCCGCATCCGGTGCACGGCGTCCGGTTCGTCCGCCCGGACGGCGTCGTCCAGTCCGGCCAGCTCCGCCGTCTGCGCCTCGATGCGGGCCAGCAGCACCTCCCCCACCGTGGGCTCGGGTCTCGCCATGCGTGCTCGCCCCCTCGTCGGGTCAGCGGGAACGTCTTCCAGGCTAATCCGCGGACGGCCGCTGTCGACCGGGCGGCAGCCCGGCGAGTGACCCCCGGCCGAACTCGTGGCCGACCTCGCAGGCTACTGAGCGCGCGTCAGCCGCACCAGGGACCTACGGGCCCTCGTGCCGGGCACGGACCCCATGACATACTCCGGAGCGTGACGACCTCCTCCCCCACGACCAGGGCCCTGCGGGCCGCGGTGTTCACCGCGCTCGCCGTGCCCATGGCCGCGCTGGGCCAGGTCGTCATCACAGGCCGCCCGCTGCCGCTGACGCTGGTGGCCTCGGCCGGTGCCGTCGTCTTCCTGGTCGCCGCCGTGCTGGCCGGCGGGGAGCGGCGGATGCTGCACATCTCCGGCGTGATGGTGCCGGTCGAGCTGCTGCTCAACACCACGTTCAACCTGGGCCAGGCCGGCTGTTCGCCGGTGCTGACCGGTCAGGTGCCCGCACGCGGGGTGAACCTGCTGGTCTGTGGTGGCGGTTCGGTGGACGGCTCACTGCTGGCAGGCCCGCTGGGCCACGCCGGGCAGCTGGCCCCCGCCGCGACCCAGCTGCTGCTCCTGCTGGTGCACGTGGTGATCGCCCTGGCCGCCTCGGCCTGGCTGCGGATGGGCGACGCCGCCCTGTCGGGTCTGGCCCGGGCGCTGTGCGCACTGCGCCAGTCGCTGGCCGCCCCGCTGCACGCCCTGGTCGTCCTGCTGGTCCCGGCTCCGGTGCGTCCGGTGCTGCGGGTGCCGCTGCCGGAGTCGGACCGTGCCCGGCCGCGCCGCGAGGACGTGGTGCTGAGCCCGGCGCCCCGGCGTGGCCCGCCCGCCTTCGCGCCTGCCTGCTGATCACCTCTCCCGGCTGATCCCCTCTCCGGGCTGATCACCCCCGTACCCGGCCGAACGGCCCCGGTACGCCCGCAGGCAGTGCGCACGACTCCCGCGTTCACCGACCCCGCCGCACCCGGTGTGGCTCCCCGCGCGCACCCGCGCGCCGCGTACAGGAGTTGACTTCCCCATGTCGCAGGACAAGAACAAGAAGCGCGTCAGTGCCCGTGAGCGGATCCAGGAGGCGCAGCGCCGCGAGAAGCAGGCCGCCAAGCGCCGTCAGCGGATCGTGGTGACGGTCTCCGCCGTCGTCGTCCTGGCCCTCGCGGGCGGCGTGGCCGTCGCGATCGGCTCGGCCTCGGACAAGAACGACAAGTCCTCCGCGGCCGCCTCGGCTCCGCTGGTCGTGCCCGCCAACGCCTCCGGCCCGAACGGCACGGTGATCACCTACGGCAAGGCGGACGCCCCGCACACCATGGAGATCTACGAGGACTTCCGCTGCCCGGTCTGCAAGCACTTCGAGGCGGCGAACGGCGAGACCGTCAAGAAGCTCACCGAGGACGGCCAGATCAAGGTGAACTTCCACCTGGCGGCCTTCCTGGACAAGAACCTCGGCGGCAAGGGCTCGCGCACCGCGCTGGCCGCCGTCGGCGCCGCGCTGAACGAGGGCGTGGACCAGTTCAAGGCGTTCCACGACGTGCTGTACGCCAACCAGCCGGACGAGCGCGAGGACGGCTTCGGCGACGTCAACCACATCCTGGACCTGGCCGGCCAGGTGCCGGGCCTGAAGACGGACGCCTTCGTGAAGGCGGTCACCGACCGGACCTACGCCCCGTGGGCGGCCAAGGTCTCCGACGCGTTCAACGACAGCGGGGTGACCGGCACGCCGACCGTCAAGGTCGACGGCAAGCAGATCAACCTGTTCGCCGGCAACGCGTCGGTCTCGCCCGAGCAGTTCACCGCGCAGGTGAAGCAGGCCGCCGGCCTCCAGTAGGCCGCGGCCCCGCACGTACGGCACCACCCGGCCCGGCCGAACTCCCGGCCGGGCCGGCTCCTCCCAGCCAGCCACCGGAGTGTGCTGCCATGTCCGCCGCTACCATCGTGCACCCGCCCCGCTCCGCCCCTGACGACGCCCGCCGGGCCCCGGTCGCCGCCGGCCGGGCCTACGCCTTCCTGCTGTTCCTCGGCGGGCTGGTCGGGCTGGCCGCCTCGGCCGTCCTGACCTTCGACAAGCTCCGCCTCCTGGAGAACCCCTCCTACGTCCCGAACTGCAACATCAACCCGATCATCAGTTGCGGTTCGGTGATGCGCACCGAGCAGGCGGAGGTCTTCGGCTTCCCGAACCCGCTGCTCGGGCTGGCCGCCTTCGGCGCGCTGGCGGCGATCGGCGCGGGGCTGGTCGCCGGTGCCGCGTACCGTCGCTGGTTCTGGCTGGGGCTGAACGCGGGCACCGCGGTGGGCGTGGTGTTCGCGCACTGGCTGATCTACCAGGCGCTGTACGACATCGGCGCGCTCTGCCCGTACTGCATGGTGGTGTGGGCGACGGTGGTGGTGGTGTTCTGGTACACCACGCTGCACAACCTGCGCTCGGGCGTGATTCCGGTGGGCCCGGGGCTGCGGACGGCCGTCCGGGAGGCGGCCCGGTACCACTGGGCGCTGCCGGTGCTGTGGGCGGCGGTGATCGCGCTGCTGATCCTCAACCGGTTCTGGTACTACTGGAGCACCCTCCTCTGACCGGCCCTCACCCGACGTACCCGTGCGAGTGCAGCAGCGCGGCGGCGCCGGTCCGCCGGGCCTCCAGGGCCCCGGTGAGCCGGCGCGCCGCACCGGGCTGCAGCAGGACGGCCGCCTGGGCCGGGGTGAAGTACCCGTGGTCGGCGATCTCCTCGGCCTGGGCCCGGATCACCGCGCCGGCCGCGACCGTTCCGCCGTCGAACATGAACTGCACGGCGGGGTGGGCGTGTTCGCCCTGGTCCGGGATCGCGTCGCGCCACTCCACGACGAGCAGCCGCAGCGGGCCGGCCAACAGCCCCGTCTCCTCGTACAGTTCGCGGGCCGCGCACTCGGCGGGCCCCTCCCCCGGGTCCATCCCGCCGCCGGGGAACTGCCACTGGTCGCGGTAACTGGCCTTCAGCAGCAGGACCTTGCCGGCCTCGTCGGTGAGCAGCACACTGCACCCGACATAGGCGCGCACCAGCCCGGCAAGCCACTCCTGCTCCGAGAGTGCCCAGGTGTCCGTCATCGCGCCTCCTCCGCCGACTGCCGCCCTCGGAGGACAATCTGCCGCAATCCCCCTCCACGAAACGGCGGTTCGCGCCGAATCCACCCGAATGAGTGCCGCCGGCTTGCCTCGGACGCGCGTCAGCCGAACACGGCCCGCCGGAAGTCGTTGCGCAGTTCGGTGAGCCGCTCGGTGCCCCGGTCGTAGTGCACCTTGTTGGTGAGCAGCAGGGCCCAGCGGCCGAGCCGCCGGGAGACCCAGAAGCCGGTGCCGGTGAAGCCGTAGTGGACGAAGGTGCCCTCGGCCGGGTCGGTGCCGGGGGCGTACAGCCAGGACAGGCCGCGGGCGGGGAGCAGGCCGCCGGTCTGCTCGCGCAGCGACTCGTCGATCCACGCCCCGCCCCAGCGGAGCCCGGGCGGCGGGGCGAGCACCGCGGTGAGGAAGCGGGCGAGGTCGCGGGCGGTGGAGAAGGCCCCGGCGTTGCCGGAGACCCCGCCGAGCAGCCGGGCGGAGGGGTCGTGGACGACGCCGCACAGGTGGGTGCCGGCCGCCTCCTGGTACTCGGTGGGCGCGGTACGAACGGCGAGCGCCGCGTCGAGCGGGCCGTAGCGGGTGTCGGCCATGCCGAGCGGCACCCAGACCAGGCGCGCGGCGAGCTCGTCCAGCGGCGCGCCGCCGAGATCCTCCACCAGGTGGGCGAGCAGGACGGCGGCCCGGTCGGTGTACTCGACGGCCGTGCCCGGCGTCCGGTGCAGCGGCGCGGCGAGGACCCCGGCCCGGATCGCCGCGGGCTCCCGCCCGTAGAGCTGCTCGAAGCGGGTGTACGGGAGCATTCCCGCGGTGTGGGCGAGGAGTTGACGGGCCGTCACAACCCCGGCGGGGCGCCCGGCGGCCGGCGGCCACCAGCGGCCGAGCGGTTCGTCCAGCGGAAGTCGGCCGGACTGCCACAGCACCCCGGCGCAGGGCCAGAGCGCGACGACCTTGGTGAGGCTGGCGAGGTCGTACAGCGTGTCCGGCCCGGGCCGCAGCCGCGCGTACGGGCCCTGCCCGAGCACGCCGTGGGCACCCCCGCCGAGCGTGCCGCCGGCATCGCCGACGGCCCAGACGGCGCCCGCCCCGACGGTGCGGGCGCCGTCCCCGACCAGCCGGTCCAGCTCCCCGCCGGGCGCGGCCAGGCCGGGGAGCCGGTCCGCTCCGGGTGCCTTGGGTCCAGGTGCTCGCTGACTCATCCGTCCCCTCCTCGGCCCGGGCCGAGGGAAGCCTTCCCCACGCGGCGGGGGCTCAGACCGCCGGAGTCAGCTCCTTGCCGAGGCAGATGCTCTGCGGGTGGTCCTTGTAGATGCCGAACTTCCGGATCGCGGCGTAGCCCTCGGACTGGTAGAGCGCGACGGCCTCGGGCTGCTCGGTGCCGGTCTCCAGGACGAAACGGCCCCGCCCGGCCTCGATCGCGGTCCGCTCCAGGCGGCGCAGCACCGCGCGGGCCAGGCCGCGGCCGCGGGCCTCGGGGATCACGAACATCCGCTTCACCTCGGCGTCACCGTCGCGCAGGTCGTCCGGGCCGGCCTGCTTGGCCCGCCAGCCGCCGCAGGCGACCGGGCGGCCGTCCAGGTAGGCGATCATGAACAGTCCGGCCGGCGCCTCGAAGTCCTCGGGGTGCATGACAGTCTCGTCCGGGTCGCCGTAGCGGCGCACGTACTCCTGCTGCACCTCCGCCGACAGGGCCTGGGCGTCGGGGTGGGCGTAGCCGGTGATGCGGAACTCGACGGTGCCGATGTCCCGGGTGGTGCTGGTGCTCATGGTCGAAGAGCCTACGGTCCCCGCTCAGCCGACCTCGAACCGGGCGACCAGGTCGTCCTTGCCGAACATCCGCGCGGTGTCCACGGCGCTCGGGGCACCGGCCCGCGGGTCGGCGCCGCCGGCCAGCAGGACGTCGAGCACGTCCGTGGCGCCCTTGAAGACGGCGCCGGCCAGCGGGGTCTGGCCGTGGTCGTTGGCGAGGTTCGGGTCGGCGCCGTGCCGGAGCAGCTCCGCCACGGTGGCGGCGTGGCCGTGGTAGGCGGCCAGCATGAGCAGGGTGTCGCCGCGACCGTTGGTCAGGTCGGCCGGGGCGCCGGCGTCCAGGTAGGCGGACAACGTGTCGGTCTCCCCGGCCCGGGCGGCGTCGAAGAGCTTCCCGGCGAGCGCGATCACCTCGGCGTCGGGGGCGTCGGCGGGCTGCTGGCTGGCGGCGTCGGTCATGGCGGCGGCCTTTCCGGTCGGGTCGTCGGACGGTTCGGGACTGCGCCCAGGGCACGGTAACGGCCGGTGCCGGGGCGGACCAGCGGGCGTCCGGAATCCGGATGACGGCCCGCGACCGCCACGACACGCGGCCGCGCGCGTTGCGCAGCCATTCGAGCGAACTTCCCGGACCCCCCGGAAACTTCCCGCCCGCCGCCCGGGAATGTCTCGGCACACCGAATCCCCGCGACGCCCGGCCCCCACCCCGGCCGGTCCGCATACCGCCGCCCGGCCGCCGGAACGGTATTGAACGGCAGAACCACCCATTTGCACCGTTCCATCATCTATTACTTTTTGTCACGATTAGTGCACTTTCCGTAACACCCCCGCTTGTCCCCCCTTCCTGAGGAGCGGAACGTGATCCTCTCGATTTCCGGCATCGTCCTGTTCGGCACCATCGCCTTTCTCTTCTTCCGCCGGGACGGACTAAAGGTCTCCCACGCCATCGTCTGCTCCCTCCTCGGCTTCTACATCGCCGGCTCCTCGATCGCGCCGAGCATCACCGCGGGCGGCGCCAGCCTCGCCAGCCTGCTCAGCGGCATCAAGTTCTAGCCCCGTCCTCCCCCGTACCGGCCCGGGCGCGGATCCCACCGCCCCGGGCCCCGTCGGTCCCCACCCGCGCCACCCCACCCGTCCCACCGCCCGGGGAGTCAAGGAATGCCGCTCCACCGCAACTTCAGCAAGGGCCGCGCGATCGCCCGGACCGCCGGGGACCACGCCTCCGACATGTTCGCCCCGCTCTCCGTCATCGGCCGCGGCCTGCGCCACCACGTCGACTGGGCCAAGGCCCGCTGGCAGGACACCCCGAAGGATCGCCGCGGCCCGACGCTGTTCCTGACAGCCGCCATGCTGATCGGCGTCTACCTGCTGCCGCACGGCCTGCTGTTCGCCCTGATCGCCCTGATGGCCAGCGCCGCCTGGGCCGGCCGGACCCCCAAGGCGGCGCCCGCACCGCCCGCACCGAACGTCGCCGACGTCAAGCTCGCGGCCCTCTACGCGGCGCTCACCCCGTACCTGTGCGGCCCCGAGGACGCCAACCCGCTGTACCACTTCGCGGGCAGCCACAAGAACGCCTTCAGCGCGTGGGAGTTCGACGGCGAGGGCCGGCTCGCCCGGCTGGACATGAGCTACCCGGCCTACTTCACCGACACCGAGCCGACCGCCCGGGCCCGGATCGAGCAGGTGGTCCAGGGGAAGGCCGGTCGGGCCCGCGAGTACCGCTTCGACTGGGACGAGGAGTCCAACCGGCTGCGAATCACCGCGCTCGCCCCGCTCCCCGCCGACATCGCCGCCCAGCGCTTCGTGGCCGCGCCCGGCGAGATCGTGCTGGGCTTCACCGACGAGGACGGCACCGCCCGGACCATCCCGGTCATCCGGCGCGGTGCCACCGTCCAGCAGCCGCCGGTGGTCTGGCGCACCGGCCCGCGCTCCTCCGAGCCGCACCTGCTGGTGCTCGGCGTCACCGGCTACGGCACCTCCAGCCTGCTGCGCTCGGTCGCGCTCCAGGCCCTCCCGTACGCCGACCTGGTGGTGGTCGACGGTGCGGGCACCGGCGAGCACGCCTGCCTGGTGAACCGGCCCGGCGTGCACACCGTGGAGACCAGCCTGCACGGCGCGCTCGCCGCCCTGGACTGGGCCGTCGGCGAGACCGAGCGCCGGCTGGCCGCGCTCAACGCCGCCCGGCATGCGGGCAGCGCCCCGCCCGAGGACGCCACCCGGCCGCTGTGGCTGCTGCTGGACCACCCGACCGAGCTGAGCGAACTCGCCCGGGCCGAGGGCCGCCCCGACCCGCAGGACCTGCTGGAGCTCCCGCTGCGGCACGGCCGGGCCGCCCGGGTCACCGTGGTGGTCGCCGACGACCTCGACGCCCGGGACCGGATCACCGCCACCGTCCGCGCCACCACCCGGGCCCGGGTGGTGCTCGGCCCGGCCGGCCCCGACGAGGCGCACGACGCGCTCGGCGCGCCACTGGACATCGCACCCGCCGCCCACGCCCCGATCGGCCGCGGCTACGCCCGGATCGGCAACGGCGCCCCCGTCCGGCTCCAGGTGCCCGCCACCATCGACCCACTGGACGACGAGGCCCCGGCCCCGCTGCGGGACGCGGTGATCGCCCTGCTGCCGCACCGGGACACCCGCACCGAGGCCGCCGCCGTGCCGCCCCGCCCGGAGCACCCGCCGACGGTCCCCGCGGCCGACCCGGCCGCCGCGGCCCACCCGGTCGAGCTGGCCAAGGGCGAGCCGATGATCCGCTCACGGCCGATCTCCTGACCGCCGGGCCGACCCGCCTCCCGGAGCCGGTTCTCCGGCCTCCGCCCGGGGGGCGGCCCTCGCCGTCGAATCCCGGCCCGGTAGGCTCGTCACGGAAAGCCCGCACGATCACCAGATGTGAAATAGGTGACACCTAGGGTGATATCACCGGCCAGATGTGACAAATCGGGCGCAGGTGGGTACAAACAGGGGCGGCACTACAGACGACGCATGTCCCGGGACGGGAATCTTCGTCGGAAGCCGAGCGTTGACCGAACGACGAAGAACAGCGACCACTAGTCCTGTGGGCCATAAGCCCGGGAGGCACGATTCATGAGCGAGCGAGCTCTCCGCGGCACGCGACTCGGGGCCACTAGCTACGAGACCGACCGTGGTATCGATCTGGCTCCCCGCCAGACCGTCGAGTACGCATGTCAGAACGGACACCGTTTCGAGGTTCCTTTCTCGGTCGAGGCGGAGATCCCCGCGACCTGGGAATGTCGCTTCTGTGGCCAGGAGGCGGCGCTTCTCGACGGCGACGAGCCGGAAGAGAAGAAGATCAAGCCGACGCGCACCCATTGGGACATGCTGATGGAGCGCCGGACGCGCGAGGAGCTGGAGGAGGTGCTGGCCGAACGGCTGGCCGTGCTCCGCTCCGGTGGGATGAACCTCGCGGTACACCCGCGGGACACCCGTAAGAGCGCCTGACACCTCGCTCCCGCCCCGAGCGGGAGGACGCGAAAAGGGACCCTGGTCACCAGGGTCCCTTTCGCGTTGTCCGACCGGTCCGCTGGCCGGTCCCGGTCCGTTGTCCGACCGGTCGGCTGCCCGGCACGGGCCGGGAGCCGTCGCCGGGCGAAGGACGGGCCGCCCGGGGCGGCGTGCGCCCCGGGCGGCCCGGTGGGAACGGTCGGATCAGCCCGAGATCGGCGGGCGGTAGGTGGTGTCCGGGCCCTGCGGGCCGCGCGGGCCGGATTCCTGGTCCACGACCTCGCCCTGGATCACCTTGCCGTCCGGACGGTGGATGCGCAGCTGCTCCTGGAGCCGCATCGCGTCCGCGAGCGGGTCGGTGCCGGCCGGCGGGGCGCTGCGCAGCGCCTTGTCCGCGACCCGGCGCCCGACCGCCCGCCACAGCGCCCGGGTGGGCGGGAAGAGCAGGGTCAGGGCGACCAGGTCCGACAGGAAGCCGGGGACGATCAGCAGCACGCCGGCCAGCACCGTCATGCTGGTGCCGGTCTGCGGCTGCTCGGACTGCGGGTTCTTGCTCTGCTCGACCGCCGCCGAGAACGCCTTCAGACCGGCCCGCTTGATCAGCGAGCCGCCGATCAGGGCGCCCCCGACGAGCAGCAGCAGGACGGTGAAGCCGCCCAGCCACGAGCCGACCTGGACCAGCAGCCAGATCTCCAGCACCAGCCAGGCGGTGATCAGCAGCGGCAGCACCCGGCGGAGCCTGCTACGCGGGGCCGGACGGGTGGGGGTAGCTTGCTGGGTCACGGTACGAATCCACTCCAGGCGGTGCTCTGCGCGCCGCACGGGAGGTCCGGGCCGGCTACGGCACCACCTGGTCCAACGATTCCTACTCGGCCGGTGTTCCGGCAGCGTCCTTCTTGCGGCGGCCGATGAGCACGGCCGCGCCGCAGGCCAGCAGGCCTCCGAGGGCCAGCGTCCACTCCGGGGCGGCACCGACCCGGTCGGCCACCGTGGTGCCGTCGCGCAGCGGGACGGTGGCCGACAGCTCGGCCGCCGTCAGCTCCTCGGTGCGCTGCTGGACGCTGCCGTCCGGAGCGATCACCGCGCTGATGCCGCTGGTGGCGGCGATCAGCACCGCCCGGCCGTGCTCGACGGCCCGCAACCGGCTCATCGCCAGCTGCTGCTCGGGCTGGCCGGTCCTGGCGTACGTCGCGTTGTTGGTCTGGACGACCAGCACCCGGGCGCCGCTGTCCACGGTGTCGCGGACGATCTCGTCGTACGCGACCTCGAAGCAGATCACGTCGCCGATCCGGGCCGGACCGAGCTGCATCACGCCGTTGTGGTCGCCGGGGTAGAAGTCCCGGGCGACCCGCTGGAGGCGGGTGATCACCGTCATCAGCTGGGCGCGGAAGGGGACGTACTCGCCGAACGGGACGGGGTGCTGCTTGGTGTAGGAGGCGCCGGGGCCGGTGACCGGGTCCCAGACGATGCCCTCGTTCTGGACGTGCTGCGCGTCCGGTCCGTCCACCAGGGTGCCGACCAGGGTGGGCACGCCGATCGCCTTGACCGCCTCGTCGATCCGCTGGCGGGCCAGCGGGTCGCTGAACGGGTCGAGGTCGGAGGAGTTCTCCGGCCAGATCACGATGTCGGGGCGCTCGACCTTGCCGGCCCTGATGTCGGCGGCGAGCCGCTCGGTGGCCGAGGCGTGGTTGTTGAGGACCATCATCGGGCGGCCCAGGAAGTCCATGCCCGGGTTGGGCACGTTGCCCTGGACGATGGCGACCTTGACGGTGTCGGCGGCGGCCGTGGGCACCGGGACGAGGTAGCCGGCCAGCAGCGCGGCCACCGCGCCGAGCGCCGCCAGCGCGGCGGCCTTCGGGGCCTTCGCCGGCCCGCGCAGGCGCAGCGCGGCCCAGGCCAGCAGGGCGCCGGACAGGGCGACCGCGAAGGTCACCAGCGGGGCGCCGCCGAGCGCGGCCAGCGGGGTGTACGGGGTGGCGGTGTTGGCGAAGGCGAGCCGGCCCCAGGGGAACCCGCCGAGCGGCAGCCGGTCCCGGGCCCACTCCTGGGTGATCCACAGGCAGGCCGCCCAGAGCGGCCAGCCGGGCAGCCGGGAGGTGACGGCCAGCGCGCCGCCGAGCAGGGCCAGGAACAGCGCCTCCACGACGGACAGGCCGATCGTGGCGTCCCAGCCGACCACCCGCAGCCAGCTGAGCAGCATCAGGAAGAACGGCAGGCCGAACGCGAAGCCGGTCCACAGCCCCTGGCGGAAGGTGCGGCCCCGGGTGAGCAGCGAGAGCGCGGCGACGCCGAGCAGCGACAGCGGCCACAGGTCGTACGGCGGGAAGGCGAGGGCCAGCAGCAGGCCGGCCAGCGCGGCGAGGCCGGTGCGGGGCAGCCCGGCGCGGACCTTGGCGAGCGCGCGGGCTCCGCGGCTCGGTCGGGGCGCCGGCTCCTGCGGCTCGGGGACGGCCTCGGACCGTTCCTGGGTGACGGGAGTGGCCACCGGCGCACCATCTTCCTGGGGCTTGCTGTTCGGACGCTGTGCGAAGAAGGTACCCCGGAACGTCGGTGGCCCGTGAGGTGAGGGTGGTAGGGCCGTCCCACCGGTCGGCTCGGACCCGGGAGTGCCCGGTGGTACGGCACCCGGGGTCAGCGCGGGGCGTAGCGGAACTCCCGTAGGGGCCACCGGGTGGTGAGCCAGTCGGAGACGGCGCGGTACAGCGGCGCGTCCAGGTGGGCGCGGTCGGCCCGGACCCAGGAGCTGACGGAGACCGCGGACGGGTCCTCGCGGTCCGGGTAGATGTAGACGCAGCCGATCACCTCGTCGCGGTCGGGTTCCAGGACGGTGTAGGTGAAGCCGGTGCGGGCCTCGAAGTCGGCGGCGTGCCGGCGCAGGTCGGCGAGGTTCCGCTCCAGGGGCATCCCGGCGGCGGGAGGCCAGTGGCGGCCGGCCCAGCCGGGGGTGGCGCGGATGTGCTCGATGCTGCCGCTCCAGGCGGCGTGGTCGGAGGCGTTGTGCCGCTCGCCCAGGGGCTCCAGGCGGAACTCCGGGGCGAGCAGCTCGCGCGGGACGGTGAAGTCGGCGGGCACCAGTTCGGTCATGGCGGTCAACCTAGGGCGCGGCGGCCCGCCGCTCCACGGGGTTTACCGCTGGTGCACCGTGCGGCCGCGGACCACGGTGCGCAGGCAGGTCGGCAGCGGGTGGCCCGGGGTGAGGTCGGGCAGGCCGGGGGTACCGGAGCGCGGGTCGGTGGACCAGCCGGCCACCCGGGAGTCCGGGGCCTGGACGACCAGCTCGCCGGCCGCCCAGATCGCGAAGCTGGCGACCGCGCCGGGGACCAGGACGCCGTCCTGGTCCCGGCCGATTGCGCGCCAGCCGCCCCGGGTGTGGGCGGTGAAGGCTGCCCGCACCGAGATCCGGTGGTCCAGGGTCTGGTGGAAGGCGGCGGCCCGTACGGTGCCCCAGGGGTCGAGCGGGGTGACCGGGGCGTCCGAGCCGAAGGCCAGCGGGACGCCGGCCCGCAGCAGCCCGGCGAAGGGGTTGAGGGCGGCCGCCCGCTCGGCGCCCAGGCGCTGGACGTACATGCCCTCGGGGCCGCCCCAGGCGGCGTCGAAGGCGGGCTGGACGGAGGCGGTCAGGCCGAGTTCGGCGAAGGCGGCGACGGCCTCGTCGTCCAGGGCCTCGGCGTGCTCGACGCGGTGGCGCAGGGCCTTGACCCGGTCGGCGCCGACCCGGGCGCCGGCCGCCCGGACGCCCTCGATCACCGCGGCGACGGCCGCGTCGCCGATGGCGTGGAAGCCGGCCTGGAGCCCGGCCTCGGTGCAGGCGGCGACGTGGTCGGCGACCTGCTCGGCGGTCAGGTAGGCGGTGCCGGTGTGCTCCGCGTCGGAGTACGGGTGGTGCAGGCAGGCGGTGTGCGAGCCGAGCGCGCCGTCCACGAAGAGGTCTCCGCCGGCGCCCACCGCGCCGAGCCTGCGGGCGGTCTCGACGCCGCCCAACTCGCCCCAGTACCCGAAGACTTCGGGCCCCTCGTGCTCGGCGGCCAGGGCCAGCAGGGCGGCCAGGTCGGTCTCCGAGGAGATCTCCGGGCCTGCGCACTCGTGCAGGGCGCCGATGCCGAGTTCGGCGGCGCGGGCCAGGGTGGCGCGCTGGGCGCGGCGGCGCTGCTCGGGGGTGAGGTGGGCCAGCGCGGTCTGCCGGACGGCGTGGTGGGCGTCCTTGGTGAGCGGGCCCTCGGGGTCGAACCCGGGCGCCTCTGCCAGTCCCTCGGTGAGGGTGCGCAGCGCGGTGGTGGCGAGCGCGGAGTGCACGTCGGTGCGGGAGAGGTAGAGCGCGGCACCGCGGGCGGCGGCGTCGAGTTCGGCCGGCGTGGGCGGGCGGCCCTCGGGCCAGCCGGTCTCGTCCCAGCCGTGGCCGATCAGCACCCCGCCGGGCTCGGGCCGGGCGTCCACGAAGGCGGTGACGGCCTCCAGGGCGGCGGCCAGCGAGGGGCTGCCGGTGAGGTCCAGACCGGTGAGTGCCAGACCGGCGGCGGTGACGTGCACGTGGGCGTCCACGAAGGCGGGGGTGACCAGGGCGCCGTCCAGCTCGACGATCTCGTCGGCGGTCGCGGCGTACGCCTCGGCGGCGCCGTCACTGCCGACCCAGGCGACGTGCTCGCCCTCCACGAGCATCGCGGTGGCGAAGGGGTCGGCGGGACTGTAGACGGCGCCGCCGCGCAGCAGGACGGTCCGGAGATTGCGTTCGGTCATGCGGCCAAGTCTGCACGTCACCGGTTCCTCCGCGGAGACCGGCCCGCGGTTCAGAGCTTCGGGGGACGCGCCTCGTACGGGGTGGACAGTACGACGGTGGTGCGGGTGGAGACGCCGGCGGCACTGCGGATGCGGGCGAGGAGGTCCTCGAGGTCGCCTGGGGCGCCGACGCGGACCTTCAGTATGTAGTTCTCGTCGCCTGCGACGCTGTGGCAGGCCTCGATCTCGGGCAGGCCGGCCAGCCGCTCGGGGGTGTCGTCCGGGGCGCTCGGGTCGAAGGGCTTGACCGAGATGAACGCGGTCAGTGCCAGGTCGACGGCGTCGGGGTCGATGATCGCGGTGTAGCCGCGGATCACCCCGCGCTGTTCGAGGCGGCGCACCCGCTGGTGCACCGCCGAGGTGGACAGGCCGGTGGCCTTGCCCAGGTCCGTGTAGCTCATCCGGCCGTCTTCGAGGAGCAGCTGGACGATGCGTTGGTCGAGATCCTCCACAGTGCGCAAACCTACCCGGTCGGGAGCACGGGGGGCGCACGAGGTGGCACAGGACAGGACCGCAGGTGCCGGGCGGGCACATGCCGGGCGAATGTGGCATCCGGTGTGGCCAAGGACACACCCGGTGCATCACGGTGCACGGGAGCGCAGGGTTATGAGTCCGGATCACAGGGAATTGCTGGTTGTGGCCCTGGACGACCACGCCGGGCCCGATCCTAGGGGGATCCTCATGCCTGCTACTGACCAGCGCGTGCTGGGCGCCGACGAGACCGACGATATGACCGACCGCGAGGACCTCGCGGTCGACCACATGCCGGGCACCGACCCGGGCGAGGCGGAGAACTGGGACATCTTCCGGGTCGACTGCCCCGAGTGCCGCCGCCCGATCGCCCTGGTCGCGGACGAGGAGCGGCTACCGCAGCACGCGCTGCTGCCGACCGCCTGGAACCCCTTCTCCCCCGCGATCTGCCCGGGTTCCGGCACGCCGACGGACGACCTGGCCGAGGTCGAGGCCCCGGAGGACGCCGAGCCGGCCCGGTTCGACGCGCTGTTCAAGCTCCCGACCGGGCTGGACTGGCGGACCCAGCCGTTCTCGCACGCGGTCGCGCACCGGCCGGTGCGGCTCGCCGCGGTCGCCCCCGCTCCGGCGGCGCCCGCCCTCCCGACCGTCGCCGCGCTGCGGGCCGCGATCCCCGAGCAGCGCCGCCGCCGTCCGGCGCTGGCCGGCCGCACCGCCAAGGCGAGCTGACACGCCACCGGGAACGCCTCCGGCCGTCACTCCGCACCCTGGAGTGACGGCCGGAGGCCGTGTGGAGGAAAGGCCTCAGGCCTTCGTGAGGTGGCGGCCGATCACCAGCCGCTGGATCTGGTTGGTGCCCTCGACGATCTGCAGCACCTTGGCCT
The DNA here is from genome assembly GCF_043201735.1 of Kitasatospora sp. NPDC048286. Lineage (NCBI taxonomy): Bacteria > Bacillati > Actinomycetota > Actinomycetes > Kitasatosporales > Streptomycetaceae > Kitasatospora > Kitasatospora sp. NPDC048286. The sequence continues at coordinate 107,757 of NZ_JBICZE010000012.1, forward strand.
CGCGCATGTACCGCTCGGCCGGGAAGTCCTGGGTGTAGCCGTAGCCGCCGAGCACCTGGACGGCGTCGGTGGTCACCCGCATCGCCGCGTCGGTGCAGAACAGCTTGGCCATCGCCGCCTCCTTGGAGAACGGCCGACCTGCGTCCTTCAGCCGTGCCGCGGCCAGGTAGAGCGAGCGGCCGGCCTCGATCTGGGTGGCCATGTCGGCGAGCATGAAGGACAGGCCCTGGAACTCGGCGATCGGGCGCCCGAACTGGCGCCGGGTGCGGGCGTAGTCGACGGCGAGGTCGAGCGCGGCCTGGGCGACGCCTATCGCGCAGGCGGCGATGCCGAGGCGGCCGGAGTCCAGCGCGGCGAGCGCGATCTGGAAGCCCTGCCCCTCCTCGCCTATCAGCCGCTCGCGGGGCACCCGGGCGCCGTCGAAGTGCAGCTGCGCGGTCGGCGAGGAGCGCATGCCCATCTTGTGCTCAGGCGGGGCCGCGGAGAGGCCCTGCTGGTCGCCGGGGACCAGCAGGCAGCTGATGCCCTTGGGACCGTCACCGCCGGTGCGCACCAGGGCGCTGTAGAAGTCGGCCCGGCCGCCGTGGGTGATCCAGGCCTTGGTGCCGTTCATCACGTACACGTCGCCGTCGAGGTCGGCGCGGGTGCGCAGCGCCGCCGCGTCGGAGCCGGACTGCGGCTCGGAGAGGCAGTAGGCGCCGAGCTGCTCGCCGGAGAGCATGGCGGGCAGCCAGGTGTCGCGCTGCTCGCCGGTGCCGAAGGTGGCCAGCGCGTGGCAGGAGAGGGTGTGCACGCTGACGCCGAGGCCGACGGCCAGCCAGCCGGCCGCGAGCTCCTCCAGCACCTGCAGGTACACCTCGTAGGGCTGTTCGCCGCCGCCGTGCTTCTCGTCGTACGGGAGGGAGAGCAGGCCGGCCTCGCCGAGGGTGCGGAAGACCTCTCGCGGGAAGCGGCCCGCGGCCTCGTCCTCCGCCGCACGGGGCTGGAGCTCGCGCTGGACCAGGTCGCGGGTGAGGCTCAGCAGCTCGCGGGCCTCCTCGCTGGGCAGCTGGCGCTCCACGGCTTTCACAGGGGAGGGGGTCATGGCGGTGGTCGCCTCCTCGATCGGGCGCCGGACCGAGGTGTCGGCTGACCCGGCGTGGGTGTGGCTGGTCGGACCGACCGGCACCGGGTTGCGGTGAACGGCCGTTCACAGTCGTGGCGAAGGCGAGTATGCCCGAAACCCGCGTCGGCGTCACGACCTGCACAGATGATCTGTCCGCAGTGGCGGGCTACGGCACCGTAGGGTTGACGTTGTGGCTGCATCCGAACCCTTCCCGCCCCGCCCCCGGCCCGCTCCGGACGACCGGCTGACCGCGCTCGCGGCGGAGCTGCGCGCGCTGCCGCCCTCCTGCGGGCCGGTGCGGCTGGTCGCGGTGGACGGGCACGCGGGCTCGGGCAAGACCACCTTCGCCGGACGACTGGCGGCGGCGCTCGGCGGGGCCCCCGTGGTCCACCTCGACGACCTGGCCACCCACAGCGAGCTCTTCGGCTGGACCGGACGGCTGCGCGAGCAGGTGCTGGAGCCGCTGACGGCCGGGCAGGACGCCGAGTACCGGGTGTACGACTGGACGCTGCGCCGCTTCGCGGGCACGGCGCGGGTGCCGGCCGCCCCGGTGGTGCTGGTGGAGGGGGTCGGCGCCGGGCGGCGGGCGGTGCGGCCCTGGCTGGCCCGGGTGATCTGGATGGAGTTGGACGCGGCCTCGGCCCGGCGGCGCGGCGAGGAGCGGGACGGTCCGGATCTGGCCGAGTTCTGGGCGGGCTGGGCCCGGGCCGAATCGGCGCATTTCGCCGCCGATCCGAGCCGTCCGTACGCCGCGACGCGGGTCGACGGGGTGACCGGCCGGATCGCCCCGGGCACCGTGGGTGAACCTTCAACCATCGCCTTGACCTGCGACGTCGCCAGGATCTAGGTTCTCCCCAGCCGCCGGAACCACAGCTTCCGGCCGCCTCGGACCCGGCGCCCCCGGCTTGTTCCCCCGTGAGCCGGGGACGCCGTCCGGTCCGTTTCCGAAACTCGCTCCCCCACCGCCCGTTTCCTCGTCCGAGCGCTCAAGAGCCGCTCGCGCGTTCACATTTGACCCTGTACGGCACCCTTCCGGATCAGCCCCGCGCCGGTACGATTCCTGGCAGGCGCATATGCGCGACAGGGGGTCGACGACCACCGGCCAGGCTGGGCGCAGGCGACTCGCCGGCCGAGCCCCGGCCGCACCGCGGGGGGCGTGAGTGACGACGGTGGACAGTTCCGACAGCACGGCGGGTGGGCCGGACCGGCTCGCCGACCGCGCCTGGCTGCGCGCCATGGACGCGTACACGGCCGGTGCGTACACCCGGGCCGAGGAGGAGTTCCGGGCCGCCGTCCGGCTGGACCCGGGCATGGCCGACGCCTGGCTCGGACTGCACGCGCTGCGCAGCGACACCTCGGCCGCCCTGCTGGCCATGTACCGCCACCAGAAGCGGTTCGGCGAGCAGCGGCGGCTGCACCGACGGCCGCTCAGCTCCTGGTACTGGCTGGGCTGGTGGGTCCAGCCGGTGCTGGAGGACGCCCGCGACCTCGCGCTGGCACACGCCTCGCACTGGCTGGACGGCCGCCACCTGGCCGAGCTGGACGGGGCGCTGGAGCAGTGCCCGGCACCCGGCGAGGACCCGTCCGCCCGCTTCCTGTACGCCTGCCGGTCCTACCTGCTCAAGGACTGGGAGCAGTTGATCCGGGACACCGACCGGCTGCTGGACGACCCGCTGCTCGGCATCGAGGCCGGGCTGTTCGCCGGCATGGCGCGGGTGCGCCTCGACATGTGCGCCCAGGCGCAGGCCCCGCTGGCCGCCTCGCTGGCCCGCTGCCGCTCCGAGCAGCCGCAGCGCAAGGAGCTGCGGTACTGGCTGGCCCGGGCGTACGAGGGGGCCGGGCGCAGCGCCGCGGCGCTGCCGCTCTACCGGGCGGTGCACCGGGCGGATCCGGCGTTCATGGACGCCGCGGCCCGGCTGACGGCCATCTCGGCCGAGGACGGGCTGGCGGACGGACTCACCGACGTGCTCGCGGACGGGCTGCCGACGGGCGGGCGCCCGGGTGCGGGCGACGCCGCGGGACCGGGCGGGCCGGGTGTCGACGCCGGGTTTCCGGAGGAGGCCGGGTTCGCCGGACTGCCCGGGTACGGCGAGGAGTTCGGGGACGCGGCGGGCGGGCCGAGCGGCGCGACCGTCTCCGGCGACGGGGTGTCGAACGGCACCGTACCGACCGGCGGGTTCCCCGACGGCGGGCCCTCGGTGAACGCCACCCTGGCGGAGGCCGGACTGGTCGACGCCGGACTGATGGACGCCGGACCGGTCGACGGCCCCCCGGCGGACGGGGCCCTGAACGGTGGCGGCCCGACCGGCGGCGCCCTGCTGGACGGCTCGCCGGCCGACGGCGCGCCGCAGGCCGCCGGGGAGCGCTCCGGCTCGGGCGCGCCGCCCGGCGGCGCCGCCGTACCACCGTCACTGCCCGCCCTCGGCCGGGTACAGCCCCGCGCCGCCGCCGTGCCCGAGCCCCGGGCCGGCGGCGACGAGCGGGAGCTGGACGCGGCCCTGACGGAACTCTCGCTGATGGTCGGCATGGAGCCGGTCAAGCGCCAGGTACGGGCACTGTCCGCCCAGTTGAGAATGTCCCGACTGCGGGCCGAACAGGGCCTGCCGGTCCAGCCGCCGAAGCGCCACTTCGTCTTCTCCGGCCCCTCGGGCACCGGGAAGACGACCGTGGCCCGCATCCTCGGCCGGGTCTTCCACGCCCTCGGGCTGCTCTCCGGCGACCACCTGGTGGAGGCCCAGCGCGCCGACCTGGTGGGCGAGTTCCTCGGCCAGACCGCCGTGAAGGCGAACGAGCTGATCGACTCCGCGCTGGACGGCGTGCTGTTCATCGACGAGGCGTACAGCCTCTCCAACTCCGGCTACACCAAGGGCGACGCGTACGGCGACGAGGCGCTCCAGGTGCTGCTCAAGCGCGCCGAGGACAACCGGGACCGGCTGGTGGTGATCCTGGCCGGCTACCCCGAGGGGATGAACCGGCTGCTCGCCACCAACCCCGGCCTCAACTCCCGCTTCACCACCAGGGTCGACTTCCCCAGCTACCGCCCCGGCGAGCTGACCGCGATCGGCGCGGCGCTGGCCGGCCGGGACGGCGACGGCTGGGACGAGGACGCCGCCGAGGAGCTGGCCAGCATCTGCACCCACGTCGTGCGCGAGGGCTGGATCGACGAGCTGGGCAACGGCCGCTTCATCCGCACCCTGTACGAGAAGTCCTGCGCGTACCGGGACCTGCGGCTGTCGCTGCTGCGGGAGCCGCCGGGCCGGGAGGACCTGGCCACTCTGCGGCTGCCGGACCTGGTCCAGGCGTACGGGGAGCTGATCGACGGCCGGGGCTGAGCGGCGGCCGGGGCCGAGGGGGCGGCCAAGCGGGCGGGCGGCCGCGGCCGATCGGCGTCCGCGGGCGAGCGGGAGGGCAAACCGTTCAGCCCTGGAGGAGCGCGGCCTCCCGCGCCCGGTCCAGCCCGACCGTGGCCCGGTCGGCCCGCTGCGGCGCGCTGCCGCCGATCGACCGCAGCCAGGCCCAGGTGTCCTCGACGGTCTCGGCGACCGGGCGGCAGCGCAGCCCGGCACCCAGCGCGCGCTCGACCGAGCCGGTGTGCAGGAAGTCGTACAGCTCGCCGGGCGCCAGCCAGATCGGCAGCTCGGTCCATGGCTCGACGCCCGCCGCGAGGATCCGCTCCGGGTCCGTCCAGCGCAGTTCGGCGTCCGAGCCGGTCGCCCGTACGCAGGCCTCCAAGAGCTCGCCCATGGTGGCGTGGCCGGACGGGCCGACCAGGTTGTACGGGCCGCCGAGCCGGGCGACCACGGCGTCCAGGGTCCAGGCCGCGAGGTCGCGCACGTCGATGTACTGGAGGGGGAGCTCGCGCGGGCCCGGGGCGAGCACCGGGCCGCCCTCGGCGATCCGGTCGAGCCACCAGGGCAGCCGGCCGATGTCCTCGTACGGGCCGATGATCAGCCCGGCGCGGGCCAGCAGCGCCCGCCCGCCGAACTCCGCCTCCAACGCCAGTTCCGCGCCGCGCTTGGTCTCGGCGTAGGGCACCTCGCCGGTGAGGTCCGGGGAGGAGTCGACCACCGGCGCGGCCTCGCCGGCTCCCGGCACCAGCGGGTAGTCGTACACCGACCGGCTGGAGACGTACGCGTAGTGGCCGACCCTGCCGTTGAGGAAGCGGGCGCTGTCGCGCACCGCCGCGGGCGCCCAGGACCAGGTGTCCACCACCGCGTCCCACTCCCCCGTGCCGAGCGCCGCGAGGCCGCCCTCGGCGGTGCGGTCGCCCGTCAGCTGCCGGACGCCCTCGGGCGCGGGCCGCGTGCCGCGGTTGAGGGCCGTCACCTCCCAGCCCCTGGCCAGCGCCTCCTCGGCGACGGCCCGTCCGACGAACTTGGTTCCACCCAGCAGGAGAAGTCTCATGCCCACCACCCTGGTGTCAGGGTGGTGGGCATGGAACGGCTGCCTGCTGTCAGCAGAATCGCCGGGAGCGAACACTCGTCGGTGAGGGCCCGCGCGGGGGCGGTCGTCAGGCCGTGGCGCGGTGGTCCGGGTCGTGCATCTCGCCGACCAGCTCCTCCAGCACGTCCTCCAGCATGACCACGCCGAGCGTGCGCCCGTCCTGGTCCAGCACGGCGGCCTGGTGGCAGGTGGCCCGGCGCATCGCCCCGAGGGCGTCGTCCAGCGGGAGGCTGCCGCGCAGCACCGTGATCGGCCGCCACAGGCGGGCCGGAACGGGCGCCGACGGGTCCTCCACGTCGAGGATGTCCTTGAGGTGGACGTAGCCGAGGTAGCCGTGGCCGGCCGGGTCCCCGTCGGTGACCGGGAAGCGCGAGAAGCCGGTGCGCAGCGCCAGCTCCTCGACCTCGGCGGCGGTCGCCTTGGTGTCCACGGTGACCAGCTGCTCGGGCTTGAGCAGCACCTCGGTGACCGGGCGTTGGCCCAGCTCCAGGGCGTCCTCCAGGCGCTCCTGGCGGCTCTCGTCGAGCAGGCCGGCGTCCCGGGAGTCCACCAGCAGGTACATCAGCTGCTCGGTGGTGAAGACCGACTCGACCTCGTCCTTGGCATCCACCCGGAACAGCTTCAGGATGCCGTTGGCGAAGGCGTTCAGCACCCGGATCACCGGGGCGAGCCAGCGGGCCAGCCGGTCCAGCGGCGGGCCGAGCCAGAGCGCGGCCCGCTCGGGGCCGGCCATGGCCATGTTCTTCGGCACCATCTCGCCCATCACCATGTGCAGGAAGACCACGACGGCGAGCGAGATCCCGTACGAGAGCGGGTGCATCAGGCCGGACGGGACGCCGATCGCGTGGAACGGGCCCTCCAGCAGGGAGGCGATGGTCGGCTCGGCGAGGGCACCGAGGCCCAGCGAGCAGACGGTGATGCCGAGCTGGGCGGCGGCCAGCATCGCGGAGACGTTGGACAGCGCGTGCAGCACGGTGCGGGCACGCTTGTGCCCGGCCTCGGCGAGCGGCTCGATCTGGCTGCGGCGCACCGACACCACGGCGAACTCGGCGCCGACGAAGAAGGCGTTGCCGAGCAGGAGCAGCAGCGCGACGGCCAGTTGCAGGGCGGTCACCGGCTCTCCTCCCGGTCCTCGTCGAACAGCACGGGCGCGGTGGTGCGCTCCACCCGGACCGCGGTGGTGCGGTGGCGGTCGACACCGGTCACGGTGAAGCGCCAGCCGGGCAGCTCGGCCCGCTCGCCCACCTCGGGGAGCTTGCCGAGCAGGTCGGAGACCAGGCCGGCCAGGGTCTCGTACGGCCCGTCCGGGGCGTTCAGGCCGATCCGCTCCAGCTGGTCGATCCGGGCGCGGCCGTCGGCCTCCCAGACCGGCAGGCCGTCGACGGGCGGCAGCGGCAGCAGCTCGGGGTGGTCCTCGGGGTCGTGCTCGTCCTGCACCTCGCCGACGATCTCCTCCACGATGTCCTCGACGGTGACGACGCCGGCGGTGCCGCCGTACTCGTCGACCACGATGGCCATCGGCTGGAGCCGGCGCAGCCGGTCGAGCAGCCGCTCGGCGGGCAGCGTCTCGGGCACCAGCAGCGGCGGCGAGGACAGCTCGCCGACCGGGACCAGGCCGCGCCGGTCGGCCGGGACGGACAGGGCGTCCTTGAGCGTGACGATGCCGGTGACCTCGTCCAGGCTGTCGGTGTAGACCGGGAAGCGGGACAGGCCGGTGGCCCGGGTCAGGTTGATGACGTCGGAGGCGGTGGCGTTGCGCTGGAGCGCGGCCACGTCCACGCGCGGGGTCATCACGGACTCGGCGGTCAGGTCGCTCAGGGCCAGGGTGCGGACGAACAGGGTCGCCGACTCCTCGTCTATCGCGCCGGCCTTGGCCGAGTGGCGGGCCAGCGAAACCAGCTCGTCCGGGGTACGGGCGTGCCCCAGCTCCTCCTGCGGCTCGATGCCGAAGGCCCGGACGGTCCGGTCGGCGGTGCCGTTCAGGAAGCTGATCAGCGGGCGGCAGACGAAGGAGAACGCCATGTGCGGGGCGGCGACCGCGCGGGCCACCTGGAGCGGGCGGGAGATCGCCCAGTTCTTCGGCACCAGCTCGCCGATCACCATCTGGACGACGGTGGCCAGCACCATGCCGACGACCACGGAGACCCCGCGGGCGGCCGAGTCGGGCACGCCGATGCCGGACATGACGGGTGCGAGCAGGGTGGACAGGGCCGGCTCGGCGAGCATGCCGACCACCAGCGAGGTGACGGTGATGCCGAGCTGGGCGCCGGAGAGTTCGAAGGAGAGGTGCCGCAGGGCCCTGGCGACGCGGTGGGACTTGGCGTCGCCCGCCTCGGCGGAGCGCTGCACCTCGCCGCGCTCGACGGTCACGAAGGCGAACTCGGCGGCCACGAACAGGCCGTTGGCGAGGATCAGGAGAACGGCTGCGAGCAACAGCAGCCAGGCGGTGATCACAGTGCCGCCTTCCTTCCGGAGGTCGGAAGCGAGGCGGCGCAGGTACTACCGGACGGATCGTCCATCGAGGGGGAGTGTCACTCCTCAGGTCGGGTTCGGGCACTCGATTCGGGGCAGGGTGAACTTTGCCCCGCTTTTACCAGCGTAGACCATACCCGGATGGGCGAAAGAAGGCCGTTCGGCCTGCCGGGGCCACGGAACCGCAGGTGGGAAGCGGCCCCGAGCCCGGATCAGGGCTCGCTTCCGGGCTCGTTCAGACTCAGCCCCGGGCCCGGATCAGGGCTCGGAGCCGGGTGTGGGCTCAGGCCTGGGCGTGCTGTTCGACCAGGTCGCGCAGCGTGCGGGCGTCCGCGATCGCCTGGGCCTTGCCGACGCCGGGCTGGATACCGACCGCGGCGAGCGAGGTGCCGTCGGAGAGGTCGAGGGTGGCCCACGGGTCGCCCTGGCGGAGGTTGACCCGGACGATCTCGGCCCAGGCGAGCCGGCGGCGGCGGACGAAGTTGACCACGGTCACGCCGTCCGCGTCGGCGCTCACCCGCGGGCGGGCCAGCATCAGGCCGACGGCGGCGAACAGGACCCCGCTGGCCGTCATCATGATCCGGTCGTTCAGTTGCCAGTTCTCCGGGAGCAGCACGGCCATCGCGGAGAACAGCACCACCAGCAGCACGCAGACCGGGAGCAGCACGGCGCGGGTGCGGCGCGGGGCCCAGGTGACGGGGAACTGGACGGGCGGCGTGGACACGTGGGGTCTCCGGGGGTGGATCTGGTTGCGGCAGCACGAGGGGCGGGGACGCGGTCGGCGTCCCCGCCCCATTGAACCGTTCTTTACCCGCGGACCGGCGGGCAGGTCACCCGGGCGCGCCGGTCACCGGGCGCCGGGCGCCCGGCGCGCGGGCAGGTCAGAGGCGGCAGGCGTGGATGTTGGTGACCAGGATGGCCCGGGCGCCGATGCCCCACAGGTCGTCCATGATCTGCTGGGCCTCCTTGCGGAGCACCATCGAGCGCACCGCGACCCAGCCCTCGGTGTGCAGCGGCGAGACGGTCGGCGACTCCAGGCCCGGGGTCAGCGCGACGGCGGCGCCCACCTTCTCGGCGCGGATGTCGTAGTCCATCAGCACGTAGCGGCGGGCCACCAGCACGCCCTGGAGGCGGCGCAGGAACTGCTCCACCCGGGCGTCCTCGCCCGCGCCCTTGGGCCGGATCACCACCGCGTCGGAGACCAGGATCGGGTCGCCGAACACCTCCAGGCCGGCGTTGCGCAGGCTGGTGCCGGTCTCCACCACGTCGGCGATCACGTCGGCGACGCCCAGCTGCACCGCGGTCTCGACCGCGCCGTCCAGCTTGGTGACCGTCGCCTTCACGCCGTGGTCGGCCAGGTGCTGCTCGACCAGGCCGGTGTACGAGGTGGCGATCCGCAGGCCCTCCAGACCCTTGACGTCCTCGACGTCCACGCCCTCGGGACGGGCGAAGCGGAAGGTCGACCCGGCGAAGCCGAGGGCGAGCACCTCCTCGGCGTTGGAGTGCGAGTCCAGCAGCAGGTCGCGGCCGGTGATGCCGACGTCGAGGCGGCCGGAGCCGACGTAGACGGCGATGTCGCGCGGGCGCAGGAAGAAGAACTCCACCTCGTTGTTCGGGTCGACGAGGACGAGCTCCTTGGGGTCCTTCCGCTGGCGGTAGCCGGCCTCATGGAGCATCTCCGCCGCGGGACCCGAGAGAGAACCCTTGTTGGGGACGGCGATGCGCAGCATGGGAGGTTGCTTCCTTACCTGTTGGGAGGACGGGTGTGCTCGGGCGAGCGGGGGGTGTCTAGAGGTACTTGTAGACGTCGTCGAGCGTCAGGCCGCGGGCGATCATCATCACCTGCAAGTGGTAGAGGAGCTGCGAGATCTCCTCCGCCGTCTGCTCGTCCGACTGGAACTCGGCGGCCATCCACACCTCGGCGGCCTCCTCGACGACCTTCTTGCCGATCGCATGGACGCCCTGCTGGACGAGCTGCGCGGTACGGGAGGACGAGGGGTCGCCGGTGGCGGCCTTCTGCTGGAGCTCGGCGAAGAGCTCCTCGAATGTCTTCGAAGCCATGATGGGGCCACCTTACGGCGTGCGGGCGGACAGACGGTAAACGGTCCCGGAGCGTGGACAGTCCAGTGGACGTTCCGCGCTCCGGGACCGGGGCGGCCGGGGTCAGCGCGCGGCGCGCAGCACCACGGCGGTGGCGACGGCGGCGGTGACGGCCTCGTGGCCCTTGTCCTCGGCGGAGCCCGGCAGGCCCGCGCGGTCGATCGCCTGCTCCTCGTTGTCGCAGGTCAGCACGCCGAAGCCGACCGGGACGCCGGTGTCCACGCTGACCTGGGTGAGGCCCGAGGTGGCGGCCTGGCAGACGTAGTCGAAGTGCGGGGTGCCACCGCGGATCACCACGCCGAGGGCCACCACGGCGTCGTAGCCGCGCTCGGCGAGGCGCTTGGCGGCGACCGGCAGCTCGAAGGTGCCGGGCACCCGCAGCACGGTCGGCTCGGCGACCCCCAGCTCCTTGAGCGCGCGGTGGGCGCCGTCCAGCAGGCCGTTCATCACGGTGTCGTGCCACTGGGCGGCGACGACGGCGACCTTGAGGTCGGCGGCGCCGTCGATGGTCAGCTGGGGGGCTCCGTGGCCGCTCATGTCTCGTACTTCCTGTCTGTGCGGTCTGTCGCTGGCTGTCTTCGGTCGGGGTTGGCTCGGACCCGGTCGGGGTCGGTTCGGACCCGGTCGGGGTCGGTTCGGACCCGGTCGGGGTCGGTCAGGCGCGGTCGGGGTCGGTCAGGCGCGGTCGGGGTCGGTTCAGGAACCGAGGCCGGGCAGGTCGTGGCCCATCCGGTCGCGCTTGGTCCGCAGGTAGTGCACGTTGTGCTCGCCGGGCGCGATCTCGACGGCTTCGCGCCCCTTCACCTTGAGCCCGTGGTCGGTGAGCGCGGTCAGCTTCCGCGGGTTGTTGGTCAGCAGGGTGAGCGAGCGGACGCCGAGGTCCACCAGCATCTGGGCCGCGATGCTGTAGTCCCGGGCGTCGGCGGGCAGGCCGAGGTCCAGGTTGGCGTCGACGGTGTCCCGGCCCTGCTCCTGGAGCTCGTACGCGCGCAGCTTGTGCGCCAGGCCGATCCCCCGGCCCTCGTGGCCGCGCAGGTACAGCACCACGCCGCGCCCGGCCTCGGCGACCCGCCGCAGCGAGGCCTCCAGCTGCGGGCCGCAGTCGCAGCGCAGCGAGCCGAAGACGTCACCGGTCAGGCACTCGGAGTGGACCCGCACCAGGACGTCCTCGTCCTGCGGCAGCCGCCCCTCCGCGTCCAGGCCGCCGGCCACCAGCGCGAGGTGCTCGACGCCGTCGATGGTGCCCTTGTAGCCGACGGCGGTGAACTCCCCGTGCACGGTGGGCAGGGCGGTGACGGCGGCCCGGTCGACGTGCAGCTCGGTGCGGCGGCGGTAGGCGATCAGGTCCTCGATGGAGATGATCGCGAGGCCGTGCTCGCGGGCGAAGGCGACCAGCTCGGGCAGCCGGGCCATGGTGCCGTCGTCGTTGACCACCTCGGCGATCGCGCCGGCCGGCGGCAGCCCGGCGAGCCGGGCCAGGTCGACGGCGGCCTCGGTGTGGCCGGGGCGGACCAGCACGCCGCCCTCGACGGCGCGCAGCGGGAAGACGTGCCCGGGGCGGGTGAGGTCGCCGGGCTCGGTGCCGGGCGAGGAGAGCAGCCGTACGGTGCGGGCGCGGTCGGCGGCGGAGATGCCGGTGTCGACCCCCTCCCGGGCGTCCACCGAGACGGTGTACGCGGTGCCCTTGCGGTCCTCGTTGACCTGGGTCATCGGCGGGAGCCTGAGGCGGTCCAGCTCCTCGCCGGTCATCGGGGCGCAGATCACGCCGGAGCTGTAGCGGATGGTGAAGGCCATCAGCTCGGCGGTCGCGGCGGAGGCGGCGAAGACGAGGTCGCCCTCGTTCTCCCGGTCCTCGTCGTCGACCACGACCACGGCGCGGCCGAGGGCGATGTCGGCGATCGCGCGCTCGACCGGGTCGAGGACGAGCTCGGGCTCGGGCTGGGATTCGGACTGGGCTTCGGGCCGGGTGGCGCCGCTGCTGCTGGACGGGTTCTCGGTCATCTCGGTCATGCCGTGGCTCCCTGGGGGACGGAGGCGGACTTGGCGCGCGACTCACGGGTGCTCAGCCACCAGGAGCGCAGGCCGAGCAGCACCAGGACGAAGTAGACGGAGTAGGTGAGGCCGGAGAAGGTGTAGCCGCTGTTGAAGGCGAACGGGACGCCGACCACGTCGACCGCGATCCAGGCGAACCAGAACTCCACCCAGCCGCGGGCCTGGGCGACCATCGCGGCCAGCGTGCCGACGAAGATGTAGGCGTCCGACCAGGGGCTCCAGGACAGGCTGGGGAAGGACGTGAAGAGCAGGGCGAGCGCGACCGTGCCGACCGCCGTGCCCGCCACCAGCACGAGCCGCTCGGGCCAGCGCGCGAACCGTACGGCGATCGTGCCGCCCTCGCGGCGGCCCCGCTGCCACTGCGCCCAGCCCCAGGAGGCGGTGGCGATCACGATCAGCTGCTTGCCGATCAGGCCGGGGACGTGGCCGCCGAGGTACGCGGTGATCAGCACCGCGCCGGACAGCAGCTGGACCGGCCAGCTCCAGACCGAGCGGCGCCAGCCGAGCGCGAGCCCGCCGAGGCCGAGGATGTTGCCGATCATGTCGGCCCACTTGACGTGTTCGCCGAGGACGGTGAACGCCTCGCCGCTGAGCCAGCTCACTGGGACTCCCCCGGGGTTCCGCCGACCGGGAGGTCGGACGGGTCGGACTGGTTGGACTGGTCGGGCTGGTTGGACGCGCTGGACGGGTTGGGCAGGTCCGACAGATGGGGCAGGCCGGGCAGCGTGCGGGACTCCAGGAGGCGCTCGACGTACTTCGCGAGCACGTCCACCTCCAGGTTCACGCCCTCCCCGACGCCCTTGGCGCCGAGCGTGGTCAGCGCGAGGGTGGTCGGGATGAGGCTGACGGTGAAGCTGTCCTTCGCGGCCTCCACCACGGTGAGGCTGACGCCGTCGACGGTGATCGAGCCCTTCTCCACCAGGTAGCGGGAGATGGTCTCGGGCAGCGAGAACCGCAGTACCTCCCAGCGCAGGTTGCCCGCCGCGTCGCGCTCGCCGGGCTCACGGCTCAACAGCCGCCCGGTGGCGTCGACATGGCCCTGGACGAGGTGGCCGCCCAGTCGGGCGCCGAGCGCCATGGCGCGCTCCAGGTTGACCCGGGAGCCGGGCGCCAGCTCGCCGAGGCTGGAGCGGTGCAGCGTCTCGGCCATCACGTCGGCGCTGAACTCGCCGGTGCCGGCGGCCAGTTCGTCCGGGCTGTCGACGACGGTCAGGCACACGCCGTTGACCGCGATGGAGTCGCCGTGCCTGGCACCCGTACAGACCACCGGGCCGCGCAGACGGATCCGCGAGGAGTCGCCGATCTCCTGGATCGACACGACCTCGCCGAGCTCTTCGATGATGCCGGTGAACACCCGGGTTCTCCTCGCGCTTGGGGCGCGGACTCCGGGGCGGCATGGGAGATGACACGGACGGGCACCGGCGCACGGGCCCGGGGCACGACCCGTCGCCGGGGATGCCGAGGCCGCCGGGAGATCGCTCGCCCGGCACGGGAGACACCGCTCCCGTCGTTCACCTGACCGGGGCCCGGGAGGCAGTCTCCTGCCGCTGGACCCACGGGTACTGCTCTTCGTCCGCCCGCGCACGCCTCCCATCCGGACTTTAACCGTCGGTCCAGGAATTTCACCTGGTCAACCGGCCGCTGGCTGCGGACGGGTCGCGGACTGTAACCGCCGGTTCGGATTTTCACCGACCCCGGAGTGCGCTGAACGTCACTGCTTGATGCCGTCATTGTGCCACGGACGGCGCAACGGCAGGGAGACCCTCGTGCTGTGGCCTGTTTCACGGGCCTGCGGGGAATGCGCGGCAAGCAGCGAGGTGCGGCCCGCGCCCAGGAGCGGCTGTCGCTCATGGGGAGGCGGGGTCGGTGATCGAGGTGAAGTGGGTGACCTCCGGCGGGTGGGCGAGGTAGCTCAGCTCGCCCTCCGACCCGACCGGCCGGATCCGCCACATCGGCCCCGCGTACCCGCGCAGGGCCTCCTCGTCGCGCCAGCGGCTCAGCACCAGCACCCTGTGCCCGTCCTCGGACACCGAACGCAGCAACTCGCCGCCGAAGCAGCCGTCGGTCCGCCCGAGCTGCGGGATCACCTGGGCGGCCAGGTGCGCGCAGAACTCCTCGATGCGCCCGGCCAGGACCTGCCCGGTCCAGATTCTGACGATCACGACCACCACCTCCGGCTGCGGCTGGCGTCCCTCGCCCGGTCCCGCTGGTCCTCGGCCCGGTGGTCTCCCTGACCGGCTGGTCGCCGACCTGTTGGTCGCTGATCTGCCGGTCCCTGACCTGTTGGTCGCTGACCTGCTGGTCCCTGATCTGCTGGTCGCTGACGTGGTGGGCTCCGACCCAGTGGTCCCTGGCCCCCATTATGAGCGTAAAACCGCTGGTGGGGAGGGGTGGGCAGAGGATTTCGCGAAGGGCGGCGGCGGGGCGCCGGAGGGTGACGGGGCACCGGCGGGACGGGGACCGCCGGGCGGCCTCGACTACATTCCCGGTATGACGACCACACCGGAATCTGCCGTTTCGTCAACCACCGTGCCGAACCTGCCGGGCAGCCTGTTCGACGCCCTCCACGCGGGCGCGCTCAGCGACCCCGCCCAGCTGCGCGAGATCTACGAGCAGCCGAGCGACCAGGCGCGCCGCAAGCAGGTCGACCACCTGCACGACGTCGCCCGGCGCCTGATCGCCTGCTCCCCGCTGGTGTTCGTGGCCAGCTCGGACGCCGCCGGGCGCTGCGACGTCTCCCCGCGCGGCGGGCCGGCCGGGCTGGTCTCGGTGCTCGACGAGTACACCCTGGCCATTCCGGACGCCACCGGCAACAAGCGGTTGGACACCCTGCACAACATCCTGGAGACCGGCCGGATCGGGCTGCTCTTCGTCGTCCCCGGCCGGGACGCCACGCTGCGGGTCAACGGGCGGGCCTGCGTCTCGACCGACCCGGAGCTGCTGCGGCAGCTGACGGCCGTCGGCAAGCCGCCGCGCAGCGCGATCGTGGTCGCCGTCGAGGAGGTGTACGGGCACTGCCCGAAGGCCTTCCTGCGGTCCTCGGCGTGGAAACCGGAGAACTGGCTCGCCACGGACGCGCAGCCGAGTTCGGCGGAGGTCACGCTCTCGCACCTGCGGGACGAGTCGCTGACGCTGGAGATCATCGAGCGGTACGAGCGGGAGGCACTGCTGTACCGGTACGAGTGAGGCAGCGGGGGCTGCGGGGGTGGCGGGCGGCTTCGCTCGTCGCGGGTGCCCGGCGGCCGGTCCGGACGGGCCGGGGGCCGGGCGGCGCGCTCGGGCCGCATTGGGGCCCGGCCGCGTCGGGGCTCAGGCCGCCTTGGGGACGTCCACCACGGTCGCGCCGTCGGCGGCCCGCTGGACCGCCTGGACGCCCTTGTGGGCGGCGTCCTTGCTGGCGTAGCCCTGGCCGGTGGCGACGATCTCGCCGTTGAGCGCCTTGAGCCGGAACCGGTACTTGCCACCGGCGTCCTGGTAGATCTCGAACTTGCCCGACATCCGGGCCACCTCCTCGCGGGGCCTCCTCGCGGACGCTCGGTGCGCCCGCCGTCGGCCCCCGGCGCCACCGTGCGCCCGGCACCGGGGCGGCCGCACCCGGGCGACAGCCGGACGGGTGAAGCGGGATCCACGGCGGTTTGCGGGGGTGCCGGGACAGCTGCCGGTGGTTTGAATGGACGGATGGACTGCGTCTTCTGTGCGGTCGTGGCGGGCGAGGAGCCGGCGCACCGGGTGCTGGACGACGAGGCGGCGGTGGCCTTCCTGGACCGTCGGCCGCTCTTCCCCGGACACGTCCTGGTCGTCCCGCGCACCCACCACCCGACGCTGGCCGACCTGCCGACCGCCGGGGTCGGGCCGTTCTTCCTGCGGGTGCAGCGGGTGGCGGCGGCCGTCGAGCGCGGTCTGGGGGCCGCGGGCACCTTCGTGGCGGCGAACAACCGGATCAGCCAGTCGGTGCCGCACCTGCACGTCCACGTGGTGCCGCGCAATCCGAAGGACGGACTGCGCGGGTTCTTCTGGCCGCGGCGGCGGTACCCGGACGAGGCGGGGGCGGCGGAGGTCGCGGCCCGGCTGCGGGCGGCGCTGGAGGACTGAGCGAGGACCGAGGGGGTGCGGGAGGGGGTACCGGAGGGCGACCGACAGGGGGACCGGAGGGGGACGGGCGAGGCGCCGAGGGTGTACGGACTCCGGCAGGGCGTACGTCCGCGGGAGCATCGGCGGGGGTGGATATCGTTTTCCGGGCGGACGATCCGGCCGGTCGGGGCGCCTAGGCTCGCGACCATGAACGAACTCGCCTGCCTCGTGCAGCAGACGGCCGACCGGCTCGCGAACCGACACGTCGGGGCGGTGGTCGCCGGGCTGGCCGGCGGCGAGGTGGAGATCCGTGGCGCCGGGCGGACGGGGCCGGGCGGCGGGGTGCCCGGGCCGCACACCCTGTTCGACATAGGCTCCGTCACCAAGGTGTTCACCTCTCTGGTGCTCGCGCGGCTGGCCCTCGACGGTGCGGTCCGGCTGGACGAGCCGCTCGCCGAGGTGCTCACCGGGGCCTCGGACGGGCGGGCCGTCGTCCCGGCCAAGGGCCCGCAGCCGATCACCCCGCGGCACCTCGCCACCCACACCTCGGGGCTCCCCCGGCTGCCCCGGGGCATGGCGAGGCAGTCGCTGCTGTCCCCCAACAAGGCCGATCCGTACGCCGACTGCACCGTCGAGCGGGTGCTCGACGGGCTCGCCCGGACACGGCTGCGGGCAGCACCCGGGCGGAGCTTCCGCTACTCCAACCTCGGCGCGGGCCTGCTCGGCCTGGCCCTCGCGCAGCGCTCCGGCGTCGGGTACGAGGAGTTGGTGGCGCGCGAGGTCTGCGCACCGCTGGGCCTGGTGGACACCTGTGTGCGGCCGGACGGGGAGCGGTCCGCGCGGCTGGCGCACGGGCACACCCCGGGCGGCCGGCCGGTGCCGCACTGGAGCTTCGCGGCCGTGCCCGGCATGGGCGGGCTCCGGTCGACCGCCGCCGACCTCGTGGTGTTCCTGCGCGCCCAACTGGCCGCCGAACGCTCGCCGGACGCGCCGTTGTCGCCGGCGATCGCGCTCACCCGGGAGACCCGCCACCGGGTCAACCCGTTCGCCTGGACGCACCTGGGGTGGCTCGGGCACCGGCTGCACACCCAGCAGGGCGGGCACCTCCAGGTCTGGCACAACGGGGGCACGGGCGGGTTCCGTTCGTTCGTGGCCTTCGACCCGGAGAAGCAGGTGGGCGTGGTGGTGCTGGTCAACACCCGCCGGTCGGCCGATCCGGCGGGCACGGCGCTGCTGCGCAGGCTGCAGAACGGGTTCGCGCCGACGGGGTGAGGGCGCGGGGGTCCGCCCTTCCGCCGGATGTGCCGATCGGCACTGTCGCCGGGCCCGGCGAGGAGTCGATCCTGAGCATCCGATGGTTGCGGCTCCCCCGAGGGGCCCGTGGAGCGCAAGGAGCTCGGCGTGACGGTTGTGCTGCCGGCGGTTGTGCTGTCGATGGTTGCGCTGTCGACGGTTGTGCTGCGGCCCGGGCGGGCGTTGGCATCCGGGTGGGGGTTGGTGCCCTGGCAGGCGTTGGCGCCCGGCCAGGGAGGCGCCGGTCCCGTTCGTCACCACCCCAGTGACGGGAGCTCTCGGCCGGGGCGCGATGATGGCGGGGGCGATTCGGGCCAAAAGGTGCTGATTGGCACTGTCGCCAGGGGCGGCGGGCGGTCGATGCTGGGGATCCGTCAGTCGCGGTTCCGACAGGGGAATCCACCGAGCGAAAGGGGGCCGACATGGCGGTGACGTGGTCGCCGACGCAGGTGTGGTCGGCCGGTGCCACCGATGCGGCCGAGATGGTCGGCCCGGCCGGTTCGGCCGGCCCAGTCGGTTCCGCCGGTCGGCTCGGCCCGGTGGTGCGGGTGTACCGGCGCTTCCGGCCGCTGTCCCGGTCGGCACGGGTGTGGTTGCACTCCTGCGGGGTGGCCCTCTCCCTGGCGGTCTGCCTGACACTCGGCGACTGGTGGCCCGCGCCCCTGCTGGCCGCCGTCGCGGTGGTGGCGGTGACGGGGTACGAACGGCTGCGGCCGTCGCGCGGGCCGCGGTCCGTACGGGTCCACGAGGGCGGGCTGGTGCTGGTCTCGGCCGGTGGCGGCGAGGAGTCGCTGCCCTGGTCCGCGGTGGAGGCCATGGAGTACTCCCCCGGAGGGCTGCGCGAGGTGCACGAGTACGGGCGAATATGGCCGGCGGGCGCGGACGAGCCGCTGGTGCTGGCGCACCTGCGTGGGCTGGGCGGGCTGTTCCGGGAGCTGGAGGAGCGCCTCTCCCCCGGATTCCGGGCCGCGCTGCACGAGACGCTGCGCACCGAGGGGAGCGTCCGCTTCGGACGAGGGCGGCTGACGGTGACGGCCCACGGGCTGGTGTACCGGCCACCGCACCCGCTCGCCGCGACGGAGGCCCACCGGTGGACGGAGGTGTGCTCGGCCCGGGCGTCCGGACTCGGCGAGTTGGAGATCCGGACGCACTCGGCCGGCCTGCCGCTCACCTTCCCGGTGCCCAACGCCCGTGCGGCCGCGGACTTCCTGGAGGACCTCCGGACGGCTTCCCCGGCTGACCCACCATCGGACGACCGCCCCCGGACGACCGCCCTCGGATGGCCCCCGCCCGAGCCCGCCGCTCCTCAAGGCCACCCCTAAGGGGCGCCATGGACCCATCCCGGAAGGGATCAGTACACCGCTGAGTGGAGGTCAACTCCCTTTCCCGCCGCCTACCGTCACTCACATGAGCCGACTTCGTACGACCGCCGCTGCGGCGGCCCTGCTGCTCGCGCTGCCACTGTCCGTCTCCGCTGCCGCGCCCGCCCTGGCCGCGCCGCCCGCCGCCACCGCTTCGGCCGCACCGACCGAGCAGGTCACCACCCGGATCGAACTCCCCCGCCCGACGGGGCCGTTCGCGGTCGGGCAGGAGGTCCTGCACCTGGTGGACCGGAACCGTCCGGACCCGTGGGTGCCCTCCGCCGGTCCGCGCCAGCTGATGGTCTCGATGTACTACCCCGCACACGCCGGGACGGGCACCCCCGCCCCGTACATGACGCCCGCCGCCGCCCGGGCGCTGCTCGACGGGAAGCTGCCGGGCAACACCATCCCGACCGAGGCGGTGTCCGGCACCCGGACGTGGGCCGAGACCGGGGCGCGCCCACAGGGCGGCCACTACCCGCTGGTGGTCCTGTCGCCCGGCTTCACCATGCCCCGGGCCTCGCTCAGCAGCCTCGCCGAGGACCTGACCAGCCGCGGCTACGTCGTCGCACTGGTCGACCACACCTACGAGAACACCGGAACCACCTTCCCCGACGGGCGGACGCTCCCCTGCGACCTGTGCGGGAAACTGAGGACCCAGGAGGCCTGGGCGGCCCTGGACGCGAGCCGGGCCAAGGACGTCTCCTTCGTCATCGACCAGCTGACCGACCGCCCGCACCCGGCCTGGCGCTACGCCCGCCTGATCGACCGCGACCGGATCGCCATGGCCGGGCACTCCGCCGGCGGCGCCGCCACCGTCCCGGCCCTGCTCACCGACGACCGCATCCGGGCCGGGGTGGACCTGGACGGCAGCATGGACTACCTGGTGCCCGAGTCCGGCATCGGCGGCAAGCCGTACCTGATGGTCGGCCACCCGCTCCCCGACGGCGCCGAGGACGACAGCTGGATCAAGAGCTGGCCGCGGCTGGACGGCTGGAAGCGCTGGCTGACCATCGACGGCACCGACCACGGCAGCTTCACCGACTTCCCGATCTTCTTCGACGGGCTCGGCATCCCCAAGGGCCCGGACACCACCATCGCCGGTCAGCGCGCCGTCGCCCTGACCCGGCAGTACGTCGGGGCGTTCCTCGACCTCCAGCTGAAGGGCCTCCCGCAGCCACTGCTCGACGGCCCGAGCGCCGCCAACCCGGAGGTGCGCTTCACCCGGTGACGGACACCCCCTGAACGGGGTCGTCGGCCCGAGCGTCGGCGGCCCCGCCGACGCTCGGGCCCCGGAGTCGGGCCGCTCCGTGGTCTGCGGCACCCACCCGCTCCCCTGGTTCGGTCCTCGCCGTGGCGCCGGGAGCCACCGTCGCCGGACCAACCCACCCGACGTGCCGGCTGCCGCCCTCCCCCGCCCCTACCGCCCGCTCCGTCGAAGCCCGCTCTGGTCCGGGGGCACACGGGAAGTCGGCCCACCCGACTTCCCGTGTCCCGGACCCAACTCCAACCACAGCCCTGCCTGCACATCGGCACAGCCGACGCCGCGCCTCCATCCGGCACCACCCGCCCCCGGAGGCGGGCGCGGCCCAACCTGCGGCCCCGGCCCACCCGGCCGCCCCACACGACCATCCACGTGCCGCGCCCCACGGACACCCCGCCGATGCCGCGCACCGAACCAGGCCCGACCACCAACCGCCATTCCCCCCGGCGCGCTCACCCCTCCAGCCCGGACGCCCACAGCCCTACGGTGATGCGCGAGAAGTCGGCCGGGCCGACTTCTCGCGCGCGGCCCGCTCCGCCCGCACACCACGGTCGCCCCGCAGGGCCCCGCCGTAGGTGCTGCCACCGGCCAGGCCCGGCCCGTGGTGGCGGTGACGTGCGAGGATGCCCGCATGATCACGGTGGAGCAGGGCTGGCTGGACGGGACCGACTCGGGGTTCTTCGTGCTGTGTCCCGAGGGTGCGGTCGAGGGGTGGGCGGGCTGCGAGGAGGCGGTGGTGGACGCGGCCGCGGAGTACGCGGTCGGCCATCCGGTGCCCGGGCACGGGGACGTGCTGGTGCTGGGCGGGGAGCCGTTGCCGGTCGGCTGGCTGGCGGAGGAGCGGGTGTTCGTGCGGCCGCTGTTCGCCGAGTGCTCGGACGCCGTCCGGCCGCTGGTGCGTGAGGCGCTGCGCTCCGGGATCTGGGAGGACGGGCCGGTCCTCGAGCTGGCCGCCGGGCGGTACCTGCTCGTGGACGTGTTCCAGGACGGTACGGACGCCCTGGAGAGTGGCGAGTACCTGACCGTCGAGGTGCCGTCCGGGCGCTACCTGGTCCAGTCGCTGCGGGCCGAACCCGAGCGGTGGCAGGAGTTCCTCCTGGAGCGGCTGCTGCCACGGTGAGCGGTCGCCCGGGGCCGCGTGCGAAGATGGCAGGGCTGGTGGGAACGATCTCCGGACGGTTTCTGGGACGGTTCTCTGGCCATGGTGGACGACTACGCGCAGCGCTCGGGGCAGCCGCAGCAGGACGCCCTGCTGATGGTTCCGATCGCCACGGCGCTGATCGACGCCGACGGGCGGATCCTGCACTGGAGCAGTGACGCGGAGGCGCTGCTCGGACACCCCGCGCAGGAGGCGGTGGGTGCCCGGGCGGCGACGCTGCTGGCTGCCGAGGAGCAGCGGTCGGAGGTGCTCGGGCTGTTCCAGGAGATCCTGGCGGGCCGGTCGTGGTCCGGGGTGTTCCCGGTGCGGCACCGGGACGGGCACCTGGTGAACCTGGAGTTCCGCACCCATCCGATCCGCGGCCCGGGCGGCGCCCGGATGGTGCTGGCGATCGCCTCCGAGGTGACCACGCTGCACCGGCTCCAGGCCGACCTGGCCCTGCTGGACGGGTTCTTCACCCAGTCCCCGGTCGGCATGGCGGTGTTCGACACCGATCTGCGGTTCGTCCGGCTGAACGACGCGCTGGCGGAGGCGAACGGCCTGGGCATGGAGGATCCGCTGGGCCGGCGGCTCACCGAGGTGTTGCCGAGGATCAACGGCCCCGAGTCCGAGGCGGTGATGCGCCGGGTGCTGGAGAGCGGCGAGCCGGTGGTCGACGACCTCGCGCACGGCCGTACCCCGGGTGATCCGAACCACGACCACGCCTGGTCGGCCTCCTACTTCCGGTTGAAGGACCGTGGCGGCCGGGTGCTCGGGGTGTGCGCCACGGTCATCGACATCACCGAGCGGTTCCACGCCGACGCCAGGGCGGCCCGCGCCCAGGAGCGGCTGTCGCTGCTGGTCGACGCGACCGCCTCGATCGGCACCACGCTGGACCTGCGGCAGACCGCCCGGGAGCTGGTCGACGCGATGGTGCCGAGGGTCGCCGACATCAGCGCGGTGTTCGGGCTGGAGGAGCTGGCGGCCGGTCTGAGCGTCGAGCCGCCCGCGCCGGACGCCCCGGTACGGGTGCGCCGGCTGGCGATCGCCTCCGCCGACGCGTTCTACCCGGCCGAGGCGCTGCCGGTGGACGCCGTATACGAGCTGCTTCCGGACTCCCCGTACGCCCGGGCGCTGACCGGCGGGCGCACGGTGGTGGTGCCGTCCTGGGAGCTGCCGATGCTGGGCGAGCGCGTCGACGAGAGCCACCGCCAGGCCTACCTCGGCGACCGCCCGCGCTCGGTGCGGATCACCCCGTTGGTGGCACGAGGGACGACGCTCGGCATGGTGGTGTACTCGCGGCGCGGCGCGCGGGAGTCCTTCGCGGCGGCGGACATCACGCTCGGCGACGAGCTGTCCTCGCGCGCGGCCGTCGCGCTCGACAACGCCCGGCTGTACCTGCGCCAGCACCAGACCGTGCTGGCCCGGCAGCAGGCGCTGCGCGAGGCCAAGGCCGCGCAGGAGCGTCTGGCGCTGGTCAACGAGGCCTCCGCCCGGATCGGCACCACGCTCGATCTCGCCCAGACCGCCATGGAGTTGGCCGAGGTCGCGACGCCGACGCTGGCGGACACGGTGGTGGTGGAGGTGCTGGAGGATCTGGTCCGCGGCGAGCGCGAGGCGACCGCCCCGGCGGACGGTTCGGCGCTGCTGCGGCGGATGGCCTTCCACTCGGTGCCCGGCTCGACCATGGCGCCGATCAATCGCACCGGCAACCTGCACCGCTTCCTGCCCGGTTCGCCGTACGCGTGGAGCCTGGCTCACCGCAAGCCGGTGCTGGTGCCGCGGATGGACGAGGAGGGGATGGCCTGGTTCGCCGAGGACCCGGTGCGCACGGCGGCCGTACGGGAGCAGAACGTGCTGTCGTTCATGGTGGTCCCGCTGATCGCGCGCGGCACCGCGGTCGGCGTGGCGGGCTTCTACCGCACCCTGGTCGAGCGCCCGTACGAGGAGGACGACGTGGCGCTGGCCGGGGAGTTGGCGGTGCGGGCGGCCGTGTCGATCGACAACGCGCTGCTGTTCACCCGCGAGCGTGACGCGGCCGCCGCCCGGCAGCGGGCGCTGGACGAGGCCTGGGCCGCCCAGCAGCGGCTGTCGCTGCTGAACGAGGCCAGCAACCGGATCGGCACGACGCTCGATCTGCACCGCACCGCCCGGGAGTTGGTGGAGGTGGTGCTCCCGCGCTTCGCCGACTTCGCGACCGTGGACCTGCGCGAGGCGGTGCTCAGTGGCGAGGAGCCCGGGGCGGTCACGGCGGCGGGCCCGGTGCTGATGCGGGCGGTGGCGGTCGGTGGCACCGGCCAGGACGGCAGCCTGCAGGGGGCGGCCGACCTGGTGGGCGAGACCTCGGAGTCGGCCGACCTGTACGCGCAGAGCCTGCGCACCCGGCGTTCGATCCTGGTCGCCGAGGTGACCGAGGAGGAGTTGCGCCCGATCGTCGCCTCGCCGGACCGGGTGCAGCCGAGCCTGGACGCCGGGGTGCACTCGTACCTGATGGTGCCGCTGGTGGCGCGCGGGCACGTGCTGGGCGGCGCGGAGTTCGTCCGCACCCGCAACCCGGTGCCGTTCGGGCCGGCGGACCGCTCGCTGGCCGAGGAGCTGGCCGCCCGCACCGCGCTGGCGATCGACAACGGCCGGCTCTACCGCCGCGAGCGGGACACCGCGCTCACCCTCCAGCGCAGTCTGCTGCCGCAGGAGGTGCACCGCACGCTCGGGCTGGACCTCGCCTACCGCTACCTGCCGAGCAGCGTGGTCAGCGAGGTCGGCGGCGACTGGTTCGACGTGGTGCCGCTGTCCTCCGGGCGGGTCGCGCTGATCGTCGGCGACGTGATGGGCCACGGCATCCGGGCTGCCGCGACCATGGGCCAACTCCGCACAGCGGCACGGACGTTGATCACCCTTGACCTGGACCCGGAGCGGGTGCTGTACCGCCTGGACGAGGCGACCGCGACGGTCGGCGAGGGCCAGTTCGCCACCTGTGTCTGTGTCGTGTACGACCCCGTGGACCGCCGCTGCACCGCGGCCAGCGCCGGGCACCTGCCGCCCGTGGTCGCCGACACCGAGGGGCGGGCGCGCCTGGTCGAACTGCCGTCCGGCACACCGCTGGGGGTCGGCGGAGTCGCCTTCGAGAGCGCCGAGTTCACCCTCCCCGAGGAGGGCATCCTGACCCTCTACACGGACGGGCTGGTCGAACGCCGCGGCCAGGACCTGGACGAGGGGCTGGAGTTGCTCTGCCGGACCGTCGCCGACCGGCGCGGCTCGCTGGAGCAGACCTGCGACGCCGTCCTGTCCCGGCTCACCGAGACCACCGGCGAGGACGACATCGCCGTCATCATGGCGCAGGTCCGCCCGCACGGCGCGGACCGGATCGCCACCCTGCCGCTCACCGGCGACCACGCGATGGTCGCCCACTCGCGCCGCTTCACCCGCGAGACGCTGGTCGCCTGGGGGCTCGAAGCACTCACCGACTGGGCCGAGTTGCTCACCAGCGAACTGATCACCAACGCCCTGGTGCACGCCGGATCACCCACCCAGCTGCGGCTGTACTGCAACCGGGTGCTCACCGTCGAGGTCGCCGACCAGGAGACCGAGGTGCCGCGGATCCGCCGCGCCCGCGGCGAGGACGAGGGCGGGCGGGGCATCCACCTGGTCAACGAGCTCGCGCACCGCTGGGGCACCCGCCGGACCCAGGACGGCAAGGTGGTCTGGTTCGAGCTGGAACTGCCCCCGGGGGTCACACCGCCTTTGTGAACGGCCTCCTGCGTGAACAGCCTCCCGTGTGAACGACGGACGGACGTCGGGCCGCCGCGACGGCCGCCGGACCGGTCCCGCCCGTGGTGAGCGGCCCGGATCAGTCCGGCAGCATCAGGTTGACGTCGCCGAACTCGTGCCAGAGGTAGCGGTGTTGCACCGCCTCGCGGTAGCAGGCCGCCGGCAGCGGGCGGCCCGCGACGGCGGCGAGCATCAGCAGGTGGGAGGCCCGGGGCTCGTGCCAGCCGGTGAGCAGTCCGTCCACGGCGTGCACGCCGCGTTCCGGGGTGACGACCAACTCCGTCCAGCCGTGGGCCTCCTGGACGGTGCCGTCCGGGGCGGCGGCCGACTCCAGGGCACGGACCACGGTGGTGCCGACGGCGACCACCCGGCCACCCTCGGCCCGGACGTGGCCCACCAGGCGGGCGGTGGCGGACGGGACGTGGAACCATTCGGCGTACGGGGCCTCGTGGACCTCCGGCGAGGCCACCCCGGTGTGCAGGGTGACCGGCGCGAGGAGCACGCCACGGCCGGCCAGCCGGGCCACCACCTCCGGGCTGAACGGGCGGGCGGCGCTGGGCATTTCGCTGCTGCCGGGGACGGTCGCGAAGACCGTCCGGTAGGCCTTGATCGGCCAGTCGCGGTCCACGTAGCCGTAGCGGATCGCCCGGCCGTGCAGCTCAAGGTACGGCAACAGCTGGACGGGCAGAGCAAGTTCGGCGCGCCAGAGGCGGGCGGTGAAGGGCCGGGTCAGCACCGCCGCGCCGCCCGCGGGCAGCGAGACCGGCAGACCAGGGCGGGCCGGCGACTCCTCCGGCGGGTAGTAGGCCGCCTCCTCCCCCGGCACCACCCGACGCAACTCGACCAGGTGGGCTCCTGATTCGTCCGGCTGGGCGGAGGAGAGGTGCAGCACGACCGGGGTGCCGTCGGGCAGCCGGCCGGGCAGCGCGGCCGGGGCGGTGGCCGAGTTGTTGACCACCAGCAGGCCCCCGGGCGCAGCACCTCGGGCAGGTCGGTGAAGCGGCGGTGCTCGACTCCGCCGGTGGCGCGTCGGCCGACCAGCATCCGGACGCCGTCCCGGGCCGCTCCGCACGCCTCGGCCGGTGCGCGGGCGGAGAGTTCGGGCGGGACGACGAGGTCGGGGCCGAGGGGGAGGTCGGCGGGGTCGAGGTCGGCGGGTGCCGTCATCGCCCGCCCCGGTCCTCGGCGGGGACGGCCAGGTCTGCGGCGGGGCCGGCGAGGTCCGCGGACGGAGCGGCCAGGTCCGCGGCGCGGTAGCGCCCGGAGGGCCTGCGGTCGCGCAACAGGCCGAGCAGGACCGGCGCCACCTGCTCGGGCAGCGGCTCGCCGGAGATGTCCTCGCCGGGGCCGGCCTCCTGGAGCATCCGGGTGCGCATGTTCCCCGGGTCCACCGCCCAGACCCGCAACTCCGTCTCCTCCCGGGCGAGTACCCCGCTGGCGAGGTCCAGGGCGGCCTTGCTGGCGCCGTAGCCGCCCCAGCCGCGGTAGGGCACCACGGCGGCGTCGGAGCTGACGTTGAGAACGGCGCCGGCGTGGGCGCGCAGCTGGGGCAGGACGAGCTGGGTGAGGGCGATCGGGGCGAGCACGTTGACCTCGAAGGTCTCCGACAGGTCCGGCAGCGGGAAGTCGGCCAGCCGGGGCAGCGGCTCCCTGCCGGGGCCGGGGGCGCCGTTGAGCGTTCCGGCGTTGTTGACCAGCAGGCTCGCGCCGCCGAGGTCCTCGGTGGCCTCGGCCAGGTGGGCGCGGTGGTCGTCGTCGACGACGGAGCCGGACAGGGCGACGACCTTGGTGACGACGGCCAGGTCGGCCGCGGCGGCGGCGAGTTCGGCCGCGTCCCGGGCGGTGATCACCAGCTGCCAGCCGTCGGCGGCGAGGGCGCGTGCGAGGGCCAGGCCCAGGCCGCGAGAGGCTCCGGTGACCAGGGCGACGGGGGCGGCGTGTGGTGCGGCGGTGCGCTGTGCTGCGTTCATGCCCCCACGATCGCGCCGCGGGCTCGGGCGGCGGATCGGCCACCGGGCCGGGGACCCCGTCGTTCGTTGGGCCTAGTACTGCGACGGTGTCCACGTGACGGGGTTCGGTTCCAGGACTGTGGCCTCGGCGTTTGCCGTGGGTGGTGCGGGCCTGGTGTCGGCGTCGGCGGCGCCGCCGAGACCGGTGCGGGACGTGGTCGATGCCGCGGCGGACCGGCGCCCGGCGGCCAGGGCGACATCGTGCGTGGAGGGCAGGGCCACCCGGGCCGGGTCGGCCGGACGGGGACGCCGTACCCGGCGGCCGTGATCGCCGGATCGTCCGCTGTCGGATCGCCGTCCGCGGGGTACCGGCGCTCCTGCCGCTGATCAGCCCGGATGAATTACCGGCGGTCCCGCACGTCCACCAGTGTGTACGGCCGACCGAGCGGGTACCGGTGCTCCGCCCGTTCCCTCCACCTTCCTATCCGGCCTGCACGGCCCAGACCCGGAGGTCCGCATGTCCACCGACTCCAGCCCACGGAACTGCCCGTTCGACTTCGCCGAGGCCCTCGAGTTCGACCCGACGCTCCGGCAGCTCATGAACGAGGCACCGGTCAGCCGCATCCGCCTCCCCTACGGCGAGGGGGAGGCTTGGCTCGTCACGGGGTACGACGACGTGCGTACGGTGACCACCGACCGGCGTTTCAGCCGGCACGCCGTCGTCGGCCGGGACTTTCCGCGCATGACTCCCGAGCCGATCGTCCAGGCCGAGGCGATCAACGTCATGGACCCGCCTGCCAGCGCCCGCCTGCGCAGCCTGGTGTCCAAGGGCTTCACGGCCGACCACATCGAGCGGATGAGGGACCGTACCCGGCACGTGGTCGACGAGCTGCTGGACCGCATGCGGGACCAGGGCTCCCCGGCCGACCTCATGGAGCACCTGGCTCACCCGCTCCCGCTGATCACGATCTGCGAGGTCCTGGAGATCCCCGAGGCCGACAGCGCACAACTGCGCGCCAACGCCCGGACGATGATGAACGTGGGCCTGGCCAACAAGCCGGACGCGGTGCGGGCCAAAGCCGACCTGCGGGCGTACTTCGCCGAGCTGACGGCCGAACGGCGCAGGAACCCCGGTGACGACCTGATCAGCGCCCTGGCCACGGCCCGCGACGGCGACGAGGTCCTCGACGAGAAGGAACTCACCGTGATGGCCATGGTCCTGCTGATCACCGGCCAGGACACCACGACGTACGAGCTCGGCAACCTCTCGTACACCATCCTCACCCGGCCCGACGTGCGCGCCGTCCTGCGCGAGCGGCCCGAGATGCTCACCCAGGTGATCCACGAGATGCTGCGCTTCATCCCCTTCCGCAAGGGCGTCGGCATCCCCCGGGTGGCCCTTGAGGACGTGGAGCTGAGCGGGGTGACGATCCCGGCGGGGGACATCGTGCACGTCTCCTACCTGACCGCCAACCGGGACGGCCGCAGGTTCGACCGGCCTGACGAGCTGGACCTGGAGCGGACCAGCCCCTCCCACATGACCTTCGGCTGGGGCGCGCACCACTGCCTCGGCCAACCGCTGGCCATCACCGAACTCGAAGTCGCCCTCGGGACCCTGCTGGAGCGCTTCCCCAGGATCGCGCTGGCGAAGCCGGCCGCGGAGCTGGCGTGGAACACCACGTCGATCTGGCGCTATCCGCTGGCGCTGCCCGTCACCTGGTGACGGTGCCCCCACGCTCCGGCGCCGGTCTGCCGCCACCCCGCTTCCGGCATCGCCGCGGGCGGGGGGGGGGGGCCCCCGGGGGGGGGGGGGGCCGGCGGGGGGGGGGCCCCCCCCGCGCGGGGGGGGGGGGGCGTTGGGGGGACCCACCAGCGCGCCGCCCCCCCCCCCCCCCCGGCC
>NZ_JBICZE010000012.1:136682-225062 GCF_043201735.1 Kitasatospora sp. NPDC048286
GGGCGGGGGGGGGCGGCCCCCCGGCCGTCTCCGGGGGGGCCCCCCCGGGGGCCCCCCCCCGGGGGGGGGGGGGCGCCCCCCGGGCCGCGCCGAACCCACCTTCCGTACATTGGGATGACGTGGCTCGAACCAACTCGCGGCCGACACGACCGCCCGCACGGCGAGCATCCGATCCTCGCCCTGCCGGCTCGTCCGCCGTGCTGTTGGGCCCCGCCCGGTGAGTCCCGCCGCCTCGCCGTCTCGACGCGTCCGGCTCGCGGCGGCTGCCGTCGAGTGATGAACTCCCCGCCCGGCCGGGGTCGCACCGGGAACTCCGCCCGTCAGGAGGCAGTCCCATGGCCGTTCTGTGCAGACCGGCGATAGCTGTGCCAGAGCACGTCATCACCAACGAGGAAACCCTCGAACTGGCACGCCGACTCCACCCCGACCATCCCCAGCTCGATCTGGCGTTGCGCCTCATCAAGAACACCAGAGTGCGGAAGCGGCATCTGATCCAACCCATCGACGTGGTGCTGAAGCACCCGGGGCTGGACGAGCGGAGCGCCGTCTTCGAGGCCGAGTCCAGGGCCCGCGTCCCGACGGTCGTGCTCAGGGCCCTCGAACATGCCCAAGTGGAGCCGTCACAGATCGACCTGATCGTCTATGTGTCGTGCACCGGTTTCATGATGCCGTCGCTCACGGCGTGGCTGATCAACAAGCTGGGCTTCCGGCCGGAGACCCGGCAGCTGCCGATCGCACAACTGGGCTGTGCGGCCGGAGGTGCGGCGGTGAACCGGGCCCATGACTTCTGTTCGGCCTACCCGGGCGCCAACGTGCTGATCGTCGCCTGCGAGTTCTGCTCGCTGTGCTACCAGCCCACCGACCTGGGCGTGGGATCGCTGCTGTCCAACGGCCTGTTCGGCGACGGGATCGCCGCCGCCGTGGTCCGGGGCGAGGGCGGGACCGGGATCCGGTTGGAGCGTAACGGCTCCTACCTCATCCCGCACACCGAGGAGTGGATCTCCTACGCGGTCCGCTCCACCGGGTTCCACTTCCAGCTGGACAGACGGGTGCCGGGGACGATGGAGCCCCTCAGCCCGGCCCTGCGTGCGGTGGCGGAGCAGCACCACTGGGACGTGGGCATGCTGGACTTCTACATCGTCCACGCCGGCGGCCCACGGATCCTGGACGACCTGAGCCACTTCCTGGAGGTGCCGTCCGAGGCGTTCCGCTTCAGCCGGGCCACCCTCACCGAGTACGGCAACATCGCCAGTGCGGTCGTGCTCGACGCCCTGGCCCGGATGTTCGACGAGAGGTCGGCTCTCGACGGCCACCACGGGCTGCTGGCCGGGTTCGGCCCGGGTATCACCGCCGAGATGTCCCTGGGCACCTGGGCATCGCCCGATTCCTGACGCGCGAAGGAGAGCGCTCCACCTTCCGGGGCCGGGCCGGTCGAGGCCGTCGTGGGTCCGGTCGCCCAGGGTGCCGGGTGGCGCTGTCGGGTGGCTACCGTCCCGTGCCCCCGCTCCTCCATCCGGCCGCCCGTCCGGCCGCCGGCGTACTCCGACCGGTCGATCCGGACGGGGGTCGGTGCCGGCGCACCGCCGTGGCAACAACGCGGGGACCGACTCCTGTGTTTGCCTTCGGCTCTGGAGGTGTGCCTGTGAAGATCGGAGACGGAACGCCCGGGAAGAGTATTCCCCCCACTGTCCCACGACGGCCGCTGCTGGCGGTGGCCGGGCTGGCGCCGGTGCTGGTCGGCCTGGGATGTGACACCGCCGCACAGTCGGCTACAGCCCGTGCTCCCGGCGGTGGTCAGCCGGCCGTGCCGGTGCCCACCCCGGTGCCCACCACCGAGGCGGACTGGGTCGACGTCGTGCGGGCTCTCGGCCGGCCGGGCAGGCTCATCCGCGGGACCTACCACCACACGCCCTTCCCCCGGCACGACCTGCACGTGGTCAGCCGCGGCGTCGTCGTCAGCCCCGGGCTCGCACTGGGCTCGCACGTCTCCTTCGCCCGGTACGACGACGGCGGCACGCTGCTGATGGGCGATCTGGTGGTCACCGCAGATGAACTGCCGGCCCTGACCGACGCCCTCCATGCCCACGGGATCGCCCAGACCGCCATCCACAAACACCTGCCGGCCCAGACTCCTGACGTCTGGTGGACCCATGTCTGCGCACACGGCCATGATGCCGCGGCACTGGCCCGCGGGCTGCGGACCGCGCTCGACTCCACCGGCACTCCACCGCCCCACCCGTACCGGCCCCACCCGCCCTGCCCCCTCGATCTGGACACCGCCGGCATCGATGCCGCGCTGGGCGCCAAGGGCACGAGCAGCGAGGACGTCTACGCCTGCGTCTTCGTCCGCCGCGAGACCATCATGGAGGAGGGGCACGTCCTGCCGGCCGGCCTGGGCGCGACCTCGGCCTTCAACTTCCAGCCGCTCGGCGGGGGACGGGCCGCGCTCAGCGGCGACCTCTCCATGGTCGCCGCCGAGGTCCAGGAGGCGCACGCGGCGCTGCGGCGGGGCGGTATCGACCTGGTCGAACTCCACAACCACGGTCTGACGGACGAACCGCGCCTCTTCTTCACCCACATCTGGGCCGAGGGCGATGCCGTGGCCCTGGCCAGAGCGGTCCGCCCCGCGGTCGCCGCCACCAATGTCGTGCCGGCCACCGCCTGACCGACCGGCGCCGGTGGCAAGCCTCGGCCATGTCCGACGAGCGCGGCCGGCTGCCGGGAGCGCACCCGGGACTCCCCCCGCCCCCGCGCCAAGTGGCCGCCGGCCGTCCCGAGGGGGGCGCCCTGGTTCCCGGCAGGTTCGGTCGCGATGCGGAGCGCACGAAGCTCACTGATACTGAGCCCGATGGGCGGTGACGGAGCGCAGCACTGTTGCCACGATCCGCAACGCCCGGCCGTGCGCCGTCGTGGGCGCAGCAGCCGCTGGGCGGGGCGGACGGAGGCCACGACCGGCGACCACCCGCTTGGCGGCGTACCGACCGCCGAGTCCTGGACGGAGAAACCGAGGATGCTGAACCGACGAGACCTCCTCAGGGCCGCCACCATAGGCGGCCCTGTGGTCGCCCTCTTCCCATGGGGCCTCACACCGAGCCCGGCCCATGCCGCGCCGGCCGCACTGCTGGCCGGTCCGGCCAGGTCGGGGCCCAGGAGGCGGGCCGCCCGGATCGTCCCCTTCGAACACGCCATGCGGGTGCCCCCGGTGCTGAGTCCGGTGTCGCGGACAGACTCCTCGGACCTGTACCGGCTGCGGATGGCCGAGACGGAGGTGGAGATCGTCAAGGGGCTGCTGACCACCGTCCGGACCTACGGCGACTGCTTCCCCGGTCCGACCATCCGGGCGGTCAAGGGCCGGGAGGTGGTGGTCCAGCAGACCAACGACCTGAGCGTGCACACCTCCGTCCACCTGCACGGCGGCAATGTGCCGTCGCGGTACGACGGCCTGCCGATGGACCTCGTCGAGCCCGGCGAGACCCGCGAGTACCGCTACCCCAACGAACAGGTGGCCGCCTCGCTCTGGTACCACGACCACGCGCACCAGCTGGAGGCCGAGAACGTCTACCGCGGTCTGGCCGGCGCCTACCTGCTCAGCGACCCGCACGAGAGCGGCCTGCCGCTGCCGAGCGGCGAGTTCGACATCCCACTGCTGATCCGGGACGCCCGGATCGAGACGGACGGCAGGCTGGTCTACACCGACCCGTACGAGTGCCCGCACATGCTGGTCAACGGCAAGGAGCGGCCCTACTTCGAGGTGGCGGCGCGCAAGTACCGCCTGCGGGTCTTCAACGTCTCACCCAACCGCCACGTATCGCTGCGCCTCGCCGACGGCGAGCCGTTCACCCAGATCGCCTCCGACGGCGGGCTGCTCGCCGGGCCGGTGCAGTTGGAGGAACTGACCCTGGCCGGCGCCGAACGCGCCGAGATCGTGGTGGACTTCGCCCGCTACCCGGTCGGCGAATCGGTGGTACTGGAGAACACGGCCGCGCTGGAGACCGAGCGGTCCGAGGTGCTGCGTTTCGACATCACCCGGGAGGCCGAGGACCGTAGCCGGATCCCGGACGTCCTGGCCACCCTGCCGCCGGTCCCGGAGGCGACGGTGCATCGGGAGTTCTGGCTGACGACCTTCCCGGACACCAGGATCAACGGGCGCAAGTACGACCCGGACCGGACCGATGTGCGGACCACCCTCGGCTCCAGCGAGATCTGGACGATCCACAACCACCTCACCCGCAAGCCGGCCGGGGTCTTCCACGCCCCCCACTCCTTCCACACCCATCTGGTGCGGTTCCGGGTGCTGGACCGCGACGGGGAGCCGGTCGGCCCGGCCGAGGCCGGGCTGAAGGACACCGTCCCGATCAATCCGGGCGAGACCGTCCGGATTGCCATGACCTGGGGCGACTACCCGGGCCAGTACGTCTATCACTGCCACCACATGGTGCATTCCTCGCACGGCCAGATGGGCCGGATCGACGTGCTGGCCTCAGCGCCGGAAGACTCCGACCAGGAGTCGGACGAGACCGACTCGTCCTCGTCCTCGGATGCCTCCGGGTTCGGAGCCGGCCGGTCCGGATCGTCGGCGTCCGGAACGGGTCGGCGGCGGCAGCGGCAGCACGGTCGATACCGCCACGGGCACCGCGTCGGCGTCCGGGCCTGACCCTGTCGGGCATCCCGGCGTTCGACTTCCTGTGATCACGGTCGTGAGCCGGTCTCGCGGGCACCCAGGGCCCGCGAGACTCCCGAGGAGTGCGGAGCGGTGGGCAGTGCCGCGTTCACGGCCCCGCGATCGCGCCACGGGCCGGGCGGCGGATCGGCCACCGGGCCCAGGGGCCCGTCGTTCGCCGAACCTAGGACGCGCCGAGAGCCCAGCCCTCCGGGTCGGTCCAGGCGGACAGGGTGCGGCGGCTCTCGAAACGGCACTCGCGGCCGGTCAGCGGGTCGGTGAACTCGACAGCGGAGGCGAGGAGCTGGAGCGGGCGGCGGAAGTCGTCCGGAGCCGGTTCGGGCAGCACCACCGGGTAGACCGGGTCGCCGAGGATCGGCACGCCGAGCCCGCACATGTGCAGGCGCAGCTGGTGGGTGCGTCCGGTGAGCGGGCGGAGCCGGTAGCGGGCGAGGCCGTCGCGGTGGTCGAGCAGATCGATCCGGCTCTCGCTGTTCGGCGGGGCGTCGACCTCGCGGGCCGCGATCACGCCCCGTTCCTTGACGATGTGGCTGCGGACGGTGCGCGGCAGGCTCAGCGCCGGGTCGTAGGGGGCGACGGCCCGGTACTCCTTGCGGACCAGCCGGTCGTGGAAGAGGGTCTGGTAGGCGCCGCGGTCCTCCGGCCTGACCACGAACATGGCCAGGCCGGCGGTGAGCCGGTCGAGCCGGTGGGCGGGGCTCAGCGCGGGCAGGTCGAGGGCGTGCCGCAGCCGGGAGAGGGCCGTCTCGACGACGTGCCTGCCGCGCGGGGTGGTGGCCAGGAAGTGCGGCTTGTCGACGACGACCAGGTGATCGTCCCGGTGCAGCACCTCCAGGTCGAACGGGACGCGGACCTCGTCCGGCAGGTCCCGGTAGAACCACAGGTGCGCGCCGGGCCGGAACGGCGCGTCGGGCGCGACCGGCCCGTCCTCGCCGACGATCTCCCGCCCGTGCAACGCCGCGTCGATCCGCTCGGCCGCCACGGCCGGCAGCCGCTCGACCAGGTGGGCGCGAACGGTCGGCCAGGGACCCTCGGCCGGCAGCCGCAGGTGCACCGGGTCCACGCCGTTGCGCTGTGGGAGGGGGGAGGCCGGGCGGCGGCTCTTTCGTCTCATCTCGCGGCCCAGCCTAGTCGGGTGCGCCCGGCCGTCCTCGTCCGAGGTGCCGCCCGCGGGGGCGCAGAGCAGAGTGGACGGTAGGCCCGCTCAGCCGCTCAGCTCTGGAGGACGCGTGACCGCCGCCGACGGCTCGGCCGGTATGCCGCCGCTGCACGTGCCGCGACGCGCCCGGCTGCTGCTGTACGCCTCCTTCGCGCTGCTGGTCGGCGCCGTCGTGGCCGATCTGGTGACCGGCCCCGGCACGACGCTCTCCCCCGTCCTCGCGGTGGCGCCGGTGCTGGCCGGAGCGGCCACCCGCACGGCCCGGGTGCCGCTGATCGCCGGGGCGATCGCCGTCCTCGCGGTCGGGCTGCTGGAGTCCACCAACACCGATCTGCCGACCGGGGTGCACGTCACCGCGCTGATCACGGTGCTCGCCGCGACCCTGGCCAGCGCGGCCAGCGTCGTCCTGGTGGCGGCCCGCGAGCGCGAGCTGTTCCAGGTCCGGACGGTGGCCGAGGCGGCGCAGCGGGCCCTGCTGCGCCCGCCACCGGAGCGGATCGGGCCGCTGCGCCTGGCCGTGCGGTACGTGGCGGCGGCCGCCGAGGCCCGGATCGGCGGGGACCTGTACGCCGTGGAGGAGACCCGCTTCGGGGTGCGCATCCTGCTCGGGGACGTCCAGGGGCACGGCCTCCCGGCGGTGGAGACGGCGGCGGACGTCCTCGGGGTGTTCCGGGAGGCCGCACGGACCGAGCCCGACCCCGGGCGGCTCGCCGAGCGGCTGGACGCGGCGCTCGCCGCCCGGCAGCGGGACGAGGGACGGTTCGCCACCGCGCTGCTGCTCGACGTGGCGCCGGACCGGGGGCCCGTGCGACTGGTGAACTGCGGCCATCCGCCCCCGCTGCTGCGCCGGGCGGGCCGGGTGAGCGAGCTGGGGCCCCCTTTCCCGGCGCCGCCGCTGGGGCTGCTCGGGCTCACCGGCGACGCGTACCCGGACCGGCGGTTCGACCCGGAGCCGGGCGACCTGCTGCTCCTGCACACCGACGGGGTGTCGGAGGCCCGGGACGCCGGGGGCCGCTTCTACCCGATCACGGAACAGCTGCCCGGCCTGCACGGCAGCACCCCGGCGGACCTGCTGGACTCCGTGCTGGCGGACGTCGGCGGCTGGGTCGGGGACGCCGGGCTGGCCGACGACGCGGCGGTGCTGGCGATCCGCTGGGAGCCGTGACCGGGCCGCGCCGGCGGCTCCGGGAAGCGGCCGGACGCGATTGTCAGTGCCGTGTGCAAGGCTCGGTTCACGGTCGGCGGGGAGCCGGCCGCCCAGGATGTCGACGGTCGACGAGGGGACGGTGTCATGGGGAGCAGGGCAAGCGGGTCGTTCGAGTTGACGGCGTTCGAGCCGGTGGAGACGGAGGAGCGGGAGGGCGCGTCCTTCGGGCGGGTCGGCATCGCCAGGACCTTCACCGGCGGGCTGAGCGGGGCGAGCGAGGTGCGGATGCTCTCGGTCGCGGGCCCCACCGGCAGCCCGGCCTCGTACGTCGCGGTGGAGCACGTAACGGGTGAACTGGGCGGGCGCGAGGGCTCGTTCGTGCTCCAGCACGCGGCCTGGGGCACGACCGGCACGACGATACGCGTGGTGCCGGGCACGGGCACGGGCGAGCCGGCCGGGATCACCGGGGAGTTCCGGCTCACCGTCGACGAGTCCGGCACCCACACCTACGTCCTGGAGTACGAGCTGGGCTGACGCCGGCTGCGGCGCGCGCAGCCGGCTGCCCGAGCCGTCAGAGGACGGGCTGGCCCGCCTCCAGCCGCTGGATCGCGGTCCGGACCGCGTTCGTGTAGCTCCAGAACAGCGGCAGGGTGTTGGTCGCCCGCTCGGCGCGGGTGTTCTTGCCCGGCGCGAACATCGCGACCCGCAGGTCGGTGGTCATCTCCAGCTGGGCGCCCATACCGAGCAGGCTGCGGTTGCAGATGTTGTCCGGGGAGATGCCCGCGATCTCCTCCTCGCCGGAGGCGGTCACGGCCCGGATGCCCGCCGCCGCGAACTCCTCCATCAGGTACTGCCGGAGGGTGGCGTTCAGGCCGCCGACGAGCACGGCCTGGGCGCCGGCCTCCAGGCCGGCCTGGGCGGCGGTGCAGCCGTGCAGCGACACCACGTTGCGGCTGCCGGCGCACATGGCGCGGGCCACCGCGTCGTCGCAGTGGGTCGAGGTGACGTGCAGTTCGCTGTTGTTGGAGGAGCGCAGGCCCTCGAACATCCAGAAGTCGTGCACCGGCCCGGCGGCCGGGGTCGGGGTGAGGTCGGCCGGGTGGTAGCCGGCGATGGCCAGGCACAGTTCGGAGGTGCCGACCTCGATGCCGCCGCCGTGCGGGGCGATGACGGTGGTCCGGACGAACGGCGTACGGCTCTGCAGGCTCTGGTCGTCGATCAGGTGCCTGCGGTAGCGGCGGCCGTAGTCCACGCCCTCGACCACGGTCGAGCTGGCGTAGAGGGCCGTGTTGGAGGGGTAGAGGTCGGCGGCGGCGCTCGCGGGGGTGCTTCCCACGGCGGCGCCGAGGGTGCTGAGGGCCGGGGCCGCGGCGAGCGCGGCGATCAGGGTTCGACGATTGATCACGGTCAGGGATCATGACAGGAGGTGGGCGATAGGCAAAGACCCCGTAACGCCGTCACCAAGTCGACGCCATGTCACGGCGGGATCGGCCTGACGGTGCGACACCGGCTCGACGGACGCGGGCCGCGTCCGCTGGAGCGCCCGCCCACGCTGTCACGATGATGCGATCAGTGCACGATCGACATCGGAGGGTGGCACATGCCCGACACTGCGGTGGATCGTACGACGGCGGTGAACGCGGAGGCGGAGACGATCGAGCAGGTGGTCGGCCGGCTGCGGGAGATCGGGGCGGCGCTGCCCCCGGCCGACGGGGTGGCGGTCTTCGACCGGCTCTACCTCACCGTGACGGAGGCGGTCCTCGAACGGCTGGGCACCGGGTACTTCGCCGACCCGTCGGCGGTGGCCGAGCTGGACGTGGTGTTCGCCGGGCGGTACCTGCGGGCCGTGGCCGCCGACGCGGCCGGGCAGGAGCCACCCGCCTGCTGGCGGCCGCTGTTCGCGCTGCGCGCCCACCCGGGCGTGCACCCGCTGCAGTTCGCGCTGGCCGGAATGACCGCCCACATCCAGCACGACCTGCCGCTGGCCGTCGTGGACACCTGCCGCCGCCGGGGCTGCGGG
Source organism: Kitasatospora sp. NPDC048286 (assembly GCF_043201735.1). Taxonomy (NCBI): domain Bacteria; kingdom Bacillati; phylum Actinomycetota; class Actinomycetes; order Kitasatosporales; family Streptomycetaceae; genus Kitasatospora; species Kitasatospora sp. NPDC048286. The sequence continues at coordinate 145,690 of NZ_JBICZE010000012.1, forward strand.
CCGGCCGACGTCGAGGAGGACTACCGCCGGATCAACCGGGTGCTGGCCGAGGTGGAGACGGCCGCCCGGGAGCAGCTGATGCCCGGGCCCGACCTGCTGGAGCTCGCCGAGCCGCTCACCCACCTGCTCGGCGCCTGGTCGGTCGGGGCCGCCCGCGAGAGCGCCTGGGGCGCCGTCGAGACCCTGTGGGGCCTGCGGCACCTGCCGGGCGCCGCCCGGGCCTTCGCCACCGCGCTGGACGGTTCGGTCGGACTGCTCGGCCGCGCCCTGCTGCTCCCGCTCCGGTCCCTGTTCCCACCCGAGCCGGGCACCGGGGACACCGGGCCGGAGGACGGCCAGGACACCCTCCCGGGCACCGGGCACCCCTCCCCCGCACCGGCCGCAACCGCAAGCACAACCGCAGCCGCAACCGTCCGGCTCCCCGAGGCGAGGAACCGGACGGCCCGCGGCGATCAGGCCCAGCTGGAGTGCAGCGGCTTGCCCTCGGCGTAGCCCGCCGCGCTCTGGATGCCCACGATGGCCTTCTCGTGGAACTCCTCCAGGCTGCCGGCGCCCGCGTAGGTGCAGGAGCTGCGGACGCCCGCGATGATCGAGTCGATCAGGTCCTCGACACCCGGCCGGGCCGGGTCGAGGAACATCCGGGAGTGCGAGATGCCCTCCTCGAACAGCGCCTTGCGGGCCCGGTCGTACGAGGAGTCCTGGGCGGTGCGGTTGCTCACCGCGCGGGCCGAGGCCATGCCGAAGCTCTCCTTGTACTGGCGGCCGTCGGCGGCGGTCTGGAGGTCGCCCGGGGACTCGTAGGTCCCGGCGAACCAGGAACCGATCATCACGTTGGAGGCGCCGGCGGCCAGCGCCATCGCGACGTCGCGCGGGTGGCGCACGCCGCCGTCGGCCCAGACGTGCTTGCCGAGCCGGCGGGCCTCGGCGGCGCACTCCAGGACGGCGGAGAACTGCGGCCGGCCGACGCCGGTCATCATCCGGGTGGTGCACATGGCGCCGGGGCCGACGCCGACCTTGAGGATGTCGGCACCCGCCTCGACCAGGTCGCGGACGCCGGCGGCGGAGACCACGTTGCCGGCCACGATCGGGATCTGCGGGTCCAGGCCGCGCACCGCGCGCAGCGCGCTGATCATGGACTCCTGGTGGCCGTGCGCGGTGTCGACGACCAGCACGTCGGCACCGGCGTCGATCAGCGCCTTGGCCTTGCCCGCGACGTCGCCGTTGATGCCGACGGTGGCGGCGATCCGCAGCTTGCCGGCCGCGTCCACGGCCGGGGTGTACAGGGTGGCGCGCAGCGCGCCCTTGCGGGTGAGGATGCCGACCAGCCGGCCCTCGCCGTCCACGACGGGGGCGAGCTTGCGGTGCGCCTCGGTGAGCTTGTCGAAGGCGGTCCGCGGGTCGATGCCCTCGTCCAGCACCAGCAGCTCGCGGGACATGATGTCGGCCAGGCTGGTGAAGCGGTCCACGCCCTGGCAGTCGGAGTCGGTGACCACGCCGACCGGCCTGCCGTCCTCGACCACCACGAGGGCGCCGTGCGCGCGCTTGGGCAGCAGCGACATCGCCTCGGCCACGGTGGCGCCGGGGGCGAGCGTGATCGGGGTGTCGAAGACGAGGTGGCGCTGCTTGACCCAGGAGACGACCTCGGCGATGACCTCGGTGGGGATGTCCTGCGGGATGGCGACCAGGCCGCCGCGGCGGGCCACGGTCTCGGCCATCCGGCGGCCGGCGATGGCGGTCATGTTGGCCACGACCAGCGGGATGGTGGTGCCGGTGCCGTCGTTGGAGGAGAGGTCGACGCCCTGCCGGGAGCCCACGGCGGAACGGCTGGGGACCATGAAGACGTCGTCGTACGTGAGGTCGTACGAGGGCTTGAGGTCGTTCAGGAAGCGCATGAAGAAGGGCTCTCTGGCTGGGGGGATACACCTCGGGTGCGGTTGCGGCGATGCCGCCGGAGCGCACTCGGGCGCCCGGCACCCAGCGTTCGATTCTCCGTGAGGGTGGAGGCAAAAGCCAGTTCGAGGAGCATTGCTGGGGCTGTACACAAACCGTGATCAATGCTCCGCGCGTAGACATGGAGGATCATCCAAAGACCCCCTCCGACGTCCGGTTTTCGCCCCGGTCCGGAGCGCTCCCGTAGCATTCACGCGGTAACGGGCATGGCTTCACGCGTGTGGGCGTGGCGAACGGGAAAGCGACAGCAGGCGTGGGCATCGGGCAGACCGACATCGGGCAGACGGACATCGAGCAGGACCGGATCGAGGGCGGCGAGGAGGAGATCGACTACGGTCCCGGCCTCGACCCCGAGCGGCTGAGGCTCTGCCTGGAGGTGCTCGCCGAGCTGGACGAGCTGCACGTGGACCACCCGGACGCGATCACCGTCCGCCAGGCCGTCGGCGGCATATTCCGCACCCTCAAGCAGCGCCGCCGCCAGGAGACCCGTGCCCGCAAGACCGCCAACGACCGCGCGGTCACCGCCCGCACCGCCACCGGTGCGCCCACCCGGATCGACGACGAGACGGCCGGCGCCTTCGGCCTGACCACCGTCACCACCACCGAGATCGCCGGCATCCTGGAGCGCCCGCGCTCCTGCTACACCTGCAAGCAGCGGTACGTCGAGGTCGACGCCTTCTACCACAACCTCTGCCAGGACTGCGCGGTCAAGAACCGCTCCCGCCGGGACGCCCGCGCCGACCTCACCGGCAAGCGCGCGCTGCTCACCGGCGGCCGCGCCAAGATCGGGATGTACATCGCGCTGATGCTGCTGCGCGACGGCGCCCACACCACCATCACCACCCGCTTCCCCAACGACGCGATCCGCCGCTTCAAGGCGATGCCGGACAGCGCCGAGTGGATCCACCGTCTCAAGATCGTCGGCATCGACCTGCGCGACCCGGCCCAGGTGATGGCGCTGGCCGACGAGGTCGCCGCCGACGGCCCGCTGGACATCCTGATCAACAACGCCGCGCAGACCGTGCGCCGCCCGCCGGAGTCCTACCGCGAGCTGGTCAACGCCGAGTCCGCACCGCTGCCGGCCGGCGAGCTGCCGCAGGCCACCACGATCGGCCGCTTCGGCAGCGGCAGCGTCGACCTGCCCGCCCTCCCCCACCAGGCGAGCGGCGACCCGCAGCGGATGGCCGCCGAGGACGTCACCTCGCTCGCCCTGGTCACCGGCTCCGCCACGCCCGCCCGGATCGCGGCCGGCACCGCGATCGACGCCGGCGGCCTGGTGCCCGACCTCGCCGACACCAACAGCTGGGTGCAGACCGTCTCGGAGGTCGGCCCGATGGAGCTGCTGGAGGTCCAGCTCTGCAACTCCACCGCGCCGTTCATCCTGATCAGCCGGCTGCGTCCGGCGATGGCCGCCTCCGGCTCCCGCCGCAAGTACGTCGTCAACGTCTCCGCCATGGAGGGCGTGTTCTCCCGCGGCTACAAGGGCGCCGGCCACCCGCACACCAACATGGCCAAGGCCGCGCTCAACATGCTCACCCGCACCAGCGCGCTGGAGATGTTCCAGACCGACGGCATCCTGATGACCGCCGTCGACACCGGCTGGATCACCGACGAGCGCCCGCACCCGGACAAGATGCGTCTCGCCGACGAGGGCTTCCACGCCCCGCTCGACCTGGTCGACGGCGCGGCCCGGGTGTACGACCCGATCGTGCGCGGCGAGGCGGGCGAGGACCTGTACGGCTGCTTCCTCAAGGACTACGAGCGCGCCAACTGGTAACCGACTGAAGGAGATGGCGAGTTGAGCACAGCACCGACCGTACCCACCGCACCGTCCCCGCCGACCGCGCCACTGCTCGGTGCCGGGATCGTCGTGCCCACCGGGGACGGCCGGGTGCTGCTCGGCCGCCGGATCACCGCCGGCGAGCCGCCCACCTGGAGCCTGCCCGGCGGCAAGGTCGACCTCGGCGAGTCCTTCGAGCAGACCGCGGCCCGCGAACTCGCCGAGGAGACCGGCATCGTGCTGCCCGCCGCGGCGATGCGGGTGCTCGCCGTCCACCTCGACCACGAGCTCGGCCGGCCCAGGCTGACCGCCGCCGTGCTGGCGCCGCCCAGCCTGGCCGAGGCGCTGGTCACCGAGCCGCACGCCTGCGCCGGCTGGGAGCGCTTCCCGGTGGACGCGCTGCCGGAGCCGATGTTCTACCCGTCCGCGCTGGTCCTCGGCAGCTGGCTGCCCGGGCTGGACGTGGCGCGGGCGGACGGGACGCACGGCTACCCCGTCGCCCGCTGACGGCGGGCGACGGGGCGGCACGGGGCAGCGGGCAGCGGGCAGCGGGCCGGCCGGAGCCGGGATCAGCCGTTACGGGCCGCCTCTGGCCCGGTGATCCGCTTCAGCAGCGGCAGCGTCGAGGCGATGATCCCGAGCGAGGCGACCAGTCCGAAGCCGGTCAGCCCGTAGTACACCGCGCCCGGGGACACCAGGTCGTACTGCATCTGCGACTTGAGGAACATCGCCGCCGCCGCGAAGCCGGTGCCGATCGCGATCGCCGACACCGCCAGCAGCGGCAGCGCGCTCTCCAGCCCGATCACCCGCTGGAGCAGCCGCAGCGGTGCCCCGGTGAGCCGCAGCATCGCGAACGGGCGGCGGCGGTCCGAGAGCCCGGCCACCACGCTCACCGCGAGGCTGCACCCGGCGATCGGCACGGTGGTCAGCAGCACCACGTGCGCCAGCTGCCGCCAGGCCTGGAGCCGCTTCTGGGCCTCGGTGCCCCAGTCCTCGGCCATCCTGGCCTCGTACCTCGGGTAGGCCTCGGCGAACAGGGTCCGCAGTCGTTCCTTGGCCGAGGAGGAGCCGTCGGTGGTCGCGTAGAGCAGCTTCACCGGAAGCGCGGCGGCCTCCGCGGCCGGGACCGGCGCGGTCGGCCACTCCTGGTTCGCGCCCTCCCGGAGGTCGAGGAACTGCTGGACGGGGACGGCCGCCACCGCCGCTCCGGGCGCGCAGTGCCCCAGCACCGGCACCTGGGCCAGGTCCGAGCAGAGCACCAACGCGGGTGCGGGAAAGCGGGGTCGGGCCGGGTCGGCACCGATCCGCGTCGGGTTGTCGTGTGCCGACACCAGCCCCCGGAAGCCCGGGACGGCCCGGGCGGAGGCCACCAGGGAGTCCGGTACGGCGCCGAGCGTCTCCGCGGAGTCCAGCCGGTGCGGGAGGTCGACAACCGACTTGCGGACTTCCGGGTCGCCACTCAGCTCGGCTCCCCGGTTGGCGTCGATGGTCCCGATGATGCCGATGGTCGCACTGGTCACGAACAGGGCCACCACCAGGCCCGCCACCGCGCGGAAGCCCGCCCTCGGATCGTCGGCCAGTCGGCGCACCGCGATCAGCGCGGCCGGCCGGCTGGTGCGCAGGGCCACCGCCCGGGCCGCCGCCATGGTCAGCCACGGCCCGGCGATCACCAGGCCGAGCATCACCAGCACGAACCCGGTGAGGTAGGCGGCGGCCTGCCCGTCGGAGGTCGACGGCCGGTTGTCGACGAAGTAGCCCAGCTCGGCGAGGCCGAGCAGCAGCGGGACCAGCCGCCAGGCCCGCGGCGGCTTCGGGGTGACCCTCCGGCTGACCCCGAGCGGGGAGATGGTGACCCGGCGCAGCGCGAACCGCGCGGCCAGCGCCGCCGCCACCGGCACGCCCAGCGCGACCACGAGCGCCTGGTCCAGGTGCAGGCCCAGGTCCGCGAGGTAGAACCGCTCCCCGGTGAGCCGCATGTCGGCGACCGGCGGGCGCAGCGCGAGGTGGACGCCGAAGCCCGCGACCGTACCGATCACCGAGGCGAGCGTGGACTCGACCGCCGACATCACCGACACCTGCCGGGGCGTCGCCCCCACCAGCCGCATCGCGGCGAAGCGCTGCTCCCGGGTGGCGGCGGAGAGGCGGGTCGCGGTGCCGATGAAGACCAGCACCGGGAAGATCAGCGCGCCGATCACCACGCTGAGGACGAGGGTCACGGCGTCGCCGTGGACGCCGAAGCCGAAGCAGTCGGCCTCGCACGCGGTCGGCATCGCCGTCGCGATCGCCGTGACCGGCCTGGCTTCCGGATTGCCCTTGAGCTCGTCCACGGTGCGGCCGACCACCATGGCCAGGGTGTCCGGGGAGGTCAGCGCCTCGGGCCCGATGGTGCCGGCCGGCCGGCCCTCGAAGCGGTCGCCCAGTTCGACGGCCGGGGCCTGGCGCAGCAGCTCCGCCAGGGCGGGCGAGGCGTAGTACTCCCCGGGGGCCGGCAGCCTGCTGAGGCCCGGCGGCAGCGGCGAGGTGGGGCCGGTCGGGGCGACGTCGAACTCGACGATCCGCTTGCCCTGGTAGTAGTGGTCGTGGCCGTACCACCAGAGCGGGTCCGCCCGGGCCGTCCCGGTCCAGCCCTTGGAGCCGGTGTTCATCCAGAGCAGCCGCCCGTTGGAGTGGTCGACCGCGTTGAGGCTGGCGAGGCTCGACAGCAGCAGCCCGACCCCGATCGCGACCGCCGCCGCGATCATCAGCAGCCGGGCCACCGCCTCCCGGCCGCCGCTGACGGCCAGTCGGAGCGAGAAGGGGATCACGAGGCCACCGTTCCGGCGGAGAGGGCGCGGGCCCGGCCGTCGCGGACGACCGCCTCGCGGTCGGCGTAGGCGGCGACCCTGGCCTCGTGGGTGACCAGGATGACGGTGGTGCCCTGCTCCCTGGCCGAACCGACCATCAGCTCCATCACCTGTTCGCCGGTCAGCGAGTCCAGCGCGCCGGTCGGCTCGTCGGCGAACAGCACCTGCGGACGGGCCACCAGGCCGCGGGCCAGGGCGACCCGCTGGGCCTGACCGCCCGACAGCTCGCCGGAGCGGCGCCTCTCCAGGCCGTCCAGGCCGAGCCGGGCGAACCACGGACGGGCCTCGGCCAGCGCGGCGGCACGGCGTACACCGTTCAGCAGCAGCGGCAGGGCGACGTTCTCCTCGGCCGTCAACTCCGGCACCAGCTGGCCGAACTGGAAGACGAAGCCGAACCGGTCCCGGCGCAGGGCGCTGCGCCGGGCCTCCGGCATGGTGTCCAGGCGCTGCCCGTCGAACAGCACCTCTCCCTCGTCGGGCACCAGGATGCCGGCCAGGCAGTGGAGTAACGTCGACTTGCCCGAGCCGCTGGGGCCCATGATGGCGAGCACCTCGCCGGCTTCCACGGACAGGTCGGCCCCGCGCAGGGCGGGGGTCTCGCCGAAGGAGAGGGCGACGCCGCGGGCCTCCAGGATCGTGGTCATGCCTTCACCTCCGCGGCGAGCGCGTCCAGTCGGGCGGCGGTGAGGTCGATCCAGCGGAGGTCGGCCTCCAGGTGGAACAGGCCGTGGTCGGCGAGCAGGGCGTCCACCAGCGCGCCGGTGCGGCGCAGTTCGGTGAGTTCGCGCATCCGGCGCAGGTGGGCGGCGCGCTGGGTGTCCAGGTAGTGCTCGGCGTCGCGGCCCAGCATCAGGGCCAGCACCACCTTGGTGAACAGCACGGACTGGAGGTTGGGCTCGGGTGCGACCGGCTCCTGGAGCCAGGTCTCGAACTCGGTCGCCCCGGTCTCGGTGATGACGTAGCGCTTGCGCTCGGGCCCGTCGCCGGGCTCCGCCTCGCCGGCCACCACCTTGCCGTCGCGGGCCAGTCGGCCGAGGGTCGCGTAGACCTGGCCGTACGGAAGGGGCTTGCCGCGGCCGAAGAGGGAGTCGTAGTCGCGCTTGAGGTCGTAGCCGTGGCTCGGCTCACGCTCCAGCAGCCCCAGGAGGGTCAAGGGAACACTCATGGGGGAAACATACACCCGGCGTATACCCCGAGTGTATAGCTGGGCAGAATACGGCCCCGACCTGGGAGTTCGTCAGCTTCGCCGCAGGGAACGGGCGCAGAGCGGGCGGAGGACCGGCACGGAACAGGCAGGGGGTGACCCCACGACCACCCCCTGCCCCATACCTCGACCCGGCGCCCCCACGGCCGAACCGGGCCACGGCCGCGCCCAAGCACCGGGAGGACGCCGCCGATCTCCAGCCTGCCCGGTCCGCACCGTCGGTGCCGAGGGCCGAACGTCCCGGCGGCGGGGCCGAGCGGCCCTGGCGGTCCTACGGGCGCGCACGAGTCTTGTGCACGAGGGGTCGCCGGGTGGACATTTGGGCGTAACCGCCTCGCGTCCCCGCGCCCCTGAGGAGCCCTCACCGTGTCCAGCACCCCCCGTCCGGCCCGGCCCGCGTCGCTCCCCCGACGTGTCGGCCGACAGCTGCGGCGGGCCGTCGGCACCCGGCACGAGCCGCTCGCCCGCCCCCTCGACCGCTCCCGGGCCCGCGCCTGGCTCTGCGCCGTCCTCGGCGCGGTGCTCGCGCTCGTCCTGGCCACGGGCGGCTCCCTGCTCCTCTACCGCGGCACCGAGCACCAGGTCGGCGCGGACCGCGGACGGCTGCGGCAGGTCGACGCCGTGGTCCGCGGCCTGCCCGACCGCGCCACCGCCGCCGGCAGCCGCTTCTCCGGCGGCTACAGCAGCCGGGTGGACGTCGACGCGACGTGGACCGCCCCCGACGGCACCCAGCACCTCGGCACCGTCCAGGCCCCGCGCTCCGCCGTCCCCGGCAGCCACGTCGCCGTCTGGGTCGACCCGGCCGGCGCCGCCTCCGCTCCCCCGGCCGACCGGGTGGCCCTCGCCGTCTCCGCCGCCTGCACCGGCGCCGGCGCCCTCCTCGCACTGCTGGCCCTGCTCGTCCTCGCCCTCCGCCTGCGCCTCCACACCCTCGACCGCCGCGGCGAGGCCGCCTGGACCGCCGGCTGGGCGCGCCTCGAACCCCGCTGGAGCGGCCGCGCCGGCCACCGCAGCGAGGACTGACCGGGCCCGGGGCCCGGCCCGTCAGTCGCCGGTGACGCCCCAGAAGCAGAGGGGACGACGGCGCACCGGCGAGGCGGCTCAGCGGGGGTGGGTCCAGGCGGGGGCGGGGGTGGCTCGGGCGGCGCGGTGGGTGAGGACGGCGACGGCGAGGAGGAGGGCCAGGGCCAGGGCGAGGGCGACGGGGACACTGGTGCGCAGGACGAGGAGGGCGCCGAGGAGGGCCCCGGCGAACATCCAGACGGCGGAGGCGAGGCGGCGGAGGCCGGTGCGGTCGGCGGCGAGGGCCGTGATGGTCATGGTGAGCACGGTGGTGGTGAGGTCGGGCACCTTCAGGGCGCGGACCACCGCGTTCTGGCCGCCCATGGCGAAGCCGAGCAGCCCGATCAGGGTGTAGCGGGCCGGGTCGGAGGTGTGGCCGGCCACGGCCGCCAGCACCGTGGCCGCCGCGACCAGCGCCGACTGGGCGGCGACGGCAGCGGTCAGCAGGTGCCCGCGGTGGCCGGGCAGCCGGCGGGCGAGGTGGCCGCCGGCCAGGGCACCGAGCAGGAAGGCGACGAGGGCGGCCAGCGAGGCGGTGGCGGAGAGGTTGGCCGCACCGGCCAGGGCGAAGCCGAGGAACACCACGTTGCCGGTCATGTTGGCGACGAAGACGTGGCCGAGTTCGAGGTAGCTGACCGCGTCCACCACTCCGGTGACCACGGTCAGCGCCAGCAGCATCGGCACCAGCGGCCCGTGTTCGGGGTCGGGGGTCGGCATCGGGCCTCCAGCGGGATCGGACGGGGTTCGGACGGCGGGCGGACGACGGCGGACGACGGGCGGACGACGAGAGCGGGTGACGGCCCTCCGCTCAGGCGAGCGCCGGGTTGCCGGGCTCCTCCGGCTCCTCGTCCAGGTGCCAGTGCAGATCGCGCACGCCGGGCTCCAACGACAGCCGGGTGACGACCTGTTCGAGCGCCGGGGCCACCCGGCCGGTGATCGCGACGGTGGCCCGCAGGCTGGTGGCGTCGCCGCTGTCGGTGCGGCGGGCGCGCAGGCCGGTCGGGGCGAGGCCGGAGGCGGCGAGGGCCTGGAGCAACAGGGCCCTGATGTGGGTCTCGGACTTGCGGTCGCACTCCAGGTGGACGGTGGCGCGGCAGGTGGAGTCCGGGTCGCTGCCGGACTGCGGGGCCCGGTCGAGGAGCCGGCCGGCCGGGCGCAGCACCAGGTGGACGCCGAGCACGGCGAGCGTGCCGAGGACGGCGAACTCCAGCTTGCCGGAGGCGGCCAGCACCCCGACGGCGGCCGAACACCACAGCGTGGCAGCGGTGTTGAGGCCGCGCACGCCGGCGCCGTCGCGCAGGATGACGCCACCGCCGAGGAAGCCGATGCCGGAGACGACGTACGAGGCGACCCTGGTGGGGCTGCCGGTGTCGCCGACGGCCTCGCTGTACAGCACGAACAGGGTGGCGCCGGCGGCGACCAGGGCGTTGGTGCGCAGGCCGGCCATCCTGGCCCGCCACTGGCGTTCGATGCCGATCAGTGCGCCGCAGGCGACGCCGGTGGCGAGTCGGACCAGGAACTCGACGGTGGTCAGGGTGTGCACGACGGCACCTCCTTCGCGGGAGGAGGGTACGAACAGGTGGCGGTCGGTCTGACGACCTCGATGATGGCCATCGCCGCCGCGGCCGACGGGGAGGCGCGCGCGACGGCCGCACGGGCCCTGAGGCCTGCCGCGCTCCGGATCTGACCGCACGTCGAGTGCCGCGCCTTCCGGCACGGCGGGAGGCCCGCCCCCGGGGCCGTGAACCTTCCCGAGCATAGACCGCCCCCGAACGATCCGGCCCAGGCTTCCGCCCACATCCTCGACAGCTTTGTAGAAGTTTGACCGAATCCGACCACCCAGCCCCAGGAACCATCTCGCCTTGCATCACGTCCTCCGGCATATATAGTTCACCGACATATGCAGTTGAGCAGCTCACGAGGGGGAAGTGTGTCCCACACCGATCCGACCCGGCCCGCACCCGTCCTGCACCTGACCGACGTCACCCGGGTGCACGGGCGGGGCGCCGCCGAGGTGCACGCCCTGCGCGGCGTCGACCTGGCCGTCCACCCCGGCGAGTTCGTCGCCGTCATGGGCCCGTCCGGCTCCGGGAAGTCCACCCTGCTGACCCTGGCCGGCGGGCTGGACCAGCCCAGCGGCGGCGAGGTGCTGGTGGAGGGGGTCGCGCTCGGCGGCCTCGGCCGCGGAAAGCTCGCCGACCTGCGGCGACGCTCGATCGGGTACGTCTTCCAGGACTACAACCTGATCCCGGCCCTCACCGCCGCCGAGAACATCGCCCTGCCGCGCGAACTCGACGGCGTCCCGGGGCGCCGGGCCCGCCGGGAGGCGCTGGCCGCGCTGGAGGAACTGGGCATCGGCGAGCTCGCCGACCGCTTCCCCGACGACATGTCCGGCGGCCAGCAGCAGCGCGTCGCGATCGCCCGCGCCCTGATCGGCGACCGCCGCCTGGTCCTCGCCGACGAGCCGACCGGCGCCCTCGACTCGGCCACCGGCGAGGCGGTGCTCGCCGTACTGCGCGCCCGGTGCGACGCCGGTGCCGCCGCGATGATGGTCACCCACGAGGCGGCCCACGCCAGTTGGGCGGACCGGGTGGTCCGCCTGCGGGACGGCGCGATCGCCTCGGAGACCCCGGGCCGCCGCGCCTCCGCCCGCCTCACGGCCGTACAGCCGTCCGACGCGCTGCACAGGTCCGGCGCGGCGTTCCCGTCGGGCCCGACCGGCGAGGTGGCGCGGTGAGGCTCGGAGCCTGGCGGGTCGCCCTGCGCATCGCCCGCCGTGACGCACTGCGCGCCAAGGGCCGCAGCGCGCTGATCGCCGCCATGATCGCGCTGCCCGTCCTCGGCGTCACCGGCGCCGACGTGGTCCACCGCAGCGGTCAACTGACCCCGGCCGAACGGGTCGAGCGCGTGGTGGGCGGCGCGGACGCCCTGGTCACCTCGCTCGATCCGGGCCGGCCGGTCGAACAGGCCCCGATCGCCGAGGACGGCGCCTTCTCCGTCCAGCCCCGCCCCGGGGACCAGCCCACCGCCGAACAGCAGAAGGGCGCGAGCACCGATCCGGCCGTCCTGGTCGCCTCGCTGCTGCCGCCCGGCAGCTCGCTCACCCCGGCCCGGCCCGGCCCTGAGGCCGGCGCGACCTCGCCCGAGGGCCTGGTCCGCACCCTCACCACCGAGGCCGACCTCGCCGACCCGGTCTGGCGCGGCCGGCTCGACCTGGTCGAGGGCCGCGCCCCGGAAGCCCCGCACGAAGTGGCCGTCACCCGGGCCTTCCTGGACCGCTCCGGACTCGCGCCCGGCGCCACCACGACCCTCCAGGGCCTGGAGCACACCACCTACACCATCACCGGCATGGTGGAGCGCCCGGGCGAGCTGGGCAGGGTCGAACTCGTCGCCCGGCCGGGCGAGTTGATCGACCCGCTGAGCACCGCCCTGGAGGCCGGCGGGCCGGCGGCGGCGAAGCCCACGGCCGTCCGGTCCGCCTGGCTGGTCCGGCTGCCGTCCGGGGCCGCCCTCGACTGGGCCGCGGTCCAGCGGTTCAACGCCCACGGCTACACCCTGACCGCTCGTTCGGTGGCGCTCACCCCGCCGCCCGAGCTGGCCGTCCCCTACTACCGCGACGCGTACCGCTACAGCGACCCGACGGCCGCCAACAACACCAAAATGGTCGTCGCCACCGTCAGCGGCATGGCGCTGCTGGAGGTCGCGCTGCTCGCCGGGCCCGCCTTCGCGGTCGGCGCCCGCCGCTCGCGCCGCCAGCTCGCCCTGCTCGGCGCGGCCGGCGGCAGCCGTGCCCACGTCGGCGCGGTGGTGCTCGGCGGCGGTGTGGTCCTCGGCGCGACCGGAGCGGTGGTCGGCGTGGTGCTCGGCACCGCGGCGGTCGCGGTGCTGCGGCCGTGGATCGAGCAGTTCGGCGGGGCGCGCTTCGGCCACTTCGCCGTACCGCCACTGGACCTGCTCGCGATCGCCGGGATCGGCCTGGTCACCGCGCTGCTCGCGGCCGCGCTGCCCGCGCTGCAGGCCGCCCGGCGCAGCGTCACCGCCGGGCTCACCGGCCGGGACACCGTCCGCGGGCCCAGCCGCTGGGTCACCGTCGCCGGTGTGGCGCTGCTCGCCCTCGGCGCCGTGCTCGCGATGTACGGGGCGGGCGCGGTACAGCGCGACCAGCCGGGCGTGGGCGGCTACGACACCCGCACGCTGACCGTGCTCGGCGGCTCGGTGGTCGCCGAACTCGGCCTGCTGCTGTGCACCCCGATGCTGGTCGCCCTGATCGGCCGGGCCGCCGGCCGGCTGCCGCTCGGGCCCCGGCTCGCCCTGCGCGACTCCGCCCGGCACCGCTCGCGCACCGCCCCGGCGGTGGCCGCGGTGATGGCCGCGGTGGCCGGCGCCGTCGCCATCGGCGTCTACACCACCAGCACCGACGCCGAGAACCGGCGCGACTACCGGCCACAGGCCCCGTACGGCGCCGTCCAGTTGATCAGCCACATCGACGGGCCCCGGCTCGCCGACGAGCGCACCGAGCTGGAGGGGCAGCTGAGCGGGCTCGGTCCGCGCGGCGACCTCGGCCAGGTGGAGTACCGCTGGTGCGAGAACTGCTCCAGCACCGTCCAGCTCAAGGGCCCGGTCGAGCGGCGCGGCCTCGGCGCGCCGCCGCGGGTGGCCGCCGGTGACGTGACCGTGCTGCACAACCTGTTCGCGGTCCACGACCAGGCCGCGGAGCAGGCGCTGGCCGCCGGGAAGCTGCTGGTCTTCGACCGGGCCCTGGTGGGCGCCGACGGCAAGGCCGTGCTGCTGCTGCGCGGCGGGGGCGGCGCGCCGCTGGAGCCGGGCCAGGTGCCCAAGCCGGAGCTCCAGGAGGTCCCGGTCGACGCGGTGCTGGTGGACGACCCGGCCGCCGCCGACTTCGCCCAGGGCCTGGTGCTTCCCTCCGCACTGCCCGGGCTCGGGCTCGCCGCCCGGCCGACCGGCTCGGTCTGGCTGCCCGCCACCCCGCCCGACCGCAAGGCGCAGCAGCGCGCCGAGGCCGCCGCCATCCGGCTGGACCGCCTCGCCCAGCTGACCGTGGAGCGCGGCTACCAGCCGAAGGGCGACGCGCTCACCCTGGCGCTCACCGGCTTCGCCGGGCTGGTCGTGCTCGGCGCGGCCGGGATCGCCACCGGCCTGGCGGCCGCCGACTCCCGGCAGGACCAGGCCACCCTGGCCGCCGTGGGCGCGCCGCCGCGGATCCGGCGGACCATGGCGGGCCTCCAGTGCACGCTGATCGCCCTGCTGGGCGCGCTGCTCGGGGCGGTCAACGGGTTCGTGCCGGCGGTGGGGCTGCTGAAGTCCCGGGCCAGTGGGTTCGGGGCCAAGCCGGCGCTGATCACCGCGCCCTGGGGCGAGCTGCTGCTGATCGTGCTGGCGCTGCCGCTGGTCGCGGGGCTGCTCGCGGCGCTGCTCACCCGCTCCCGCGTCCCGCTCGGGCGGCGGCTGTCCTGAGCGCGGCGCGCGCCCCGGCCAACGGCTGCGCGTGCGCTGGACACCGGCGGCACGTGCTCCGAGCAGTGGCGGCACCTGCCCCGGGCGCCGGTGGCCGGCCTCGGACACGGCTTGGACACCGGCCGACCACCACCCGGGCACCAGCCGGGCGTCCGCCCCCCTTCACCCGGGGGCGGGCGCCCGGCGCTCGCCGTACCATGGGCCGCGTTCCGGCGGGCGAAGGGCGCCGACGGTCGGCTCGGCGAGGGAGAAGAGGGCGGTGCTACGGGGGTTCGGCGATCTGGAGGCCGAGATCATGAACCGCTTCTGGTCCTGGGGCCGGCCCGCCACGGTGCGCGAGGTGGTGGACGACCTCCAGCGGGAGCGGGCGGTCGCGTACACCACCGTCACCACGGTCGCGGACATCCTGCACACCAAGGGCTGGCTGCGCCGCGACAAGGTCGGCCGCGCCTGGGTGTACGAGCCGACCTGCACCCGCGAGGAGTACACCGCCCAGCTGATGCACCAGGCGCTGGAGACCACCGCCGACCGGGCGGGCGCGCTGTTCCACTTCGTCGACCGGATCAGCGGGGACGAGGCATCGGCCCTGCTCAGGGCCCTGGAGCAGGTGAAGTCCCGGGGCGCCGAGTGACCCTCGCGCTGCTCTGCCTCCTCCTGGTGGTGACCGGCGTCCTGCTGCCCCGCCGACTGGCCGGCTCCGCCCGGCTCCAGGCCCGTCCGCTGGCGGGCGCGGCGCTCTGGCTCGCGCTGATGGCCTCGTTCATGGTGGGCCTGCTGCTCACCGCCCACCACGCGGTCGAACCCTTCGCCCACCGCCCGGCCGGGCTGCTCGACCTGTCCGGTCTGCTCGGCCGCTCCGGTCTCCTCCTGGGCGCCGCGCCGGCCGGGCCGGTGCCGCCGCACACCCACGACTGGTGGCTGCTCACCGCCGGCGGGGCGCTGCTCGGCGCCCTGGTGACGGCCGTCGGCCTGCGCGCCGGGCGGGCCAGGCGGCGGCACCGGGCGGTGCTGGACGTGGTCGCCGTACGGGATCGGCGCTGGGACGCGCTGGTGCTGGAGCACGCGCATCCGACCGTCTACTGCCTGCCCGGGCGCCGTTCCCGGGTGGTGCTGTCGCGTGGGGCGCTGCGGCTGCTGGACGAGCGGCAGCTCGCCGCGGCCGTCGCGCACGAGCACGGCCACATCCGCGGCTGCCACCACCTGTTCCGGCTGCCGGCCGACACCTTCGCGCTGCTGCTCGGGCCGCTGCCGCTGGCCCGGCTGGGGCGCTCCGAGGTGGGGCTACTGCTGGAGATGGCGGCGGACGACGCGGCGCTGGAGCAGGTGTCGCGGGGCGAACTGGCCTCCGCGCTCTGCGCGTTGGCGACCGGCGGCGCTCCCGGCCGGGGAGCCCCGGCGGGCGGCGCCGCGCTGGGTGCGACGTCCACCGGGGTGCTCGCCCGGGTGCGGCGGCTGGCGCGTCCGGGGAGCGGGCGGATCCGGCCGGCCTGGCGCTTCGGGGTGTCGGTGCTGCCGCTGCTCCCGTACCTGCTGGTCTGCGCGCCGCACCCGTGAGGCGCCCGGCGGGACACCGCGCCCGGACAGCTGCCGGGAGGCCCGCCGAGACGCCCGCGGGCCCGTCGGCGTGGGGGTGCCGACGGGCCCGCCGTGGGGGTGGGGTGGGGGTCCGTGAGATTTGCCGGGACCTTGACCCGCGCGCCTGAACGCGCGGGCCCGGGGCCGCGTTGTCCCCGGCGTCGCACTGTCACCGGGCCGCGCTGTCACCGGGCCGCGCTGTCACCGGCGCCGCGTGTCACCGGTGCCGCGTGTCACCGGTGCCGCAGGTACGCCCCGGCGGTCTCGCGCAGCCGGTCGTGCAGCCCGTCGTAGGCGCGGGCCCGGCCCAGCAGGCTCTTCGGCAGCTTGGCGACCATCGTGTAGTTGGTGTCGCAGACGTTCGCCGCCGGTGCCAGCCCGGCCTGGCTGACCAGCTGGTAGGCGTCGAGCTGGTCCAGGCCGAGCAGTTCGCCGGTCCAGCCGACCAGGTCGTGCTGGCTGATCCGGAACGCGTCCTCCAGCGGACGGGCGGAGCCGGTGCTGATCAGGAAGTCGTCGTTCTCCAGCCGGGGCCAGGCCGGGCCGCCGCCCTTGACCAGGTCGACGATCACGGTGGTGCGCATCGCCGCCTCCACCGCCGTGCCGCACACCTCGCCCTCGCCCTGGCGGGCGTGGCCGTCACCGATGGCGACCAGGCCGCCCTCGACGTTGACCCCGAAGTAGGCGGTGGTGCCGGCCCGCATCTCGGGGGTGTCCAGGTTGCCGCCGTGCGCGCCCGGGGTGATCGAGGCCAGCACCTCACCGGCCGCCGGGGCGACGCCGACCGTGCCGTGCATCGGGTCCAGCGGCAGCTCCGCCGTGAACTCGCTGTTGCGGGCCCGGAACCGGCAGACGCCCGCCTTGACGTCCAGGTCGTAGACCCAGACCCGCTCCTCCAGCGCCGGGTGCAGCATCGCGGTGGTATGGGTCGCGGTCAGCGCGCCGAAGTGCGGGAAGGTGCTGGAGATCCCGTACTCCCGGGCCGGGGTGATCTCCACGAAGTGCACCGCGAGGACGTCCCCCGGCTCGGCGCCCGCCACCGCGATCGGACCGGTGACCGGGTTGAGGTAGGGGAAGACGCACACCTGGCTGGGCAGGTCGCCGGTGCCGCGCACCTTGCCGCCGAAGCAGTCCTCGGTGGTCAGCTCGATGACGGTGCCGGGCTGGACGGTGACCAGCGGGGCGCGGCCGCCGAAGGTGTAGGCGTAGTCCTCCGGGGTCGGGCTCAGCTTGACGATCTCGGGCAGGCTCACTGCTTCTCCTCGGGGGTGGTGGCGGCGTTCGCGGCGTTCGCGGGGTTCGTAGCGTTCGTGGCGTTCGCGGCGGAGGCTTCGGGGCCCGACTCGGCCTCGGCGACGGCCAGTCGGGGCTTGCGCCCGGTCGCCATCAGCCCGGCGAGCACGATCCCGCCGACGAGCAGCCAGACGAAGCCGAGCCGCTGGGCCGCGATGTTGGCGTTGACCACCACGTACGCGAGGATCGCGAAGCCGAGCGCCGGGGCGATCAGGTGCCGCCAGTAGTCCCTGCTGCGCTTGCGGACCAGGTAGTGGACGACCACGGCGACGTGCAGGACCAGGAAGGTGGTCAGCGCACCGAAGTTGACCAGGGTGCTCAGCAGGGTGATGCCGTCCTCGCGCGAGGCCGTGTAGAGGCCGAGCACCAGCGAGATCCCGGCGGTCAGCAGGGTCGCGTTGACGGGCACCCGGCGGGTGGGGTGGATCCGGGACAGGAAGGCGGGCAGCTGACGGTCGCGGGCCATCGCGTACAGCAGCCGGGAGGTGGCCGCCTGGGCGACCAGCGAGTTGGCGAAGCCCCAGGCCACGGCGGTGGAGGCGGCGGTCAGCGTGGCGAGCCAGCCGCCGGCGGCGGTGCGGGCCGCGTCGTAGAAGGCGGTGCCGTTCGGGTCGCCGTCCCGGATCAGCGCGTCGGGGTCGGCGACCAGCAGCGCGGCGACCCAGGTCTGCACGATGAACAGTGTGCCCGCGAGCAGCAGCGCGGCCACCATGGACCGGCCGATGGCCTTGGCGGAGTCCCGGTTCTCCTCCGCGAGGGTGGAGATCCCGTCGAAGCCCAGGAAGCTGAGCACCGCGATCGAGACCGCCCCGAACGCCAGGCTCCACGAGAAGGTGTGCGAGTCGTACAGCGGGGTGAAGTCGAAGCCCCGGCCCTTGCCGTCGGCCAGGGCGATCACGCCGACCACCACGAACAGGGCCAGCACGACGAGTTCGCCGATCAGCATCGCCTTGTTGACCCGGTTGGTGGTCTCGATGCCGAGGTAGTTGACCACGGTGTTGAGCAGCACGAAGCCGATCAGCCAGAGCCAGACCGGGATGGACGGCACCAGCGAGTTCATCGCGACGCCGGCGATCAGGTACAGCAGTCCGGGCACCAGCACGTAGTCGAGCAGGATCATCCAGCCGGACAGGAAGCCGACCGGGGCGGCGATGCCGCGGCCGGCGTAGGTGTAGACCGAGCCGGCCATCGGGAAGGCCCGGGACATCTGGGCGTACGACAGGGCGGTGAACATCATCGCGACCATGCCGAGGACGTAGGCCAGGGCGACCATGCCGCCGGAGCCCTGGAAGACGCCGCCGAAGATGCCGAAGGGCGCGATCGGCACCATGAACACCAGCCCGTAGACGAGCAGGTCGGTGAAGCCGAGCGAACGGCGCAGTTCCTGCTGGTAGCCGTAGCTCTCGATGCCCTGGGGTGCGGGTGTGTCAGCCATGGTGCTCTCTCTCCGTGACGACCCTGCGGGGTGTGTGGAGAGACTGTAGGGGCAAGTATTTCCAGATGGAAGGGTTTTGTCGCGCCATCCCGACTGGCGAGAAGGAGCGGCCCGGGTTACCGCGACAGGACGGCGAAGCCGAGGCCCTCGGCCCGGGCGAGGTGGACCGGCGCCCGGCCCGCGCCCTCGCGGTGCAGCAGCCGGCCCGCGGCCGCCCGCAGACCGTCCGGGGCCAGGGCCCGACGGGCCGCCAGGTCGGCGAGCAGGTGCAGGCCCTCGTACAGCCCCACCGCGTAGGCGTCCAGGACGGGCGCCCACGGGCCGCACAGCGCCCGGTGCCGCTCGGCGAGGCTCTGCCGGCGCTCCTCGGGCAGCGTCGCGAAGGAGGGCATCGCGGCGTACAGCGTCCCGGTGTCGTCGCCGCCGAGCGCGAGCAGGCCGTTCTCCTCCAGGGCGCCGGAGAGCCGCACCAGCCCGCGGTCCAGCCCGCTGCGCCGCAGCGCCCGGTTGAAGTGCACCTGGTCCCGCCCGATCAGGCTGAGCAGCAGGGCGTCCGCGCGCGCGGCGCGCAGCGCGTCCAGCAGCGGTTCGAGCGCCTCCTCGACCGCCCCGAAGGGGATCCGCCGCTCCAGCACCACCCGGGCGCCGGCCCGCGCCGCCAGCCCTTCGGCGGCCCGGTGGACGGAGCGCGGCCAGATGTAGTCGTTGCCGATCAGCGCCCAGCGGGAGAGGTGATGACGGCCCGTCAGTTCCGCTATGGCGACGCCGAGTTGACGGGAAGGGTCGATGCCGGTGCAGAGCACCCCGGGCAGTCGGGAGCCGCCCTCGTGCGGCGGGGTGAAGACGTACGCGACGCGGCCCGCGGCGACGGTCTCGACCGCCCGGTGCACGTCGCTGGTGTGGCACCCGGCGAGCGCGTCCAGCGCCCCGGCGTCCAGCAGCCGCCGCACCTCGCCGGCGACTGGGCCCGGCGCACCGCCGCCGTCCACCAGCACCAGCTCCAGGGCGCGGCCGAGGACCCCGCCGCCCGCGTTGACCTCGTGCGCGGCGAGCAGCGCGCCGTCCAGCGCGGACGGGCCGGTGAGCCCGAGCGGGCCGGACTGGGGCACGACGAGGCCCACCCGAAACACCGGCTCCTCCCGCACGGAGTGCAGCGCGTCGAGCGGATCGATCAACCTCACCTCGGCACTCACAGTGCGAGTATCGTCGTACTGCCGATATCGGGAAAGGCCGGAAACGGGAGGGTCCGATGACCGCAGTTGGTGCCGCACCGCAGATCGAGGGCCGCTCCCCCGACACCACCGGAGCCTCGGCCGCCGCGGAGCCGCTGCTGGTCGAGCTGGTCACGCTGGCCCACCGCAGGCTCTCCGGCGGCCTCGCCGCCGCCCTGGCCGAGGAGGACTGCACCGTCGACCAGTGGCGGCTGCTGCGCGTCCTCGCGGACGGCCGGGGGCACGCGATGGGCGAGCTGGCCCAGGCGCTGCTGATCCCACAGGCGAGCCTGAGCCGACTGGTGGACTCGCTGGCCGACTCGGGCTGGGTCTACCGGCGCCAGGACGAGCAGGACCGCCGCCGGATCACCGCCCACCTCTCCCGCCAGGGCCGAACCCGGCTGACCCGCCTCGACGCCCTCGCCGCCGCCCACGACGCCGCCGTCCGCCGCGCCTGCGGCCTCACCGACCCCGCGCACCTGCTGCAACGGCTCGCCGCGCTCTGACCGTCGGCCTCTCCTGCACGGCCCCTGCCGCACGGCCCTGTTGCACAGCCGGGCGTCACCCCTCCGGGAGGGGTGACGCCCGGCCGACCCGCCCGTCGGTCAGGCGAGCTTCTGGCAGAGCAGCGCGTACGGCCGCGCCGCCCACAGCTGCCACCAGGGCTGGCTGTAGGCCACACCGGCGACGAACTCGTCGTTCGCGCACTGGCCCTTGGCGAAGCCGTACGCGAAGTCGCCGCCCGAGGCGATCACGGGCCGGTTGTCACCCTTGTCGAACCAGAGCGTGCGGACCGACGTCCCCAGCGGGGAGGCCGACTTGGCGCACAGCACGCTCATCGTCCGGCCGTTGCGGCCGTATCCGGAGACGAAGGAGCCGGCGGGGCACTGGGCCTTGGCGTAGCCCGGCGCCCAGTCGGTGGTCACGTAGGTGCCGCCGTGGTCGACGACGTACCCACGGCCGGCGTCCCAGAGGTCCGCCTTGGTGACGTCCGTGCACAGGCCGTCGTCACCGCCGTGGCTGAGCCCGATCAGCCGGCTGCCGTCCGGGCAGGACGCCTTGTGGCCCGACGGGTCCCAGTCCGGCCGGGTCTTCAGGTAGGCGGAGTGGGCGTCGTCGGACAGGCCGGAGCTGAGCGAGGTCCAGTCCACCAGGCGCGGCGGGTTCGGGCCGGTGCTCACCGAGGCGAGCAGCCACTCGCGGTGGAACGCGAGGAAGGGCAGGTCGCCCGAGAGGATCGGGGTGCCGAGGATGGCGAGCTGCGCCATCAGTGCCCCGTTGATGTCGATTCCGCCGTAGAGCGCGGCCGTGCCGTTGATGTCCGGCGTGCTGCCCGCACCATTGAGCACGATCGAGCCGTTGACGGCGGCGCGCAGGTACGGCTCGATCGACGCCTTCACGCCGACCGTGTCGTACAGGGCGATCGAGCCTTCGGCGAGCAGGCCGGCCTTCGCCGAGGCGGAGCCCTTGAGGTTGAGGCGCAGCGGGGCGACGGTGGAGGTGCCGGGCTCGGTCGTGGTGGTCCAGCCCGGGCCCTTGACGTAGTCGGAGTGGACGCCCCACTGGCCGTCGTACGACTGCTCGGCGTCGAGGGTGACGGTGCCGTCGGCGCCGATGTCGGCGGACAGGGTGAAGTTCAGGTTGATGACGACGGGCAGGGGGCCCACCATCACCACGGGGCTGGCGCTGTACTTGGCCAGCGGTATCCGGACGGCCCCGGTGCTCGCGGTGAGGTCCGCGCTGACGCGCCAGTCGGCGTGGGCGCCCAGGGAGAAGCCGATCCGGGCCTGCTGGGGGTCGATCAGGCCGAGGCCGCCCTGGTAGGAGAAGTCCACCGACGGGGTGATCGAGACCGAGCCGGAGAGCGTCGCCGAGGAGCCGTTCGGGAGCGGGACGGTGGCGTTGGCGCTGAGGCCCAGGCTCCCGGAGACGGAGCCCTGGCCCGAGGTCGCGCCGAGGTCGGTGGTGACCTCGATGCCGCCGATCTGGGGCTGGACCTGGAAGGCGCTCGGGCTGACGGCGCTGCGCAGGCTGGTGCTGGTCGCACCGAGCAGCTCGGGGAGGGTGGCCGGGCGGGTGGTGACGGCGACCTTCCCGTCGGCGGTCGGCTGTACGCCGGTGACGGCGACCAACGCGCCGTGCGGGGCGGCCGGGGTGGGCGGGCTGTCGATCAGCTGCCCGGGCTGGAGCGCGGCGACGGCCGCAGGGGCCGCTGCCCGGGCGGACGGCGACTGCTGACCGGCGACGGCCGGCGCGAGCACGGCGGCGCCGGTGGCCGCGTCGTAGGAGGAGAGCGCGAGGCCGGAGGCGGCGGTGGCGGTCGCCGGCGCGCTGCCCTGCGCCGGCGCCGCGACGACGACCGCGGCCTCGGCGGTGCCGGGCGCCGGGGGCGCCAGCGTCGCCGTGGTGGTGGTCGTCGTGGTCGTCGTGGTCGTGGTCGCAGCGGCCGGTAGCGCCGCTCCGTTCAGGATGGCGCCGCACAGGAGGAGCACGGTCGTTGTCGCGGCGGCTGACGACGTCAGCTTGCGCACGGTCACGTGGAGGGTCCCTTCGGGTCAACGATGTTGGAACGATGGTGACTTGTGGCTGAGCGCATGGCCCGGAGCCGTCGCACCGACTCCTGACCGACGGGTAACTTAGCATTCGCCGACGGCCTTTCTGAATGGTTCGTGCGTTCTCGGATCTCGATCACCGGGACTTCACGAGCACGGAACTGGGCTTTTCCCCACGGTTAATGCGGCGCTCGGCGATCCGAGCCCGAGAGGATTCGATGAACCGCACCCCCGGAGCATCCGACCCACCGTCACATCCGGTCGGCCGCGCGGACAACCGGCAGCATGACCCAGGTGGCGGACGACCCGCCGGAGCGCGCCCGACCACCCGTTCTTCCCACCTGCCGCACCCAGGGAACCGGGCACGCCCCCGGATTGACCGGACCGGCCGGGGAATGCTTGGCTGGGCGCGCCGGGTCCGCCGGTGCCATTCGGCGCGAATTCCGGAATCCATCGATCCGAAACCCGCGCCCCCTCCGGCATTCCCCCGCGCTCCCGGGACCGCCATCCGCGTCCGGCCGCTCGGTCCCTGTTCCCGGACGTCGATCCGACGTACCGTCAACCCCCCTGCCCCCGCTCCGCACCATGGAGACCCCGTGAACCCCAGCAGTCCATCCCGCCCACCGCGGATACACCGTCGATTCCTCGTGGCCACCGTCGCGACGGCGGCCCTCCTGGCCGGGCCGGCCGCCGCCGCAGCCCCGGCCCCCGTCGGCCCGCCGGCTCCCGTGACCGCCGCACCGGCCCAGAGCGGCGCCGGGCTCGCCGCCTCCTGGACCGGCCCGCTGAGCACCCGCGGCCGCTACATCGTCGACGCGAACGGCGACCGGTTCAAGCTGAAGGCCGGCAACTGGGCGGGTGCCCAGGGCACTTGGGAGGGCAGCGGCTCGACGACCGACCCGGCGAACAACCAGGCCCGCCAGGTCTCGTACAACATCCCGCTGGGCCTGGACCGGGCGCCGATCAGCCGGATCATCGCCGACTTCCACGGCCTGGGCCTGAACAGCGTCCGACTGCCGTTCGCCAACGCGATGATCCACGACACCACCCCCGTCCCGGACGCCGCCGTCGCCGCCAACCCGCAGCTCAGGGGCAAGACCCCGCTCCAGGTGTTCGACGCCGTGGTGGCCGCGCTTACCGCCGACGGCTTCGCGGTGATCCTCAACAACCACACCACCAGCTACCGCTTCTGCTGCGGCCTCGACGGCAACGAACGGTGGAACAGCGGCCAGTCGACCGCGCAGTGGGAGGACGACTGGCTGTTCATGGTGAACCGCTACAAGGCCGACAAGCGGGTGGTCGGCGCCGACCTGCGCAACGAGGTCCGCCGGGACGTCTGGGACGACCCCAACTGGGGGATGGGCGACTCCCACGACGAGTACGCCGCCTTCGAGGAGGCCGGCAACCGCATCCTCCAGGCCGACCCGGACATGCTGGTCGTCATGGAGGGCATCAACTGGTACGGCGTCCCCGCCGCCGGGTTCAGCCACGGCCGCCCGATGCTCACCCCGGTCGCCACCCTGTCGAACACGCTCGTCCGCTCCGACAAGCTGGTCTACGCCGCGCACTTCTACGCCTACACCGGCCCGGCCAACACCGGCGCGGGCAGCGGCCCCGGATCCACCGGCGACCCCCGCTACCAGGACTTCACCCCCGAGCAACTCGCCCAGGTGGTGAACGACCAGGCGCTGTTCGTCACCCGCTCCGGCCAGCACTTCACCGCCCCGGTGTGGATCAGCGAGTTCGGCGCCGCCGGACGCGGTTCCACGAACGCCAAGGAGCAGGCCTGGTTCGACCGCTTCACCGACATCCTCGTCCGCAACGACACCGACTTCGCCATCTGGCCGGTGGTCGGCTGGCAGGCCGGCGGCGTCCCGAACGACAACTGGGCCCTGCTCTCCTACGACGCCGACGGCCGACTGCTCGGCCTCGACGACGCCGGCGACTGGCGCGCCGCCGACTGGCACAAGCTGGTCGACGCGCCCTCGTACACCGGTCGGGTCGCACCGGTGGACCACTGGAACATGCTCGACCTCGACCACGCGGACCAGAACGTCTCCACCCGCATGCTGGCCCTGCCGGACTGGAGCAGCGGCAACCGCAAGGGCAACTGCCCCGACGGCCAGCGGCTGATCGGCCTCGGCCGCGGCGACAGCCGCGGCCTGTGCACCGACGCCGGACAGCCCGTCACCGGCGGCGGGAACTGGGTGACCGTCACCGACCAGCGCTACGTCACCGGGGGCGACTGGGCCTCCGGCTACGACAAGCTCCAGTGCCCCGACAACACGTTCGCCGTCGGCTACAGCGTCAATCGGAACGCCATGGCCGCCCTGCTCTGCGCCCCGTCCGCCACCCCGCTGCCCACCACCGGCCGGACCGTGTGGTTCGACCACGGCGACAACCGGCCGGCGACCGGCGGCTCCACCGCCAGCGACTGGGCGCCGGGCTTCTACAAGGGCCAGTGCGCCGACGACGAGTACGTCGCGGGTGTCGCCGACACCTGGAAGTGGCTCCACTACGGCGCCCCGGACGTGCTGCTCTGCCGTCCGCTGCGCTGACGCCGCACGGCGCCCGGAACGCGGTGGACCCGGGGGCACCGGCCCCCGGGTCCACTGCGGTCGGTCCACGAGGGTCGGCCCGGTCTCGTGGGCCGACCCTCGTGGATCACATGAGGCGCCCGGTCAGGCCGGGCGGACGGCGCCCATGTAGGGCATCACGGAGATCGGCAGGACCTCGATGTTCTTGCCCGTGCGCGGGGCGTGGATCATCTTGCCGTCGCCGATGTACAGGCCGACGTGGTGCAGGTCGTTGTAGAAGAAGACCAGGTCACCGGGCTGGAGGTTGGCGCGGTCGACGTGCGGGCCGTCCTTCCACTGCTCCTCGGACGTCCGGGAGATCGTGACGCCGGCGGCGCGGTAGGCCTGGCTGGTGAGGCCCGAGCAGTCGAAGCTGGCGGGGCCGTTCTTGCCCCAGCCGTAGGGCTTGCCGAGCTGGGCCTGGGCGAAGCCGATGATGGCGCCGGCCCGGCCACTGGCCGACGGAACCGGGGCGTTCATGTCCGGGCGGTCGGCGGAGCGGGAGGCACGGTCCTTGGCGGCGGCAGCGGCGGCGGCGGCCGCCTGCTGGGCCTCGGCCTTGGCCTTCTCGGCGCTCTGCTGGGCGTTGATCTTGGCACGGTCCTCGGCGCTGAGCTTGTTCAGCGTCTCCTGGGCCTGGGCCAGCTTGGTCTGGATGTCCTTCTTCTGCTCCGCCAGCTGGGTGCCCACCGAGTCGAGCGCGGCCAGGGTGGCGGTGGCCTCGGCGCGGTCCTGGTCGAGCTTGCGCTGCTCGTCCTGGGCCTGCTTGAGCAGGTTCGCCTGGGAGTCGGAGACCTGGTTCTGCACCGCGGCGCGCTCCAGGTACGCGGACGGGTCGGAGTCGAGCATCAGCTGGACCGACGGGTCTATGCCGTTGGTGCGGTACTGGTCGGCGGCGACCGCGCCGAGCCGGGTCCGCAGCTCGTTCATCGCCTCCTGACCGCGGGCGACCTTCTCCTGGATCACGTTGGCGTCGGCCTGGAGCTGCTGCTGCTTCGCCTGGAAGCCGTTGTGCTTCTCGATCGCCTGCTCGGCCGCCTCGTTGAGCTGGTCGACCTGCTCCTTGACGGAGGCCAGGCTCGGGGTCGGCTCGGCGTGGGCGGTGCCGGAGGCGAGGACCGCGCCGCCGGCCGCCATGGCCGTGGTGACGACCGCCATGCGGGCCCGGCTCGGCGGGCTGGGCTTGCGACGTTTTCCCATGGCGGTCGCTCTCCTTCGGGGGAATCTGGGGAGGGTCCGGACGGAGCCGGGGGACGGCTCGGCCGGGGCCGGGGACGACGAAGGCAGGCAGGGCGAGCAACGGGGGGGTACCGCCCCGCCCACCTTCTTCGAAGTAACTTAATAGATGAGGGCCCGGGTTCCGCAATCCCCCTGATCATGACGTTTTGGCAGCATGACGGAACATCGATCGCGTTCCCTGCCATCGGTGTTGACCTCGGACATCGCGCCCGCCGCCGACGGCCGCCGCCACCCCCGCCGACCTGCGCCCGTCCCGCTCCCGCTCCCCCGGCTCCCCTCAGATCCCTCCACTCCCCCCTCAGCTCCCCCGTACGGCCCCCTTCCCACTCCTGGTACCCGCCGCCCCGGCCGCCGTGACACTCCCCACCTCGGAGAGTGCTCGGATCCCGGCCCGATCGAGGGCAAGGTCACACGGAATCCCCCTCCTGCGGCCCCGCGAACGGGCGCTAACCTGCGCACATGAAGGTCCCGCCCGAAGGGCTCCCCCTTGCCTCCGAGTTCCCGGCCGCGCACCGCGAGCAGTGGCAGCAGCTCGTCCAGGGCGTGCTGCGCAAGTCCGGTGCCCAGCCCGAGGACGGCGCCGCCGCCGAGCAGACGCTCACCACCCGGCTCCAGGACGGGCTGAGCGCCCGCCCGCTGTACACCGCCGAGGACACCGCCGCGGACCCGGGCTACCCCGGCTTCGCGCCGTTCGTGCGCGGCGGCCGGGCGCAGGGCTCCGCCGTGGCCGGGTGGGACGTCCGCCAGCGGCACGCCGACCCGGACCGCCGGCGCACCAACGAGGCCGTCCTGGCCGACCTGGAGCACGGCGTGAGCTCGCTCTGGCTGGAGCTGGGCGGTGCGGGCCTGCCGGTGGCGGCCCTGCCCGAGGCACTGACCGGGGTGTACCTGGACCTGGCCGCCGTGGCACTCGACGCCGGGCCCGAATTCACCGACGCCGCTGAGCAGTTGTTCAAGCTGTACGAGGAGCGCGAGGTCTCCCCCGGCTCCGCCGCCGGCAACCTCGGCGCCGACCCGCTCGGCCTCCAGGCCCGCACCGGCGACGGCGCCCGCACCGACGCGCTGCTCGCCGAGGCCACCGCGCTGGCCGCCCGCTGCGCCGCCGGGTACCCGGGCCTGCGGGCGCTCACGGTGGACGCCCTGCCGTACCACGAGGCCGGCGCCTCCCCCGCCCAGGAGTTGGGCTGCTCGCTGGCCACCGGCGTCGCCTACCTGCGCGCGCTGACCGCCGCCGGGCTGTCGGTGGACGACGCGCTCGGCCAGCTGGAGTTCCGCTACGCCGCGGACGCCGACCAGTTCCTCACCATCGCCAAGTTCCGTGCCGCGCGCCGACTCTGGGCCCGGGTCGCCGAGGTCTCGGGGGCCGGCGCGGCCGCCCCGGCGCAGCGTCAGCACGCCGTCACCTCGCGAGTGATGATGACCGCCCGCGACCCGTGGGTGAACATGCTGCGCACCACCGTCGCCTGCCTGGCCGCCGGCGTCGGCGGCGCCGACTCCGTCACCGTGCTGCCCTTCGACACCGCGCTCGGCCTGCCGGACGCCTTCGCCCGCCGGATCGCCCGCAACACCCAGGCGATCCTGCTGGAGGAGTCCCACCTGGCCCGGGTGATCGACCCGGCCGGCGGCTCCTGGTACGTCGAGCAGCTGAGCGAGGAGCTGGCGCGGGCCGCCTGGGCCTGGTTCCAGGAGATCGAGCGGGCCGGCGGCCTGGGCGCCGCCCTCGCCTCCGGACTGGTCGAGGAGCGGATCGCCGCGACCTGGGCGGAGCGGTCCGTACGGCTCGCCAAGCGGCGCGAACCCGTCACCGGCGTCAGCGAGTTCCCGCACCTGGACGAGCAGCCGCTGGTCCGCGAACCGGCCCCCGCCGGGTTCGGCGGCGGGCTGCCGCAGGTCCGCCGCGCCGAGGCCTTCGAGGCGCTGAGGAACCGCTCGGACGCCCACGCCGCCGCGCACGGCGCCCGACCGAGCCTGTTCCTCGCCTCGATCGGCACCGCCTCCGCGCACACCGCGCGCACCACCTTCGCCGCCAACCTCTTCCAGGCCGGCGGCATC
Organism: Kitasatospora sp. NPDC048286; assembly: GCF_043201735.1. Taxonomy (NCBI): domain Bacteria; kingdom Bacillati; phylum Actinomycetota; class Actinomycetes; order Kitasatosporales; family Streptomycetaceae; genus Kitasatospora; species Kitasatospora sp. NPDC048286. The sequence continues at coordinate 173,937 of NZ_JBICZE010000012.1, forward strand.
GCGACGGTCTCGGCCGAGTCCGTCGACCCGGCGGCCTTCGCCGAGGCGTTCCGCGCCTCCGGCGCGACCGTCGCCTGCCTCTGCTCCAGCGACGCCCTGTACGCCGAGCACGCCTCGCCCGTCGCCGAGGCCCTGAAGGCGGCCGGCGCCACCAGGGTGCTGCTGGCCGGACGGCTCGGCGAAGTACCCGCCGGAGTGGACGAGTTCATCTTCGCGGGAGGCGACGCCGTCGCCGTCCTGACCTCCCTGCTGGACCAGATCGGAGCCGCTCGATGATCCCCGACTTCACCGGAATCGGGCTGGACGGCGGCGCCGCCGGCGCCACCGTCAACCCGGACGCCACCGACAACGCGGGCGTCACCGAGGAGCAGTGGCGGGCCGCCTGGCGCCAGTCCACTGGCAAGGACGTCGAGGAGCTGCTCTGGGACACCCCCGAGGGCATCGGCGTCAAGCCGCTGTACACCGGCGCCGACCTGGCCGGCCTGGACTTCCTGGAGACGTACCCGGGCGTCGCCCCGTACCTGCGCGGGCCGTACCCGACCATGTACGTCAACCAGCCCTGGACCGTCCGCCAGTACGCGGGCTTCTCCACCGCCGAGGAGTCCAACGCCTTCTACCGCCGCAACCTCGCGGCCGGCCAGAAGGGCCTGTCGGTCGCCTTCGACCTGCCGACCCACCGCGGCTACGACAGCGACCACCCGCGGGTCACCGGCGACGTCGGCATGGCGGGAGTCGCCATCGACTCGATCTACGACATGCGCCAGCTGTTCGACGGCATCCCGCTGGACAAGATGTCGGTGTCGATGACCATGAACGGCGCCGTGCTGCCGATCCTCGCGCTGTACATCGTCGCGGCCGAGGAACAGGGCGTACCGCCGGAGAAGCTCGCGGGGACCATCCAGAACGACATCCTCAAGGAGTTCATGGTCCGCAACACCTACATCTACCCGCCGCAGCCGTCGATGCGGATCATCTCGGACATCTTCGCGTACACCTCGCAGAAGATGCCCCGGTACAACTCGATCTCCATCTCCGGCTACCACATCCAGGAGGCGGGTGCGACGGCCGACCTCGAACTGGCCTACACCCTCGCCGACGGGGTGGAGTACCTGCGCGCGGGCCTGGACGTGGGCCTGGACGTGGACGCCTTCGCGCCGCGGCTGTCGTTCTTCTGGGCGATCGGCATGAACTTCTTCATGGAGGTCGCCAAGCTGCGCGCGGCCCGGCTGCTGTGGGCCAAGCTGGTCAAGCAGTTCGACCCGAAGAACCCCAAGTCCCTGTCGCTGCGCACCCATTCGCAGACCTCGGGCTGGTCGCTCACCGCCCAGGACGTGTTCAACAACGTGACGCGCACCTGCGTGGAGGCGATGGCGGCGACCCAGGGCCACACCCAGTCGCTGCACACCAACGCCCTCGACGAGGCGCTCGCCCTGCCCACCGACTTCTCCGCGCGGATCGCCCGCAACACCCAGCTGCTGCTCCAGCAGGAGTCGGGCACCTGCCGGGTGATCGACCCGTGGGGCGGCTCCGCGTACGTCGAGAAGCTGACGCACGACCTCGCCGCGCGGGCCTGGGAGCACATCCAGGAGGTCGAGGCGGCCGGCGGCATGGCGAAGGCCATCGACGCGGGCATCCCCAAGCTGCGCGTCGAGGAGGCCGCCGCCCGCACCCAGGCGCGGATCGACTCCGGCCGCCAGCCGGTGATCGGCGTCAACAAGTACCGGGTGGACAGCGACGAGCAGATCGACGTGCTCAAGGTCGACAACTCCTCGGTGCGGGCCCGGCAGATCGAGAAGCTGCGCCGGCTGCGCGAGGAGCGCGACGAGGCCGCGTGCCGCGACGCGCTGCACGCCCTCACCCGGGCCGCCGAGGCCGGTTCGCAGCGCGGCGGCTCGCTGGACGGCAACCTGCTGCACCTGGCCGTCAACGCGGCCCGGGCCAAGGCCACCGTCGGCGAGATCTCGGACGCCCTGGAGAAGGTGTACGGCCGCCACTCCGGCCAGATCCGTACCATCTCCGGTGTGTACCGAGACGAAGCGGGCCCGTCGGCCTCCCTCCAGCGCACCCGTGATCTGGTCGAGCGCTTCGAGCAGGCCGAGGGCCGCCGTCCGCGCATCCTGGTCGCCAAGATGGGCCAGGACGGCCACGACCGCGGCCAGAAGGTGATCGCCACCGCCTTCGCCGACCTCGGCTTCACGGTCGACGTCGGCCCGCTGTTCCAGACCCCGGCCGAGGTCGCCCGCCAGGCCGTCGAGGCGGACGTCCACATCGTCGGCGTGTCCTCACTGGCCGCCGGCCACCTGACGCTGGTGCCCGCACTGCGCGCCGAACTCGCCGAAGCCGGCCGGGAGGACATCACCATCGTGGTGGGCGGGGTGATCCCGCCGCAGGACTTCGACGCCCTCTACGAGGCGGGCGCCGCGGCGGTCTTCCCCCCGGGGACGGTCATCCCGGACGCGGCGTACGACCTGCTGAAGTCCCTGGCGGCCGACCTCGGCCACGAGCTGTGATCGCCTGATCCCATGCCTCCGCGGACGATCGACCTCGACAGCTACGTGACGGGCGTACTGGACGGCTCGCGCGCCTGGATCGCTCGCGCCGTCACCCTCGTCGAATCCTCCCGGCCCGACCACCGCGCGCTCGCGCAGCAGCTGCTCCAGCGGCTGCTGCCGCACGCGGGCGGCGCGGTCCGGGTGGGCATCACGGGCGTGCCCGGTGTCGGCAAATCGACCTTCATCGACTCCTTCGGGACGATGCTGACCGGCCGGGGCCACCGGGTCGCGGTGCTCGCCGTGGACCCGACGTCCAGCCGGACGGGCGGCTCCATCCTGGGCGACAAGACCCGGATGGAGCGGCTCGCCGTCGACCCCGCCGCCTTCGTCCGGCCCTCGCCGACCTCGGGGACACTGGGCGGCGTCGCCAAGGCCACCCGGGAATCCATGGTGGTGATGGAGGCCGCCGGGTACGACGTGGTGCTCATCGAGACGGTGGGCGTCGGGCAGTCCGAGACGGCGGTGGCCGGGATGGTGGACACCTTCCTGCTGCTCAGCCTCGCGCGGACCGGCGACCAGTTGCAGGGCATCAAGAAGGGCGTACTGGAACTCGCGGACGTCATCGCCGTCAACAAGGCCGACGGCCCGCACGAGCGGGACGCGAAGGCGGCGGCGCGCGAACTCGCGGGCGCACTGCGACTGTTGCAGGCACCCGACGCGGCGTGGACGCCGCCGGTGCTCACCTGCAGCGGGCGCGACGGGGCAGGCCTGGACGTGCTGTGGGAGCGGCTGCAGCAGCACCGCAAGGTGCTGGACGCGACAGGGGAACTCGCCGCCAAGCGCCGTGAGCAGCAGGTGGAGTGGACATGGGCGATGGTCCACGACCAGTTGTACGCGCGGTTGCACGAAAATCCCGAAGTTCGGCGTCTCTCCTCCGAGTTGGAAACCCAGGTCCGCGCCGGAACCCTTCCGGCGGGGTTGGCGGCACAGCGTCTGCTGGACGCCTTCTTCGGCACTTCCTGACAGGAGCGCAGGACCATCGCCACCATCGTGCAGGACGTCGCGATCGAGGCCGACGCGGACGAAGTCTGGGACGCCGTACGGGATGTGGGCGCTGTGCACCGGCGCCTCATTCCCGGCTACGTCCTCGACACCCGGGTCGAAGGCGACGTCCGCTACCTGACCATGCCCGGCGGCGCGGTCATCCGCGAGCTGATCGTCAGCATCGACAATGATCTGCGCCGCCTCGCCTATTCGGCGGTCGAGGGCTTCAAGATTCCGCTCACCCACCATCATGCTTCGTTCCAGGTCCTCCCGGAGGGGGTCGGACGGTGCCGCCTCGTGTGGACGACGGACGTCCTGCCCCATGACATGGCCGAGCAGGTCCGATTTCGGGTCGCCAGGGGAGCCCAGGTCATGAAGGAGACACTGGAACAGCGAACTACCTGACGGCAGAGGTTACTTCACCAAGCGAGCGAAGCCTGTGCGCCGTGCCCCACCCATGCGTGGGGCACGGCGCTTCGCCGGTTTCGGGATACTCGAACCACACCACCTTGCCCGTCTCCGCCGGGTACCACCCCCACACATCCGCGAGCGCCTCCACGAGCAACAGGCCGCGCCCGCTCGTCGCCTCCTCGTCACATTTCCCCGTCTTCGGTTCCGCCCCGCGGTCAGCCACCTCCACCCGCACCCGCCCGCTGCGCCAGCGAACGGTGACGACACACCGCTCCCCCGTGTGCAGCAGCGCATTCGCGATCACCTCACTCGCGCACAACTCCAGTTCCTCAAGCGCATCATCCGAGAGCGGCACCCCCCACTCGCGCACGATCGCCACCACCAACCGCCGCGCCGCCGGCACGGCTTCGGCCCCCGGCAACTCCCCCCACTCCAACGGCACCGGAAACCGTGCGTTGCTCAATGGACTGATCACCACGTGCACCCTCCAAGCCAGCTGGGCGTACAACTGCCAGCAAATATCCTCTTGTCGGCGTCTCGGCAGCCGCCGAGACGCCGACACACAGCCAATTCCTCACGTTCAGTAAACAATCCATCACAGCTATGAGACCATCGATCATGCGGGGCTCGCATATGGCTATGCGAGCCCCGCATCAAGCCCCTTCAGCTGGTGTGACATTGCTCGTAGCCTTGGGTGGAGTGTTGAACTGGAATTCGGAAGTCATCCGAGAAGCATCCCGAGCGAGGGACTACGGCAAGATCATCGAGCTGGCTCGAACCCACCAGCGCATGACGCAAGCCCAGTTGGGCCGGGCGTGCGGGCTGTCGCAATCAGCTATCTCCCGGTTGGAGAAGCGAGCCGTCGGCGCCTACGCCATGGATTTGCTGCTGAGAGTCTCGCAGCACCTGGAGATCCCAGCGGCTCTCCTCGGTCTCGCCGAAGCCCCGGTCCATGTACGAATCGGAACTGAGAGCGTGGAGAGACGTCAATTCCTGGGAGCCGCCGCGGCAGTTGCAGTATCCCCTGTGCTGGACATCGCCACCGGATGTATCGACGAGGTCGAGCATCAGGCCTCCTCGCTTCGGCTTGTCACGACGTCCTACCGTCGACTGGACGGATCGACGTCCTCCCGGGAACTCGCGCAGGCTGTCCGCTCACATTTGAGGTTGATTCAGGGACTCATCGGTGCAGCCGCGTCCGATGCCCATCGGATCAGGCTCGCCGCCGTCGCGAGCGAAGCGGCGAGCCTGGCCGCTTGGCTGGCATGGGACACAGGAGACAACGGGTCAGCACGCTCGTTCTACGGGGCGTCAATCAAGGCTGCCCGGTCGGGAGCGCATCCGCTCCTTGCCGCCTATCAGACGGGGAGCCTCGCACAATTCGAGGCTCACGCCGGCAACGGGGCCATGGCTCTCAACCTCGTAGAGCGAGCTCGAGGTCTCCTGCAACCTGGCTCCCCCACCGTTGCCGACGCGTGGCTGTCCTCAGTGGAGGCCCTCGGACACGCAGCTTCAGGTGATCAGCGTAGTTGCGATCGCGCATTGACACGCAGCCGAGCAGCGGTTCATGTCAACGCCGATGGAGAACCGCCTCCTTGGCCATGGGTTTTCACCTTCGACGAGGCCAAGGTTGACAGCTTCAGAGTGACCTGTAGCGCCCACCTCGGGCTCCCCAGGTGGGTTTCGGGTAACTCTGGCCCCGTTCTCGCCACTGGTCATGCGAAGCAGCGCGCGCTCCTGATGTTGGACCTCGCGGCAGGCCAACTCGCCGCGGGACAAGTCGAAGCAGCATTCGCGATCGCGACGGAGGCGCTGAAGACCGGCCTCCAGTACCGCTCAGGGCGAATCGTCGATAAGAGCCGCGCGCTTCGACGGTCGTTCAGCTCCTCCTCACCGCCCAAGGCAGTGCGGGACTTCGATGACTGCCTTCACGGCGTCTACCTCTAGGGAAGGAATTCGATGCGAATCGGCATCACGGGCCACCGAGGGCTGACGACCGAGCTGGAGGCACAGGTCCGGCAGCTCCTCGAAGACGCGCTCCCGAACGCGGCCTCCTCCACCATCACCCTCGTGTCCTGCATCGCAGACGGGCCGGACTCGTGGCTGGCGGAGATCGCGCTCAAGCGAGGCGCACAGCTGGAGGTCATCGTCCCGGCCGACCAGTACCGGGATGGCCTCCCCGAGTGGCACCACCCTACCTATGACCGGCTGTTCGACCGCGCCACCGCCGTCCATCGCACCGGCCACCTGGAGTCCGAAGAAACCGCCCACCTGGCAGGAGGTGAACTCCTTGTGGACCACATCGACAAGCTCTTCGCCGTGTGGGACGGCCTGCCGGCCCGCGGCCAGGGCGGCACGGCGGACGTGGTCGCGTACGCCCGGCAGCGCGGCGTGCCGATCGAGGTGATCTGGCCGAAGGGAGCGCGCCGATAGCGAGGGTCAGACGGGACGCGCCGCAGCAGCCGCATCGATGCACAACTCGGCGGTCAATTCCCCCTCTTCAACTCCAACCGCCAGATCACGCGCTTGAAACTGACCAGCACACCACCGCCACGACTAGGCTCGCCCTCATGCTCCGATCCGTGGTATTCGATATCGGCGAGACCCTGACCAGCGACACCCGCTACTGGACGGACTGGGCCCATTGGTTAGGCGTTCCGCCCCACACCATGTCGGCACTCGTCGGCGCCGTGTTGGCCGAAGGCCGGGACAACGCGGACGCCATCCGACTCATCAAGCCGGATGCCGACATCGCCGCCGAGTGGCGCGCCCGACAGGCTGCGGGTCAAGGCGACTACCTCGACGAGTCCGACCTCTACCCGGATGTACGGCCGGCGCTGTCGCGGCTGCGGGCTGCCGGCTTGTGGGTCGGCATCGCGGGAAACCAGAACGCGCAGGTCACACGTTTGCTGCGAGACCTCGCCCTGCCCGCCGACGACATCGCCACCTCGGGCGAGTGGGGTGTCGCCAAGCCGAGCCCGTTCTTCTTCGACAAAGTGAAGGAGTGGGCCCCAGGCGCCCCACACGAGATTGTCTACGTCGGCGACCACCCCGCCAACGACATCAGCCCGGCACACAAGGCCGGCCTCCATACTGCCCACGTCCGCCGAGGGCCGATCGGCCTCACCACTGGAGCCCCGGAGGCGGACTGGACCGTGAACTCGCTCACGGAGTTGGCCGAACTCCTCATTGGCGCATAGCGAAAGCCTCCTCCTGCTCCGGAGAGGCACTACAACCGGCGCAGCACATCGCGTCGCAGTACGTCCGTGAACACATTCGGGGCCGCCCGCTGACCACCTCCTCGCCGAGGGACTTCCGCAAACCGATCTACGGCCTCCGCCACGACGCGCCGCCGCAGTTCACTCCCTGGCCTGGGAATCTCCCCGAACGGCCCCGCACGCTGCCCTTCAGGCTGCATCCTGGTCCTCCGCCGAACGAGAGGGAGCCCTCCATGCAACTCAAGTTCCTCGGCACCAGCAGCGAAGACGGGAAGTGCCCGACGCTCTATGAAACGGAGACGGGTGACATCGTCGTTCAGGGATACCGTCTGACCGATCCCGAGGCCCTCGCCCAACTGCGGGACGTCCTGCCCGGGGAGACGTTCGTCGTCGTTCCCCGTGACCTCCTCACCCGCTTCGTCCCCAAGGACTGAGCATGGCCTACATCAGCGATGAACAGTTCGACCACTTCTTCGGCGAGGGATTCGCCCACACTGCATGGCGCCTGGAAAGCCGGCGGGGCTACGCCTCGGATCGACAGGCTCCCGGCTTCCAACGGTGGGTCTGTGGCGAGGACCCTCAAACGGATCCGCAGCGGCCCTGGTGCCGGAACATCACGACTCAGGTCGCGGCCGGGAAGCGTGTCGAACGGGTGCGGATCGCGGACGACCCGCTGACCGACGGGCAGGCCTACCTTCTCGCTGTCGGATGGGCCAACGTCCAGGCAGGGGAGGACATTCGACACCTACAGCGCGCCACAGCACAGCAGCTCGAACTTCCGGACCGCGACTTCTGGCTGTTCGACTCCGCATCGCTGTTGGAGATGCACTTCGACGCGGAGGACAACTACCTCGGGGCGGAGCTGATCGAAGACCTCAGCGCGGTCCTGGAAGCATGCCGAATCCGGGATCGAGCCTGGAAGCATGCCATCCCCCGGGCGGAGTTCGCCGACGAGGTGCCGTCCCAGGCGTGAGCGACTTCCAACGGGCTCGCGAGGCGCTCGGCGCTCGGCTTCAAGGGCTGCGCGCCGATGCGGAGCTCACCGGCCGGGAGCTGGCGGGCCGATTGGGCTGGCCCCACTCGAAGATCAGCAAGCTGGAGAACGGTCGGCAGACCGCCACAGGCGCCGACTTGGCCGCGTGGGCCGAGGCAACCGGTCACGCAGCACTGGTGGTCTCGCTCCAGAACGACCTCTCCGGTCTGGAGACGCACTACCGCTCCTGGCGCCGCCGCCTGTCCGGTGGTCACCAACACGCCCAGCGGGAAGCCGGCACGGAGGAACGCAACGCGCGGGTCGTCCGGGCCTACGAGCCAACCGTGGTGCCCGGATTGCTCCAGACACCCGACTACGCTCGACACGTTCTGCTCGCCGCTGCCGCGCTGCATCAATCGCCCCGGGACACGGACGAAGCCGTCCGCGAACGGATGCGTCGCCAAGAGCTGCTGTACGAAACGGGCCGACGCTTTCGATTCATCCTCTGGAAAGGAGCGCTGCACGCCCGCGTCTGCCCTCCAGGGGTACTTCGGTCACAGCTCGACAGGCTCTGCGGCCTGATCGGCCTGGACACGGTGAGCATCGCCGTCATCCCGTTCTCCGCGACACTTCCGCTGTCACTTCGGCATGGTTTCTGGATCCACGACCGGTCCTTCGTGACCGTCGAGACGATCAATGCCTCGCTACATCTCGACGAACAAGCGGACGTTGCGCTCTATCTCCGGGCATGGGAACTATACGAACAGGTGGCTGAAACCGGAACGGATGCGTACCACGTTCTCGCAGCGGCACGCCATGCGTTGGAGGCCGCCTGAGAAGCGTCGGGAACCAGCCGCCGGTGTCCGAGAAACCGCGAGAAACACGAACCACGGACCGGCGAGGTTCCCCCTACCGTCCTGTCATGACAGAGCTTCCCGCTCTGCGCCAGCCGTCACAGGCAGGAGGAGTAGAACCATGGCCACTCCGTTCCCCAAGCCCCCGCGTCCCCCGGCGCCGCCGGGGCCCGGGCCGGACATGCCGGTGAGCGGACCGACCGGCAGCAGCACCACGACGACCATCACGACCAAGTAGGAGACTCCCATGGGATGGGGCCTCGGTAAGGGCGGAAACTCCGGCGGAAGCTCCGGCGGCGGCAGCGGAGCCAACGACGGCGGTCAGGGCAAGCACGCCGGCGGCAACAAGGACTTCAGCACGAGCAAGTCGAGCCAGGACACCTCGTCCGGGTCGAAGACCGGCAAGCACGGCAAGGGCGGCGAAAAGGACAAGTGACACCTCAGCTGAGTGTCTGTGAGCAGGCCGCCATGCGCGGCCTGCTCCACACGGTCTCCCACTTCCTCGGCCATGAGGTGGCCGCGGAGTGGCGCATGGCCGCCGAAGCGGCCCCTCGACACCGTTTCCTCCCCAACCGAATCTGGCTGAGCGGCGACGACAATCGTCTCACTTCGTGCGATCGTGAACACGAGCCGGATCGTTGGTTCGCCGCCGCCTATGCGGACAAGCCGGTGGTAACGCAGATCAACGACGGAGAGGAGCAGGACGGCCCCGATGGCCTGCCTTCGTCCTCCGCTTCCGCCCCGTCGATCGTCTTCCGAATGCTCGAACTCCTGGACCTCTCACCGGGGATGCGAGTACTGGAGATCGGAACCGGAACCGGTTTCAACGCTGCTCTTCTCGCCCACCGGCTGGGCGATGCCAATGTCACCACGATCGAGATCGACCCCGCCATGGTCGAACTCGCCCGGTCAAACCTCAAGGCGAACGGCTACGCCCCCACCGTCGTCCACGGTGACGGAAGCCTGGGGCGAAGCATCAAAGCGCCCTACGACCGCGTTGTGGCGACGTGCTCCGTCAAACGCATTCCCTACGCCTGGATCAACCAGACCCAGAGCGGTGGAACCGTACTCGTTCCGTGGGAGAGCCCATGGATCTGCGGCGGCCTACTCCGTCTCACCATCGACGACGATGGAACCGGCACCGGTCGCTACATCCCCGAGAGCGCCTTCATGCTGATGCGCACCCAGCGCCTCGACCTCCGGCTCTTCCGCGATGTCGCCCTGGAAGAGCATGTGCCGACCGAATCCACGACCATGCTCAACCCATGGGCCGTCGCAGACTCCGCCTTCGAGACCCAGTTCGCCCTCGGCCACCGCCTCGGCGACCTCTGGTATGCCTGGCACCAGAACCCCGACGTCGAGAATGTGGCGACCCGCCTCTGGGTGGCCACGACCGACGGCGGCTCCTGGGCAGCCGTCGACTGGGACGGCACCGAGGAGGCCCAGCAGTACGCGGTGTGGCAGCACGGCCCACGGCAGGTCTGGAACGAAGTCGAAGCCGCTCACCAATGGTGGCTCGACAACGACCGTCCCGGGCCGGATCGGTTCGGCTTGAGCGTTACCCCCGAAGGGCATATCGCCTGGCTCGATCACCCTGCGAACGGGTGGCCACTGCAATAGGTGATCGCCCTCGGGCCGCCCGGCGCGGCCCGAGGGCGAGTGCCGGTCGGAGGAGAGCGGAACTGGCGGTGCCGCGGTCTCATTCTCTACCGGCTCCGAAACGTTCCAGGCGTCCAGGCACTCGATGGACGCGCCGCATACCTCTGGAGTAAACCATGGCAGGTGATCAACCGAGCTCGTCTGGCACAAGAGAGGACTGGCGCCGGGTACGAAGCTTCCTGAACGAGCAACGCTTCGCCTTGACCATTCAACTCCTGGCTGAGAGCACTATGGAGAATCTGGTCCCAGGAACGCCCCTGTTGGCCCGGCCCCACTGGATCCCGGAGCAGCCGGTGCCATTGGAGCGCGTCCGGCTGCGGTGGCAGCCGGACGGGCCGAATGCCCTCCTGGACGGGAGCGAGCCGGAGCTCGACCACATCCGGCCTCGTCGGGCGGACGGCGCCTCGTACCGCTACTACGCGGATGCTTTGCGGGATCTCGCCAAGCCCAAGGTGTTCGAAAACCGTGGCTGCTACCGCCTCTTGGACGTCGATGCCTCCACCGCCGAACCCGTGCTGACCTTCGGGCGCGGGCAGTACTTCGACGTCATCAACATCTGCGAGGCCGTCGCCCACGAATACGCGTCCGCCGTTCTGGCAGGCCCGGACCGGCACACGCCGTTCCGGGCCGCCATCGCCGATCCGACCGACCTCACGCGCCGCCCCGTCATGGCCGCGACCAGCACGCTCACCATCCGGCACGATCGCCGCACCGACGAGGCGGAGTTCGTCCTCCACTGGCGCGACCCCGAGAAGGTCGCCAGCGGCGGCGGCCTCTACCAGGTCATGCCAGTCGGGATGTTCCAGGCCTCGCACGACGCACCATGGAACGAGGCCAACGACTTCGACCTGTGGCGTTCCATCCTCCGCGAGCTGAGCGAGGAACTCCTCGGCGCCAGCGAGGACTACGGCAGCGACAAGTCCCCCATCGACTACGCCTCCTGGCCCCTCAGCGAGAAGCTCACCGCTGCACGCGAGGACGGCACCCTACGCGTGTTCTGGCTGGGCCTCGGGATGGATCCGCTGACCTACGTCACCGACATGCTCACCGTGGCCGTCTTCGACGCCGAGCTGTTCGACGAGACGTTCCGGCGGATCGTCTCCAGCAACGAAGAAGGCCGTCGGGTCGGGCTGGACGACGCCACGGGTCGCTCGACCGGCATCCCCTTCACCGCGGATCAGGTGGATCGCCTCACCACCACGGAGCCGATGCAGCCCGCCGGTGCGGCGCTCCTTCGCCTGGCCTGGCGGCACCGGAACGTACTCCTGCGGCCCCTCGACGCCGGATAGGCGACCGTCAGGTGCACGAGGCCGACAGCATCCCGTGTATGAAGGCCGCGAAGGAGGCCGCGCCTTCGTGGACGCCCTCGTGGGTCTCGGCGACCTCGTAGGTCTTGCCGCCCAGTTCGGGCGGGGCGATGAAGGAGTAGATGTAGCCCTGGTGGGCCATGAAGACGACGCAGCCGTCGAGGGACTCGCCGGGGGCCGCTTCCGTCAGGATCTCGCGGGCGCTCTCCGTGATGCCCAGGATCTCCGGGAAGGCGTACGTCTCCCCCCGCAGCGCGTGGAACCCGCCGCCGCCGGCGAGGGCCAGGAATTCGCGGTAGTCCTCGGGGAGGGGAACGCCCTGGTCCTCCTCGATCAGGGCGATCTGCTCCGGGGTCAGACCGACCGCCCCGTTCAGTGATCCGGGGAACGCGTCCAGAATCCTTGCCATCGCACCCATGGGTCTCGCACCTCGGAACGTCGTGGGTCGCCCTCGAACAGGCGAATGTACGGGACCATCGTGCCGGAAGAGCCCTGGTCAGGGGCCGCCGGGCAGATCCGGCCCGGCGGCCCCGTGGTTCCCGGGCTACCGCAGCCTCTGCGGCACCGAGCGGCTCGGCCGGACTCCCCTGCCCGCCCGTGGAGGACGGCCCAGTGGAGGACGGCCCAGTGGAGGACGGCTCAGCGGCGGGCGGAGACGGCCTGCCGGGTGCGGCGGGCGAGGCGGTGGGCGTGTTGGACGGCGACGAAGCCCTGCATGGCGCCGGCCAGGGTGAGGCGGTACTTGAGGCGCAGCTGGGGGCTGAGGCCGGCCACCTGCCCGGGGCCGATGGCCCGCAGGAGGCGGCTGACGTGCTGCTGGTAGGCGGCGCGGTAGGCGTGGTCGCCGTCGGGGACGGTCCAGAAGAACATCGGGATCTCCTCGACCAGGCAGTTGCGGTCGTAGGTGTGCAGGTGGTCGGCGAAGACGGGCTCGGGGCGGGCGAGCAGCCATTCGCGGACGAGTTCCATCGAGCGGACCCGGTCGACCAGTCCGCGCGGGTCGGTCTTCTTCTGGGTGATGGAGAGGTCGCCGTCCTCGCGCACGCGCCAGTGGTAGATCGGGTCGGCGAGCACGTCGACCTTCTCGGCGAGGAAGTGGTGGGGCACGCTGACCGGGGCGTCCTCGTACAGGATGCCCTCGGGGTAGAGCAGGCCCGCGCCGTCGAAGAAGGTGCGCCGGTAGACCTTGTTCCAGGCGGTGCGGTCGGTGACCAGGGCGGGCAGTTCGCTGACGTGGGTGCGCAGCCGGGTCTCGTGGAACGGGCGGCGGTGGCCGTGCGAGGGGGTGAGGCCGGTGGTGCGCAGCCGCAGGGCGTTGCCGGCGGCGAAGTCGGAGCCGGTCCCGTCCAGGGTGTCGATCATCAGCTGGTAGGCGTGCGGCGGAAGGGTGTCGTCGCTGTCGACGAAGGCCAGGTACTCGGTGCCGGGGGTGAGGTGGCGCCAGCCGGTGTTGCGGGCGGCGCCCAGGCCCTGGTTCTCCTGGCTGACCAGCCGGAAGCGCGGGTCCTGTTCGGCGTGGGCCTTGGCGATGGCCGGGCCGTCGTCGGTCGAGCCGTCGTCGACCATGACGCACTCGAAGTCCCCGAAGGTCTGCGCCGCGATCGAGTCCAGGCACTCCTGGAGGTAGCGCTCGACGTTGTAGATCGGGACGACGAGGGAGAGACGCGGGGCCATCGGGCGCCCTTTCGCTCAGCGGCGGCAACCGCGGCTGCGGCGACGGCGGTGGCGGCGGCAGCAGCGGCGACAGCAGCGGACAGGGCCGGGAGGCCGTTGCCGGCCGGTCACCGGCGGTGGTCCGAGCGAGCGTAGGGAGGGCACGCGACCGGCAGGCGAACGGCGGGTGGCTTACGGCCTGCGGCGGGGTGCACCGGCTGTGTCGGGCGTCAACTCCCGTACAGGACAAGCACAGCAGGGGACGGCCCCGGACCGCCCGACCGGGCCGGGGCCGGCTGTCACCCGACGGGGATCAGGCGCTCTTGACGGCCGCGAAGCGGTCCGACACGTCCTGCCAGTTGACGACGTCCCACAGGCGGGTGACGTAGTCCGGGCGGACGTTGCGGTACTGCAGGTAGTAGGCGTGCTCCCAGGCGTCGAAGGCCAGCAGCGGGGTGGTGTTCTGGCCGACGTTGCCGTGGTGGTCGTAGACCTGCTCGACGATCAGGCGCTGCCCGAGCGGCTCCCAGGACAGGATGCCCCAGCCGGAGCCCTGGACGCCGGTGGTGGCGTTGGTGAGCTGCTTCTTGAAGGCCTCGAAGCTGCCGAAGTGCTCGGTGATGGCGTCGGCCAGCTCGCCCTCGGGGCGCTCGCCGCCCTCGGGCGAGAGGTTCTGCCAGAACAGCGAGTGCAGCACGTGGCCCGACAGGTGGAAGGCGAAGGTCTTCTGCAGGCCGACCAGGCCGCCGAACTGCTCCTTGTCGCGGGCCTCGGCCAGCTGGTCGAGGGTGTCGTTGGCGCCCTTGACGTACGCGGCGTGGTGCTTGGAGTGGTGCAGCTCCAGGATCTCGGCCGACATCGCCCGCTCCAGCGCGGAGTAGTCGTACGGGAGGTCGGGAAGCGTGTAGGTGCCCATCAGGACACGGCCCCTTTCGGCGGGTTGAACCGCGTTGGACGGCGGTGGAGGTGGTGATCGTGCCGGAACAACACTATTGCGTATGAGTTGCAAGAACGAAGCATGGGCTCCTGCTTATTCCTCACATCCCGTCGGGCACAATGGTCGTCGTTCCGTGTAATGACCGACAAGGGTGAGTGACTGTGACAGGGTCGCCGGTAGTACTGGGCATCGAGTCCTCCTGCGACGAGACCGGCGCGGGCCTGGTGCGCGACGGCGTGCTGCTCGGACAGGCGGTGGCCTCGTCGATGGACGAGCACGCCCACTACGGCGGGGTGGTGCCGGAGATCGCCGCCCGGGCGCACGTGCACGCGATGGCGCCGGTGGTCCGGGAGGCGCTGGACCGGGCCGGACTCACCCTGGCGGACGTCGGCGCGGTCGCGGTGACCGCCGGCCCCGGACTGGCCGGGGCGCTCCAGGTGGGCGTGGCCGCCGCCAAGGGGTACGCCTTCTCGCTGGGCGTCCCGCTGTACGGCGTGCACCACCTCGCCGGGCACGTCGCCGCCGCCACCCTGGACGGCGGGCCGCTGCCCGACCCCTGCGTGGTGCTCATCGTCTCGGGCGGCCACACCTCGCTGCTGCTGGTGCGCGACCTGGCCCGGGACCCGATCGTCCACCTCGGCGACACCCTGGACGACGCGGCCGGCGAGTGCTTCGACAAGGTCGCCCGGATCCTGGGACTCCCCTACCCGGGCGGTCCGGCGATCGACCGCGCCGCGCGCGAGGGCGATCCGACGGCCGTCCGGCTGCCGCGCCCGCTGACCGGGCCGCATGACGACCCGTACGCGTTCTCCTTCTCCGGCCTGAAGACCGCGGCCGCCCGCTGGGTCGAGGCGCAGCGCGAGCCCCGGGTGCCGGACGCGGCGGCCGCGCTGCAGGAGGCGATCGCGGACGTGCTGACCCGCAAGGCGGTGCGGGCCTGCCTGGACCACGGGATCGGCACCCTGGTGGTGGTCGGCGGGGTCGCGGCCAACTCCCGGGTGCGGGCGCTGGCCGAGCAGCGGTGCGCGGCGGCGGGGATCGCGCTGCGGGTGCCGCCGCTGCGGCTGTGCACCGACAACGGCGCGATGGTGGCGGCGGTCGGGGACCTGCTGGTCCGCGCGGGTGCGGAGCCGGCTCCGGCGGACCTGTCGGTGGATCCGTCGGCGCCGCTGGAGTTCGCGGCGCTCACGCCGTCGGCACGGTCGGGCGGCTGACCGACCGTCCGTCCGTCCGTTTCGGCGACGCGCCGCCCGACGACGCGTTCCGGTGGCGCGCCCGACGACCCGCCACGACGCGCCACGACGAGGCGCTCTGACACGCGTTCCGACACGCTCCGGCAACGTTTCGGTCTCGCCGACCGGCAATCCGTTCTTGGGGGCTTCCCTCCGCGTTCAGCCTTGTGCCATTTTACATGTCACACAGCAAGGCCCGTGCGCCCCACGCAGCACGGCCGCCCCCACCTCAACGGCCCCGGAGGCCCCCACAGATGCGTCCCTCCTCGATAGCGAAGGACGGCGTGCGCAGGCTCCCCGCGCTCGGCACCGCCCTCCTCCTCTCACTCGGCCTGTTCGCGTCGGCCGCACACGCCACCGAAGCCCCCTCGGCCACCCCGGCCGGCAAGCCCGCCACCTCGGCCGGGAAGGCCACACCCCGCACGATCCCCGTGCCCAAGTCGCCCGACACCCCGCAGGACGACCGCCCGCTCGCCTCGGACCCGCAGGCCAAGGCGACCGCCCCGACGGCGGGCAGCACCGTCGGCGCCGCCAAGTCGGCCCGGTCGCTCGCGGCCGCCGCCGCCTGCGACGTCTCCGCCTTCACCGGCAAGTCCGGTGCCGCGCTGGTCCAGCAGGTCAAGGGCTCCGGGCTCGACTGCGTCAACACGCTGTTCCAGCTCACCGGCAACGACGCCAAGGGCGCCTTCAACGAGGCCCAGATGGTCACCGTCGCCAACGCCCTGCGCGACACCGCCGCCACCTACCCCGGCGACAACTCCACCTCGGCCGGGCAGCTGGTGCTCTTCCTGCGGGCCGGGTACTACGCGCAGTGGTACAACAAGGACGCCGTGGGCGCGTACGGCGACAGCCTCAAGACCGCCATCCGCGGTGCGCTGGACGCCTTCTACGCCGCCCCGCACAGCAAGGACGTCACCGACGCCAACGGCGCCACCCTCGCCGAGGCCGTCACCCTGATCGACAGCGCCCAGGAGAACGCCCGCTACACCGGCGTCGTCAAGCGGCTGCTGAACGACTACACCGGCAGCTGGCCGGCGGCGATGACCACCGCCGTCGCCAACACCGAGACCGTCATCGAGCGCGGCTTCGACCTGCCGGAGTTCGTCTCCGCCCTCCAGGCCGACCCGTCCTTCGCCACCACCGCGTCGTCCTTCGTCACCCGCAACAGCGGCCTGATCAACGGCGGCGACCTGGTCACCAGGATCGGCATCCAGCTCGGCAACCTGGTCGCCCACGACGAGCTGCGCGCCCAGGGCCGGCCGATCCTCAAGGACCTGATCAACCGCTACCCGCTGGTCGGCAACACCGGTCCGCTCACCATGAACCTGCTCTGGTTCACGGAGAAGAAGGACGAGGGCAACTGCTCCCTCTACGGCACCTGTGACGTGCCCGCCAAGCTCGTCCCGCTGGTGCTCACCGTCGACCACACCTGCAACGCCAACCTGCGCATCCGTGCCCAGGAGATGACCGCGCAGCAGCTCGCCGACACCTGCACCAGCCTGATCAACCAGGACGCGTTCTTCCACAAGATCGTCAAGGACAACGGCCCGGTCGCCAACGACAACAACACCAACCTCGAGGTCGTCGTCTTCGACGACTACTACAACTACAGCCTGTACGCCTGGGAGATGTACAAGATCGAGGTCGACAACGGCGGCATGTACGAGGAGGGCGACCCGGCCAAGGCCGGCAACCAGGCCCGCTTCATCGCCCACGAGGCCTCCTGGCTGCGGCCCCAGTTCCAGATCTGGAACCTCAACCACGAGTACACCCACTACCTCGACGGCCGCTACGACATGTACGGCGACTTCGAGGCCGGCATGACCACCCCGACCATCTGGTGGGTCGAGGGCCTCGCCGAGTACGTCTCCTACAGCTACCGCGGCCAGCACTACGACGACGCCGTCGCCCAGGCCGGCAAGGGCACCTACGCGCTGAGCACGCTGTTCGACACCACCTACGACAACTCGGACTCCACCCGGACCTACAACTGGGGCTACCTGGCGGTCCGCTACATGCTCCAGTCGCACCCGGACGACGTCACCGCGGTGCTCGCCAAGTACCGCGCCGGTGACTGGAACGGCGCCCGCACCCTCCTGAAGACCACCATCGGCACCAAGTACGACGCCGACTTCGCCACCTGGCTCAAGGCCTGCGCCGCCGACAACTGCGGCACGCTGCCCACCGAGCAGCCCAAGGCCCCGCTCTGCACCGCCGCCGACACCCGGCAGTTCGACAAGAACTGCCGCCGCGACGGCGTGGCCGCCACCACCGGGAACTACAGCTACAGCTTCCTGTACCTGCCGGCCGGCGTGCAGCAGCTGACCATCACCACCAGCGGCGGCACCGGCAACGCCGACCTGTACTACAACGGCGGCGCCTGGGCCACCACCGGCTCCTACAAGGCCAAGTCCACCAACGGCGACAACGGCGAGACCCTCACCATCGCCAACCCGCCGTCCGGCTGGGTGTACTTCAGCCTCTACGGCCAGCAGGGCTTCGGCGGCGTGACCGTCACCACGACCTACAACTGATCACCGCGCTCGACACCTGACCGTGCTCGACACCTGACCGACCGCGCCGTACCCGTCGTACGCGCAGCAGGGCCCCGCGGCTTCGCGGGGCCCTTTCGCGTTCCCGCTCCGCGCCCACCTTGATTTCCACGGGTTATAACGATTCGACCATCGAATAGACCGCTAACAAGGCGCAGAGATCGCATAATCCTCTGCCGAAGGGGTGTCCGAGCGGCGATCTTTCGGTTAGGGTCCATGACAGATGAACCCGTTCGGCACCCGGCAACGGAATGCCGAATAACTCGGACGGCCCGGGTGCGGCATTCTCGCCGCACCCGCAATCACCGGAATGGAGATTCACCATGAAGATGATCCTGACGCTCGTCAAGAAGTTCAAGAAGAACGAGGACCTCGCGAACCACGCGTGGGTGCTGCACGTCATCTGACGTGGTCGGCCGCCGGCGGGAGCGAGGGTCGGCCACGTCTCCCGCCGGCGCCGCGGCGCGTCCGGAATTCCCCGCGCGCCGCACCGAACGCACTTCCCAGGCATTTCCCGGGTATTTCGCATTGGAGGCCGAATTCCCATGGAAGAAATGGCGACGGCCACCACGCGCAGCCGTACCGTCGTGTTCGCCCCGACGATTCGGGACCTGCTGGCCAGGGACGAGAAGGTCTTCCGGATCGACCCGGCCAAGGTCGGCGTCTCGGACTCCCGACTGATGGCCGAAATCGTCGCGGCCCGCCCCGTGCTTTCCACCGAGCGATCGGTCTACAAACCCGCCGCGGGCGCCGAAATCCCCCACGACAGCGCGACCCGGACGATCCGGGCGCTGGGCCAGGACGCCGTGGCGGGCAGCCGCAAGCCGCCGCCCCCGGCCCGCGGGATGGCCGGCGCCTGGCCCTACGCGGGCACCTCCTACCTGCGCCGCTGGCTGTTCTCCGGCGACCCGCTGCCCGTCTCGCTGCTGTCGAAGCGCGGCGTGACCCGCTCCGACACCCTCTCCCGGCTCGTCGACCGCGCCGCCACCCGCTGGCCCGGCTCCGCCGAGCAGGACGGGCGCACCGCACTGGCCGGGCTGATCCGCGACGCCGACGACCCGCTGGACCGCCGGCAGGCCGTCGCGATGTACCGGCGGGCGACGGCCACCCTGTGCGACGGCGTGGCCGCGCTGACCGGCAACGCCCTGTGGCTGATGGGCCCGGAACGGGACCGGCCGGAGCAGCGCGCCGACCTCACCGCCATCCTCTGGGAGACGCTGCGGCTGCTCCCACCGGCGTGGATGCTGTACCGCAACGGCGGCGCGGCGTACACCGCCCTGCACCCCGAGATCCGCCCCGAGGACGACGTCGCGCTCTTCCCCCTGCTGATGCACCGCCACCCCGACTACTGGTCCGACCCGCTGGAGTTCCGCCCCGAACGCTGGGACGGCGTCACGGACCCGGAGAAGGCGCCCGCGTTCATGCCCTTCGGCTTCGACGGCGCCCGCTGCTGGGCCAAGCACCTGATCGTGCCGCTGGCCGAGCGGCTGCTGACCGTCGCCCTGGACAACCGGCTCACCGTCCGCGGCCCGCAGCAGGAGGCGCAGGTGCCGCTGCGCTCCCTGCTCTCCGTACGGTTCGAGGCGCAGGTCGGGGCCTGACGCCCGGCTCGTAGAGGACCCCTGGGGCCCCGCGCTCCCGCGCCCCGGAACACCCCTGACACCACGGGACACACCATGGAATCGCCCACGCTGGCCGACTGGGTCGGCGACGTCCGGAGCTTCGCCGAGCGCCAGTGGCAGCGCGAGCCCGCGCTCTTCCCCCGGGACAACCCGGCGGCCCCGAAGGCCACGGCGGCCGCGGAAGCCACGGCGGCCCCGGAGGATCCGGTGGCTCCCGCGGCCCCCGCCTCGCCGTTCGACCTCGACGAACTGGACGCCGCCTTCGACGGCGGGCTGCTGCGCACGCCCTACCTGGAGATGGTCCGCTCCGACAAGGTCACCATCCCGCCCGAGGCCTTCACCACCTCCCGCGTGGTCAACGGCGTCACCCACCACGGCTTCGCCGACCGGGCACGGGTCCTCGCCCAGCTGCGCCGCGGGGCGACCCTGCTGCTGCGCTGCGTCGACCAGTGGCACCGCCCGACCGGCGACCTGGTGTCCCGGCTCTCCGAGGAGCTCGACCGGCGGATAGAGGCCTTCTTCTTCGTCACCCCGGCCGGCGGCCAGGGCCTCGCGGTGCACCGCGACGACGCCGACGTGTTCGTCCTCCAGGCCGCCGGCCGCAAGACCTGGTACGTCCACGACGCGCCGACCGCGGCCGACTGGCAGCTCGGCGAACTGCCGGACGACGAGCGCTCCCCACTGCGGCTGCACGGCGTCCTCGAACCCGGCGGCGTGCTCTACATCCCGCGCGGCTTCGCCCACCGGGCGGTCGGCGCCGGCGGCCTCTCCGCCCACCTGTCGCTGACCGTCCGCGACCTCTCCGTCCAGGACCTGCGCGCCGCCCTGGAACGGCAGTTGGCCGAGGGCCTCGACCTCCCGGCACGCCCGCTCGGCGAGGCCGCGATCACCGACGCCTGCGCCACCCTGCTCGACCACGCCCGGGCCCGGCTCGCCACGCTCGGTCCCGAGGACCTCCTGCGCGCCGCCCGGGCCGCCCGGTCGGTCCGGTCTGACCGGCCCGACCGGGGCGGCCCGCCGGCCACCCCACCGTCCGCGGAGACCCTCGCCGAGGCGGCCCGGTCCTGGGAGTCCGGTGCGCCCGCCGCCGGACGCACCGGACCGTCCTCCCTCGGCCGCACCTGGCGCAAGCTGCGCGACGCGGCCCGCACGGGGGCCTGACGGGCCGTCACATCGGGGCCGCCCGCTCCGAGCCCCGGCTGCGCCGGCTGTTCCCCTGGACCAGCCACCACAACCTGCACTTCAGCCGGTCGACCACACCCCCTGGGCCGACCAGGGCCTCCCGAACGCCCATCCACAGGAGGGCGGCGGCCACCTCGTCCACCGGTGGGACGAAGCCGGCGAGCGCGTCAGCGCCGCCACCCCGGAGGAGGCCGTCGCCCTGCTGGTCGAACGCCTCCCGGCGGGCCTCGGGCCGGTGTTCGACCGCCCCGCCGACGAGCAGCGCTGAGGAGGCCGGGGTGGCAGCGCCCCGCACCGCGGGCCACGATGGAGGCCCGGCCTCAGCCGGCCCCGGCCCCGATCGGAGCGCGATGAGCGAGCAGCACAACGTCGTCCTGCTGACCTTCCCGGACGCCGGTGCCTGGCGCCCCGCCTTCGACGAGGCGCAACGCCTGCCGGGCCTGCGGATGGTGGCCGCGATGGAGCGCAGCGCCGACGGCCTGCTGGAGGTCAAGGACACCTTCACCCGGGGCGCCGGCCTGACCACCGTAGGCTCCGGCGCGCTGGGCGGCCTGATCGGACTGCTCGGCGGGCCGGTCGGGGTGCTGCTGGGCTTCGCGGCGGGTGCGGTGATCGGCAACGCGGCCGAGGAGCACCAGGCGAGCGAGGGCGGCGCCGGGCTGATCCTGCTCTCGCCCCGGGTGCCGGACGGCGGCGCGCTGCTCGCCCTGGAGGTCAAGGAGTCCACCCCGGGCCCGGCCGACGAGTTGGCCGCCCGGCACGGGGCCTCGGTCGAGCGGATCGACGCCCACGACTTCACCGAGCAGGTCCGGGCCGCCGAGAAGCGCGCGGAGCAGCAGAGCGCGGACGAGGACACCTCCTGAGCCCACCAAGGACGGCGCAGCACCACCTGGAACGGGCAAGGACCACCCGGAACGAGCGGGACCGGGTGAGCACCACCCGGTCCCGCCCGTCGGCCGTCACTCGGCCCGCAGCGCCTCCACCGTGCGCGCCCGCGCCGCCCGTACGGCCGGGAGCAGGGCGCCGAGCAGCGCGATCAGCACACCGCCGAGGCCGAGCAGAACCAGCTCCGGGGTGCCGAAGACGTCCAGTGCGGAGGCCGGGAAGGTCAGCCCGGCGCTGCGGCCCATCGCGGGCACCGTCAGGCCGTGCAGCAGCAGCCCCACCGGCAGGCCGATCACGCCGCCGGCGGCCCCGACCAGCAGGACCGAGGCGAGCACCACGCCCACGGTCTGCGCCGGGGTCATGCCGAGCGCCTTGGTGACGCCCAGGTCCCGGGTGCGCTCGCGGATCTCCAGGACGACGGTGTTGAACACCCCGAGGCCGGCGACGACGAGCAGCAGCAGGGTGAGCGTGGCGGTGAGCGAGTTCAGGGCGGCGATCGAACCGCTGGAGCCGTGCGGGCCGCCGGTGTCGGCGGTCATGCGCTCGGGGGCGAGCGCGGTGGCGACGGCGCCGGCGTAGGCGGCGCGGTCGGTGCCCGGCTTCAGTCTGACGGTCCAGAAGTCCGGCGCCGGGGCCGTGCCCGGCGGGTAGCCGGCTGCGTCGGTGAGGAGCTCGTTGGTCTGGGTGTGCGGGTCGAAGACCTCGCCGACGAGCCGGACGGTGACCGCCCGGCCGTGGGTCGTGAAGGTCACCCGGTCTCCGAGCCTGACCGAGGCCTCGGTCAGGAAGGTGGACGGGGCGACGGCCTCGCCCGGGCCCTGGTACCAGCGCCCGGAGACCAGCCGGTAGCCCGCCCAGGAGGAGTCGCCGTCGAAGGCGGTCACCGTGGTGGTGCCCGCCACCCCGGGGACGGTGACGTCCTCGGTGCCGACGCCGAAGTAGCCGGCCGTGCCCGGCTGGGCGTCCAGCGCCGCGGTGACGACGGCCCGGTCGGCCGGGACGGGCAGCCCAGCCGCTGGCGCCGCCCCGGGTGGGCCGTCCGGGCGCGTCGGGTACACCGTGACGTCCCCGGCGTCCCGCGTCTTCGCCTGCTGCACCCAGCTCATCGTCCCGCCCATGCCCACCGCGAAGACGGCCGCCGCCGTGCCGAACAGCACCGCCGCCAGCATCCCGGCGGCCCAGGCCGGGCGGGCGAACGGCTGGGCGAGGCCGAGGCCGACCGGCCGGGGCAGCGGCAGCCGGGCGGCCAGTGCGGCGGCGCGGGCGGCCAGGGCGTCCCGCCGGGTACCGCCTCCGGTACGGCCGACGGCGAGCGCGTCCACCGTGCGCAACCGGCCGGCCCGGGCGGCGGCCGCCCAGGCGACCAGGGCGACGGCGGCCAGGGTCCCGCCCGCCACGGCGACGTCCACCCAGGGCGCGAGGCCGGAGGTGCCGGTGCCGTAGAGCGAGCCGGTGGTGGCGAGCACCGGGACGGCCAGCGCGTTGCCCGCGACGACCCCCAGCAGGGTGCCGACGCCGGCCGGGACCAGCGCCTGGGCGACGTACGCCCGCACCACCTGGGCGGGGGTGCAGCCGAGCGCCTTGAGCACGCCGATCCGCCGGGTGGCGGTGCCGACCGCGCCGGCCACCACGTTGCCCGCGACCAGCACCGACATCGCCATGCCGAGCAGGCCGAAGGCGACCAGGAAGGGCAGGAACAGCGCGGTGTTGCGGTCCGAGCCCTGCTTGGCGGTGAGCCAGGACTGCGCGCCGGTGAGCGCCCCGGCGGGGGCGGCGGCCGCGACGGCGGCCCGGTCGGCGGCCATGGCGTCGGCGCTCGCGGCGGCCGTGAAGCGGTAGAGCATCGCGTAGCCGGGGGTGCTGCCGGGGGCGGTGAGGGCGGCGATGCCGTCCGGCGCCACCCAGGCGTCCGAGGTCCGGCTGACGGAACGGGCGAAGCCGACGACCTTCAGGGCCGGCGCGCCCGGCAGACCGGGAAGGCGCAGGCTGCCGCCCAGGTCCCGGGGCCGGTCGCCGTACCTGTCGTCGAGCACCACCTCGCCCGGCCGCTGCGGCCAACTCCCCTGGAGCAGGGTGATGTCGTCGACCCCGGCCGCGGCCGTGGCGCGTCCGGTGACCGTCATCGGCGCCATCCTCGCCCCGGGCGGCAGGTCGTAGCCGGGGCCCGGCTCGGGGTCGACGGTGACGGTGCGGTACGGCCCGGCGGCGGCCGTCACCCCGGGGGCGTGCGCGGTGGCGGCGAGCTGCGCGGCGTCCGTCCTGGCGCCGTCGAAGCGCGCGGTGAGGTGGGCGCCGTGCTGGCCGTCGAAGGCCCGGTCGAAGGGGGCCTGGGAGGCGACCAGCAGTGAGCCGCCGAGCACGGAGCAGGTGGTGGCCACCAGCGCGGCCAGCCCGACCGCGACGGACTGGGTCCGGCGCCTGCGCACGCCCGCTCGCACGACCCTGCCCAGCGCGCTCATGCGCCCACCTCGCTGCGCTCGGCAGGCGCTTCGCGCAACGCGCACCTCTCGATGATGAGCTCGCTCCGCTCTCTCATGCCGTCACCGCCGAGGCCGAGTCCGACTCGACCCGGCCGTCCCGCATCCGGACCGTACGCGTGGCGCAGTCCTCGGCCAGCGTCAGGTCGTGGGTGACCAGCAGGATGGTCTGCCCGTCCTCGTGCAGCTCCCGGAACAGCTCCTTGACGTCCTCGCCCGAGGCCGAGTCCAGCGCTCCGGTCGGCTCGTCCGCCAACAGCAGCGTCGGCCGGTTCATCAACGCCCTCGCCACCGCGACGCGTTGGCGCTCACCGCCGGAGAGGCGGCCCGGGTGGGCGCGGGCGTGCCGGTCGATGCCGAGGGCCTCCAGCAGCTCGCCCGCCCGGCGCCGGGCCTCGGCGCGCGGGACGCCGGCCAGTTCGCCGGCCAGCACCACGTTGTCGGCCACGGTGAGGTCGTCCAGCAGGTTGAAGAACTGGAACACCATGCCGATCGTGCTCCGCCGGTAGCGGGCCGAGGCGGCCTCGCCCAGCCCGTCCACCCGCACCCCGGCCACGGTGACCGTCCCGGTGCTCGGCCGGTCCAGCCCGGCGACCAGGTTCAGCAGGGTGGATTTCCCGCTGCCGGACGGGCCGAGCACGGCCACCGACTCCCCCGCCCGCACACTCAGCGTGACCCCGTCCAGGGCCGCCCGGGCGCCCTCGTAGTGACGGCTCACCCCGTCCAGTCCGATCACCGGATCGCTGCTCATGTCCCTGCTCCTCCTCGCGTCCCGCCTGATGACGGGGACGACGGTACGAACGGGCGGCACGCCCGCGCGTCCGCCGCCCGGGGCAACCCCGCTACCGCGTCCGGTGGACCCTGGCGTGCCGTCATCCTTGCGAGGTAGTCGCCGGGTGTACGGGCCGCCCGCCGCCCGCCGGGCTGTCCCGAAGGGCTCGCGGCCCCCACAATGTCCCAGTGATCAACCATGCGACGGTGCGACGGCTGCGCGCGGCCGCCGCCCGACCGGGCGGCGGCCCGGACCCGACGCCCCCGCCCCGGCCGACCCGGCACGGCCAGGTCTTCGACGCCGCCCTGGCCCTCTTCCTGGCGCTCACCGGCGGGCGCTACGCCACCATCGCTGGCGGCCCGCACGGGACGCCCCCGTCCTGGCTGTTGGTGCTGGTGCCGCTCGTCCCGCTGCCGCTGGTGCTGCGCCGCCGCCACCCGGTGGCGGTGCTGTGGACGGTGCTGCCGGTCGCCCTGCTGGTCCGGCACCAGTCGCAGGACATCGCGTACTCGGCGGGCGTGGCGGTGATCGTCGCCGCGTACAGCGTCGCCGCGTACGGGCGCCGCCCGGCGGCCGTGCTGCTGAGCCTGCCCGCCGCGACCGCCGCCCTCGTGGTGCTCTTCGGGGACGCCAAGCTGCCGCACTTCCCCAACGGCGTGGTGGCCGTGCTGGTCCTGGTGCCGGTGTTCGCGGTCGCCTACGAACTCCGGATGTGGCGACGCCGGGTGGACGAGGGGCGGGAGCGGCTCTCCGCCCTGGAGCGCGAGCAGCTGGCCGCGCTACGGCATGCGGTGGAGCTGGAACGGGCGCGCATCGCCCGGGAGTTGCACGATGTCGTCACCCACAACGTGAGCATGATGACGATCCAGGCCGGGGCCGCCCGCAAGATCCTGGACACCGCGCCGGACAAGGCCCGCGAGGCGATGGCCGCGGTGGAGACCGGCGGCCGCGCGGCGATGACCGAACTGCGGCAGGTGATGGGCCTGTTGACCGTGGACGCGGACCCCACCCGGTCCGGCACCGGTGACGCGCCGGCCGCCGAGGGCGACCTCAGCCCACAGCCCGGCCTCGGCCGCCTCGACGCCCTGGTCGAGGGTGTCCGGCAGGCCGGGCTGCCGGTCGAGCTGACCGTCCGCGGTGAGCGCCGGCCCGTCCCGCCCGGGGTCGAGCTGGCCGCCTACCGGGTGGTCCAGGAGGCTCTCACCAACACCGTCAAGCACGCGGGCGGTGCCGACGCCACCGTGACCGTCGAGTACGCCCCCGACCGGCTGCTGGTGGAGGTCAGCGACACCGGCGGACGCCCCACCGGCGCGGCCGCCACCGGCAACGGACGCGGCCTGCTCGGCCTGCGCGAACGCCTCGCCGTCTACGGCGGCACCCTGCACACCGGCCCCCGGCCGCGCGGCGGCTACCGCGTCAAGGCCCTGATACCCCTGGAGAGTTCATGACCGAGCAGCCGCTGCGGGTGGTGGTCGCCGACGACCAGGCCCTGGTCCGCACCGGGTTCCGGCTGATCCTGGAGTCGGAGGGCATCGACGTGGTCGCCGAGGCCGAGGACGGCGAGCGGGCCGTCGCCGCCGTCCGGCGCTGCCGCCCGGACGTGGTGCTGATGGACATCCGGATGCCCGGCCTGGACGGGCTGGAGGCGGCCCGACGGATCCTGGCGGACGGCGCGCAGGAACCGCCGCGGATCATCATGCTGACCACCTTCGACCTCGACCACTACGTCTACGCGGCGATGGCCGCCGGAGCCAGCGGCTTCCTGCTGAAGGACGTCACCCCGGAGCACCTGGCGGCCGCCGTCCGGCTGGTCCGCACCGGGGACGCGCTGCTCGCCCCGGCGATCACCCGCCGCCTGGTCGAGCGCTTCGCCCGCCCCGACGACCCGGCCGGCGCCGTCGCCCCGCACCGCGAGCTGGGCACGCTGACCCCGCGCGAGCTGGAGGTGATGGCGCTGCTCGCCCGCGGCCTCAGCAACGCCGAACTCGCCGCCCGGCTGGGGCTGTCCGAGGCGACGGTGAAGACGCACGTGGCCCGGATCCTCGGCAAGCTGGGCCTGCGGGACCGGGCCCAGGTGGTGGTCGCGGCGTACGAGACCGGGTTGGTGAGCGTGGGCTCGTCAGAGGTCCGATGAGGAGTCCGCGCGAGGAGTCCCCGTAGCGACGGCAAGGACCCGTGGCAACGGCGGGAGCCCGTAGCGACGGCGGGAGCCCGGGGGTGGCGCCCCCGGGCTCCCGCCGTCGCCGTCAGTCGACCGGCATCACGCGAGGTCGAAGCGGTCCGCGTTCATGACCTTGACCCAGGCCGCGACGAAGTCCTCGACGAACTTCTCCTTGGCGTCGTCGGCCGCGTACACCTCGGCGACGGCCCGCAGTTCGGCGTTGGAGCCGAACACCAGGTCGGCGCGGGTGCCGGTCCACCGCACCCGGCCCGAGTCGTCCCGACCCTCGAAGGTGTGCGCGTCCTCCGAGGTGGCCTTCCAACTGGTGCCCAGGTCCAGCAGGTTGACGAAGAAGTCGTTCGTCAGCACGCCCGGGGTGGAGGTGAGCACGCCGTGCGTGGACTTGCCGTGGTTGGCGCCCAGCACGCGCAGGCCGCCGACCAGCACGGTCAGTTCGGGCGCGCTGACGCCCAGCAGGTTGGCCTTGTCGAGCAGCAGGTACTCGGCCGGCAGCCGGTTGCCCTTGCCGACCCAGTTGCGGAAGCCGTCCGCCTTGGGCTCCAGCGCGGCGAAGGACTCGGTGTCGGTGAGCTCCTGCGTCGCGTCCACCCGCCCGGGCGCGAACGGCACCTCGACGGCCAGGCCGGCCGCCTTGGCGGCCTGCTCGACGCCGACGCCGCCGGCCAGCACCACCAGGTCCGCGAGCGAGACCTGCTTGTCGCCGGCCTGCGCGTTGAACTCCTGCCGGACGCCTTCCAGGGCGCGCAGCACGGTGGCGAGCCGGTCGGGCTCGTTGACCTCCCAGCCGACCTGCGGCTGGAGCCGGATGCGGCCGCCGTTGGCGCCGCCGCGCTTGTCGCTGGAGCGGAAGGAGGAGGCGGCGGCCCAGGCGGTGGAGACCAGCTCGGACACCGACAGCCCGGTGGCGGCGATCCGCCGCTTGAGGTCGGCGACGTCGGCCGCGCCGACCTGCTGGTGGGTGACCTCCGGCAGCGGGTCCTGCCAGAGCAGGTGCTCGGCGGGAACCTCCGGGCCGAGGTAGCGGACCACCGGGCCCATGTCGCGGTGGGTCAGCTTGAACCAGGCGCGGGCGAAGGCGTCGGCGAACTCCTCCGGGTTCTCCAGGAAGCGCCGGGAGATCGGCTCGTAGACCGGGTCGAGGCGCAGCGAGAGGTCGGTGGTGAGCATGATCGGCACGTGCCGCCTGCTCGGGTCGTGGGCGTCGGGGACGGTGCCCTCGCCGCCGCCGTCCTTGGGCTTCCACTGGTGCGCGCCGGCGGGACTCTTGGTGAGCTCCCACTCGTAGCCGAACAGCGTCTCGAAGAAGCTGTTGTCCCAGGTGACCGGGGTGGGCGTCCAGGTGCCCTCCAGGCCGCTGGTGATGGCGTCGCCGCCGACGCCGGTGCCGAAGGTACTCCTCCAGCCGAGGCCCTGCTGCTCGATCGGGGCGTCCTCCGGGGCCGGACCCACGTTGTCGGCCGGGCCGGCGCCGTGGGTCTTGCCGAAGGTGTGGCCGCCGGCGATCAGCGCGACGGTCTCCTCGTCGTTCATCGCCATCCGGTAGAAGGTCTCGCGGATGTCGCGGGCGGCGGCAATCGGGTCCGGGTTGCCGTTGGGGCCCTCGGGGTTGACGTAGATCAGGCCCATCTGGACGGCGGCCAGCGGGTTCTCCAGCTCGCGGTCGCCGGTGTAGCGCTCGTCGCCGAGCCAGGTGGTCTCGGGGCCCCAGTAGACGTCCTCGTCCGGCTCCCACTCGTCGACCCGGCCGCCGCCGAAGCCGAAGGTCCGGAAGCCCATGCCCTCCAGGGCCACGTTGCCGGACAGGACGATCAGGTCGGCCCAGGACAGAGCGCG
The DNA here is from genome assembly GCF_043201735.1 of Kitasatospora sp. NPDC048286. Taxonomy (NCBI): domain Bacteria; kingdom Bacillati; phylum Actinomycetota; class Actinomycetes; order Kitasatosporales; family Streptomycetaceae; genus Kitasatospora; species Kitasatospora sp. NPDC048286. Next base: position 203,222 of record NZ_JBICZE010000012.1, read on the forward strand.
TCCGTACTTCTTCTTGACCGGCCACAGCAGGCGGCGGGCCTTGTCCAGGCTGGCGTTGTCCGGCCAGCTGTTCAGCGGGGCGAAGCGCTGCTGGCCGCCGCCGGCGCCGCCGCGGCCGTCGCTGATCCGGTAGGTGCCGGCGCTGTGCCAGGCCATCCGGATGATGAAGGGGCCGTAGTAGCCGAAGTCGGCCGGCCACCACTCCCGCGAGGTGGTCAGGGCCTCCTGGATGTCCCGCTTGACGGCCGGGAGGTCGAGGGTCTTGAAGGCCTCGGCGTAGTCGAAGTCCGCACCGAGCGGATTGGCCACGGCGGGGTTCTTCGCGAGGATCTTCAGATTGAGCCGTTCCGGCCACCACTGGCGGTTCCCGCCGCCCTGGGTGGGGTGCGACGCCCGCCCGTGGTTCACCGGGCAGCCCTCCGCGTTCGCCTCTACGCCGGTTGCATCGTGGTTGTCAGACATGGGAATCCTTCCCTCACAAGGCGGATCACGGTGTCTTCTCTGCTACCTACGGCACCTACTGCTGCTGTCTGGTCCTGGCGCGTCACGTGGTGCCGCTGCTCGCCGTTGCGCACGGCAGTGACGGTGGTCACGTGCTGCTGCTACCCAGGCTAGCGCCGGAGCCGATCCTACGATGGACGGAATCCAAGTCAAGAAAGACACCAAAGACATATCCGATCGGGATCCGGAAGGCACCGGATGTGAATTGGTAAACTCCGGTCCTCCCCTTGACCTGAATAGGTGAACCGATATGAGTGACCTGCTGGAGCGGCTGCGCGGGCGCGGCTGGCGCCTCACCTCCCAGCGGCGTGTCGTGGCCGAGGTCCTGGACGGCGAGCACGTGCACCTGACCGCCGACGAGGTGCACGCCCGGGCGGCGGAGCGCCTCCCGGAGATCTCCCGGGCGACGGTCTACAACACGCTCGGCGAACTGGTCACCCTGGGCGAGGTCGTCGAGGTGGCCACCGACGGGCGCGCCAAGCGGTACGACCCGAACGCGCACCGCCCGCACCAGCATCTGATCTGCACCGGTTGCGGCGCCATCCGCGACGTCCAGCCGCAGGGCAATCCGCTGGCCGACCTGCCGGCCGAGCAGCGCTTCGGGTTCGCCGTGTCGCAGGCGGAGGTCACCTACCGGGGGCTGTGCCCGACCTGCGCGGGCTGATCGCCCCGGCAGTCGGCCCGATGGTCGGCCGGACGCCGGACGGGTCGGCCCGCCGGCTCTTTCGCGGGCGCCATGCGGTCGCGCGCTCGGCTCCGTCGGCGGGCGGCAGTGGCTGGTATGTCGTGATGATGAACGTATGCATGCACAGGCGGATCACGAACCGGATGACGCCCGCCTCCGGGAGTTCGGGGTCACACCGCTGCGCGCCGCGATGCCCCCCGCGGCTGTCGGACTCCCGCCGCCGTCCGGGCGGATGCTCCCCGGCACGCTGACGGATCCGCGGTTCGTGGGGCCTCGGCGGTCCGCTTCTCCCGCCCGTGCCCGGCCGGTTCCCCGCGGTTCCTCGTTCGACCGGGCACACCGTCACCGGAGCGCGCGGTGAGGCTCCCGGGCTTCGGCGGAGCCGCTCGGCACCATGCGCCGGAGCCGGGCGGGACGGAGCCTCGGCCGCCCGCCCCGCCGGCCTGGATCCGCTGGCTGCCCGCCATCTACGTCGCGGTCATCCTGGCGCTGGAACCGATCACTCCCGTGCAGTGGCCGGTGAGCTTTCTGCTCATCGCCCTGCCCGTCGTCGCCGCTTTCGCCCACGGTCCCGCCTTCGTCGGCGCCATCACGGTCTTCGCCGTGATCTTCGAAGGCGTGCTGGCGGGCACTCCGTGCTGTGCGGGCCGCGTCGTGGGTTACCTGTGGGAGCGCCACTACGTGGCCACCTACCTCTCCACGGCATTGGTCGGGGGGCTGGGCGCCCTTCTGGCCGCCCACCGAATGCGCCGGGAACGCACCCTGGCCACCGTGCGCTCGGTGGCCGAGACGGCGCAGCGCGTGCTGCTGCGTCCGGTTCCCCACCTCCTGGGCCGCGTCAGCATCGAAACCCTGTACGTGTCGGCAGCCGCGGAGGCCCAGATCGGCGGCGACCTCTTCGAGGCGATGAGCACCGCGCACGGTGTGCGCCTGCTGATCGGCGATGTCCGGGGCAAGGGCCTGCTCGCGGTGGAGACGGCCGCGGCGATGCTGGCCGCCTTCCGCGAGGCCGCCTACGACGAGCCCGATCTGCCCGCGGTGGCGCGTCGATTGGAGCGGAGCATGAGCCGCCGGGCCGCCCAGCTCCCCGACAGCGAGGAACGCTTCATCACCACCGTGCTCGCCGAGATTCCCGGCGACGAGCCCGTGGTCCGCATCGTCAACTGCGGTCACCCCCCGCCGCTGCTCATCAACCGGGACAGGGTCAGCGAACTTTCCCCGTGTGATCCGTCGCCGCCTCTCAACCTCGGTGTGCTGCTCGGCGGCGACTACCACGTCGACGTGGAGCCCTTCCGTCCGGGCGACCGGCTGCTGCTGTACACCGACGGCGTGACCGAGACCCGCGACCGAACCGGAGCCTTCTACCCGCTCACCCAGCGTGTCCGCAACTGGACCGCCCTGCCGCCACGCGAACTCCTGAACCGCCTGCACCAGGATCTGCTCGCATACAGCGATGCCACCCTCGACGACGACATCGCCGTGCTTCTCGGCCACCGGCTCCCCGACGACCGCCCTGACTCGGACTGATCACATGGGCTCCGTCGGGCACCGCCCCCTCGCTACCTGCCCCAGATCGTCCGGTACGCCTCGCGGTAGCCCGACGGGTCCCAGGAGGTCGCTCCGCCGCTGTTGGCGGCCGTGGCGATGTGGACCGGGGCGACGTAGCCGCTGGCGGGCTGGCCGGCGAAGGCGCGGTTGAACTCGTCGACGATCTGCCAGCCCTGTGCGGTGAGGGGTTCGGGGACGGTGGCGGCCTGGAACTGTCTGCTGTTGATGCGCTGGAAGGCCGAGGGGTCACCGTCGCCCGCGCCGATGTTGTACGGGGCTGCGTCGCCTGGTCTGCCGGCCGCGCGCAGGGCGGGCGCGGCGTCGGCGAAGTACAGGTCGTTGATGGCGACGGAGTGCGTCCACTGGCCCTGGAAGCGGGCGAGGAGGGCGGAGACCTCCTGGGGAGTACGGCTGGTCGCGTCCGGGATGGGGATGTTCTCGTAGGCCAGCAGTCTCACGCCGGGGCAGGTGGCGAGTTCGTCCTTGATCAGTTGGGACTTGGTCCTGGCGAACGGAACGGAGTCGTCGGTGAAGACGACGGCTCCGGCGTTGCCGTTGGACTCCGCGATGACCCAGTCCGCGCTGAGCCGTGCGACATCCCCGACGTCGGTGGTGATGTTGCTGAAGAGCGGCGGGTTCGTGCTCGGCCCGGGAGCCGCGACCGCGTGCCAGCCGATGAGCGGGATGTGTGCCGTGCCGGCCTGCGCGACCTGTTGCGAGGTCAGGCCCGGGTCGAAGCCACCGATGACGATGCCCGAGGGCCCGAGGTTCACCGCCTGGCCGAGCGCCGCCTGGATTCCGGCGGGCGTGCCCTGCCCGTCGATCACCCGCACGCTCCAGCCCATGACCGTCGCGGCCTCCGTGACACCCCTGGCGACGCCCGCCACGCCGGGGTTGGTCATGGTCTGGGCGACGTAGACGATGGACTTGCCGGGGACCGCCCCGGGGCCGCTGGTGGGGCCGCTCCAGGCGGTGGTGGCCTGCTCGGCCTGCTGGACGTCCACCTTCGCCCGGGCCAGGGTGGTCGGGCAGCCGACCCCCGACGGCCCTGCGACGGGGCCCCCGGCCCCGGTCGACAGGCCTCGCTGGCAGCCGGCCAGGGCGGTGCCGGCCGTTGTCAGCACGACTGCTGCCAGCACGGTCGCGGCGCCGCGCCTCATGGTGTGTCCCGGGAGGATGCCACGTCCGTCGACGGCGGCGTGAGCGGACCGTGGGGCCCGGCGCCACCGGCGCGCAGCCGGCGGCGTGCGGAGTAGCCGGCCAGGCCGACGGCGAGGAGCAGCGTCGCGCCGTTGAACAGCGGCACGGCCCAGAAGTCGGCGCCGAGCTGCCCGATTCCGGCCAGACCGATGGCGAGGACGGCGACGGCGACCACGGTGCCCAGGCTGTTGGCGCGTCCGGGTTTGATCGCGGTGGAGCCGAGCAGCGCGCCGACGAACGCCGGCAACAGGTACTCCAGGCCGACGCTCGGGTTGCCGATCTGCTGCTGCGCGGCGAGCAGGACCCCCGCGAAACCGACGACCAGGCCCGATCCGGCGAAGGCATGGACGCTGTAGCGGCGGACGGGGATTCCGACGAGTTCGGCGGCGCGCGGGTTGGAGCCGATGACGTACAGGTACCGGCCCAGCGGCAGCCGCTCCTGCACCATCCACAGGACGGCCGCGAGCGCGAGCACGTAGGAGGCGGACACCGGCAGTCCTAGGAACGTGGAGTCGTAGAGGTCGGTGAAGGCGACCGGCAGACCGCCCGCGCCGGGGAGGACCCGGGCGCCACCGGTGATCCAGCCGGTGAAGGCGTACAGGACGCTGCCGGTGCCGAGCGTGGCGATGAAGGAGTCGATCCGCCCGAACTCGACGATGACACCGTTGAGGGCCCCGAAGGCCGCTCCGCCCAGGATCACGGCCAGGCAGGCGAGCGGCCAGGGCCAGTCGCCGTCGACGATGAGCCACAGCACCGCGACGTGCGCGAGGCCGAGGCCGTAGCCGATGGACAGGTCGAATCTGCCGGTGGCGATGGGGATCGTCGCACCGAGCGCGAGGATGGCGGGGACCGACTGGTTGGACAGGATCGAGGAGACGTTGTCGCGGGTGGGGAAGGTGTTCGGCAGCGCGACGGAGAAGACCAGGAACAGCAGGGCGGCGAGGGCCGGCAGGCCGTAGCCGCCGATCAGGTGCCCGCGCCGGCGGCCCGGCCGGAATCGACGGAAGGGGGGCGCGGTCATCGGCCTGTCGCACACCCGTCGCCGTCACCGCCGGTGACGGGAGGCATGGCCGAGGCGGCGGAGGTGAGTTCGGTGACGGTGAGGGCCGCACCGGCCAGCTCAGCGGTCACGGCCCCGCGGACGAAGACCAGGGCCCGGTGGCACACGGTGGCGACCTCCTCGAAGTCGGTGGAGATGAGCAGGGCCGCGAGGCCGTCGGCCCGCGCCTGGTCGAGCAGGCGGTAGAGCTCGGCCTTGGCGCCGACGTCGACGCTTGCGGTCGGTTCTTCGAGGATCAACAGCCGCCGGTGCACCCGGAGCCACCGGCCGACCATGATCTTCTGCTGGTTCCCGCCGGACAACGTGGCGATCGGCACCTCGCTGTCGCGGGGGTGCACCGAGAACCGCTCGATCAGCGCGGCGGCCTGGGCCCGCTCGCGCCGGGGACTGATCCAGTGCAGCGCCGACCGGCCGCCCGCCCGGGGGTTCGCCAGGAAGTTCTCCCGGACCGTCAGTTCGGCGAGGCAGCCATCCTCCTGGCGGTTTCCGCCGACCAGGCCGACGCCGGAGTCGACGGCACCGGCCACCGTGTGCGGGGTGTACGGTCGGCCGTCGAGCAGGGCCCGCCCGCCGACGATCCGACGGGCTCCGGCGAGGGCGCGGCCCAGGTCGAAGTGGCCGGCGCCGGTGAGGCCCACCATGCCGAGGATTTCGCCGGCGCGCAGCCCGAGGCTGACCGGCCCGGCGTTCGGGGTCCGCACCGCGTCGAGGCTCAGCACCACCGGGCCCTCGGCGGGGGCGACCGGGGCGGCCCGGTGGCTGACCGGTTCGCGGCCCACGATGTCGTGGACCAGGCGCCGGCGGCTGTGACCGGCGAGCGGGCCGGAGCTGATCAGACGGCCGTCGCGCAGGACGGCGAAGGTGTCGGCGACCTGGTAGACCTCGTCGAGCCGGTGGGTGACGTGGACGATGCCGTGCCCCCGGTCGCGCAGGGTGCGCAGGACGGCGAAGAGCCGGGTGCAGTCCGCGGCGGGGAGGCTGGCGGTCGGCTCGTCCAGGACGATGAGCTCCGCCCGCGTCGCCAGCGCGCGGGCGATCGCGACCAGCGAGCGCTCGGCGGGGGCGAGGTCGGCAATTCGCGCGTCGGCGTCGAGGTGCCCGGCGATCAGGGCGAGGGCGTCGGCGCAGCGCTCCCGGGTCCGCCGCCAGGAGACCAGCCCGTGACGGCGCGGGTAGCCGGCGACCAGGGCGATGTTCTCAGCGACCGTCATCCACTCGACGAGACCGAGATCCTGGTGGATGAAGGCCATGCGGCGAGCAGCGGCCTCGGTGCCGAGCGGGTGCCCGGCCACCGTCACCTCGCCCTGGTCCGCGTGGTGGATCCCGGCGAGCGTCTTGATGAGGGTGGACTTGCCGGCGCCGTTCGGACCGAGCAGGGCCAGGATGCTGCCGCGATGGATGTCGAGGTCGATCCCGGCCAGCGCGGAAGTGCCGCCGAACCGCTTGCCGAGACCGCGGATGCGGACGAGTGGGTCGCGGCGCGCGGGTGGGCCCGCCAGGGGGTCGGGGGTGTCGTGCATGGACCACCGTTCCTACCAGCTCGGCCCGGCCGCCGGGGTGTTGACACGCCACGGTGGCCGTTGGTGTCCGGAGGGCGGGTCATTCGATTTCGGGAATGTCGGCGAAGTGGTTCTCGAAGAAGTGGCTCTCGAAGAGGTCGGGGGCGCCGTCGGACGCCTCCAGACCGCATTCGGCCCAGATGACCTTGCCCCTGGCCGTGTAGCGGGTGCCCCAGGCCTGGGTGAGCTGGGCGACGAGGAACAGGCCGCGGCCGCCCTCGTCGGTGGTCGCCGCGTGGCGCAGGTGGGGGGCGGTGCTGCTGCCGTCGGAGACCTCGCAGATCAGGGCGCGGTCGTGAATCAGACGGACCTGGATGGGCTCGGTGCCGTACCGGATGGCGTTGGTGACCAGCTCGCTGAGCAGCAGTTCGGTGACGAAGGCGACCTCGTCCAGCCCCCAGTCGTCCAGGCGGCGGGCGGCGGCGGCGCGGACGTCGGCGACGCGGGACGGGTCTGCGGGCAGGTCCCAGGTGGCGATCCGGCCGGGGTCGAGGGCGTGGGTGCGGGCGACGAGCAGCGTGACGTCGTCGGCCGGGTGCTCGGGTACCACGGCCTCCATGACGGTGCGACAGGTGTCCTCGGGTGAGCGGTTCGGGTGGGCCAGGGCGGTGCGCAGGCGGTCGAGGGCCGCGTCGGGGTCGCGGCGGTGGTCTTCGAGGAGTCCGTCGGAGTAGAGGACCAGCTGGCTGCCTTCGGGGAGGTGCAGCTCGGCGGTTTCGAACGGCAGTCCGCCCAGGCCGAGCGGGGGCCCGGCGGGGAGGTCGGGGAAGGTGACCGTGCCGTCCGGGTGGACCACCGCGGGTGGCGGGTGACCGGCGCGGGCCAGCGTGCAGCGCTGCGAGGTCGGGTCGTAGACGGCGTACACGCAGGACGCGCCGACGATGCCGTCGTTGCCGGCGGCGGGCTCCGCGCCGTCCTCGTCCCGGTCCAGGCGCCCCACGAGGTTGTCCAGGTGGGTGAGGAGCTCGTCGGGCGAGAGGTCCAGTTCGGCGAAGTTGTGCACGGCGGTGCGCAGGCGGCCCATGGTGGCGGCGGCGTGCAACCCGCGGCCGACGACATCGCCGACGACCAGGGCGACCCGGGCACCGGAGAGGGGGATGACGTCGAACCAGTCCCCGCGCACCCCGGACTCGGCGGGCAGATAGCGGTGGGCGACCTCGATGGCGCTCTGCTCGGGCAGGCCGCGCGGGAGCAGGCTGTGCTGCAGGGCCAGGACCATGGCGTGTTCGCGGGTGTAGCGGCGGGCGTTGTCGATGCAGATGGCGGCGCGGGTGGCCAGCTCCTGGGCCAGCGAACGGTCGTCGTCCCCGTAGGGGGCGGGGTTCCGGGCGCGGTAGAAGCCGGCGATGCCCAGCAGGACGCCGCGGGCCAGCAGCGGGACGGCGATGAGGGAGTGGACGTCGTGCGCGAGGAGGCGGTCGGCCGCCTCGGGGTCCTGCGAGGCCCAGCCGGCGGCCGTGCGCAGATCGGGTTCCAGCACCGCCTGCCCGTCGGCCAGGCAGCGGCGGTGGGGCGTGGTGGGGCTGAGGTCGATCCGTTCGCCGACCGGGTAGAAGGGGCAGTCGGTGCGGATGCCGTGGACCACCGTGCGGTGCAGCTCGTTGGCGGCGTCGGTGGGCTCCTCGCCGCGCAGGACGGTCTCCGGCAGGTCGATGGTGACGTAGTCGGCCAGTCGCGGGACGGCCATCTCGGCGAGTTCCCAGGCGGTGCGGGTCACGTTCAGGGTGGTACCGATGCGGGTGCTGGCCTCGGACAGCAGCTCCAGGCGGCGGCGAGCCGCGACGGCGTACTGTCCCACGCCCGGCTCACCCAGCAGCAGCAGCCTGGTGGCTGCGCCGCGCGCGGGGGCGGACGGGGCCTCGGCCTCGAGATCCGCTGCCCCCGTGGAGGTCCGGAGCGGTGGGACGGCGGTGGTCGTTGCGGGCGCCGGGAGGCCGACCGGCCGACCGACCTGGTCGACCTGGTCAACCTGGTCGGCCTGGTCGGGGGCGACGAGCCGGGGCTGCGAGTCGCCGTACAGGATCGCCTCGATGACGAAGCCCTCCACCCCGGACGGGCTGGTCACCGGACGGCTCAGCAGGGTGGCCCGCCGGCCCTGGGAGAGGACCACCTCGACCGCGGTGCGGCGGGCCGAGGAGATCAGCTCGGTGGCCATCTGTTCGAGCAGCATCTGGTCGTGCCGGTCCAGCCCGCTCCGGGGCAGCTCGCCCATCCCGACCACGCGCCCGTCCCCGGCCGCCTGGTCGGCCTGGGCGCGGCGCCTGGAGTCGAGGTACGCGTGCAGCAGGGTACGCTCTCGCGCCGAGGTCTGCGCCAGCAGGCGCCGCTCGATGGCGATGGCGGCCCTGCGGATCAGGTCCTCCATCTGCGGGTCCGCGTAGGCGGGCGGATAGGCGAAGCAGAGGACACCCTCGATCCGTCCGCTGAGGGGGTCGCGGACGGGAATCGCCGTACAGGCGTTCGACTGGCCGCGCTCGGCGAAGTGCTCGGCGCCGGAGATGTGGATGAGCCGCCGTTCCGTGAGCGCCAGCCCGATGCCGTTGGTCCCGCCGTACCGCTCGGCGAACACGAAACCCGGGACGCTCTGGATCGCGGGCAGCTGCCTGCTCATGGACGCTTCGCCGAAACGGCGCTGCAGCACCGCCCCGTCCCCGTCGGTCAGGGCCACGTTCATCCGGCTGCCGGCGAACCTGGATGCCAGCCGGTCCAGCACGGGCCTGGCCGCGTGGACCAGCCGGCCGTCCAGATCGATGTCCGGCCGGTACGGGAGCTCGGACCCTTCCGGGGAGATCTCCATCGACTGGCAGCGTTGCCAGGAACTCAGGATCAGGTTCCGCACGCCACCCTCGACCGGTTCACCGAGCATGAACCGCTCACGGGCCCGCACGGGGCCGATCCCTGCCTCGTCCGAAGCCGTCATGACCGCCACAGCGCTCGCATTTCCGCGGACCTGCACCCTTCAATGCAATATTAGGACTCTGCCCGTTATGCGGTGTTTTTCACCTGACCGCTCACACCCCCCGAGCACGGTGGCGGTATTGCGGCCGTCACCGCATCATCGGCAGAGCGGGGGACGGGTTGAGGAGCGCCATGACCAGTGCCGACGGACCGGCGATGACCCGCGACGAGTTCGACGCGCTGTTCCGACAGCTGCGCCGCGACCGTCTCCCCGGGCCGGTCGAAGGGCGGCGACGGGTGGCGGCCGCCGGACTCGTACGCACGGGTGAGGTCGTCGCCATGGGGCGGCCGTGGGACAGCGTGCCGGGGCCCGACAACCGCAGGCCGGCACTGCACCAGATGACCGAACTGGCGGACGTCACGGCCCCCGAGCCGACCGTCCACCGGGACTTCATCGCCTCCGACTACCACGGCAAGGCGCAGACACACCTGGACGCGCTCTGCCACATCGCGTACGGCGGACTGCTCTTCGCGGGAGTGCGGGCGCGGGAGGTGTTCTCCTCACAGGGTGCGGCCTACGGCGCGGTGACCGACCTGCTGCCCGGACTGGTGGGGCGAGGAGTCCTGCTGGACGTGCCGCGCCTGCGTGGCCGTGCCTGGCTGGAGCCGGGAGAGCCGATCGGCGGCCCGGAGCTGCTGGCCTGCGCCGAGGAACAGGGCAGCCCGCTCCGCCCCCAGGACATCCTCCTGGTCCGCACGGGCCACCTCGCCCGACGGCGGCGGCTGGGCGCGTGGGACCCGGACGACCTCAGCGCGGGCCTGCATCCCGGCGCGATGCGCGTGCCGAGCGAGTCACAGGCCTCGGCACTGGGCAGCGACGGCGACAGCGACGTACGCCCGAGCCCCGTCGCCGGCGTCCACTCGCCGGTCCACGTGCTGGCCATCACCGCCCTGGGCCTGCCGCTGATCGACAACCTGGACCTGGAACCACTGGCCGAGGCGTGCGCGCGCACCTCACGATGGGAGTTCCTCTTCGTCGCCGCGCCCCTGAACATCCCCCGCGGCACCGGCTCCCCGGTCAATCCGCTCGCGGTCCTCTGAGCACTCGCGGTCTTCTCGGCGGGGCCGGGAGCCGGCCGTGCTCCGGGCGGCGTCGTCACCACTCGTAGCGGTCGCCGATCACCCGGAAGCTGCCCACCGCGCCGCCACCGAACAGGCCCCCGTACACGCCCCCGTGGGCGGTACGGGTCACGACGCCATTGGTGGCGCCGTACGGGCCCACGGTGGCGACCGGACCGCCGTTGTCACAGGAGAAGCCGCGGTAGACCTCGACGATCTTCCGACTGTCGTTGAAAATGCTGAAGCTGGTGGAGCCCAGCCCGCTGGCGGCGGTGATGCATCCCTCCGCGTCGGCGGAGTACGTGCGTTCGTTGAAGTAGATCCTTCCCGCTTCCTCGTGGCCGTGGCCGCGTCCGCCGTCATGGCGGTCGCCGCCCTCGTGCTGCTCCCCGCTTTCGCCGCCGCCGCCCGGGGCGGCCGCGGCCGGGGCGGCCTGCTCGACGGGCTCGGCCGCCGGCTGGACAGCCGGGGGCGCCGGGGCGGCTGGTTGGGCAGGCTGGGCCACCCGCTGGACAGGCGGGGACGCCGGGGTGGATCCGGTGGTCAGGGCGTAGGTGATGCCGGTGGTTGCAAGGGCCGCCGCGCCTACTCCGGCGGCGGCCACAACCAATGTGCGCGTGCGCATGTCACTACCTCTCCGTCTCTCTGCCTCACGGACGTCGGCCGGGTGACCGACCTGCGATGAACGTAACGACAGCCTTGCTGACCGTCATTTCGGACATGTCCGAGGTGTGACACCATGAGTCCAGCCAGGTGAACACGCGGCACGTGTCGCATACCGGTGACATCGAGTTCACCACTCCACGCCGCCGAAGTCCGGTGCAGCGGAGCGACCCGGGGCGGCGCCGGAGCGGCTACGGCCGGCACGTCGGTCACCACGCACGGTGCGACACGCTGCGCTCGCCGACGCCCAGGAGCACAGTGGGGACATGGAAGTCCGAGCACGCGCGGCCCGCCTCCAGCAGCGCGGGCACCAGAGCGGGGCGCTGCTGCTGATCCCGCTCGCCCTCATCTCGGCGATCACCGTGGTCGATCTCCACTCCCCCACCACCATCCACCTCGGCCCGCTCCTGGTGATCGCCCCCGCCCTCACCCCCTCGTTCGCCGGCTCCCGCCCGACCGCCCTCGTCTCGGCCCTGGCCATCGCCGCCCAGGTCCTCATCGCCTTCCTCCACGGCGGCTTCACCACCAGCAACCACATCGCGCAGATCGCCGCGCTGACCGTCCTGTGCGTCCTGATCGTCATGTTCACCGCCATCCGCGAACGCCGGGCCAGACAGCTCGCCCGCGCCCAGTCGGTCGCCGAGGCCGCCCAGCGCGCCCTGCTGCGCCCGCTGCCCGAACAGATCGGGCCGCTTCAGATCGCCACGATGTACCTCGCCGCCGAGAAGGAGGCACAGATCGGCGGCGACCTCTACACCGCCACCCGTACTGCGGACGGAACCCGCATGGTCATCGGAGACGTCCGGGGCAAGGGCCTGGCCGCCGTCGGCGAGTCGGCCCTGCTGGTCAGCGCCTTCCGCCTCATCGCCGCACAGCACGACACCCTGGCGGACCTGGCGTCCACGCTCGACCACAACGTGGGGCGCTACCTCACCGACTTCGCCCAGGAGGGCGGCGACATCGTCGAGCACTTCATCACCGCGATCCTCCTCGACCTGCCCGACGACGAGCCCGTCGCCCGCATGACCAACTGCGGACACCCGCCGCCCCTCCTGCTGCGCGACGGCCGCGCACTGCCCGTCGACTCCGTGCCGGCCGCTCCACCCCTCGGCGTGAACGACCTCGGCGACGGGAGCTACCCGAACGACAACTTCCCGTTCGAAAGAGGCGACACCCTGCTGCTGTACACCGACGGGGTCACCGAGGCACGCGACGACACCGGCGAGTTCTACCCGCTCGCCGATCGCGCCGCCCACTGGACCAGATGCTCCCCCGAGGCACTCGTCAACCACATCCGCCGCGACCTCCTCGCTCACGTCGGCCACCACCTCAACGACGACGCCGCCGCCATCGCCATCCGGCGCGCCGAACCCACCGCCGCCCACCTCGCCGAGTCCGGTCGGAACCCGTGAGGCGCCTGCCTACCCCCAGCGGATGCGCAGTTCCTTCAAGCCGTTCTGGAAGTTGGAGACCAGCCGTTTCGGCGGCGCGTCCGAGGCAAGCTCCAGACCGGGCAGCTCGGCGACGACCCGGCCGATCAAGGCCGACATCTGGATCCTGGCGAGTCGTGCTCCCACGCAGAAGTGTGCTCCGAACCCGAAGCTGACATGGTCGTTCGGCGCGCGGGTGATGTCCAGGCGGTCCGGGTCGGGGAAGACCGACTCATCCCGGTTGGCGGAGGCGTGATACACGACCACCTTGTCGCCACCGCGAATCTCTGTCCCGGCCAGCACCACGTCCCTGGTCGCGGTACTGTCCCGGCCAGCACCACGTCCCTGGTCGCGGTACGTCGGAATTCGACAACTGGCGGCCAGAACCGAAGCAGCTCGTCCACTGCCGGAGCGATCAGGTCCGGCCGTCGACACAGCAGGCGGCACTGCTCGGCGTGGGACAGCAGGGAATACAGCCCGCCGGGCAGGCCGTTGCGCAGGGTCTCGTTACCAGCGACGGCCGGGAAAACACGCAAACATGTCCCCCCAACCCCAGACGGGGCCGGTTCGAGGAGGGCCGTTTGCCGTGCAGGAAGTCGATCTCCATCTCCGAAAGTCCCAGGTCGCCCGCAACACCGATCCGCGTGACCTGCTGTGCGTGGATGCGCAGGAAGCCGCCGGCCGTGCGTGGGCGGCACGCGAGGGCCTCCAGGGGACTTCGGTCGAGCTTCTGCGCCCATCGTTGGCGGCATCCGAAGGAGCGTCAAACGATCTCTGGGCGGATCTCCGGTCGTTCCAACGGCGGCGCGTGCGGGTGACCGCTGGGCGTGGCCGGCGCCCGCACTCGCGGCGGATGCCGCCGTCGCGGGCGCCGGCCACGGCCGGATCAGCAGGAGCCAGCCGGGCGGTCGCGGGCCACGACGTCGGTGCGGCCGAGGGTGGCGTCCAGCCAGACCACGCCCCTGCCCTGGTCGGCGGCGGCCTGCTGCTGGCTGCCCCGGTTGCAGGAGACCCGTACGGGAGTGCCGCCGGTGACCGGCAGCTGGTACAGCTTGGGGAGCGCGGCGTTCGACCAGCCGCTGCTCGGCTTGGGGCTGCGGTTCAGGAAGGTGACCGCCTGGTCGGAGGCGGTGAGTTCCACATCCGCCGGGGTGTACTTCGAGCCCGCGGGCAGGAGGTCGGTCGCTCCGGAGCCGTCCACTGCGCCGGAGCGGATGCTGGCCGCCTGGGTGTCGTCGGCCGGGAGCGACAGCCAGAGCAACTGGCTGCCCGCGAGCCGCGGGGACACGAGGAACGGCGCGGCGCCGCCCTTCGGGGTGCTCACCGGGTACTGCGCGCTGACCTTACCGGTAGCGAGGGAGAAGACCGTCGGGGCCTGGACGGCTGCCTCGCCGGTCGTCCAGGACTCGATCCAGCCGAGCCGGCCGTCCTTGAACGTGAGCCCGCCGACGGAGTGCCCCTCGGGCAGCGGGAGATCCACCAGCGGGGCGCCGTTGCGGGAGAGGACGACCCTGGCCACGTTGGTGCTGTTGTCGCGCACCACGAAGGCGATGTCCCCGCCGGATATCTGCACGCTCGTGGGCGACTGGCTGGGCGAGTGGAACACGCTGCGGACCGGCCCGCCGGACAGCGGGCTGCTCAGCACCTCCGTCCCCCACGTGCCGGTGGCGTCGGGCCCGATGGCCAGCCAGGCGGCGGACTTGCCGTCGGTGGCGGCCCAGCTGTGCATCCGCCCGTCATCCGGGCTGAGCCGGGTCGGGGTGCCGGGGGCGGTGGTGGAGCCGGTGTACAGAGCAGTCGTGCTCTGGCCGTTCTTGTTCTCGGTGTTGCCCATCACCCAGTGGCCGCCGGCCGCGGCCGGTCCGGTCAGGACGGTGGCGTCGCGCAGCAGCGGGTGGCTGTCCGTCGCGATCCGGCTCTGCCAGCCGGCCTTGATCCCGTGCGCGTCGAACACCGCTGCCACCTTGCGCAGTTCGGCCTTGCCGAGCTTGAGCGCCTGGCCGGCGGCGAGCACCGCGTTGCGTCCGGCGACGAAGTCGTCCAGCGGGGTGAGGTACTCGGTGAGCGTGCGGTAGACCAGCTTGTCGGCGGTGAGCGGGTCGAGGGTGCGCCGGATGTCCCACAGCGCGCCGCTGAAGATGGTGGAGTTGAGGTGCACGCCGCCGTTGTCCAGGTCGGGCCCGGTGCCGAGGTAGTCGTCCACGGTGGTGCGGCGGTCGTCCAGCCGGCGGTTGGCGCAGGCCTCCGGGGTGCCGGTGCGGCAGAGCGCCTCGCCCATCAGCGGGGCCCGCGGGTCGTCCATCGCGATGCCGCGGGTGGTCACGTCGATGGCGTTGCCGAAGTAGTCGGCGAGCCCCTCGTTCATCGCGCCGGACTGCCCGGCGTTGACCAGGTTGGCGGTGTGCTGGATGACGCCGTGCGTCATCTCGTGACCGGCCACGTCGAGCGCCGCGGAGAACGGGAGGTGCTTGTCGTCGCCGTTGCCGTAGACCATCTTCTCCCCGTCCCAGGCGGCGTTCGGGAAGGGCTTGCCGTCGTGGCTCGCGTTCGCCACGGAGACGATCGGGCCGCCCTTGCCGTCCAGGCTGTCCCGGCCGAGCCGGTTGCGGTAGAAGTCGTAGACGGCGGCGGCGTTGACGTGGGCGTCGGTGGCGCCGCCGGCGCCGGTCGAGGCTGGGAAGTCCGGGCCCGGGGAGGCGACCGGCAGGCTGCCCTCGGGCAGCCCGCCCATGAACTGGTAGAACTCCTGCCCAGCCGCGTCGTATGTGCTGATGGTGGTGGGCCGGGTGAGGTCGACGAGCCGGTAACTCCCGTCCGGTTGACGGGCGATGTTCACCGGGACGGTACCGCCGCGGAGGTTGGGGGCGGTACCGGTGGCGGGCTCTGCGGCGGATCCCGAGGGCCCGGCATCAGCAGCGGCAGGAGCGGCTGCGCCAGGGGCGGCGTCGGTGGCAGCGGCCGTGGTACCGGCGACGCCGGCGGCTCCGGCGCCGACCTGGTACGGCGCCGGGGCGTTGTGGGCGAGGGCGACCACACCGAGTGCGGCATCCACGTAGACCTCGCGGATCAGCGGACCGCCGGTCGCCGGGTCGGTGGTGCGCACGGTGAAGTGCTGGGCGAGCCGCCCGGCGCCGCCCGGCAGGACGACCAGGCCGCGGTCCTCCGCGGTGGCCCCGGCCCGGGTGCGCGGGTCCTTGAGCGAGCCGAGCGCCGCTGCCCGCAGCGCCGCAGCCGGTACGGCGGAGGTGGTCGGCGCGGTCAGTCCGGTGAAGTACTTGCCGCCGGCGGACTCCACCCGCTGATCGGCGCCCTCGCCGACCAGGCGCACCAGGTACTGCCCGCCGAGCACCGGTACACCGCCGTGGTACTGCTGGAACCTGACGGTGTGCCGGCCCTCGGCCGTGCTCTCGACCGCGAGTTCGGTCAGCTGCCCCGGGTCGATCCTGTACCGGTCGACGTGGGCCGCGAGGTGGGCGCGGGCCGCCTCGACCGGACCGCCGGGCGCCGCCTCGGACAGCCCGGTCACCAGCTGCGGGGTGGCGGTGTCCTCGCCCGCCACCAGGCCGGGGACGGGATCGGGATCCGCGGTCGGGCCCGGCGGCGCGGCCAGGGCGGGGGACGCGGTCAGGACGAGCGTCAGCGCCAGGCTCAACGAGGCGGCCGCGCCGAGTGCCTTGGCCGCCGGGCGGGGAGCACGGGAAGAGCGGGAGAGGTGGTGCACTGCGGTCCTCCAGGGAATCGGCGGTGGAGGCAGCGCGCAGGCCCTGCCCTTTCCCCTAGGAACGGGACGGTCCGCAGGACGGGTTCAGCTTCGTATGCGGTGCACGACTCGCCGTCGCGGGTGATGACGGGCCGGTGTGCGGGACCGGGATGCCGGTGGTCCGACGAGACGCCGACAAGCCGGGAGGGCGTATGAGGGAGTCCCAACTTCCGCACCACGAGGCGGGATCGGGCGTGGGGCGGGCTGGATGCCGGGGATCGCCCTCGGGGGCGGGGCTGGCGCCCGCACTGGCGGGTCCGCCGCGAGTGCGGAGCCCGCACCGCACGCGCAGACGCCGAACCCGAAAGCGCCGCACGCCCCCGCGCCGCACGTGCCGACCGCCGCGCCGGGGCGGCGGGTCGCCGAGGTGACCGGCCGCGCAGATCGGGGTGCCGTACGCATGGGGCGGCGGCGACCGGCTCGGCGCGAGCTACGGCTACCCGATGGCGAGAACGGCTACCCCGACGGATCGAACCACCTCAAGGCGCCCCTCAACGCCAGCGGATGATCAGGTTCTTCAGCCCGTTCTGGAAGTTGGATACCAGCCGCATCGGCGCCGCGCCCGGAGCAAGCTCCAGGTCGGGCAGCTCGGCGATGACGCGCCGGATCAGGGCTGACATCTGGATCTTGGCAAGCTGTGCGCCCATGCAGAAATGCGGGCCGAAGCCGAAGCTGACGTGGTCGTTCGGTGTGCGAGTAATGTCCAGGCGGTCCGGGTCGGAGAAGACCGATTCATCGCGGTTGGCAGAGGCGTGGTACACAACCACCTTGTCGCCGCGGCGGATCCGCTGCCCGCCGAGCACGACGTCCCGCGTGGCGGTGCGCCGGAAGTCCAGTACGGGCGGCCAGAACCGCAGCAGCTCGTCCACCGCTGAAGCCGCCAGGTCGGGCCGTCGGCTCAGCAGGCGGTACTGGTCGGCATGGGTGAGGAGGGAATACAGCCCGCCGGGCAGGCCGTTGCGCAGGGTCTCGTTACCAGCGACCGCGAAGAGGAAGAACATCGTCTCGAACTCCTCGACCGTCAGCCCCGCGTCGAGCATCCGGGAGAGCAGTCCGCCCGGGTCGGGCCGCCGGGCCAGGCCGTGGGCGTAGGCGAACATGTCCGCCAGCGCGGCGCGGGACCGGGGGTTGACCGGGCGGCCCTCCGGGGTGGTCCAGGTGGTGGGGCGGTCGGCCAGGGCGGCCCGGCCGAGGTCGGTGAGCACGGCCGGCTCGACGGTGCTGGAGTGGGCGTAGTCGGCGTCCTGGTAGCCGATCACCCGGTTCGCCCAGTCCAGCAGCAGCCCCCGGTCCTGCTCCGGCACACCCATCACCCGGGCCAGCGTCCACACCGGCAGGTCCGCGGCGAGCCGGACGAAGTCCGCCCCACCATCCGGCCGCACCTCCTCCACCAGCTCCCGCACCCGGCCGTCGACCGCCTCCGCCAACTCCGCCAGCGCACGCGGAGTGAACGCCGCAGCGACGATCCGGCGCAGCCGGGAGTGGTCCGGAGGATCCTGGTTGAGCATCATCGCCCGGGCGAACTCCAGATCCGCCGGCGAGTCGGGATCGCGGATCTGGGTGGCGCCCAGGTGCGAGGAGAACAGCCCGGGACTGCGCAGCACGTGCTTCACGTCCGCGTGCCGCAGCACCGCCCAGTACCCCGGCCCGCCCGGCCAGCCGCCGACCGGGGGCTCCTCGACCCACCAGACCGGCGCGGACTCGCGGAGCCGCCGCAGGAGCCCGTACGGAACGCCGTGCGCGTAGGTCTCCGGGAGGAAGAGCTGGTTCACGTACGCCTGATCGAGGGTCACGTGGAGGGACGGTACGGCAGGGCTGCCGCGATGTCATGGACGTTGAAGAGCAATCGAGTTCAGCCCTACCCGCTGTCGAGGACGAGACCGTGCGGATGCCTGGCCGGCGGGCTGGATTTCCGTGGCACCGTCCGTATGCGCCCCGCTAGACTCCGCCCGCTCGACCACATGTGTGGTTTCCGTGAGCACGACCCGTCCAAGGTGGGGGGAGCAGATGAACGTACTGCCGATCGGCAGTCGAGTACGACGAAGGCGAGGGGGAGGCGGCCGCGCAGCCGCCTCCGGGGCCCTCCTGTTGGCCGTCGTGGCCTCGCTGATGGGCCAGGCCGCACCGGCCCGGGCCGTGGCGGCGGCTCCGACACCTGCCGCTTCGCCGCAGGCGGGCGCCTCGCAGCAGGCGGGCACTTCGGCAGACCCGGCCGCCAAGCCCGACCCGAGCCCGACCGTGGGTGCCTCGACCGCGGGTGCCGCGGCCGCCGAGCCGGACCGGAAGGCCGACCAGGAGGCCCTCACCCACGAGCTGCGGCAGGCCGAGCCGGACGGCCCGTGCCCGACGACGCTGCAGCCCAACACCGTGGCGAGCTGCACCGTCGACCAGAGCGCGACCGTGACCTTCGGCATCGACCTGCCACAGCAGAAGGACCTGCTGCTCGTGCAGATCGCCGCCGCCCAGGGGTCCGTCACCCCGACCGTGGTCGCCCCCGACGGCACCACCGTGACCTGCGACGACCCGGTCGGCCCGAGCTGGGGCAGCAGCCAGGCCCTGCGGTGCGCCACCACCCGGGCCGGCACGTACACGCTGAAGGTCCGCACCGCCAGTAGCTCGCCGACCGAACTCGCGCTCTCGTACCTGCCGCTGCAGTCCACCACGGCCTGCCGGACGATCGGCCCCGCCGACCTCACCCTCGGCGCCCCGACCGTGTTCCAGGGTTCCCTGGCCCTCGGCTCGGCCGGTGACTGCTACCAGGTGAACGGCCTCGCCGCCGGCGACATGCTCCGCACCGGTGCCACCCTCCGGGGCGCCGACACCGTCGTCTACGACGCCACGGGCACCCCGGTCTGCGACAAGTGGAGCACCCCCGACTGCCGCCTCACCGGCACCGCCCCGTTCCGGATCACCGCGCAGCGCTACAACGGCACCGCCCTGACGTACGACTTCTTCGCGGCGCGGCTGTCCCGCCCGGAGGGCTGCACGCTGGTCGAGCCCCAGGCGTTCGGCGTCTCCCCGGACCCGACCTCCGTCACCCGCTGCCACACGCTGCGCGTGCCGGAGTCCGCGCGTTACGACTTCGGGACGGTCGTCCAGAACGTCGGCTCCGTCCCCGGCCGGCTGTACGCCGCCGACGGTGCCCCGCAGGGCGGGCTCTGCCCTCAGGGGTCCTGCGACCTGACGCCGGGTGACTACACCTGGGCCGTCGACCCGTACGCGGTCTCCGTCGGCGCGTTCGGCATGGCGTTCCACTCGGCCAAGGAGACCCGGGGCTGCGTCGCGACCAACGACACCGGTCTGGCGGCCGGGCCGGCCACCGGCACCTTCGGCGGGCCGGGCCAGCAGCTCTGCCTCACCCTGCCGACCGCCTCCGGCAAGGGCGTCTACCTGATCAACCGGCCGCCCGCCGACGGCGCGGCGGTCGGCGGGCGGGTCACCGACGCCTCGGGTGCCAAGCAGTGCGACATCGGCGCCACGACCGGCATCTGCCGACTGACCGGCACCGCCCCGTTCCGCGTGGTGCTGACCGGCGCCCCGTCCAAGGCCTACGGACTGGTGGTCCACCGGACCGAGGAGACCGCCGGCTGCACCGCCTGGCCGCAGAGCGGGTTCGACGGCACCTGGGGCGTCGAGGTCCCGATGCCCCAGGGCTCGCAGGAGGCCGTCTGCCTGAGCCTGCCGGCCGGCCAGCACTCCACGTCCGAGGTGATCGACTACGGCAACCTCAAGAACCAGCTGAACGCCGAGATCACGGTCGTGGACGGCGCCGGCGGCGCGGCGTGCTCGTTCATCGCCTCCGGCAACTCGGCCAAGTCCTGCACCATGACCGCAGGCGTCCCGTACACCGCGCTGCTGATACCGATCCGGACCTGGGAGACCGACACCTACAAGCTCACCCGGCGTGACGTCTCGCCGGGCGCGCCGTGCCTCACCCCGTCCTCGACGACGGTCGGCGGCCCGTCGCTCCGGTTCGACCTGACCTCGGCCCTGGACGCCCGGTGCGTCCGGGTCGACGGCGCGGCCACGGACAAGTTCTGGATCGGCTCGCGGCCGGGCAGGAACTCGTACGGCCCCGGGGTGCTCGCCGCCGTGCTCGACGCCGGCGGGAAGAACGTCTGCACCCAGTGGGGACCCAGCTGCCTGGTCACCGGCTCCAAGTCGTACACCATGGTCCTGTTCGCGGCCGGGTACCAGGACAAGCCCCTGCACACCAGCGTCGACGCCTGGAAGGTCGGCACCGCCGACGGCTGGGCACCGGAGTGCACCGCCCACCCGATCTCGGTCGACGGCTTCCCGCAGCGCAGCGGGGTGTTCACCGAGGACTCGACCGGTTACTGCGCGGTGGTCGACATGAAGCCCTCGCAGTCCTTCAACGTCGTCGGCAACAGCAGCACCCCCTACAGCCAGCAGCCCGTCATCAACCTGCTGAGCGGCACCCACTGGGACCGCGGCTACCTCGGCCACCAGTGCGTCAACTCCAGTGGGTTCGGCACCCGGTGCCAGACGACGAACTCCGGCGACGCCGGCCAGGCCGTCCTGGTCGTCGGGCCCGGCACCTCGGCCCTGCCAGTCGAATACAGCATGCAGGGCACCTGCGACTCGTCCTGCCCGCGGCCGGCGCCGCGGCCCACCCTGGCCTCGGTCAGCCCGTCCACCGGCGCCGCCGGGACAAGGGTCCAGGCCGTCATCCGGGGCTCCGGCCTGCACCTGGGCAACAAGGCGAAACTGGTGGGCGGCGGCTCCTCCGGCACACCCTTCATGGAGACGCTCTCCGTGAACGCCGACGGCACCGCGCTCGACGTTCTGTTCGACACCAGGAGTCTGGCGCCCGGAAGTTACGGCATCGAACTCGACGGCGTGTACGGGGTCTCGCTCCCCGACGCCTTCACCGTCACCGCCGCAACCGCCCCGACCAGGAGCCGGTTCGTCCCGATCGATCCGGCCCGCTTCCTGGACACCCGCGACGGCACCGGCGCCCCCGCCCAGCGGGTCGGCCCCGACGGCGTGGTCAACCTCCAGGTCTCCGGCGTCAACGGCGTCCCGGCGACCGGCGTCACCGCCGTCGTCATGAACGTCACCGCCGTCAGCCCCACCGGCTCCGGCCACATCACCGTCCACCCCGACGGCCAGCCGATGCCGAACGTCTCCAACCTCAACTACCAGGCCGGACAGACCGTCCCGAACCTGGTGACGGTGCCGGTCGTCAACGGCAAGGTGAACCTGCGCAACAGCGCGGGCGACGTCGACCTGATCGCAGACGTCAACGGCTACTACACCGACGCGGCCACCGGCTCGACCTTCTCCCCGACCACCCCGGTCCGCTTCCTGGACACCCGCGACGGCACCGGCGCCCCCGCCCAGCGGGTCGGCCCCGACGGCGTGGTCAACCTCCAGGTCTCCGGCGTCAACGGCGTC